>CAYJKU010000007.1:0-35246 GCA_964371215.1 uncultured Clostridium sp.
ATTTGTTACATCAGAAATTTATAGTAGTTTAATAAATTATGATGATATAGATTTAATGATATCAAATTGGCCAAAAGGAAACTCTAGTTTTTCATTTGAAAAAGAACAAGAAACAATGGAAGAAATTCAAGAAATTATAGTTGGAATTAGAAATATTAGAAATGAAAAAAATATACACCCAAGTAAAAAAGCTAAATTAATATTTGTTAGTGAAAAATACAAAAAAGAATTAGAAAATTCAAAAGAATTATTATTGAAATTTGGTTTTGCAAGTGATATTATTGTACTAGATAAAAAAGAAGAATTAGAAAATACAATAAATATTATGACGTCTGGAATAGAGTTATATATGCCAGCAGATGGATTAATAGATTTAGCAGAAGAACAAAAAAGAATTGACGCAGAAATTAAAAGACTAGAATCAGAAATTCTTAGATGTGAAAAAATGCTATCTAATCCAGGGTTTGTAAATAAAGCACCACAATCTAAAATAGATGAAGAAACAAAGAAATTAGAAACATATAGAGAGATGTTAAATAAGATAAAATAGGAGAAAAAATGTTACACAAAAATAAAGTAATATATTTAGTAATAAGTAACAATAAAACATGGCCAGAATTATTAATAAAAAAAAGAGCAGAATTGAATTTTAATAACAGACAAGATGGAGATAATTATGCACATATTGGAATTTCTTTTGATAAATCATTAAAAAATATGATAGCATTTACACAAAAGAGTCTATATAATATATTTGATGCAGGTTTATCTATAGAAAGTTTACATGACGGAAGATTTGCAAAAAAAATAAATAAAGGCGAATTTGCAGTAATTAAACTTAGTTTAACTAATGAGCAATATATAAAATTTGCAAATAAAGTACAATATTATTTATCTAATAAAGATGATTATAGATACAATTATTTAGGGTTAATATCAATGCTTTTAGTTGCAAAAGGAATAAAAAATAAAAATAGATATTTTTGTTCTGAATGGATTGCACAATTATTTAAAGAAATAGATTTAAATATATTTGGAAATCAAAAGCCTCATAATATTAAACCTTATGATTTCTATAATAAATTACAAGATAAAATAATTTATGAAGGGAAAACAAAACAATATCCATATAGAGATATTGAAAACGAAATAGTAGAAAATACTATTATATGCATAGATTAATTAAAAATAGTAAAGAGTTACTGTAAAGTAGTTCTTTACTATTTTAGTATTTAATTGACAATAAATATATACAAAGATATAATTGGAAAAATAAAAACGAAATAGATTAATATAAAAAAGAGGTGGTATTTTGGAATTCTATAATATTTATGAAAATTCTAAAGAAAGTGATTATTATATTGCTAACTCAGAATTTAATAACGAGAAATATAATGATATAGAGTTTGAAAAAGTAGATTGTAAGATGATAACATTTAGAAATGTAGTTTTTAATAACTGCAATTTTAGATCATCTAGTTTTGTTAATGTTAAATTTATAAATTGTGATTTATCTAATTCAAATTTTACAAATGCATATTTTAAAAATGTAGAATTTAATGAAACAAAATGTTTAGGAAGTACTTTTGGAGAAACCAAACTATTACAATGTGAAATAAAGAATTCACTTTTTAGATATGCAATATTTCAAAAAAGTAAGATGGAAAGTATGTTAATAAATGAAAGTGATTTTACTGAAACCAATTTTAGTGAAGTGAAATTTAAAAAAATTAAAACAAATAAATGCTATTTTATTGAAAACAATTTCTTTAATACTGAATTATATGGATTAGATTTTTCAAATGATGAATTTACATCTCCAATAATATCAGATAATTTTCATGAACTTAAAAATCTAAAATTAAACTATATGCAAGCATCAGAAATAGCTACTATTTTAGGAATAATAATTGTATGATAATATTGACAATAAAAAAATAATTTTATGTTAAAACATTGATAAATAAAACAAATATTTGTATGATATGTGTGAGGATGTGATATTATATGAATGAAATAGAAAAGTATGCTAATGGTATGTTTGAAAGTATAAAACATATTGATGAAAATGGCAATGAATTTTGGCTTGCAAGAGAACTTAAAGAGATAATGGAATATGTTGAATGGAGAAAATTTGAAAGAGTAATTGAAAAAGCCAAAGAGAGTTGTAAAACTAGTGATAATGCAATATTTGACCATTTTGTCGATGTCGACAAAACGGTACCAATGCCTTCAGGAGCAAAAGATAAAATTATCGATGATTACAAACTATCAAGATATGCTTGTTATTTAATAGCACAAAATGGAGATAGCCGAAAAAAAGCTATTGCATATGCACAAACATATTTTGCAATTAAAACAAGAAAACAAGAGTTAAATGAAATAGAATTTTTAGATTTAGATGAAAATGAAAAAAGATTCTATGTTAGAAAACAGACTAAAGATAAAAACTTAATATTATATCAAGTAGCGAAAAATGCAGGAGTTAAAAATTAAGATAAATTTACAAATGCAGGATATAAAGGATTGTATAACGGTG
Source organism: uncultured Clostridium sp. (assembly GCA_964371215.1). Taxonomy (GTDB): domain Bacteria; phylum Bacillota; class Clostridia; order TANB77; family CAG-508; genus CAG-269. The sequence continues at coordinate 2,540 of CAYJKU010000007.1, forward strand.
AGACTGCCGATGATATTGCAAAAAGAAAAGGTTTAAGGTATAGAGAAGAAATTTTAGATAATATGGGAAGTGATGAGCTTGCAGGTAATTTATTTAGAATAACACAAACAGGACAAAAGATAACAAATCAAAATATTAAGGGTGAAAAAAATGCGAGCGATGCACATTTTGAAGCTGGGAAAGCAATTAGAGATACTATTAATTATCTAGGTGGTACAATGCCAGAAGAATTAGAAACACCTAAGAAAAGTTTAAAACAAATAGAAAAAGAAACTAAACAAAAATTATTAAAGAAGTAATTCAATCCCTTGTAATAAACGATTAGATCAATAATATATTTATATCAATAAAATACATAATGTGTGAAAGTATATATTTGACATTAATAATAAACAAATATATAATTACAAAAAATACATAACAATAATTTGAATGTATATAAATATATAAAGAGGTGTAAAATGAAATATAATTTTACAAAAATGCATGGTCTTGGAAATGATTATATATATTTTAATTGTTTTAACCAAGATATTTTAAATCCAGAAGAATTAAGTATTAAACTATCAGACAGGCACTTTGGAATAGGTGGAGATGGAATAATATTAGTATGTCCATCAGAAATAGCAGATGCTAAAATGAGAATGTTTAATTTAGATGGTTCAGAGGGGAAAATGTGTGGTAATGGTATTAGATGTGTAGGGAAATTCCTATATGATAACAATATCGTAGACACACAAAAAGATGAAGTCTTAGTTGAAACTTTAAGCGGAATAAAAAAACTTAAAGTAATAAAAGAAAATGGAATAGTAAAAAAATTAACAGTAGATATGGGGGCTCCAATACTAATATCTAAAGAAATCCCAGTTATATTTAATAAAGAAAAAGTTATTAATGAAAAACTTGAAGTTGAAGGAAAAGAATATAATATAACATGTGTATCTATGGGAAATCCACATTGTGTAATATTTACTAAAGATATAGACAATATAGATTTAGAAAATATAGGTAAAGTATTTGAAAACAATGAAATATTTCCAGAAAGAGTAAATACAGAATTTGTAGAAATATTAGATTCAAATATATTAAAAATGAGAGTATGGGAAAGAGGTAGTGGAGAAACACTAGCTTGTGGAACAGGTGCATGTGCAGTAGCAGTTGCAGCAGTCTTAAATGAAATTTGTAATAAAAATGAAGATATTATAGTAAAATTAAAAGGTGGAGATTTAAATATTAAATATACAGATGATACAGTATATATGACAGGAACAGCTGAAACTGTATTTGAAGGAAAAATAGAGATATAAATTAGGAGGATATTATGAAACTAAATTCAAATTATGATAATTTAATACCAAATTATTTATTTGCAGATATAGCAAAAAGAGTAAATAAATATGTAGGTGAAAATCCAGATAAAAAAGTAATAAAATTAGGAATTGGAGATGTAACACTTCCACTTTCAAATGTAGTAATAGAAGCTATGAAAAAAGGTGTAGAAGATTTATCTAAAAAAGAAACATTTAAAGGATATCCAGATGGTGAAGGATATGAATTTTTAAGAGAAGCAATTTCTAATTATTATAAAAAAGAAATGAATGTAGATATATCTAAAGATGAAATATTAGTAAATGATGGTGCTAAATCTGATTGTGGTAATATTGGAGATATATTTGCTAAAGATAACACTGTACTTGTAACAGATCCAGTATATCCTGTATATGTAGATACAAACATAATGGCTGGTAGAGAAATAATATATGCTAATTCAACAAAAGAAAATGATTTTAAAGCAATGCCAGATAATAATGTGAAAGCAGATATTATATATCTATGCTCACCAAATAATCCAACAGGTTCAGTATACACAAGAGAAGAATTAAAAATATGGGTAGATTATGCTAATTCAAATGATGCAATAATATTATTTGATTCTGCATATGAATCATTTATAACAGAAGATTTACCACGCTCTATATTTGAAATAGAAGGAAGTAAAACATGTGCAATAGAATTTTGCTCATTATCTAAAATAGCTGGGTTTACAGGAGTAAGATGTGGATATACGGTTATTCCTAAAGAACTAGAAAGAGAAGGAAAAAACATATATAAATTGTGGTGTAGAAGACAAGCAAGTAAATTCAATGGAGTTTCTTGGCCAGTACAATTAGGAGCAGCAGCAGTATTTACAGAAGAAGGACAAAAACAAATAAAAGAAAATATTAAATATTATCAAGAAAATGCAAAAATAATTTCAAAAGCAATGGAAGATTTAGGAATAAAATATACAGGTGGAGTAAACTCACCATATATATGGCTTGAATGTCCAAATAATATGACATCTTGGGAGTTTTTCGATTATCTATTGGAAAACGCTAATGTTGTAGGAACACCAGGTGCAGGATTTGGGAAAAATGGAGAAGGCTATTTTAGATTAACATCCTTTGGAAGCAAAGAAGCGACTTTAGAAGCGGTTGAAAGAATAAAGAAAATAAAGATTTAATACAATTGACAAGAATATATATTTGAAGTAATATAGGTGTATAAAAGAAAGTAGTCTTATATACCTATATTTTTGTTATCCTAAATTGGAAAATATTTTATTGAATTATATGGAAATAGAAAGTACGATAATTAAGAAGTAATTTGAAAAATTGTAAATTGATTATCAAGAAAGGAAGGAATAGGAGATGAAAAAAATACTCAATTCAATACAAATGAAAATACTTGTAACTTTAATTGCAATAGTAATACAAATATCAGTTATAGTAGGTGTATATATTTTTTTAGGTAATAATTTTACATGGTTCTATTTATTAATGCTTATCTTAAGTATATTAGCAGTAGCATACATATCCACAAAAGACAGTAAAGTAGAATATAAAATGATATGGATGATAACAGTTGTTATGTTTCCTATATTTGGAGGTTTGCTATATGTAATGTTTTGGAGAAATTTATTTAGTCAGAAAGAATTAAAACATTACAAAGAAGTTGGAAATATTTATTTAACAAATATGATAAATAACGAAAAAGAAAGAAAAGAATTAGAAATAATTAATAAGAGTGCATATAGGCAATCTCAATATATTTTAGAGACTGCACATGCATCTCTATATCAAAATACAGAAATAGAATATTATAGATTAGGCGAAGATATGTTAGTATCTATGCTGAATGAATTAAAGAAAGCAAAAAAATTTATTTTCCTAGAATACTTTATTATCCAAGATGGGAAAATGTGGACAAGTATTTTAGATATTCTTGAAGTAAAAGCTAAACAAGGTGTTGATATAAGGATAATGTATGATGATTTTGGATGTCTTACAACTCTAAAGAGTGATTTTGAAAGCAATTTAGATAAAAAAGGTATAAAATGTGTACCATTTAATAAGTTTAATAATTTTTTAAATTCAAATTTCAATAGTAGAAATCACCGAAAAATATGTGTGATTGATGGCAATGTAGGATTTACTGGAGGAATTAATATTGCTGATGAATATATAAATGAACACAAAAAACATGGGCATTGGAAAGATACGGCAATACTTTTAAGAGGGGATGCAGTTTTTGGACTCACAACAATGTTTTTATCAATTTGGAATGCTATAACACATACAATAGATGATTATAAAGAATTTAAACCTGATATAGAAATTAAATCTAAAGAATTTGTACAACCTTTTACAGATACACCTATTGAAGAAGAACCAGTAGGTGAAAGATTATATATGAGTATTTTAAATAGAGCTACTGACTATGTATATATTACAACACCATATCTTATTATAAGTAGTGATATGATTGCAGCACTACAAATCGCTGCAAAATCAGGAGTAGATGTAAGAATTATTATGCCAGGTATTCCAGATAGAAAGTTTGTTCATTTTTTAAGTAGATCATATTATGAACCACTGATAAATTCAGGTGTTAAAATTTATGAATATAAACCAGGATTTATCCATTCAAAAATGTTTGCTTCAGATGATACAACTGCAGTCGTAGGTACAATTAATTTGGATTACAGAAGCTTATCGCTACATTATGAATGTGGTGTTTGGATGTATAATAGTAAAGTGGTTTATGAAATAAAAGAAGATTTTCTTGAAACAATTAAAAATTGTGAAGAGATAACTAAGGATAATATGCAAACTAAAGAAAAATTGGATTTTTTCAAATTTATAATATTGAGTATATTAAGATTATTAGCACCATTAATGTAATTAAATTTTAATAAAGACAGAGTAAGAAAAAACGAAAACAAAACATCATAAATTGGTGTTTTGTTTTTTTGTCGAAAACTTCTAAAATTACGACAAAACTTCTACTTTTTTGCTATTGGAAAAATATGGTAATGGTAATATAATGCATCTAACAAAACAAATGAGGAGGAAGTTATGGAATCAAATTTTAATGAAGAGGACAAGTTATTAACTTTTAAAATTAATAATGAAATTGATGATTGCAATGTTCAAAAAATAAGGGGGAGGGTAGATTATGAGATTCAGAGATATATGCCTAAAAAGATTATGTTTGACTTTGGTAGTGTTACATTCATGGATAGCTCAGGAATAGGCTTTATAATTGGTAGATATAAGTTTGCAAATATGATTGGTTCAGAAGTTGAAATATGTAATTTAACTAAAAGTGTTGAAAAAATATTTGAAATGAGTGGAATATTAAGACTTATACCAATTTCACAAAATATATAAAAGGAAGGTAAAAATATGAAAGAAATTTTAGAAAATGAAATGAAATTAGAATTTATTAGTAAATCAAGTAATGAAGCATTTGCAAGAATAGCAGTTGCTGCATTTGTATCACAATTAGACCCTACAATTGAAGAATTAGCAGATATTAAAACAGCAGTATCAGAAGCAGTTACAAATGCAATAATACATGGATATGAAAATAAGCAAGGAATAGTAAAGGTACATGCTAAATTAACATCTGATGAGCTTATTATTGAAATATCAGATAAAGGAAAAGGTATTGAGAATATAGATATGGCAAAAGAACCGTTATATACAACAAAACCTAATTTAGAAAGATCCGGTATGGGATTTACAATTATGGAAAGTTTCATGGATAGTGTAGAAACAGAATCTGTTTTAGGACTTGGAACAAGGATAAATATGAGAAAGAAAATTAAATCTAAAAAAAATGAAGAAGAGATATCAGATTTTGAAATGGTAACAAATTAATAAAAAGGGTGATTTAAATATGTATGAAAACAACATAGAATCAATTGTAAAAGCCAGAGATGGAGATAAGTATCATTTGGAAAAATTAGTATCAGAAAATAGTCGGATTAATTTGGAGTATAGTAAAAAGATTTAATGGAAGAGGACATGAACCAGAAGATTTGTATCAGATAGGTTGTATAGGATTTATAAAATCAATAAAAAGATTTAATCCTGAATTTGATGTAAAACTTTCAACATATGCAGTACCATACATGTTAGGAGAAATAAAAAGATTTATAAGAGATGATGGACCAGTAAAAGTAAGTAGAAGTTTAAAAGAACTATATGTAAAAATAAAAGAATTACAAAAAGAGTATATAGTAAATAAAGGTAGAGAAATATCATTAGAAGAATTAGAAAAAGAACTAAAAGTTTCAAAAGAAGATATTAATTTAGCATTAGAAACAAGCAAACAAATTGAATCAATAGAAGACGGAAGATATACGAATTATAAAGATGGAAATACAATAAGTATCTTAGAAACATTATCAAATGGAAAGAATGAAGCAGAAGATACTACAAACAAGATATTTGTGCGTGAAATGATACAAAATCTAGATAAGAAAGAAAAAGAAGTAATATTACTTAGATTTTTTAAAGAAAAGACACAATCTGAGGTTGGTAAAATACTAGGTATAACACAAGTACAAGTATCCAGAATAGAGAGAAGAGTATTAGATGATATGAAAAAACAAATGTTATGTTCTTAAAAAGAAGAATATATATTAAAGAGGTGAAAAGATGAAAAAGGGTGTAATTTATTTATTTTCATTTCTACTTCTTTTTTTTATACTTCCAGCATTATTAACAACAAAGAATAAGGTGGAAGTAGAAGAGAAAAATGAAATAGAGAAAAATAGTGTAATAGAAGAAAATATAAGTCAAGAAGAATATTATGAGCCACCAGTAGTTGCAGAATATACAGGAGATTATTCAATAATTAAATTATTAAATCATAATACTGGAGTAGTAGAAGAAGTGAAATTAGAAGAATATTTAGTAAATGTAGTTTCAGCAGAAATGCCAGCAGATTTTGAATTAGAAGCATTAAAAGCTCAAAGTCTAGTAGCAAGAACATATACAATATATAAAGTTCAAAATAAGAAACATGATAATGCAGATATTTGTACTAACTATGCATGTTGTCAAGCATGGATTTCTAAAGAAGATAGATTAGCTAAATGGGATGCAAGTATAAGTGAAAGTAATTGGAATAAAATTCAAACTGCAGTAGCAGAAACAAGTGGAAAAATAGTTACATATAATAATGAACCGATAAATGCTTTTTTTCATTCAAATAGTGGAGGAACAACAGAAATACCAGTAAATGTATGGGGAGGTACAGGATATCCATATTTACAAGTTGTAGAAACAGTAGGTGAAGATTCATATAGTCAATACGCATCTTCAGTAGAATTTACATCTGATGAATTATTAAATAAATTAAAAGAATCATATTCAGATATTCAAATAGATTTTAATAATTATGAAGATATAAAAGTACTTGAATATACAGATGGAAGTAGAGTAAGAACAATTAAATTTGGAAATTATGAATTATCTGGAGTAGAAACAAGAACTATTCTTGGTCTTAGATCAGCAGATTTCGAAGTAATAAGACAAGATAATAAGATAATATTTTCAGTAATAGGTTATGGTCATGGTGTTGGTATGAGTCAAACAGGAGCAGATTCACTTGCTAAACAAGGATATACTTATGAAGAAATAATACATCACTTCTATAAAGATGTTGAGATAAAAGAAATAAATAGTTTAAATGTATAATCTTAGAAGAATGGGAAATAATTGTAATAACAAATTATTTAAGGAGGATTATATGAGAAGAGATAATAGGAGAATAATGAAAGATAAAATGAGTGGTAGTGATAAAGTTATATTCTATTCAGGAATAGGTGTTGCAATATTACTTATTATAATAATAGCACTTTTAACATATGCAAATAATTTAAATAATAGTGAATCACAAGAACTAATAACATTTGATGAGATTTCTCAAAGTCAAGAGATTGAGAATGATGTGATTGAGAGTATTATAACAACTGATGAAACAGAAAGTGCAAGTATGGAAATAGGAAAAACAATTGAAGAAGCGGAAGAAACAGAAGAAATTATATCTGATTCAGAAAAAGAAAGTAGATTTGAAGAAATTATTGATGAAGATATTAAAGAAGAAGCTATAGAAGTTGAAGAGGTAGTTGAAGAAACTGTTTCTGAGCAAACTGTAACTGAGACACAACAAGTAGAAGAAAAAGAATTAGTTTTTCAAAAACCAGTTGAAGGTGAAATATTAAGAGGATATGCAAAAGATAACTTAGTATATTCGGAAACATTAGAGGAATGGGTAACACATCTAGGAATTGATATTAAAGCAGAAAAGACAACTGTTGTACAATCAGCAGAAGTTGGAGTGATTAAAACAATTAAAAATGACCCGAGATATGGGTTGACTGTAGTAATAGATCATGGTAATGGATTTGAAACTGTATATTCTAATTTATTAAGTTCTGAATTTGTAGTAGAAGGTGAACAAGTTGAAAAGGGCCAATCAATAGGAACGGTTGGAAATACTGCACCATTTGAAATTTTAGATGAACCACATTTACATTTTGAAATATTACAAGATTCAATTCAAGTAGATCCAATGCTATATTTGAAATAAAGGAAAAAGGCATCAAATGATGCCTTTTTAAAGTAGGTGTAATAGACTTAAAAAAAGTGAGATAGACTTGGAATAACATTAGAAATATGTTTAGTATTATCATATGTTATTACAGGGATACTAACTTTTTCAGCATCTGAGATAATTGGATGAGTGAATTTATAAAATTCTTCTAGTCTTTTTTGAACTTTAGGTAATTCATCATCATTCCTGGTTGTTAAAGGTGAATTACAAATATCACAAAGACCTTCTACAATTGGTGGATGAAAGTTGCTACTTGTAAAAGTAGAATGACAGTTTGGACAAATCAATCTATCTTGTATACGCTGAAAAATGACCTCATCTGGTAATAGAATTTCAATAATGCCAGATAATTTGCAATCATCTACAGACATATAGTGATTAAATTGATTTACTGTTCTTGGATACCCATCTAATAATAAGAGTGGGTATTTTTTAGATTGTTTTTCAATTTCTTTTGTTAAAAGATCATTAACAATGTCATCAGTAACTAAAACACCTGTATCGATATCAATACCATTATCTTTTAAAGTTTTACTACAAGAAATAGCATAACAATCTGACTTTGAGAATAATTTTAAAATTTCTTTAATAACAGAACCTTTTCCAGCACCTGGAGCACCTATAATTGTAAAAATTTTTACAGACATAGAGTTCACATCCTTTATATTTATTTGAGGGTAGTATATACCCAAAAACAATTAGAGTCAAGAAAAAAGAAGAGAACTAGAAAGTTCTCTTCTCAAATAGAAACTATGCAATTAAAGTTTTGTGTAAAATTCTCTAATGGTAAGATTATTTAAATTAGTAGTATCAATTGTTTCTACAATTATATTTGCACATTTTGCAAACTTTTTAATGTCTGGCCATTTTGTCATATAATTTGAAGTATCGTGGAAAACTGTTTCAAAAATTTTACCTGGTTTAGTTGAAAATAAGTTTTCGCATTTAGGACACCTGTTTCCAACTTTTTTAGAAAAATATTCATCACAGGATTTACAATAGACACTTGTTGAATATTTTTTTAATATATTCATAAATGAAATTTCAAAATCTATAATTTTTATATTAGAAAATTGCTTGTGGAGTAGTTTTACCTGGTTAACATTAATTGGGAAGTCGGGTATTATTATGCTTAAATCATTATCGAAATAATCTTCAATATGTCTAATAATTAATTGAACAACTGTTGTATCAAGAACTTCTAAGTTATTATCTAGATAACTTTCGATTTCCGAGTCATTAGTAATCAAATTTTCAACATTTAGAATTTTAGTATTCCTCGAGATATTTGGATAATTATTTATTTGGGATAATATTTTATACTTACCAGAAAAGGGCGCTCCGAATACAAGATAAATTGTGCCAGTACTATTCTTAGGGGATTTGCTTGAAAAAAAATTTTTTTCCATGTGTATCATCCTTTCAAAATTATTAGATTTAAATTATACTATAAAAGAGCAAGTTATGTCAATTAAATATAATTGACTTATATGAATAAAAATTATATAATTTGAAAAAGTTAGGTATTTAAAATATTGGAGGATAAAAATGGGAGTAAAATGGACTAAAGAACAAAAACAAGCAATAGATGAAAAAGGACAGAATATATTAGTTGCAGCAGCTGCTGGAAGTGGGAAAACAGCAGTACTTGTTGAAAGAATAATAAGTAAGATAATAAAAGATAATGTAGATATAGATAAACTATTGGTAGTAACATTTACAAATGCAGCAGCATCTGAAATGAGAGAAAGAGTTTTAGAAGCAATATATAAGAAATTAGAAGAAGACCAAGAAAATGAGAATTTACAAAAACAGATCATATTATTAAATAAATCAAATATATGTACAATAGATTCATTTTGTTTAGAGATAGTAAAAAACAACTTTTTTGAATTAGATGGGGTATCTCCTAATTTTAAAATAGCAGATTCAGATGAGATGAAATTACTAAAACAAGATATATTAGAAGAATTATTTGAAAAAAAATATGAAGAAGAAGATGCAGATTTTGAAATATTGATAAAAACATATACTACATATAGAGACGATATGCCTCTTAAAGAACTTATACTTAAAATAGCAGAATATATAGAAAGTGCTCCTTTTCCAGAAAGATGGCTTAAAGAAAAAATAAATATGTATAATATGACAGAAGAAATATTAAATAAAGACTTTTCTAAAAATATATGGGGAGAAAATATATTAAAAGAAGTTGGTGAGATATTATCTGATTCTATAGTAACATTAAAAAATATATCTAAAGAATTAATGAGAGATAAAGAACTAGAAGTATATTATAAAATAATATTAGGTGATATAGATAAATTAAGTATGATGTATGCAAATTTAGATAATTGGGATAAAACATATGATATCTTATTAAAAAATGAATTTGAAAAATGGTCATCTAAAAGAGTTGAATCAGAAGTAAAAGTATATGCTAAAAAAGTGAGAGATACAGTAATTAAAAAAATGAAAAAAATAACAGAAGAATATATAACATGTAATTCAGAAGAAGCATATCAAGATATTGAAGATATGTATAAAATATTAAAAAGATTAGAAAATATAATACTGGAATTTAGGCAAGAGTTCAATAAAAGAAAAAGAGATAGAAACATGGTGGATTTTAGTGATGTAGAACATTTAGCATTAAATCTACTAGTAAAAGAAAAAGAAGATGGAAGTATAGAGTTAACAGAACTTGCCAAAACATATCAAGAAAAGTTTCAAGAAATAGCAATTGATGAATATCAAGACAGTAATTTAGTACAAGAATATATATTAACATCTGTATCTAAGAATAATAATATATTTATGGTTGGAGATGTTAAACAAAGTATATATAAATTTAGACAAGCAATGCCAGAACTATTTTTAACAAAATACTATAATTACAAGAAAAAAGAAGAATTAACAACAGAAGATAGTTTAAAAATCCAATTATTCAAAAATTTTAGAAGTAAACAAAATGTATTAGATTTTACTAATGAAATATTTCAAAATATAATGAGTACTGAATTAGGAGATATAGATTATACGGAAGAAGAATATTTAAATTTAGGTGCAAATTATGGCACTATAGATCAAAATGAAAAAATAGAAATAGATATATTAGATATAAAAGAAGATGAAGAAAATGAAGAAGAAGTAAGATATACAGAAGAAATAGGAAACGAATCAGAAGAAAATAAAGAAAATGATTTAATGGAAAAAGAAAATTTAGAAAAAGTTGAAATTGAAGCTAAATATGTTGCAAATCGAATAAGAAAATTAATTAAAGAAAAATATCAAGTATGGGATAGGAAAAAAGAAGAATATAGAAATATAACATATAAAGATATTGTAATCTTATTAAGAGCTCCAAGGACTCCAGCTCCAGTATTTGAGCAAGAAATAATAAAATTAGATATTCCTGTATTTTCAGATATGTCAGGAGAATATTTAGACACAATAGAAATACAAACAATAATTAATCTATTAAAAATCATAGATAATCCAATACAAGATATTCCGCTTATAGCTGTTTTAAAATCTAATATAGGGAAATTTACAGATAATGACTTAGTTGAAATTAGGTTATCAGATAAATATGATAACTTCTATAATACATTAATAAAAGCAAAGATAGATGTTAATGAACAATTAAAACTAAAGATTGAAAAGTTTTTAGAAAATTTAGAAAAATGGAGAAAAGAAAAAGATTATTTAGCATTAGATGAATTAATATGGAAAATATATCTTGATACAAGTTTTTATCATTATGTTGGATTAATGCCAAATGGTATATTAAGACAAGCTAATTTGAAAATGTTGTTTGAAAAGGCAAAGAGATTTGAAAATACTAGTTTTAAAGGGTTATATAATTTCATATCATTTATTGAAAAAACAAAAATTAGTGTAGGTGATACACAGGCAGCTAAAATAATTGGAGAAAATGATGATGTTGTTAGAATAATGAGTATTCATAAAAGTAAAGGATTAGAATTCCCAGTTGTATTTTTATGTAATGCAACAAAACAATTTAATGAAGAAGATTTAAAGAAAAGTCTTATATTACATCAAAATTTAGGAATTGGTGGAAAATATATTGATTATGAAAAACAAATTAAGTATGATGCAATATCTAAAATAGCTATAAAAAATAAAGTTAAGGTAGAAAATATTTCAGAAGAGATGAGAGTCCTATATGTTGCACTTACAAGAGCAAAAGAAAAGTTAATAGTAACAGGAACAGTAAAAGATTATGAGAAAAAGATTGGAAATATATTAGATCAAATAGAAATATACAAAAAAGAAGATAAAATAAATCCTATCTTAGTAAAAAAATATAAGACATATATGGATTGGATGTTACTTGTATATAATTATCAAAAACATATTATGTCAGATTATACAAATATAAATATATTAAATAAAAAAGAAATATTTAATACATTTGAAAAGACAGTAGAAAATGATGAAGAATGGGTATTTACAGATAAAGAGATAAATAAGCAAAAAGTAGATGAGTTAAATGAAATATTTAATACTAAATATAAATATGAGAATGAATTAAATATTCCAACAAAAACATCTGTAACAAAAATTAAAGAACTTTCATTAGAAAAAGAAAGCAATATTAAGAAAACAATTAGTATAGAAGAACTAAAAGGAAAAGATAGTTTAAGTAATAAAGAATCAATTTTCATAAAACCTAAGTTTTTAAGTAAAGATGAGCAAAGAAAGATTACAAAAGCTGAGATTGGTACATTAGTTCATTTATGTATGCAAAAATTAGATATTAATATACATTATGATATAGTGGAAATAGAAGAGTTAATTAAAGACTTAGTAGCAAAAGATATTATATCTAGTCAAGAAGCGGTACATATAAATAAATTTAAAATATTAGAATTTACAAAATCAAATTTATGGAAAGATATGTGTAATTCTAAAGAGATTTATCAAGAAAAACCATTTTATATTAATATACCTGTTAGTGAAATATATGTAAATGATGAAAGTAAAAAAGAAAGTCAAGAAGATGTATTAGTACAAGGTATAATAGATTTATATTATATAAATGATAAAGATGAAATAGTTCTAGTAGACTATAAAACAGATTATGTTAATAATAATAATGAAAATAGTTTAGTGGAAAAATATAAAATACAATTAGATTTATATAAAAAGGCATTAGAGAGTGCATTAGGAAGAAAAGTTAGTAAAACATATATTTATTCTGTGTATTTAGGTAAAGAGATTGAAATATAACAATTAAAAGAAAAAAGAAGTAGAAATTAAAATTCTATTTCTTTTTAATTAGAAAATATTTACAATTTTAAATTTTACATATTTCTTTTAAATTCTACAAAAAAATGATATAATAAAAATCAAGTGAAAATTAAAATATATTAAGGTATATTTGAAAGGAAAATATAATGAATGATAAAATAGTTATTAAAGGAGCAAAAGAACATAATTTAAAAAATATAGATTTAGAAATACCAAGAGATAAATTAGTAGTAATAACAGGTCTTTCTGGTTCTGGTAAATCAAGTTTAGCATTTGATACAATATATGCTGAAGGACAAAGAAGATATGTAGAGAGTTTATCTGCATATGCAAGACAATTCTTAGGATTAATGGAAAAACCAGATGTAGAAAGTATTGATGGATTATCTCCAGCAATATCAATAGACCAAAAAACAACATCTAAAAATCCTCGTTCAACTGTTGGTACTGTTACAGAAATATATGACTATATTCGTCTTTTGTATGCAAGAATAGGTGAGCCATATTGTCCAAATTGTAATACAAAAATAGAGAAACAAACAATAGATCAAATAATAGATAATATTATGACATTAAAAGAAGGAACAAAAATACAAGTATTGGCACCAGTAGTAAGAGGTAGAAAAGGTGAATTTATAAAACAACTAGAAGGATACCAAAAAGAAGGTTTTGTAAGAGCGAGAATAGATGGTGAGGTATATGACTTATCTGATGAAATCACTTTAGATAGAAAGAAAAAACATAATATCGAATTAATTGTAGATAGATTAGTTATGAAAGAAGATATTATAAGTCGTTTAACAGAATCTGTTGAAACATGTTTAAAACATGCAGATGGATTAGTCTTAATAGATGTTATAGGAGAAGCGGAAAGACTATATAGCACAAATTATGCTTGTTCAGATTGTGGATTCAGTTTTCCAGAATTAACACCTAGAATGTTTTCTTTTAATAATCCATTTGGTGCATGTCCAGATTGTACAGGTATTGGATATTTAATGAGAATGGATGAAGATTTAATAATTCCAGATAAAACAAAAACACTTTATGATGGAGTAAAAGCTTTTGGAACAAGTACTATGAAAAAAGGTGATACTATGGCAAAAATGTATTTTGAAAGTATTGCTAAATATTATGGTGTTGAAATTAAAGGTGTTAAAATAAAAGATTTACCAAGAAGCTTTTTAGAAAAAATACTATATGGAACAGGTGATGATGTTATAGATTTTGAACATACATCTATAGCAGGAACAAGAAAATTCAGTAGTCCTTTTGAAGGTGTACTTCCAACATTAAATAGAAGGTATAAAGAAACACAATCAAATGGAATGAGAACATTTTACGAGATGTATATGAGTAATTCACCATGTGAGACTTGTAATGGTGCTAGATTAAAAAAAGAAGTACTAAGTGTAAAAGTTGGGAATAAAAATATTAATGAAATAACAAATATGTCAATAGATAAAATAAAAGCATATGTAGACAATTTAGAATTAAATAAAACACAAAAATTAATATCTGAATTAATACTTAAAGAAATTAAACAAAGATTACAATTTTTAATTGATGTAGGTTTATCATATTTAACATTAGCAAGAAATGCAGGAAGTTTATCAGGAGGAGAAGCACAAAGAATTCGTTTAGCTACTCAAATAGGTTCTGGATTAACAGGTGTGCTATATATACTAGATGAACCAAGTATAGGACTTCATCAAAGAGATAATGAAAAGCTATTAACAACACTTAAAAAATTAAGAGATTTAGGAAATACATTAATTGTAGTAGAACATGATGAAGATACAATGTATGAAGCAGATCAAATAATAGATATTGGCCCAGGTGCAGGGACACATGGTGGACAGATTATTGCACAAGGTACAGCAGAAGAAATCAAATTAGTACCAGATTCAATAACAGGAAAATATTTAAGTGGTAGAGAGAAAATAGAAACTCCGAAAACAAGAAGAAAACAAGTTAAAGGTAAAAATATTGAAATAGTTGGAGCAAGTGAAAATAATCTTAAAAATGTAAGTGTGAAAATACCATTGGGGATTTTTAATTGTGTAACAGGTGTTTCAGGTTCAGGTAAATCTTCACTAATTAACGAAGTGTTATATAAAAGTATAGCAAAAGAATTAAATGGAGCAAGTGAAAAAGCTGGTAAATGTAAAAGTATAAAAGGATTAGATAATATTGATAAAATAATAAATATAGATCAATCACCAATAGGAAGAACTCCTAGATCAAATCCAGCTACATATACAGGTGTATTTGACTTTATAAGAGATATATTTGCTGCAACAGAAGAAGCTAAATTAAGAGGATATCAAAAAGGAAGATTTAGTTTCAATGTATCAGGTGGTAGATGTGAAGCTTGTGGTGGAGATGGTGTTCATAAAATAGAAATGCATTTCTTACCAGACATATATGTACCTTGTGAAACATGTAAAGGTAAAAGATATAATAGAGAGACTTTAGAAGTAAAATATAAAGGTAAAAATATTTCAGAAGTATTAGATATGACAGTAGAAGAAGCATTAGAGTTTTTTGATAAAATTCCTAAGATTAAACAAAAAATGCAAACATTATTTGATGTAGGTCTTAGTTACATCAAATTAGGTCAACCATCAACAACTTTATCAGGAGGAGAAGCACAAAGAATTAAACTTGCAACAGAATTATCTAAAAGAGCCACAGGAAAGACATTATATATATTAGATGAACCATCAACAGGACTTCATATTGCAGATGTTCATAAATTAATTGAAATATTACAAAGGTTAGTAGATACAGGGAATACAATAGTTGTAATTGAACATAATTTAGATTTAATTAAGACAGCAGATAATATAATAGATATTGGACCAGAAGGTGGAGATAAAGGTGGAGAGATAGTTGCAATAGGTACACCAGAACAAGTTATGAAAAATGATAAAAGCTATACAGGTAAGTTTTTAAAACTTCATTTGGATAGAGAAAATTAAAAAACACATAAAAACAAGAAAAATGTCTAAATATATTGTAAAATAGTATAAAATGTTATAAAATAAAAGTAATGATAAAAAAGGAGGTGTTTTTATGGAAAAATTACCAGCATTATTAATAACTTGGTTTTTAGGAGCTTTAGGTGTTCACAGATTTTTAAGTGGAAAAACTGGAACAGGAGTTATATATCTTTTAACAGCAGGATTATGTGGTATAGGTGTAATTTACGATTTCGTAATGATATGCTTAGGAAAATACACTGATAAAGATGGAAACCAATGGGGAGTTTAATTAACTCTTAATAAGTTAAAAAAATTGTCAATCGATATCGATTTTGACAGTTTTTTTATTTTATAAAAACGAAAAAATGTTTGTAAAAACTATTGACAAATTAAAATAAGAGAAGTAGAATAAAAACGAACAAAAATTCGTAAAGGGGGCTTTGGATATGATAACAACATTACATATAAAAAATATAGGAATAATAGAAGATGTTAATATTGATTTTAATAATGGATTAAATATATTAACAGGAGAAACAGGAGCAGGTAAGACATTAATTATTGGTTCGCTTCAGATTATATCAGGTGGTAGGTTTTCAAAAGATATGATAAGAAAAGGTGAAACAAATTCATTTGTTGAAATATGTATGTATGTACCAAATAATAAAAATGCAATTGATGGAAATGTAATTGTTTCTAGAGAAATTAATATTAATGGGAAAAATATGTGCAAAATAAATGGTAGAATGGTTACTGTAAATGAATTAAAAGAATTTATGAGTAATATTATAGAAGTTCATGGTCAAAATGACAATCAAAACTTGCTAGATCCAAAACAACATATAACATATTTAGATAACTTTATTTGTGATGGAATAGTACAACAAAAAGACGAATATCATATGCTGTATATCAAATATAAAGAAGTAGAAAAGAAATTAAAAGAAAACTATGGAGATGAAAAAGAAAAACAGAGAAAATTAGATTTATTAAAATATCAGTTAAATGAAATAAAGGAAGCTGAATTAAAAATCAATGAAGATGAAGAATTAGAAGAAAAAAGAAAATTAATGTTAAACTCTGAAAAAATAGTTGTAAACTTAAATGAAGCAGATAATTATATTTCAGAAAATGGAGTAGATATATTAAGTAGTGCTATAAGGTCATTAGAAAAAATAGAAAATATTGATGAAAAATATTTAAAAATAAATAGTAATTTGAAAAATATATATTATGAATTACAAGAAATTTCAAGAGACTTGTCTAATTATAAAGAAGATATATATTTTGATGAAGAAGAAAGAAATTATATTGAAGAGAGATTAGATCTAATAACATCACTTAAAAGAAAATATGGAAATACAATAAAAGAAATATTAGAATATAAAGAAAAAATACATGAAGAAATTATATATATAGAAAATTTAGATGAATATATATTGAAATTGAAAAAGGAAAGAGCTCAAATTAAATTAGATATTGATAAATTAGGACTAGCAATAAGTGAAATAAGAAAAATAAAATCTGAGCTTTTATCTAAAAAAATAAATAAAGAGCTAGAAGAACTTGAAATGCCAAATGCAAAAATTAATGTTAAGGTTATATATCAGGAAAATGAATTTTTTGAAAATGGTAAAGATATAGTAGAATTTTATATATCAACAAATAAAGGAGAAGATGAAAAACAATTAATTAAGATAGCATCAGGTGGAGAGATGTCAAGGACTATGCTTGCTATTAAAAAAGTGTTAGCAGATAGTGATGATATCCCAATATTAATATTTGATGAAATAGATACTGGAATAAGTGGAAAAGCTGCTAATTCAGTAGCTAAAAAATTAAAATCTATTTCAAAAAAACATCAAGTAATGTGTATATCACATCTTCCCAATATAGCAGCAATGGCAGATTACAACTATTTTATATCTAAAAATATAAATAATGATAGAACAAAAACAGAAATAAAATTATTAAGTGAAAATGAAACACTTTGTGAAATAGCAAGAATATCTTGTGGAGAGATAAATGAAACTAGTATAAAATATGCAGAAGAATTAAGAGAAAAAAAGGTTTCATAAAAATTTTAATAGAATTGCTTAAATAGGTAATTCTATTTTTGTGCATTTTGAATAATTAATTTAACCTGGTAAATACTAACAAATATAGTATATATTAAAGGAGAAAAACATGTTAAGAATTCATAATATCAAAGCAATAGAGATTTTGGACTCTAAAGGAAACCCAACAATACAAGTTGAGGTGATTACAGAAAGAGGCAGTAAAGGAATTGCATCAGTTCCAGCAGGTCAAATAGCTGGGAATTTTGAAGCTGCTGAATTGAGAGATGGGGAAAAATCTAGGTATATGGGAAAAGGTGTGCAAAAGGCAGTAGAGAATATAAATAAAAAAATTGCCAAAAAATTGATAGGAATGAATGTATATAATCAAAAAAAAATAGATGAAGAAATGATTTTATTAGATGGAACACCTAACAAATCTAATATAGGTGCAAATGCAATAATAGGTGTTTCTATAGCAGTAGCTAAAGCAGCAGCAGAATCTTTGAATATGGAGTTGTATAGATATTTAGGTGGAGTACAAGCACAAGAATTGCCAACTCCAATGATGAGCATGTTAAATGGGGGAAAACAATCAGAAAATAATTTAAATATCCAAGAATTTATGATAATGCCTATTGGTGAAATAACATTTACAGAAAAGATAAAAAGAGGTGTTGAAATATATCATACACTTAAAAATATTTTAAAACAAAAAGGTCATAGTATATCTGTTGGAGACGATGGAGGATTTACTCCAAATCTAAAAAATGAAGAAGAAGGTATAGAGATAATTATTGAGGCTGTCAAAAAGGCAGGATATGAACTTGAAAAAGATGTAGTAATTTCATTAGATATTGCAGCAACTGAAATGTTAGAAGAAGGAAGAAAGATTGGAAAAGATGGATATTATTTTTGGAAAACGGGAATATTTAAAACAAAACTTGAAATGATTGAATATATTGTTTCTTTATGTAAGAAATATCCAATTATGTCTGTTGAAGATCCTCTTTCACAAGATGATTGGGATTCATGGGAGGTATTAACAAAAAAAATAGGTGATGACATCCAATTAGTAGGTGATAATATATTTGTTACAAATAAGTCAAGGTTAAAAACAGGAATTAAAAGAATAGTTGCAAATTCAATATCAATAAAACCTAATCAAATTGGAACATTAACTGAGACATTAGAAATAATATATATTGCCAAAAGGAATGGATATAAAACAATTATATCTCATAGATCTGGTGAGACAGAAGATACAATTATTTCAGATATAGCTGTTGCTACAAATATAGGTCAAATAAAAGCAGGTGCGTTATCTAGAACAGATAGAGTTGCTAAATATAATAGATTATTAACAATAGAAAGTATAATTGATAATAATTAAATATAAAAAGATGAATATAATATTATATTCATCTTTTTATATTTAAAATAGAGAAATTCACTAAAACACTTGAAAATATTACAAAAAGGTGTTAAACTTAGCGAGCTATTTTTTTATTGTTCATAAAAAATAAGTATGTATTTGCAAAACAGGTAACATAAAAACAGGAAATGTTCGTAAAAATCTTGAAAAATGTTAGTAAATAGTATATAATAGAATGAGTGAACATAAAAAGTAAAAATAATGAAGGAGAAAAAATGGAAGAATTAGATTTAAAAGAGTTGTTTATGATTTTTTGGAATAGAAAATTATTAATAATTATTTCAATTATCGTCTTATCTTTAATAGGAATAATTTATTCTTTTGGTTTTGTAACACCAGAATATACATCATCAACAACATTAGTACTTGCAAAATCTACAGAAGAACAACAAATAACAAATGAACAAGAGATAAACCAGTCAATAACATCGACTGAATTAACAATAAATGAAAGACTAGTAGCTACATATAGCGAATTAGTTAAAAGTAAAAATGTTTTAAGACAAGTTTTAGTAAACTTAAATATAGATGTATCAGAAGATATATTAAGAAATAATGTAACAGTTACTTCTGTTGAAGAAACAGATTTAATTGAAATAAAAGTTACAAATGTAAATGCAGAATATTCAGCATTAATAGCAAATGAAATAGCAAAAGTATTTACAGAAAAAGTTAAAGAGATATATAATATTAACAACGTACATGTTGTTGATGTTGCAGAAATATCTGAAGAGCCATCAAATGTAAATCATATGACAGATATAATAATATTTGCATTAATAGGTGCAGTTATATCAGCAGTATATATTTTGATTTCAAATATGTTAGATACAACAGTTAAAACAGAAGAAGAAATTACTAATATGTTTGAGATTCCAGTACTTGTTTCAATACCAGAATATACAGGAATTGAATCAGATAAAGGGGGAATAGAATAGTGAAAAGAGAATTAATAGCACAAACAAATCCTAAATCTCCAATTTCAGAAATTTTTAGAACATTAAGAACAAATATCCAATTTATGTCTTCAAAAAAAGAATTGAAATCAATATTAATAACTTCAACACAACCTGATGAAGGAAAAAGTTGGACTGCATCTAATTTAGCAGTAACATTTGCTCAAACAGGTAAAAGAGTTGTAATTGTTGATGCAGATATGAGAAAAGGTAGACAGTTTAAAATATTTAAACTTGCATTAAAACCAGGATTATCTAATTATTTAAGTGGTATAGATATAAATGATGAGAAAAATGATAGTATTAATTTAGAAGATTATATGCAAGAAACAGGTGTTGAAAACCTAAAAGTTATTACATCTGGTAATATACCACCAAATCCATCTGAATTATTAGTTTCAGAAAATATGAATAAATTATTAGAAGACTTGAAAGATATAGCAGATATTGTTATAATAGATGGAACACCATCAGAATTAGTTACAGATTCAATTATATTATCTAGAGTTGTTGATGCAACATTAATAGTTGTATCACATAAACAAACTAAAAAAGATTCATTAAATAAGGTAATAAAAAATATTCAGAATGTTAATGGTAATTTAATTGGTATTGTATTAAATAAGATTCCTGTAAATGCTAAAAAATATGCTGAAAAATATTATTACAGAGAGAAAACAGAATCTGATAATAAAAGAAAAAAAGTATTAAAAACAATAGGTGATATCTATTCAGATGTTAAAAATAAAAATGATCAGATAGATAATTTAATTAAAGAAAATTCTAAATTAAAAGAATCTTTAAAAGAAGATATAGTAAAAGAGCCGGCAGATGTAATAGGAGTAGAGGAAATAAAAGTTGAAGTTAAAGAAGAATTAGATAGATCAGTAGATGAGAAAAAAGCTAAAAAAGCTACTACAACTAAAGCGACTGTTAAAAAAACAACAGCAACAAAAAAAGCGACTACAACTAAATCATCAGTTAAAAAGACAACTAAAACACCTGTTAAAACTAAAAAAACAGTAGTATCAAATAAAGATGAAATGAAAAATGATTTGAAAATTGCAAAAAAACAGGTATCATCAGATGTTAAAAAGAATATAATAGAAGAAATAAAAGAATATAAAGAAAAAGATACGAAAGAAAACTAAGAAAAAGGGGAAAAGAAGATGATAGATTTTCATTCACATATATTACCAAACATAGATGATGGAGCAAGAAATGTTGATGAAACTTTTGATATGATAAAAGAAGCAAGGGACGCTGGATTCAGCGCTCTTGTTTCTACTTCACATTATATGGAAAATTTTTATGAAACAGAAGTTGCAGAAAGAGAAGTTTGGGTTAAAGTAATAAGTGAAAACTTAAAAGAAAAAGGTGTAGATACAGAAATATATCTTGGGAATGAAATATATTTTTCAGATGAGATTATAAATTTATTGGAAGAAGCTAAAGCATCTACAATAAATGGAACATCATATGTTTTATTTGAGTTACCACTAAATATTGAGCCACTCAACTTATATGAAGTGATTCATAAAATGCTAAAATTTAAGTTAGTGCCAGTATTAGCTCATCCAGAAAGATATACTTTTGTACACAAAGAACCTAATTTGATTTATGATTTAGTCGAAATAGGTGTATTAATGCAAGCTAATTTTGGGAGTATACTAGGAGTTTATGGTAAAAATACAAAATTAATATTGACCAAATTGTTAGAAAATGATTTGATACATTTTTGGGGATCAGATGCACATAGACATAATGGAATATACACCAAAATAACACTTGCAATTGAAGAAATTTGTGGTATAATAGGTCGAGAAAAATTTGAAGAGTTATCTAAGGTTAATCCAAGGCTTGCATTAGATAATAAGAAAATTGAAATTAAAGAACCACAAGTGATTACTTTAAATGTGAAAGAAAAAATACAATTAAAATTACAAAGTTAGTAAGGAGAAATATAGAATGAGAAAATATTTTGGAACAGATGGAATAAGAAGAATAGCAAATACTGAATTAACACCAGAATTAGTATATAAAGTAGCAAAAGCAGGAGCATATGTATTGTCTAAACATGCAAAACACAAACCAGAAATATTAATAGGTAGAGATACAAGATTATCTGGAACATTAATTGAAAGTGCAATGGTATCTGGATTTTTAAGTTATGGAGCAAATGTAAAATTATTAGGAGTAACACCTACACCAGCAGTTGCATATCTAACTAGAAAATTAAATGCAGATGCAAGTGTTGTTATATCAGCATCACATAATACATTTGAATTTAATGGAATAAAATTCTTTAGTAACAAAGGAACAAAAATATCTGATGAATTAGAATTAGAAATAGAAGAATTAATGGATTCAGGGCGACTTGAAGAATTAACAGCAGAAAACGAAAAAATAGGTATAGCTGAATATTGTTTTGATTTAGAAGAAGAATATGTATATTTCTTTAGAAAAAACTTTGATGAAGATATTGAAAAAAATATGAGAAAAGACTTTAAAGTTGCAATAGATGTTGCAAATGGAGCTACATATAAAGTTGCAGAAAGAGTTTTTACAGCATTAGGAATCAAATATGAAATTATTAATAATAATCCAGATGGAATTAATATTAATGATAATTGTGGATCAACACATATGAATGGATTGAAAAAATTTGTTGTAGAAAATAAATTTGATTTAGGAATAGCATATGATGGTGATGGAGATAGATGTCTTGCAGTTGATGAAAAAGGTCAAGATATTGATGGGGATAAATTATTAGCTATTATATCTAATAATTTAATAAAAAAAGGAAAATTAAAAAAAGATACAGTTGTTGCAACTGTTATGAGTAATTTAGGATTAAATAAATATGCAAGAGATAATAATATCGACTTGGTTCAAACAAAAGTTGGGGATAGATATGTTTTAGAAGAAATGTTGAAAAGTGATCTTAACTTAGGTGGAGAACAATCAGGACATGTAATATTATTAGACTACAATCCAACAGGTGATGGTATATTAACATCAATATTATTAATTAGAGCATTATTAGAAGAAAAAGTAGTAGCATCTGAATTAGCAGATATAATAAAACTATATCCACAAATATTAATTAATGCAAAAGTTTCTTCAGACAAAAAATATGATTATGAAAAAGATGAAGAAATAAAATTAGCAATTGAAAACTTAGAAAAAGAATTTGCAGGAAATGGTAGAGTTTTAATAAGACCATCAGGAACTGAACCTTTAGTTAGAGTTATGATTGAAGGAGAAGATCAAGAATACATAACTAAAAAAGCTAAAGAAATTGCTGAATTAATTGAGAAAAAATTAAAATAAAATATACATTAAAAATAAGATATATATTGACAAAAAACTAAAAATGGCGTAATATATAGAAGATTTTAATGCACATTGAAATTAATAATTAATATTTATATTAGTTATTAATTTTTACTTAAAGGAGGAAAAAACATGGAAGAAAAAGATGTTATATTAACTAAGGAAGGTTTTGAAAACTTAGAAAGAGAATTAAATCATTTGAAAACTGAAAAAAGAGGAGAAATAGCTGAAAGAATTAAAGTTGCTTTAGGTTTTGGAGATTTATCTGAAAATTCAGAATATGATGAAGCTAAAAATGCACAAGCAGATAATGAAATAAAAATAGTTGAATTGGAAAATAAATTAAGACATGCAAAAATTATTGATGAAAAAGAAATTGATACAGAAACAGTTCAAATCGGAAATATAGTAAAAGTTCATGATATTGAATTTGATGAAAAAATAGAATACACTATAGTAGGGTCAACAGAAGTTGATTTATCAGAAAACAAAATATCAAATGAATCACCATTAGGTGAAGCATTATTAGGAGCAAGAAAAAATAATGTAGTTGAAGTAAAAGCTCCAGCAGGTATATCAAAATATAAAATTTTATCAATTAAAAAATAATACAACTACAAAATAGGTATAACATATATATTGTTATGCCTATTTTTATTATTAAATAAATTGAAAATATATCGAAAAAATGTTTGACAATCTTTTGTTTGTATGATAGTATGAAAAAAAAGAAAATGGAGTGATAATTATGCCAAGAAAGAAACCGGAATTGAATAAAAGAGAGAAAGCAATATTAAATTTTATTGAAAAGCAAATGACAAACCAAGGATATGCGCCATCAGTAAGAGAAATAGGAATTGCAGTTGGTCTTAAATCTACAGCAACTGTACATGGATATCTAGCTAAACTAGATGAAAAAGGGTATATCAAAAAACAAGATAGAAAAGGAAGAACACTAAAATTATTAAAAGGCGGAGCTGAAGACTCAGGAAACAAACAAAAAGTTGAAAAAGAAATCCAAAAAGAGTTTTATATTGAAAGAGAATTAATAAATGTTCCAATAGTAGGTAAAATAACTGCAGGGGAGCCAATATTAGCAGTAGAAAATATTACAGATACTTTTCCAATTCCAGTAGATTTTGTTGGTAATTCAGAAAGTTTTATGCTTGTTGTACGTGGTGAAAGTATGATAGAAGCTGGTATATTAGATGGAGACTATATATTAGTTAAAAAACAAAAAACTGCTCAAAATGGGCAAATAGTAGTAGCTATGATAGAGGATGAAGCTACAGTTAAAACTTTTTATAAAGAAGAAAATTATATCAGGCTACAACCAGAAAATAGTTCAATGGATCCAATTATTGTTCCAACATGTGAAATATTAGGTAAAGTAGCAGGTGTATTTAGAAAAATGTAATTAAAATTCACAGAAAAGTTACATAATATGATTGACAGATAGTGTTGTTAGATATAGAATTAACAATGCTATTTTGTATTTTAATAGTATAAATGAAAGAGAAGGAGAAAAAGATGTTTAAATTATTCAAAAATTTAAAAAATTCAGCATTAAGTATATTATTAATAGTAATATTATTAATATCACAAGCATTAATTGATTTAGAATTACCAAATTATATATCAGATATAGTTAATGTAGGAATACAAGCAGGAGGGATTGAAAAATCAATACCTGAAGTAATATCACAAGAGGATTTAGAAAATATATTATTATTCACAGAAAATGATGATGAAATATTAGCTAATTATGAATTAGTAGATAATATTAATACAATATCAGAAGAGACTAAAGAAGATATAAATAGACTATTTATTAAATCTGAAGCTGAAATATTAGAAGAAAATAATATATATGTATTAAAAGAATTATCAGAAGAACAAGAAAATAAAATGATTGATAATATCGAAAAACCATTAGTTATTTTTTCAATGTTGGAAAATGAAGAAACATCAGATCAAATAAAACAAGAGATGTTAGCAAATATGCCAGTAGAACAACAAAATATGATGGCAAATTTATCTATGATAGAAATATTAAAAATGATGCCAATTGAACAACAAGAGTTAATGTTAAGTGAGATTAATACTCAAGTAAGTTCAATGGAAGAAATGATAATTAGTCAAGCAGCAATACTATCTGTACAACAAATATATAAAGATTTAGAAGTGGATACAAACAAGATTCAAAATGATTATATATTAATAACAGGTATAAAAATGCTTGGAATTGCTATGCTTAGTATGATAATAGCAATAACAGTATTATTACTAGCATCAAGATTAGCAGCAAATTTAGGTAAAACAATTAGAGAAAAAGTATTCAAAAAAGTAATTAGTTTTTCAAATAAAGAACTTACAGAGTTCTCTACAGCATCACTTATTACAAGAAGTACAAATGATATTTCCCAAATACAACAACTAATTGTTATGTTATTTAGAGTTGTTGTATATGCACCAATATTAGGTATTGGTGGATTCATAAAAGTTATGACTGAAACAGATAGCCAAATGGCATGGATTGTAGGAGTGGCAATAATTGCAATAATATTTGTAGTAGGAACATTATTCATATTCCTAATGCCATCATTTAAAAAATTACAATCTTTAATAGATAGATTGAATTTAGTATCAAGAGAAATCTTAACAGGCCTGCCAGTAATAAGAGCATTTAATAAAGAGAAAAAAGAAGAAAAAAGATTTAATGATTCTAATTTAGATCTTAAAAAAGTAAATGAAAAAGTAAATATAGGTATGTCTATGATGATGCCACTTTTAATGCTAATTATGAATGTAATTACAGTATTAATAATATGGGTTGGAGCAGATTATGTAAGCACTGGAAGTGTACAAGTAGGAGATTTATTAGCATTTATGCAATATACAATGCAAATAGTAATGGCATTTTTAATGATATCAATAGTATCTATAATGCTTCCAAGAGCAAGTGTATCTGCAAAAAGAGTTAATGAAATATTAGATACAGATATATCAATAAAAGATAAAGAAAAAACAGTAGAATTAGATAAAAATAAAAAAGGATTAGTTGAATTTAAAAATGTGTCATTTAAATATCCAGATGCAGAAGAAGAAATATTAACAAATATATCTTTTACGGCTAAACCAGGAGAAACAACTGCAATAATTGGTAGTACAGGAAGTGGGAAATCTACAATAATAAATTTAATACCTAGATTCTATGATGTTACTTCAGGAAACATATTAGTAAATGGGACAGATATTAGAGAAATAGCTCAAAAAGATTTAAGAGATATAATCGGATATGTACCACAAAAAGGTATATTGTTCTCAGGAACTATTGAATCAAATATTAAATTTTCAGATGAGAAAATGAAAGATAAACAAATGGAAGAAGCTTCTAGAATTGCGCAGGCAGAGGAATTTATATTAAATAAAGAAAAGAAATATGAAGATGAGATAGCTCAAGGTGGTACAAATGTATCTGGTGGACAAAAACAAAGATTATCTATAGCAAGAGCAGTTGCTAAAAATCCAGACATATATATTTTTGATGACAGTTTTTCAGCATTAGACTTTAAAACAGACAGCAAATTAAGAGAAGCATTAGCTAAAACAACTCAAGAAAAAACAGTTATAATAGTTGCTCAAAGAATAAATACAATTATGAATGCAGAAAAAATTATTGTAGTTGAAGAAGGAAATATTGTGGGAATGGGTACACATGAAAGTTTATTAGAAAATAATGAAACATATAGACAAATTGCATTATCACAATTATCTGAAGAAGAATTAAAAGGGAAAGGAGAAAATTAATATGGGACCAATGGGTAAAGGGCCAAATAAAGTAGAGAAAGCAAAAGATGTTAAAGGTACAATAAAAAAACTATTTAAAAATTATTTATCTAAATATAAAGTGTTGTTAATAATTATAGTTATATTTGCAATTGGAAGTACAGTATTTTCCATAGTAGGTCCTAAAATTTTAGGTGATGCAACAACTGAGATTTTCGAAGGAATGCAAAGTAGTTTAACAGGTGGTACAGGAATAGATTTTGAAGCAATTGCACAAATAGCAATAACATTAGTAGTGTTGTATATAATAAGTAGCTTATTTTCGTTTATACAAGGTATAGGAATAACTAAAATAGCACAAAAAGTAACATTTACTATAAGAAATGATATAGCACAAAAAATAAATAAATTACCTATGAAATATTTTGACAAAAAAACAAATGGTGAAGTATTATCTATAATTACTAATGATGTAGATACACTTAGTACAAACTTAAATCAAAGTGTCATCCAAATAGTAACTTCTCTTTTCACTATAGTAGGTATTTTGATAATGATGTTTTCAATAAGTTGGCAAATGACATTAATATCTCTTATAATTCTTCCAATAGCTGGATTAATTATGAAAAATGTTGTTGGAAAATCTCAAAAATATTTCGATAAACAACAAGAATTTTTAGGACATGTAAATGGAACAGTTGAAGAAACTTATGGTGGATTAAATATAGTCAAAGCTTTTAATGGAGAAGAAAAAGCAATACAAAAATTCAAGAAAGATAATGATGAATTATATAAAACAGGTTGGAAATCTCAGTTTTTATCTGGACTTATGTTTCCACTTATGAACTTTATAGGAAATATTGGGTATGTAGCAGTAGCAATAGCTGGTGGATATTTTGCAGCATCTGGAGTAATAACAGTTGGAAATATTCAAAGTTTTATACAATATAACAGACAATTTACACAGCCAATAACACAAATTGCTCAAATGTCTGCTATGTTACAATCAATGATAGCAGCAGCTGAAAGAGTATTCGAATTTTTAGAACAAGAAGAAGAGGTAGAAGTTTTAGAAAGTAAAGTAAATACTAAATCTTTAAATGGAAATGTTGAATTTAAAAATGTTAAATTTGGATATGATCCTGAAAGAACAATTATTAATAATTTTAACGCTAAAATTAAAGAAGGACAAAAAATAGCTATTGTAGGTCCAACAGGTGCAGGTAAAACAACTATAGTTAAATTATTAATGAGATTTTATGATGTTAATAGTGGAAGTATATTAGTTGATGGACAAGATATTAAAGAATTAAATAGAGGAGATTTGAGAAAACTATTTGGTATGGTATTACAAGATACATGGTTATTTAGTGGAAGTATAAAAGACAATATTAAATATAGTAATGAAGAAGTATCAGAAGAAAAGATTATAGAAGCAGCAAAAGCAGCACATGTACATCATTATATAAAAACATTACCACATGGATATGATTCAGAAATAAATGAGGAATCTAGTAATATATCTGCAGGTCAAAAACAATTACTTACAATTGCAAGAGTAATACTTGCTGATCCAAAAGTTTTAATACTAGATGAAGCAACAAGTTCAATAGATACAAGAACAGAAATACAAATTCAAAGTGCAATGGATAATTTAATGAAAGGTAGAACAAGTTTCATAATAGCACATAGATTATCTACAATAAAAAATGCAGATATGATACTTGTAATGAATAAAGGAGATATTGTTGAACAAGGTTCACATGAAGAATTACTTGAAAAACAAGGATTTTATTCAGAACTATATAATAGTCAGTTTGAAGTTGAAGAAGAATAATAAAACTAAAAAATATACTTACTTAGTAAAGTAGGTATATTTTTATATTTTATCTTACCTAGATTTTATTGACAATTTACATAATTATATATATAATTATATAGGTAAAATTAATATAAGAATGAAACGAGGAATATAAATGAATAAAATAGAGCTATTAGCACCAGCAGGGTCATTTGAAAAAGCTAAAGTAGCATTTATGTATGGTGCAGATGCAATATATTGTGGAACAGGAAATCTATCTTTAAGAGCAAGAGCAGATATGGGGAATAATGATTTAGAAGATACAATAAAATATGCACATAGTATAGGTAAAAAAGTATATGTAACAATAAATATATTTGCATGGGATGAAAAATATGAAGAAATACGCGAAATGGCACACAAACTAAAAGAATTAAAACCAGATGGTGTAATAATTGCTGATGGTGGAATAATGGAAATATTTAGAGAAATAGCTCCAGAGCTTCCAATAAATGTTAGTACTCAAGCAAATGTTGTAAGTTTAGAAAATGCTAAATTTTGGCATAAAAATGTAGGTGCTAAAAGAGTAATATTAGGAAGAGAAATAAATAAAGAGCAATTAAGACATATAATGGAAAATAAACCAAAAGACTTAGAAATGGAAATATTTATACATGGAGCAATTTGTTTTGCATTTTCAGGAAGATGTTTTTTAAGTGATTTTATGTCTTGTAGAAGTGCTAATTTAGGTGATTGTAGTCAAAGTTGTAGATGGTCATATAATATATATATGGAAGAAAAAAATAATCCAGGTAATTTAATGCCGATAGACACAAGTGAATATGGTACAAGTATTATGTCTTCAAAAGATATGTGTTTAATAAAAGAAATACCAGAAATAATTGAAATGGGTGTAGATAGCTTGAAAATAGAAGGAAGACTTAAAACAGATTACTACTTAGCAAGTGTTGTAAACACATACAGAACAGCAATAGATAGTTATTTAGCAGACAATGAAAACTATGATCATACAAAATATTTAGCAGAATTAGAAAAAGTTAAAACAAGAGATTTAACAACATTTTTCTTTAATGATAAAAATAATAAAGATGTTCAAGAATATAAAGGTAGACAATATAATGATAGTTATGAATATGGAGCTAAAATTATTGAATATAACCAAGAAAAGAGTATAGTAGAAATTAAAAATAAATTAATGATTGGTGATGAATTAGAAATAATTATACCAAATAGTATTGTACCATTTGTATTTGAAATAACAAATTTATGGGATTATGAAACAGATAAAGAAATAGATGCAATTAGTCCAGGTGTTAAAGGACAAAAAGTTAAAATTAAAATACCATATGAATGTAAAAGTGGTTGGGTAGTTAGAAGAAGAATTAAATAAATATTTTTAAAAGAGTTAGCATAAGCTGATTCTTTTTTATTAAATAATTAAAAATACTTGCTTTTGCATTTGGTAATGATATAATTCAATCAAAGAAAAAATAATATAAAATAAACATATAAAGGAGAATAAATTTGGAAAAAGATAAATCAATTAAAAATATGAAATTAGCTTTTGTTTTAAATTTAGGATTTGCAGTATTTGAAATAATTGGAGGAATATATACAAATAGTATCTCAATAATTTCAGATGCAATCCATGATTTAGGTGACTCCCTATCAATAGGTGTAGGACTTATTTTGAAAAAAATCTCTCTCAAAAAACCTAATGATAAATATACATATGGATATGGTAGGTTTTCAGTAGTAGGAGCTTTAATAAATTTAATAGTATTAGCAATAGGAAGTGTTTTTATAATAGTAAATGCTGTACCTAGACTATTTAATCCAGAAACAGTTAATTCAACAGGAATGTTAGTATTTGCTGTAATAGGTATTATAGTTAATTTAATAGGTGCTTTAAAAACAAGTCATTCACACGATATTTCAGAAAAAGTAATAAGTCTTCATTTATTAGAAGATTTATTAGGATGGATCTTAGTTTTAATAACTAGTATAGTTATTAATGTATGGAATATATACATACTAGATCCTATTTTATCTTTAATATTAGCTAGTTTCATTATTATTAATGTAATTAAAAATTTACAAAAAGTTATTAATATAATTTTAGAGAAAACTCCAAAAGATATTGATATAGAAAAAATTAAGCAGAAAATTGTAGAAGTAAAACATGTACAAGATATACACCATATTCATATTTGGAGTATAGATGGAAATTCAAATTATTTAACAGCTCATGTTAAAATAAATGAAGAATTAACAAGTTTGAAAATGGAGAAAATAAAAGGGGAAATTAAACATATATTAACACATTTAGAGATTTATCATTCTACTTTAGAATTTGAATCAGGAGTATGTAATGAACAAGAGTGTAGCAATAAGATAGATGTTGATGGACATAATTTCCATAATCATAACCATAGTCATTAAATAATTGAAATAAAACGCTGATATATTAGCGTTTCATTTTTTAAATAAATGCTAAGAACTTGCAAAAAATGTCTAAATATAATAGAATATACACATACTCAGAAATGGAAGGAAAATAATAAAAATAATGACTAATATAGAAGAACAAATAAATTACTGTAAGAAAATAAATGAAATACACAAAGAAAAAAACAAAGAGAACAATATTAATAAAGTATATAAATACTATATCTTAACTATGGGATGCAAATTAAATGAAAATGATTCTGAAAAGTTAAGTGGTATGTTAGATGTTATGGGATATATTGAAACAGATAATCAAGAAGAAGCAGATTTAACAGTATTTAATACATGTTGTATAAGAGAAAATGCAGAAGAAAGACTATTTGGTAAAATTGGAGAATTAAAAAACTTAAAACAAAAAAATAATATGATAATAGCAATTGGTGGTTGTATGATGCAACAAGAACATATAACTAAAAAAATGAAAGAAAGTTATCCATATGTTGATATAATTTTTGGAACACATACTATTCATAAATTCCCAGAAAATGTATTTAAAATTATAAACAAGAAAAAGAAATTAAGAGATGTATTAGATATTGATGGTGAAATATATGAAGGGCTTCCAATAAAAAGAGATAGTAAAACTCAAG
>CAYJKU010000007.1:35256-49789 GCA_964371215.1 uncultured Clostridium sp.
TCCAAAAGATATAATAATGGAAATTGAAGAAATTGCAAAACAAGGATATAAAGAAGTGATGCTTGTTGGGCAAAATGTAAATTCATATTTAAGAGTTGAAAGAGAAAAACAAATAGAATTCGAAGAATATAGAGGGATAGATTCTTTTGCAACATTATTAAAAGAAATTAATAAAATTGAAGGAATTGAAAGAATAAGATTTATATCACCACATCCAAAAGATTTCACAGATGATGTTATAGATGCTATAGCAACTTCTGAAAAAGTATGTAAAGCTATTCATTTGCCTATTCAATCTGGAAATACAAAAGTATTAAAAGAAATGAATAGAAAATATACTAAAGAACAATACTTAGAATTAGTAGATAAAATGAAAGAAAGAATACCTAATTTAGCTTTATCTACAGATATAATCGTAGGATTCCCAGGAGAAACAGATGAAGAATTTGAAGATACATTAGATGTAGTAAATAAAGTGAAATATGAGCAAGTATATATGTTTATATATTCAAGAAGAAAAGGAACACCAGCAGATGAGATGGAAAATCAAGTAGAAGAAGATGCTAAACATATTAGATTCGATAAATTAAAACAATTAGTTGATTCACAAGTATGTAGTAATAATCAAAAATATGTAAATACAATTCAAAAAGTATTAGTAGAAGGTTTTAGTAAAAACAATGAAAATATGTTAACTGGAAGAACAGATACAAATAAAAGTGTTATGCTTGAAGGTAGCGAAGAATTAATTGGTAAAATTGTTAAATTAAATATAGTGTCAGAACATAAATGGTATTTGAAAGGTGAATATAATGGAAAATAAATTCAATTCTAAGAATTTAAAAGAAATAGCAGAAAGTATAATAAATCATACAGAAACATTAGAAAACATTTGCAAAAAGTATAATTCTGATTCAAGAACTATTAAATTTGAATTATTAACATACTTGCAACAAGAAGGAAATGAACAGTTATTAAAAGAGTGGCTTAAAACAGAACCATATAAAAGTAAATCAGGAGATATAGATTATATATCTGTTATTAAATATATATTAAAAAATAATAGTGCAATTAAAGATATCAGAGAAGAGTTAGAAATACCAGAAAGAACATATACGAGGAATATAGCAAAATTAAGGGATGATAAAACTATAGATGGAGAAACAGGTCTAACATATAGTGAATTAATGGAAATATATGAAAGAAATAAAAAGAATAACCAAATATATGGAGATCAAGAAATAATAGATAAAATTCAAATTCAAAGTGATTTAGGACATTATACAAGAGAAAACAAGAAAATAGATAAATTGATTAATATTATAAAAGATTTTGAAGAATTAATATTAGAAGGAAATTCAGCCGAAGAAGCTATTAATTTAATGCAAGAAGAACGTCCAGGATTAACTTTAAAGAAATTGAATGTATATCAAAAAGAATTTTCAGGAATTTCAACACAAGTATATAAAAATGAGGAAATAGAATTATACAAATAAAATAAAAAAGATAATAAAGGAGAAGAAAGATAATGATAGATACTAAAGAGGTAAATGAAGAAAATGTAGTAACACTGGTAAAATTAGGAATAGATGTAAAAGATATTGCAAGTATATATGTAAGTGTAACAGAAAAAGGACATGATATATCTAAAGGAGAATATATTAATAATTTAACAAATATGTTTAAGTTTTTTCAAACAAGAAATAATGGATTAGAAGAAGCAGAAGAAATAATATTAAAAGAAGATGTATTAGATATGATACAAAACAACAAAAAAATAGTATGTTTAGATGTTGAGAAGAAAATAAAATTTGTATGTGATAAACTAGATTCATATTATTTTATGACACATAGCAATACAAACAAATTAATAAAGAAAAATCCTAAAATATTTAATATAAACAAAATAGATTTAGAAATTATAGGGATAATATTATCAGCTTTTGCAGTAAAAAAAGAAGGAGAAATTAATAACTTATTTGAATATTGTGTAAAACAAAAATCAGAAATATTAAATATAGATGTACAAAAAATATTTGAAAGAATAATGTTCATAAAAGAAAAAAGAAATACAAAATTATTAACAGATGAAGATTTAGATAATATAGCATCATTTTATTTTACGATAGATGGAGACAAAATAGAAACAGAAACAATTAGAGAAAAATATAGATTACCTAAATATACAGCTAACGATATGGAAGAATATAAACAAACATTAATTAAAATTTTAGATTAAATTAAACAGGAGTTATTTAAAAATGAAAAAATATTCAAAAATATTTATCATATCATTTTTTGTGTTAGTACTTTTTGTAGAACTAGTTATTATGTATGTATCAGAAAAAGAAATGATTAAAAATACTTTGATTGCAATGTATATAACAATCTTTTTAGGTATATTGATACTAATTACATATATGATTAAAAAAAGTAAAATTAATAATAAAATAGTGGCAGAAATCAACAAAAGTAGATCTGCTTCGATATATGACGGAATTTGTGATACTGAAGAAAAAAGAATATATGAAAAAGGTGCTATGACATTTAATATTGGTATCTTAACAGTTCTGATAGTAATTATGATTTGTTTAGCAATTAATCAAGAAACATTGAAATTAGTTCCATATGTAGTAATAGTAATTATTGCATATTATTTTAAACAAAAATCAATAAGATATGCAGAATTTGGAAAAGGATTATACCATAACAAAAAAGAATCAGATTATATCAATTTTATAAAAATTATATTAGCAAGAATTAATCCCTTTTTTGAAGTAATAAAAAGTAATGAAATAGTTGAAGAAGCGAAAGAATTATATAGTACATATCAAATAGAGCCAATAAAATATAATAATTTTTATTGTTTTTATAAAATTAAAAATGAATATAATAATGTTAAAATTAGAGGATATGATATATTATCAGCATTTGACATAACAAACGCTTCTAACAGAAGAGGTTTTGCTAAAGTCAACGAAATACCTGGATTTAGTGGTATGGTTTTCGAGTTAGAACTGGAAAAGTTAAGAAACATATCAATAGATATTACAATTGAGATAAATGAAAATAGCAAAGATTATAATAATTTAGAAGTTGGAGATTTTGAAAATATTTTTTCTGTTAAATATGCAGATATAGAGATATATAATAGTATTTTTACAGTAAAAATAAAAAGAGGAATTCTTAATTTTTATAATAAATATAAAGTTGATTTGAAAATTAAAATTGTAAATAATAATATATGTATTATATTTAAAGGTGGGGAAGAAACGAAAAGTTTATTAAAACTAGGCAAAGTAAGTAAAAGTAAAGTATGTATGTATATGGAAAAAATAATGTTTATATATGACTTTATAGAAGTAGTAAATGAACAAATATAAGACAAGAGGAGAATAAAATGCGAGATATATCAGAATATTCACCAATGATGCAAAAATATTTAGAAGTAAAACAAGAATATAATGATTGTATAATATTCTATAGATTAGGTGATTTTTATGAAATGTTTTTTGAAGATGCAATAACTGTATCAAGAGAATTAGAATTAACACTAACAGGAAAAGTATGTGGAGTAGAAGAAAAAGCACCTATGGCAGGTGTTCCACATCACTCAGCAGAAACATATATAGCTAAATTAATATCTAAAGGATATAAAGTAGCTATTTGTGAACAATTAACAGATCCTAAAGAATCTAAAGGTATAGTTGAAAGAGGTGTTGTAAGAGTTGTAACACCTGGTACAATAGTTGAAAGCAATTTATTAGAAGAAAGAAAAAATAATTATATAATGTCAATATATAAAACTGGGATATATTATGGAATTAGTATTTGTGATATATCTACAGGAGAATTTTATTCATCAGAAATAAAAGGAGACCAAAATTTTTCTTTATTATTAGATGAAATTGCAAGATATACACCTTCAGAATTAGTAATAAATAATATGATGTGGGAATCAACTGAAGAAATATCTACAATTAAACAAAGATTTGAATGTTA
Organism: uncultured Clostridium sp.; assembly: GCA_964371215.1. Lineage (GTDB taxonomy): Bacteria > Bacillota > Clostridia > TANB77 > CAG-508 > CAG-269. The sequence goes on from CAYJKU010000007.1 coordinate 39,259, forward strand.
TATAACAAAATTTAATGATAAATTCTTTGAAGAAAATATAGATGGAATTTATAATAAATACACATTAGTAAAAACTAATGGAAGTATCATTGAAAAAGATATGATTAAACCAAATGAACATATATATATACAATCAATTAATGCTTTAGTTGAATATATAAGTCAGACTCAAAAAACAAGCTTAGAACATATTAATAAGATAACAGTTTATCAAATATCTAAATATATGTCATTAGATATAAATGCAAGAAGAAATTTAGAATTAACAGAAAGAATGAAAGATAAATCTAAAAAAGGAACTCTTCTTTGGGTATTAGATAAAACTTCAACATCAATGGGAGGAAGACAGTTAAGAAGATGGATAAATGATCCTTTAATAGATAGTTTAGAGATTAATAAAAGATTAGAAGCTGTTAAAGAATTAAAAGATAATTTAATGCTTAAAGGAGATATAATAGACAATCTTAAAAAAGTATATGATATTGAAAGATTAGCAGGTAAAATGGCCTATGGAAATGCTAATGCAAGAGATATGATAACACTTAAAAACTCTTTATATAAGCTTCCAGAAGTAAGAGAATGTTTATCTAATTGTAAATCAGCATTATTAAAAGAATTACATAGTAATTTAGATGAACTTCAAGATATTTTTTCAATGATAGATATAGCTATTATTGAAGAAGCGCCAATGACTATTAAAGATGGTGGAATAATTAAATTAGGATTTGATGAAGAAATAGATAAATTAAAAACAGCTCAAACTGAAGGTAAAAATTGGTTAATTGAACTAGAAGCAGAAGAAAAAGAAAAAACAGGTATTAAGAACTTAAAGGTAGGATATAACAAGATATTTGGATATTATTTAGAAGTAACAAAATCATTTTTATCACAAGTTCCAGATAGATTTATAAGAAAACAAACTTTAGCAAATTGTGAAAGATATATAACTGAGGAACTTAAAAATTTAGAAAATACAATATTAGGAGCAGAAGAAAAAGTAGTTACTTTAGAATATAATGCATTTATATCAATAAGAGAAGAAATAGCTAGAAATATTTTAAGACTTCAAAAAACAGCTGAAATTGTTGCTAAATTAGATGTACTTACATCATTTGCAACTATAGCAGAAGATATGAATTATTGTATGCCAGAAGTATGTGAATCAGGAATATTAGACATACAAGGGGGGCGCCATCCAGTAATAGAGAAAATGTTAGGAACAGAACCTTTTGTAGATAATGATACATATTTAGATAAAGAAGAAAATAGACTTTTAGTTATTACAGGCCCTAATATGGCAGGTAAATCTACATATATGAGACAAGTAGCATTAATTACATTAATGGCTCAAATAGGAAGTTTTGTACCAGCAACATCTGCTAGAATAGGTGTGGTAGATAAAATCTTTACAAGAGTTGGAGCATCAGATGATTTAAGCCAAGGTCAAAGTACTTTCATGGTAGAGATGATGGAAGTTGCAACAATACTTAAAGAAGCCACAAATAATAGTTTAGTAATATTAGATGAAATAGGTAGAGGAACATCAACATATGACGGATTATCTATAGCATGGGCAGTTGCAGAATTTATATCAGATAAAGAAAAATGTGGAGCTAAAACATTATTTGCAACACATTACCATGAATTAATAGAATTAGAAGAAAAACACGAAGGAATTAAAAACTATTCTGTTGCAGTAAAAGAAAAAGGTGAAGATGTAATTTTCTTAAGGAAAATAATAAGAGGTGGAACAGATGATAGTTATGGAATACATGTTGCAAGATTAGCAGGTGTACCTAAAATAGTTACAGCCAAAGCAAATGAAATTCTAAAAACATTAGAAAAGAAAAGTATAATGTCAGACAGAAAATTAGAGAAAAAAGCTAAAGTACAAGTTGAAGGTCAATTTGATATGTTTAACTATAAGTTAGCTGAAATAGCTCAAGAATTGGATAAAGTAAATTTAAATGAATTAACACCAATTGATGCATTAAATACTCTTATGAAAATTAAAGAAAAAATGAAATAAAAAATAAAACTATTAAAATTTTAGAAATAAGATTTTAGTAGTTTTTATTGCAAAAATAGATGAAAATCAAGAATTTATATTGTGAAATTTTAAAATTATTTAATAAAAGTAAAAATTTAACATTGCATTGATTTTATCTTTATGATATATTTAATTTATAAAAATAGGAGGAGGAAATATGAAAAAAATTTTAAAAATTAGTCTATTAATGGCTATATTAATTATGGCATTTTTATTAGTAAGTGCTACTAATGTAAATGCAGCAGCAAGTGTATCTTTTAAAGAAGATATAGATTATGCAGAGGGAGCGGATATAACAGTATTTGATATGGGAACAGTTTCTTATCAATCTCCAACAAGTAGCTCTAGAAATCCAACAAAATCTTTTAGAATAAAAAATAATACAGCAAGTGAGATTAGTCTTTCTAGTATTGACTTTAATGACCCGTTCGCACCGTTTGAAATTGTTGGAACACCAGCAAATAAAATTGATGGAAACGATTCTATACAAATAACAATACAAGTTAAAAAAGGAACAAATTTTACAATTCCAAATACTATTACAAGCACGCTAGCATTTTATGTGAATGGCACTGAAAGGATAGCTGTTGATGTTACTGCTATAATTGACAAAGCAGAAATACCATCGAAACCAAATGTACTTAGGAGTTATACTTATAATGGAAGAGAACAAAACTTTGATTTTCAAGGATATATTCCTGAATATATGACTATAGAAGGAGATACAAAAGGAACAGATGCAGGAAACTATAGTGTTACTATTAAATTTGATGATAACCAAGGAGTGAATTATAAATGGGGAGATGGAACATCAGATGATGTTGTAATAAATTTTTCTATGAATAAAGCAGATCCAGATTCGCCAACAGTTACACAAAAAGCAATAACAGGAGAGAAATTATCAACTGTAGTTTTACCAGCTGGTTGGACATGGGATAACCCAGATACTCTTATTGAAGAAGGAGATAAAACTTATCCAGCATCATATGTAGATACAGATGGTGACAATAAAGGGAATTATAATGATATAGCAGGTAGAGCTTTAAATGTGACTGGAGTTAATCAATATGCAGTTACAGTTCCAATGAACACAAACTTTACTTCAACTCCAACTACAGATTTTAAAATGTTTGAAGCTGAAAGTAAAACTGTATCTTTAGTAGCAGAATCTGGTTATTTATTTACATCAATTAAATTAAATGGTATAGAACTGATTACAGATAAATTAGAATCATATGACCTTAAAATAGAAAATATTGATAAAAACGTAGATATTACAGTTGAAATAGAAAGAATTGTAATCACACCAGAAAATATGGGAGAAATGATAAAATTCATATTAGGATCTAAAGAGAGTATTAATTTTAAATATGATTATGATTATGATGTATTCAATATAAATGCTCTTAGAATTAATGGGAAAACTATATCTACGGAAGAAATTGATAAATATTTTACATTTACAAAAAGCAGTGTACTTATGGAAATTACAAATGAATATCTTGCAACATTAGAAGTAGGAACATATAATGTAGAAATAGATTTAGAACTAGGAGAATTAATGACAGCTTCATTTATAGTTGAAGCAGCACCAGAAAACGAAAATACAGAAACTGAAAATCCAAAAACGGGAGATAATATTATAATGTATTCTGTTATGGCTGTATTAGCTGTTATAGGAATTACAGGTGTTATAGCTATTAGAAAAATTAGATAATTAATTTCAAAATACAAAAGGTTTTATTACCTTTTGTATTTTTATGCCTGAAATACATATAAATATATTTGAATGAACAAAATCTGCTAGAATAAATCTTGAATTACCATATATTTTAAGATAATTAGGATAAGTTTTAGTATTAAAAAATGTCGAAATATAATCATAAAATGATTGAATATAAAAAATTGCTTTGATATAATAAAAAAAATATTTAAATAAATACTTTTTAAAAATAAAATATAAGGAGTAGAAAATGTTTAATAAAAAAATTGTATTAGAAGACGGTGAAGAGTACTTAGGATATGGATTTGGAGCAGATGTTGAAACGATTTGTGAAATAGTTTTTAACACAAGTATGGTAGGATATCAAGAAATAATATCAGATCCATCATATACATATCAAATGGTTGTTATGACATATCCACTAATTGGAAATTATGGAATTACAACAGAAGATAATGAAACAAATAAACCAACAATAGGAGGTTTAATTGTAAGAGAATACAATGATTTACCAAGCAACTTTAGATATACAAAAACATTATCAGAATATTTAGAAGAAAATGAGATACCAGGAATATATGGTATAGATACTAGAAAATTAACAAGAAGTATTAGAGACAAAGGTAGTAGAAAAGTAATAATAACAGATATTAATACAAGTAAAGAAAAAGCTTTAGAAAAACTAAAAGAATATGATATACCAAAAGATGCAGTTAAAAAAGTTAGTTGTAAAAAGAAATGGTATTCTAAAGCAGCTGGGGCTAAATATAATGTAGTTGCAGTAGATTGTGGAATAAAATTAAACATTATTAGAAATTTAAATAAAAAAGGATGTAATGTAACAGTTGTACCTTTTGATACAACATATGAAGAAATTACAGAATTACGTCCAGATGGAATATTTTTATCTAATGGGCCAGGAGATCCAGAAGATGTTACAGAAGTAATTGAATTAGTGAAAAAAGCAAAAGGGAAATATCCAATATTTGGAATTTGTTTAGGTCATCAAATGATAAGCTTAGCATATGGTGCAAAAACATATAAATTAAAATTTGGACATAGAGGTGGAAATCACCCAGTAATTAATCTAGAAACAGATAAAGTTGAAATAACAAGCCAAAATCATAGTTATGCAGTAGAAGATAGTAGTATTAAGAAAACAAAACTATCTGTTACACATAAAAATATATTAGATAATACAATAGAAGGTGTTGAATGCATAAAAGATAAAGTGTTCAGCGTTCAATACCATCCAGAAAGTGCACCAGGACCTCAAGACAGTAATTATTTATTTGATAAATTCATAAAAATTATTGAGGAGGGGAAATAAGATGCCAAAAAGAATAGATATAAAAACAATATTAGTAATAGGTTCAGGTCCAATAGTAATAGGACAAGCAGCAGAATTTGATTATGCAGGAACACAAGCGTGTTTAGCACTTAAAGAAGAAGGGTATAAAGTAATATTAGTAAACTCTAATCCAGCAACGATTATGACAGATACAACAATTGCAGACAAGGTATATATGGAACCTTTAACATTAGAATATGTAGCAAGAATAATTAGATATGAAAGACCAGATGCAATATTACCAGGAATTGGTGGACAAACAGGATTAAATTTAGCAATGCAATTAGAGAAAAAAGGAATACTTCAAGAATGCCAAGTTGAACTTTTAGGAACAAGTAGTTTAAGTATAGAAAGAGCAGAAGATAGAGAACTATTTAAAGAATTATGTAAAGATTTAGGAGAGCCAGTATTAGAATCAATTATTGCTCATACTATAGAAGAATCTATTGATGCAGCAAATAAAATTGGATATCCATTAATATTAAGACCAGCATTTACATTAGGTGGAACAGGTGGAGGATTTGCAGATAATGAAGAAGAATTAGTAACAGTTGTCAAAAGAGCATTAAAACTTTCTCCAGTAGGACAAGTATTAGTTGAAAAAAGTATAAAAGGATATAAAGAAATTGAATATGAAGTAATGAGAGATAGTAATGATACAGCAATTGCAGTATGTAATATGGAAAATATTGATCCAGTTGGTGTTCATACAGGTGATTCAATAGTTGTAGCACCTAGTCAAACATTAACAAATAAAGAATATCAAATGCTTAGAGACAGTAGTTTGAAAATAATAAGAGAACTTAAAATAGAAGGTGGATGTAATGTTCAATTTGCACTTGATCCACATTCATTTCAATATTATCTAATTGAAGTAAATCCAAGAGTTTCAAGGTCATCAGCATTAGCATCTAAAGCTACAGGATATCCAATTGCTAGAGTATCAGCTAAAATTGCAATAGGGATGAGATTAGAAGAAATTATGCTTGCAAATACACCAGCATCATTTGAACCAGCATTAGATTATGTAGTAAGTAAAATAGCAAGATTTCCATTTGATAAATTTGCAAATGCATCAAATAAATTAAGTACACAAATGAAAGCAACAGGTGAGGTAATGGCTGTTGGAAGAACTATCGAAGAAAGTCTTTTAAAAGCTGTTAGATCATTGGAAGTGGGAGCTAATCATTTATATATGAAAAAATTTGACATAATATCTAATGATGAAATTATGGAATATATAAAAGATGGAAAAGATGATAGAATATTTGCAATATCAGAATTAATAAGAAGAGATATAGATTTAGGATTAATATATAATATAACTAAAATAGATATGTTATTTTTAGATAAAATTAAAAATATAATTGTAATGGAAAACAATTTAGAGCAAAATATAGATGATTTATTAATTTTTAAAAAAGCTAAAAAACTAGGATTTAGTGATGAATGTATAGCTAGATTATGGAATAAAGAATTTGAAGAAATATATGAATTAAGAAAGAAAAATAATATATATCCAGTATATAAAATGATAGATACATGTAGTAGCGAGTTTGAAAGTTATGTACCATATTTTTACTCAACTTTTGAAGAAGAAAATGAATCAATAATTAGTGATAAGAAAAAAATAATTGTACTTGGTGCAGGACCTATTAGAATAGGGCAAGGAGTTGAATTTGACTACTCTACAGTTCATAGTATAAATACAATCAGAGAAGCTGGATATGAAGCAATAATAATAAATAATAATCCAGAAACAGTTTCAACAGATTATACTACAAGTGATAAGCTATATTTTGAACCACTTACAGTATCTGATGTCATGAATATAATTGAGTTAGAAAAACCAATGGGAGTTATAGCATCACTTGGAGGTCAAACAGCTATTAACTTGGCTGAACCACTTGCAAAACTAGGAGTTAAAATTATAGGTACAGATGTAGATGCGATTGAAAAGGCTGAAAATAGAGATAGTTTTGAAAAAGTAATGAAAGAATTAAATTTACTACAACCAAAAGGTAAAGCAGTAACAAAAGTAGCCGATGGAATAAAAGCAGCAGAGGAGATTGGATATCCAGTACTTGTAAGACCTAGTTATGTATTAGGTGGAAGAGCAATGCAAATTGTATACACAAAAGATCAATTAAAAAGATATTTAAATTCAGCCGTAGAAGTAAACATAAAACACCCTGTGCTTGTAGATAAATATATTCAAGGTAAAGAATTAGAAGTAGATGCAGTTTGTGACGGTAAAGATGTTTTTGTGCCTGGAATTATGGAACATGTTGAAAAAACAGGAATTCATTCAGGTGATAGTATAAGTGTATATCCAACATTTAGTGTAAGCAAAAAAGTAAAAGACCAAATATTAGAATATACAAAAAAATTAGGATTAGGTATTGGAATAATAGGGTTATATAATATTCAATTTATTGTAGATAAATATGAAGATGTATATGTAATTGAAGTAAATCCAAGATCATCTAGAACAGTGCCATTTATATCTAAAGCAACAGGTTATCCTTTAGCAGATATTGGAACATTAGTTATATTAGGTAAAACTTTAAAAGAACAAGGTATTTTAGAGATATATCCTAAAGAAAAAGAAAAAGAAAAATGGTATGTAAAAGCACCAGTATTTTCATTCTCAAAATTAACAGGAATTGATGCGCATTTATCTCCAGAAATGAAATCAACAGGTGAGGCGATAGGATATGATAAAAAACTTACAAGAGCATTATATAAAGCATTACAATCTACAGGGTTAAATGTTGTAAATTATGGAACATTATTAGTTACTGTTGCAGATGAAGATAAAGAAGAAGCAGTAGAAGTTGTAAGAAGATTCTATAACTTAGGATTTAATATAGAAGCTACAATAGGTACAGCAGAATATTTAAAGAAAAATGGTATAAAAACTAGAATTAAGAAAAAAATAAGTGATAATAGTACAGAAATATTAGATAGTATGAGAAAAGGATATGTAAGTTATGCAATAAGTACAAAACATTGTGATTGTCCAGAAAAAGAATTTGGAAACAGAGAAATAAGAAAATGTGCTGTTGAAAACAATGTACCTTTATTTACTTCATTTGATACTGTAAATGTATTATTAGATGTATTAGAAGAGATAACATTCGGTATTTCTACAATTGATTCTTAATATATTGTTTGCATTTAAATTTGAAATATGTTATTATTAGAAGGTAATATTTAAGGAGAGGTGTTTTGATGGAGATATTAGCAATAATAATTATGTTACTTTTTACAATCATTTTACTTGTACTATATGCAGTATTCCAAATCAAAACATTTGGAATGAATGTAAAAGACTTTTGGGGATTTGTTGAAGCAAATCAAATGTTAAGTAAATTATATGTATTTTCTGAACAGTATGAAAATATGACACCAGCAGAACAAGTAATATACTTAATTGAAGCTGAAAAAATATTTAAGATGTTTGATAAAGTACCAGGGGTTTTATGGGAAGAAGAATATGATAAATATAGAAAAGTTTTGAATAAATATAGAGATATAAGATTAGTAAGATGGTCTGAGAAATAAAAAAATATTAAAACCATAAAGATAAATAAAATTAACATAAAAATACTTTAGATGTAATATCTAAAGTATTTTTATGTTAATAAACACCAAGATTAAATAAACTACCAAAAGTATAAACATATCTGAAAGATTTTTTTCTAAATAAAGAAGTTTTCATAACATCAAGTGATTCTGAAATTGCAGAATATTTATCTACAAAAGTTAGAATAAAACTTTCAATCGATGTTGGTATCTTATATGTTACTGGCCACATATGTTCAATAATCATATTTTTTTCTTTATCATTTAAATCAAATAATTTAGAAGCATTTTCTGAAGCTATTTTACCATGAGTGAAAGCATGTAATCCTTTTGTATCTGGTTGTTTTTCTCTCCAATTATATAAAAATAAATCATGTAACATACCAGCTCTAGCAGCTGATTTAAAATCTAATTTAAGTTTTTTACAAATTAAATAACAATAATATGAAACTGTGTAACAATGATCAAAACAAGTTGTTTCATAATGGTGTATGAAATTTTTCATTTGTAAAACTGTATCATTTATAATTAATTCTTTTATTATTTTTTGAAATTCAATATCTGAATCTATAATTTTTTTAATATCTTTATTCATTAATCTACCTCTTTTATATGTAAACTAATATTAGTATAACATATTATTTTAAAGAAATAAAGTATAGTTGTGAAAATGGATAATATTACATGTATATTAGTTTCTCCATAATTTGAATTGCATTAGAAGCAGCACCTTTTCTAAGATTATCTGCAACTACCCAAATATTGATTCCATTTTCCACACTATAATCTTTTCTAATTCTACCTATAAAAACTTCATCATTATTATTTGCAAGTGAAGGGAGAGGGTAGTGGTTTTTATCTATATTATCTACTAAAATAACTCCTGGAGAATTTTCATATAATTGCTTAATATCATATATATCAAAATCTTTTTCAAGTTCAATATTAATTGATTCACAGTGGCAATTTACAACTGGAACTCTTACTGTAGTTGCAGTTATACGTAAATTAGGTTTGTTTAAGATTTTTCTTGTCTCATTTATCATTTTATATTCTTCTTTTGTATACCCATCATCATAAAAAACATCAATATGTGGAATACAATTATTATATATTTGATGTGGAAACTTTTTTAAATCATTACCTGATGACATATTGGTTAAATCATCTATTCCGGTTATTCCAGCACCTGATACTGCTTGATAAGTAGAATATACAACCCTTTTGATATTGTAGTTTTCATCTAATGGTTTTAAAGCAATTACTGCTTGAATAGTGGAACAATTTGGGTTAGCAATAATATTTTTATGTAAAGATAAATCATTGAAATTTACTTCTGGAACAATTAAAGGTACATTAGCATCCATCCTATAAACACTACTATTATCTATACAGATACATCCTTTTTCACTCGCAATTGGAATATATTTTTTAGATACATCACTACCTGCGCAAAAAATTGCATAATCAAAATTATTATCAAATGTTGAATCATTTAATTCTTGCAAAACGTAGTTTTGATTCAAAAATTTAATTTTTTTACCAGCAGAATGTGATGAACAATAAAGATAATATGAAATATTTCTAAATCCTTTTTCTTCAAGTACTTTCAAAGCAGTTCTTCCTACTAAACCACTAGCTCCAATGATAGCAACTTTATAATTTGTTTTCATTTTATCACCTCATATATATATTATTAATATTATATGAAATATATGAGAAATGTGACAAAATAAAACCACTTAAATTAATAAGTGGTTTTAAATGTGAAATGTAATCCCCCAGTTATACTGGGGGTTCTGAAAGCTTCTAGCTATGG
>CAYJKU010000008.1:0-36966 GCA_964371215.1 uncultured Clostridium sp.
TCATTTCTCCAAGACCTTTATATCTTTGCATTCCTAAGGCATCTCTTGAAATACCTTTTTCTTCTAATGCTTTAAGATTTGTTTCTAAATCTTCATCAGTATAACAATATGTATCTTGAATACCTTTTTTAGATAATTTATATAATGGTGGTTGAGCTAAAAACACATTCCCATTTTCAACTAATGGTCTCATATATCTAAAGAAGAATGTTAATAATAATGTTCTAATATGTGCCCCATCAACATCCGCATCAGCCATTATTATTACTTTACCATATCTTATTTTAGTAACATCAAAATCTGATCCTATTCCAGCTCCTAAAGCTAAAATTATCGGTTGCATTTTTTCATTACCATATACTTTATCTGCTCTTGATTTTTCAACATTTAACATTTTACCCCATAAAGGTAAAATTGCTTGGAATTTTCTATCTCTACCTTGTTTAGCACTTCCTCCAGCAGAGTCCCCTTCTACTATATATACTTCACATTCATCTGGGTCTTTACTACTACAATCAGCTAATTTTCCTGGTAAAGTTGAAGTCTCTAAAGAATTTTTCTTTCTAACTAATTCTCTAGCTTTTCTTGCAGCTTCTCTTGCTCTTGATGCACTTAAACATTTCTCTAAAATAGATTTAGCAATAGCTGGATTTTCTTCTAAGAATGTAGATAATGCTTCATTCATTGCACTTTGTACTGCACCTGTAACTTCACTGTTACCTAATTTTGTTTTAGTTTGTCCTTCGAATTGAGGTTCTTTAACTTTTACAGATATTATCGCTGTTATTCCTTCTCTAATATCTTCACCTTGTAAATTAGTATCTTTGTCTTTTAATATATTATGACTTCTTGCATAATCATTAAATACTTTTGTAAGAGATCTTTTGAATCCTTCTAAATGAGTTCCACCCTCAATTGTATTAATGTTATTAACAAATGTGTATATATTTTCTGAATAATTTGATGTGTATTGAATTGCTATTTCTAATGGTACATCACCATTTTTTTCAATATATATTGGTTGTTTATGTAATTTTTCTTTATTTTTATTTAAATATTCTACAAATGAATTTAATCCACCTTCAAAACAAAATTCAGCTTTTTTAACTTCTTCTTCTCTACTGTCTACTACAGTTATTTTCAATCCTTTTGTTAAGAATGCCATTTCTCTAAATCTTTTTTCTAATACTTCATATTCATATTCTAAAGTTTCAAATATTGTATCATCACCAAAGAATCTAACTTTAGTACCTGTTCCTTTTGCATCACCTATAACAGCTAACTTTTTAATTGTTTTTCCTTTTTCAAAATACATTTGATGCAATTTTCCATCTCTTCTAATAGTTACTTCTACCCAATTAGATAATGCATTAACAACTGATGCACCAACACCATGTAATCCTCCTGATACTTTATATCCACTGTCTCCACCGAATTTACCACCAGCATGAAGTACAGTATATACTGTTTCTGCTGTAGATATTTTTGTTTTAGGATGTATCTCTACTGGTATTCCTCTACCATTATCTTCTACACTAATTACATTTCCTTTTTCTATTTCTATTTTAATTTCTGTACAATGACCAGCTAATGCTTCATCAACACAGTTATCTACAATTTCATATACCATATGGTGTAACCCTCTAATTGATGTACTACCAATATACATTCCAGGTCTTTTTCTAACAGCTTCTAACCCTTCTAATACTTGTATTTGTTCTGCACCATATTTGTTATTTATTTTTTCCATTTTTTCCTCCTAATGATTGTTATTTTAATCTCTGTAAACTCGTCCATCCCTAACATTATATATTAAAATCTCTTTATTTTCAATATATAATTTATCTGTACAAGTTATTATTACTTGAGCTTCTTCTATCTTCTGTAAAAAGTTTTGTCTTCTTGTGCTATCTAACTCTGACATGAAGTCATCTAATAATAATATTGGATATTCTTCTATTTCTTCTTTAACTATATTTAATTCAGATAATTTTAAAGATAATATAACGGTTCTATGTTGTCCTTGTGATCCATAAATATTTACTTCTTTACCATTAATATATATCACAAAATCATCTCTATGTATACCTTTTGTAGTAAATCCTTTTATTATATCTAATTTTCTTCTTTCTTTTAATAATTTTAAATATTTTTCTTTCTCAAAACATTCTGAAATATATTCAATTCTAATCTCTTCTTTATCTTCTGTTATCTGACCATGAACTTTTTGGATTTTCTCTTGTATTTTTTTCATATATTCATTTCTATATTTATTAATACTAATTGCATATTCTGCTAATTTTTCATCCCAGATTTCAAGCATTTCACTATCTACACCTTGATCTCTTATTTGTCTTAAATAATTGTTTCTTTGCTCTATTGTTTTTAAATATAAAGATAAACAATTCATGTAATTTGGTCTTAATTGACTTATCATTATATCAATAAATTTTCTTCTATTCTGAGGTCCACCTTTTAAAATATTTATATCATCTGGATTAAAAATAACTACATTTAACTTTCCTAATAATTCACTTAATTTTTTAATTTTAATTCCATTTATATATACACTTTTTTTATTAGATAATTCAATTTTTATTTTTCCTTCTCTATCTTTTTTTACATATTCAACTTCAACAAAACAATTATTATCTTCTTTATTAATACTAATCATTTCCTTTTCTTTGCTTGTCCTAAAAGATTTTCCTAGAGTACACAAAAAAATAGCTTCTATTATATTTGTTTTTCCCTGTGCATTTTGTCCATATAATAGATTCATATTTTTATTAAATTTTACTTCTTCTAAATTATAGTTTCTAAAATTAGATACTTTAATTCCTTTTATCCACATTTTACTCACCTATTGTTTATAACTTCTTTGTTTTTTGTATTATATCATAGTTTATCTACGGAAATCTACACTTTTTCACATTCATTTCATATTATATATAAATATATATTGAGGTGATAAAATGATTTATAATAAATATTTAATTCAACAAAATAATAGAGATGAATCTTGTTCATCTCATGAAACTGAATATACTTTTAACACATGTAAAAACAATACTATTAATTCACTAAAAGAAGTAAATTGCTTTTTAAACGGATTATCTACTGCATGTAAATGTTTTAAATTTGTAAATCTTTTTAAATAATTATTCTTTTCTCTCATATATTTCAGTAAATTCTTCATTCTCTTGACCATCTATTAATATTTTCACTTTATTTATTTCTGTTAGTTCTGTAAGTGTATTTACTATACACTCTACAATTTTATCTTTACTTGTAGCATCTTCTATATCATAATTTAATATTTCTTTTGTAAAATCTATTGTTAGACAATCTCCTTCTTTATATACCATATTAATTTTTACATTCTCTGGCATTACTTTTTCTAATTTCTCATTTTTAGGTCCTTCTATCAATAAATTTAATAAAGTCTCATATGGCAAATTTATCATTTCTTTTATATCTATAACTCTTGCTTCTGGCATTATTTCTTTTGTTTCTTTATCTACAAAATATAATGTTAGTATTGTATTTCTTTCTTGTTCTACAGTAATCTCTTCTTGCGGGATATATTCCTCCATTTCATCATCGATTATTTCTATATCTACATATTTATATACTAAATATCCCCCCATTAATATTATAAATATAAGTAATATTAATATAATTAAAAATTTTTTTCCTCTCATTTTTTTCCTCCTTAATTTTATTATTAAATACTATTATTTGTTTGTCCATTTTAGAACTTATTTTCCAGTTAAAATACCAAATTTTACATTTGACAAATGTTGAATTTCCGTATACAATGAGGGTAATATGCAAATTAAATGTTAGGAGAAAATTAATGAAAAACTTATTACATGTTGGACTAGATGTTGGATCTACAACTGTCAAAATTGTTGTTATGGATTCACAAAAAAATACTATATATCAAGATTACCAAAGACATTTTTCTGATACTAAAAATACTATATGTAATGTATTAGAATCTCTTTTATTAAAATACCCTTCGAATACTTTTACTCTAGCACTTACAGGTTCTGGTGCTATGTCAGCTGCCAAATTCTTAAGAGTAAATTTTATTCAAGAAGTTGTATCATGTAAAAGAGCTGTCGAAAAATATATACCAAAAACTGATGTTGTTATTGAATTAGGTGGCGAAGATGCAAAAATTATATACTTTGACCAATCTATTGAACAACGTATGAATGGAACATGTGCTGGTGGAACAGGAGCATTTTTAGACCAAATGGCCTCTTTATTACATACAGACACAGCTGGTCTTAATGAACTTGCAAAAGAATATAAAACTCTATACCCTATAGCATCTCGTTGTGGTGTTTTTGCCAAAACAGATATACAACCATTAATAAATGAAGGAGCTGCTAAAGAAGATATAGCTGCATCAATATTCCAAGCTGTTGTTAATCAAACAATAAGTGGACTTGCTTGTGGTAGACCTATTAGAGGAAATATTGCCTTCTTAGGAGGACCTCTTAACTATTTATCTGAATTAAGAAAAAGATTTATCGAAACACTTAGTTTGAAAGATGATGAAATAATAGTTCCTGCTGAAGCTCATTTATTCGTAGCTCAAGGAGCTGCACTAGACGGAATTGATTCAGAAGAAATAACTCCAGATAATTTAGCTAAAAAAATTGAGCATTTAAAAATATCTCAAGACAATACAACACATCCTTTAGATCCTTTATTTATTAGTAATGACAACTATGAACAATTTAAAGAAAGACATAATAAAGCTGTTGTTCCAAAAAACAAATTAGAAACTTATGAAGGGAATTGTTTTATTGGTATTGATGCTGGTTCTACTACTACTAAATTAGTTTTAATAGATAATGATGGAAAACTTCTTTATTCTTTATACGGAAGTAATGAAGGTAATCCTTTAAAAAGTGTTCAAAACATGTTAAAAAAACTATATTCTGTTTTACCAGAAAAAGCTAAAATTAGGTATAGTGGTGTTACAGGTTATGGAGAAAAGTTAATCCAAACTGCTTTACATGTAGATTTAAGTGAAATTGAAACAATTGCACACTATACTGCTGCTAAAACATTTGAACCAAATGTTACAAGTATTGTCGACATTGGTGGACAAGATATGAAATATATTAAAATGAAAAACAATTCAATAGATAATATCTTACTAAATGAAGCTTGTTCTTCTGGGTGTGGATCTTTTATTGAAACATTTGCAAAAAGTTTAAATTTAGATATTCAAACATTTGTTAAAGAAGCTGTACATGCCAAAAGACCTGTTGATTTAGGTTCTAGATGTACTGTATTTATGAATTCTAAAATTAAACAAGCTCAAAAAGAAGGATATTCAGTTGGAGATATTTCAAGTGGCCTTTCTTATTCAGTTATTAAAAATGCTATTCAAAAAGTTATGAAAGTTAGAGATGTTGAGACTTTAGGAAATCATATAGTTGTACAAGGTGGTACATTCTATAATGATGCTGTATTAAGATCATTTGAATTAATAGTTGGAAAAAATGTAATTAGACCAGATATATCTGGACTTATGGGAGCTTATGGTATGGCCCTATTATCTAAAGAACAATTTATTTCTAATTTAGATGATGGATATAACTCAACTATATTAAAAACAGAAGACATAGATAATCTTGAAATTAAAGTATCTCATACTCGTTGTAATCTATGTGAAAACAAATGTAAATTAACTATTAATAAATTTAGTAATGGACAAATCCATGTTTCTGGGAACAGATGTGAAAAAGGTGCTGGTGTTGCAACAAAAAGTGAGCCTCTACCAAATTTATTTAAATATAAATATGATAGAACTTTTGATTATAAACCACTAGAAGAACAATATTCTACAAGAGGAACAATCGGTATTCCAAGAGTTTTAAATATGTATGAAGATTTTCCTTTTTGGTTCACATTCTTTACAAATTTAGGATTTAGAGTTTTAATATCTGAAAAAAGTACTAGAAAAACTTATGAAAAAGGTATGGAATCTATGCCTTCTGAATCAGTATGTTACCCTGCAAAACTTGCACATGGACATATTGAAAGCCTTTTAGAACAAGAAATAAATACAATTTTTTATCCTTGTATGCCATTTACTAGAAAAGAATTTGAAAAAGCAGAAAATAAATATAACTGTCCTATTGTAATCTCATATTCTGAGGTTCTTAGAAATAATATAGAAAATCTAAAAAAAGAAGAAGTTACTTTCTTAAATCCATTCTTACCTTTTGATCAAAAAAATCTTGTCAAAAAAGTATTAGAATTAGATGAATTTAAAAAATATAACTTTACAAAAAGAGAATTAATGGATTCTGCTAAAAAAGCAGAAGAAGAATACCAAAAATGTAAAAAAGATATTCAAGACAAAGGAACAGAAACTGTTAGATATATTGAAGAAAATAACTTAAAAGGAATTGTTTTAGCTGGTAGACCTTATCATGTTGATCCAGAAATAAACCACGGAATTGATACATTAATTACATCTTTAGGATTATGTGTCTTAACAGAAGACAGTGTCTCTCATCAAGCTACAGATATGCAAACATTAAGAGTTGTTAATCAATGGGTATATCATTCTAGACTTTATGCTGCAGCACATTTTGTTGGTAAACACAAAAACTTAGAATTAATTCAATTAAACTCTTTTGGTTGCGGTGTTGATGCTGTAACAACAGATCAAGTTGAAGAAATCTTAAATAGCTTTAATAAAATGTATACATTAATCAAAATAGATGAAGTAAATAACTTAGGAGCTGTTAGAATTCGTATTCGTTCACTTTTAGCTAGTATGAATAAACGTGAAGCAGATAAAGTTACTGAAATAACTGATGGAGATTATGCAAGAAGAAGAAAAGTATTTACTAAAGAAATGAAAAAAGACTATACAATCTTAGTTCCTCAAATGGCACCTGTTCATTTTGATTTACTTGAATCTGCAATTAGATCTTGTGGATATAATATGAAACTATTAAAAAATTGTACACAAAAAACTGTTGAAACAGGTTTAAAATATGTAAATAATGATGCTTGTTATCCATCAATATTAACTACAGGTCAAATGATTGAAGCATTAGAATCTGGAGAATATGATGTTAATAAAACAGCATTAATAATGTCTCAAACAGGTGGTGGTTGTAGAGCTACAAATTACATAGGATTTATACGAAAAGCTTTAAAAGACGCTGGTTTTGACCATGTTCCTGTTATTTCATTTAATATAGTTGGAATGGAAAAAATGCCTGGATTTAAACTTACTATACCTTTAATAGATAAAATGCTTAAAACTTTAGTTTTTGGTGATTTATTACAAAAAATGCTTTCTAAAAATAGAGTATATGAAATAAATAAAGGTGAAACTCAAAAACTTTATGAATCATGGATGTTAAAATGTAAAGAGATTTTAAGTACAGGTAATAACAAACAATTTAAAAAAGCTATCTATGATATAGTTGAAGATTTTGAGAAAATAGAATTAGATACATCAATTAAAAAACCTAAAGTTGGAATTGTTGGTGAAGTACTAATAAAATACCATCCGTTCGGAAATAACTTTGTAACTGATTTATTAGAAAAAGAAGGAGCAGAAGTTATACTTCCAGATTTCTTAGGATTTGCTAAATTTATGTGTACACATAAAATAACATTTAATAGATTACTAAATGTTAATAAATCTTCAGCCAAAATAATGAAAGTTGTTATTAAAATATTAGATATATTAGAAAAAGATATGAAAATAGCTTTAGCTAATTCTAAAAAAGGTTACTTACCTCCTTGTGATATTTGGCATTTACAAGATAAAGTAAAAGATATTTTATCTTTAGGAAATCAAACTGGTGAAGGTTGGTTCTTAACTGCTGAAATGATTGAATATATGGAAAATGATATTCAAAATATTGTTTGTGTTCAACCTTTTGCTTGTCTTCCAAACCATGTTGTTGGGAAAGGTGTTATAAAGACTATTAGAGAAACATTCCCTAAAGCAAATATTTCACCTATAGACTATGACCCAGGAGCAAGTGAAGCTAACCAAGCTAATAGAATTAAATTATTAATGACTGTTGCTAAAGATAATATGAAAAAAGAAAATACAGAAATCACTTCAAAAGATAGTAAAGAAAAAGAAACTACTACAGTTTAAAATTTGATCAGCCAAATAACCTTTTGGCTGATTTTAAAATAAGGGGAATTTAAATGGAAAAAAAGAATTATTATGAATTATTGCAAGTTGATAAAAATGCTTCTGATGAAATTATTGAAAAAACATATAAACTTTTGGTGAAAAAATATCATCCAGATATTCAAGATGGTAGAAATTCAGAAGAATGTCAGGAAAAGCTAAAAGAAATAACTGATGCTTATAGTGTTTTATCTGATGAAGATAAAAGAAAAGAATATAATGATACTTTATCTGTTTCATATATTTCTATAGAAGAATATCAGAAAGTAGTTCTAGAAAATCGAATATTAGCAGATAAACTAGAACAATTCAAAGATCTTCATAATTCACAAATTGAGAATTTACATTCATTTTATACTCAACCTAAAACAGCATATCCTAGACAGGAAATAGATACTCAAAATTCTAATACTCAAAAAACTGGTATTTTATCTTTTTTATTAAGCATTACTCATACTAACTTATTCAAAAATATTTTTGCTTTCTTATTAACAGCTTTAATTATATATATAATATTATATATATTCCCCGTACATCTTGTTATTTTTGAATTATTCTCATTTTAAAAGCAGACTTTAAAAGTCTGCTTTTCTTATTTTTGTATAGATATTTCAAAATCTTGATTTTCTCCTAATTGCATAAATAATACAATAGTGTCTTTTAGAGAATCATCTTCATTTAAAACTTCTAAAGTTAATGTATATACATCACCTTGTGATTCTACATTTAAATTTCCAACTTTCATTCCAGGATAGAATTTAGTTTGAATTAATTCATATACTGAGTCATCAGAATTAAAATTCAAATCAATATAGTCTTTATTTAATTTATTATAAATATATTCTACATCTCTATTTGCTACTGCATCTAATATTTTAGCTAAATTTGAAGCTACTTTTTCTGTATCTGAACTTTTGCTATATTCATCAACCCAAAACTCTACATCTACTGAGTATACATCTAAGATAATTTCAAATTTATTTACACTTATATCATTAAATATATAATATTTTCCAAATTGATCTATAATAACATATTGTATATATCCATCTTCTTCAATCTCTTTAAACTGTTCTGCTCTTGCTGTGGATATTTCAGTTTTATTTAATTGTATATATTTATTAAAATCTTCTATAGTAGGAAACCTTGATTGTTTATATTCTTCATCCAATAAATCATATATAATTTCTGATTTTCCTAATATAACTTTTTTATAGAAATCCAAATAATTTTTTATAAGATCTGTTGTAGTAATATTTTTGTCTGTATATTTATTATTTTCATTTGCTTCTACAGCTTCAATATTTTTTAAAATATGTATTTCATAATTATCTTCTTGAACATCTACTTCTGGTATAACTTCATATGTCTTATTGTTTATATCCATAATTATTGAAATATATTTTTCATCTAATACATTATATTCTCTATCTTGTACTATATATTTTATTATGTATTGTTCAATATTTTCATTTACACATACTTTCATATCTATAATTGTATTAAATACAAACTTATCTTGAAAACCAAATTCATCACTTATATTGTTTTCCGTAATGTTATTTTCATTTAAGTATTCTTGATTTACTAAATTATATACATCTATATAAAATTGTTCTCTTTCTTCATCTGAAAATACAAATGATCCATCTTCTCTTTCCTCAAAATATGGGTTTGCATATGTATTTATTGTATTTAGGTATTCATCAAAATTTTGTTTAACTGTATAATATTTATTCATATCAGTTACTTCTATAATTTTATTTTGTTCAACTACTTCTCCTGAATCCAGTTCATTTTGAGTAGAATTAGTTGTTCCATCTTTTTGATTAATATTATTAACTAACAAAATTATAATTGCGATAATAACAATTATTAATATTATAATTATATTTCTTATATTTTTAACCATTTTTTATTAATCCTCCATTTAGATTATTTAATGAATTATAGTTTTCCTGAGAATTGATCAAGATATGCATTTGCCGATTCAATTCTTCTATTTATATGTGCTGTTTCATATCTTGGTTTTTCAAAACTCCAACAGAATGCATTTACTGCATCTTCAATAGTTGTTGCATTTCTCCAATCATCACCATTGTATCCATATAATCCCGATCCGATAATATAACTTGCATATCCATCTGCTCCTCCACCAGGAGTTAACTC
Source organism: uncultured Clostridium sp. (assembly GCA_964371215.1). Taxonomy (GTDB): domain Bacteria; phylum Bacillota; class Clostridia; order TANB77; family CAG-508; genus CAG-269. The sequence continues at coordinate 10,370 of CAYJKU010000008.1, forward strand.
AGCTATTAAAAATTCTATTTGTATAGCTACATCTTCCCAAGAAGTTCCTCTTGATGCTGCAAATGCTTCTAAACCATCTCTTCTATCAAAACTCCATTGACATAATCCAATACCCTCTTGACTTCCAACTTCAACTGAAGATGCTTGAAAATTAGATTCTGCTTCAATATTTCCCATCGCTCCTGCTGTTGCTATTTCACTAAAACCTGCATTTCTGAGTGCTATCCATACTTGTTCTTCTATTGTATCGCCTTGTAATGTCCCTGTTACCGCTTGAAACTCTCCACCTGGTTTATATTCTGACATATCAAATTCTATTACTCCATAATCTTCGTCTGTTGCTAGATACATTAAGTATTTAGTTAAATCTGTCATTCCAGCTGTTGATTGATTAGCACTTATTGCTTCAAATAACCATAATCTCGAAGATTCTAACATAACTCTTACAGCTGTATGTTCCTGGCTATTATATAATTTTACAAAATTACTTTCTTCTTCATTATAATCTATTTTTTCATCTGTACTTCCTAAAACTTCTTTCCATTTCGATCTAGCTGTTGATGTTGTTGTATATATTGATTTATTTAATATAGATTCTTTAGCCTTTTCAGTTCTATATATTATATTTCCAGTAATTCCGGGGAAACCAGTTTGATAATCCTGTATAGCAGTATTTAAAAAATTAGCTACTATACCAAATCTATCTTCTCCAACATATAATACATAATCATTTGCTATCTCATCATCATATTCTATTGTATTTTCTGTATTGGTAAAATCTAATGGCTCTAATTCATATTCTTTTACAAATTTTCCATACCATATGTCTGCTTCAGTTACATTAGCTGATACAGAGCTATTTTTAGAAAATGTAGTTGTTTCCACTTGATAATTGTTTTCTCTAGATGCTGTCTCTCCTACAACATCTAAATGAAATGATTCTGTTTCCGAAGTTAACCTAATTGCTCCATCTACTATTACTTCTTCTCTGTATGTATAATTTGATGTACCCACAGTTTGCATTTGAGTATATGTATCAAATAAAGTTATTTCGATTTTACTATCATATGCTAATTGTGCTAAATCTAACACAAATTCTTTATTTTCTGTCATAACAAGCCATGACCACAAATAATCAAAAGGCATAGAATAATTTGCTACTAAGCTTTGATAATTTATATCTCTTGTTGATAATCTACTATCAAAAGCATATGTACTAGCAACATTTGGATCAGTTGATTCTACTTTTTGCCATGATTCATTTATTACAGCTACTTTAATAACAGAGTCAGCAATTAACTGTGTTCCAGTGCCACTAACGTGCATTCCTGAAAATGTTAATGTTCCAAATGGTACTGGTGTATTATAATCTTCATTTGTAACTGTATACTCTATATTTTCATAAAAATAGTCCATTGGGTTTTGTTTTTCCCCATCTAATCTTATTTCAAAATGTATATGTGGACCTGTACTGTAACCTGTACTTCCTAATAAAGCTATCAGTTGCCCTTTACTGACTGTATCTCCTTCATTAACAAGTATTTCGTGACAATGTGCATAAAGAGATTGATAACCTTCCCCATGATCTATTATTAAATATTTACCATATCCATATGATCCTGCATCACCTACTGCACTTACAATTCCTGAAGTTACTGCATATAAGTCGACTCCAATGTTCCCTCCTATATCAATACCGTAATGCATTTTCCATACTCCTGTATCAGGATCAGTTCTATAACCATATTCCGAAGTTACAACATTACTTGGTGTTGGCCAAAATAATCCTCCAGTCATAGAAGCTCCATTTTCATCGTCTTCCTCTCCATTTTGTGTTCCTTGATCATTTTCAGTTTCTTCTTCTATAGTTGTCGCTCTTAAATTTTTATATTCCTGTTCATAACGTTCCCAAGTTACATTTTCTTCTACTATATATATCTTAGCATTTTCAAATGTCCCCTTGTTTTCATCATTTAATTTATTTGGCTCATCTAAAAATATATTAACTTGTCCTTGTGCATCAGCTGGTATTGAATCACATACATAATAGTATCTTCCATCAGCATATGAACCATTTCCATCTTCTTGTGTTTCTACATATATTATTGTATCACCTGTACTAAAATCTATCTTTAAATCTGCTTCAGATACAGCTACCATTCCTTCTTGTAATTCTTTACTTTCTTCACCTTTAGGAATTACTGCTGATTCTTCGCCTTCTGGAGTTGTGTTATCATAAAACGATATTATGCCTGGTGTACTTCCTTCTCCTCCATAAATTAATTTCATTTTTCCTGTATCAACTATTGGTTCACTATTTTGTACACTTGTTCCTGTTGATCCATAAACCTTTTTCTCATCAATTGTATAGTGTGTTAGTGCATTTTGTAATGCATCCTGAGATCCAGTTTCATTGTATGTATCTAAATATCCTTGGAAAGTTTCTTGACTAACATATGTAAGTTGCTTCTTTTCTCCACTTTCTGTTGCTCTCATCAAATCTATTACACCTTGTATCTCTGTAGAATTTACATCTTGGTAATCTTGCCAATTTATTTCTTCATCTGGTTTTAATCTTGTATCCATATACTTAGTTACAAACTCTGCATTAATTAATGTCATCAATTCTTCTGGTGAGTCTAAATAGTATTCAATATTAGTTTCAGCTTCTACTAATTGATCCCATAATTCTTGTGGTGTCATATCTCTATTCATTGTACCATCTTCACCAATTGTATAACTATTATTAAATTTTACGATATTATTAGAAATGTTGTTTTCATCTTCTGGATCATTTATTATTTCTATCATCTTTGAAATATATGATGCTATAGCTACTAATAAAATAATAGCTACAATAACTCCTAAAACTATTAATGCCGCTTTTAATAATCCTGCTGACCCTACTGTCTTTAAAACTTTATCAAATACAATGTCTTTTCCTGTATTCTTCAGCTCTTGCCAAGTATTTTTTTTATTTGTTTTCTTTTCATTATTATTATCTTCCATATTTCAATCCTTCTTATTATTTATATTTCAATTTTATATTCAATAAAATCTGCTCCACCTTCTAGATCTATTATTTTAAATATATTATTAAAAACAATTTTTTCTATTGATTTATTATATAAATAATTACTATAAAATTTAATTTCTAATTCTCTAGTTTCTCCTGGATAAAAAAGTAATTCTCTTTCAGATAATTCATTCATTGCCCAATAATATTTTATATTTTCTTCATCAAGTAAATATATTGCTGCCTCTTTTCCTATCTCTGCTAAAACTATTTCATCATTTGTTTTATTTGTAACTTTGACTACATATTCCACATATTCTTTATATACATCTACATGTTGTATTTTAATTTTGATATTATCTTTTTCTTCTTCCTCACCTTTATATATTCTTCTAATATAGTTATTAATATTTATTTTTTCCTCATCTTCTTCTGTAGTAGTTATAGTGATATAATCTTGTATATTTTCGCCTTCTATACCTGTTATTATTGAGTTATTTAATATATCTACTTTATATGTACTCCCTGCCCAATTTTCAATATTATAATTGATTTCTATTCCTTTATATACAATCTCTACATAATCCTTTATAAAAGTATTTAAATCTATATATAATTCTTCTTTACATTCATTGCTAAGAATATTATATGCTTCTTCAAAGTTTTCCTTATTTATATTATTAAAGAAAACTTCTATAATTTGGATTTGTTCTCTTTGCGTATTCGAAATATTTTGACCTGTAATTATAGATTGTTCTTCCTGTTTTTCTTCTGTTATTTGATTATCTATTATTTTTTCTACTTCTTTATTAACGCCCGAAAAATGGTCTAAAACTTGAATTACTGCTATTACAGCAATTATAAGAATTGCCCAAACAATAATTTTATTCATGTTTTTGTTTAAAAATTTCCTTATACCATTCATTTTTATTCACCTCTTTATATTTATAAATAAAAGATTCTATTATAAGAAGCCTTATGCTAGAATCTTTTATTTTATTACATGTCATTAATTTCAGCAACACCTTGCATAATTCTCTTAGCTTCTTCTTTAGATACACCTCTTCCGGTTAATGCCTTTTCAAATGAATCTAAATCTTTTTGAGATTTAGAATTTGTTGCCATCTTAGCCATAGCAATTCTTTCGCTTGAAGTTTTATTTGTATCTTTAACATTTTTCTGTAACTTCATTGCTCCAATTATATGTTCATCACTAGTAACTCCTGCACTTCTATATTCAATAGCATCCTCCATAGCCTGTTTGTATCCTTCTTTTCCAAAGTTTTGTTGATATAATGCTCTTATTTCCTTATTTTGTTTAAATTCTTTATCTGCTTGTTCATTTCTTGCTTTTTCTAAACCTTCTTTATCATATTTATATTTTTCTTCAAGATAATCATCTTTTATGTTTCTAATTATTGAAGGTGTTCCTCCACTACTCAGAGATTCTGCTGCATTTATAGCTTTATTCCCGGCAATACCACCTAGTGCTCCACCAACACCTAAGCCTGCTGCTCCATATTTAAACACATTTGAGTAATCATCTGATACTAGTCCTGCTGCTACACCTATTGTTCCTAATGTCAATGCTCCTGCACCAATCATACTAGCTCTGGCTACTCCTTTAATTGCTTTTCCCGTATATTTATTCCCTAAACCTGTCATAACAGATCTAATTTTTCTTTTTTTACCTGTTGTACTGTTGCTTAATTGCTTTCTTAATTCTTGAATTCTATTTTTTTGGTCATCTGTTAAGTTGTATTTACTATTATCTAAATTACCTTTTAACACTTTAGAAGAATTTTGTTTTATTCCCATTGTGTCAGCAATCTCTTTTTTCTTAGCATTATCACTAATAATTGGTGGATTATTTTTATTAGATCCATTAGTTGGAAATGCATTAGTCAGTAATTCATCTGTAGATATATCTGCTGTTCTTAAAGTATTTCTCCCTCCACTTCCACTATCTGAACCTGATAATTTTGTTGAAGAACCTTTTCCAGAAGAACCTTTTCCTCCTTTTGTTAATAACGATCTACTTGCATTCACTAATCCCATTGCCATAGCGCCACCAGCGGCTCCTCCAAGAATTTTTCCACCTGTTTCATTGTTTTGGAATCCAAAGAATTTCCTCATTAATTTATCTGATTGTAATACAAATCCTAATGCAACTAATGCATATAGCATATTTGATGATGCTAATTGCATAGCACTTCCAATTAATACTGTATATAATGCTAAATGCAATGGTTGTAACAATAAGTTAAACATATATTCTTTTATCCACATATCAAAACCTTGCGCTCTACCATCTCTTAATTTATCTATGGGATATGTCATTGCGACTACTGGTGCAATAACAGTCAAAAACGCCATATATATAATTCTCTTAAAATACATAATAGCAAACATAATTGTATATATTACAAGAGCTATTAATATTATTAAATATCCTATTTTTGCAGACGAAGATATAGGATTTCCTGCTGGATCTTCGTTCATTTGAGTCATTATCCTTGCATATTCTGTAAAATTAACACCATATTCAAAATAATCTTCATCACCTATTTGCTCTTCTAATCCTAGAGCTATTCCTATATCTTTAGGAAATACCATAGAAATACTCTCATTTTGTGAAATCAAAGATGATGTTACTAAATCTGTAAGTTCTAAGCCAATTATCATTATATAATGCATACATACTACTAATAATAATCCCATCCCCCATGCTTGCAAACTCTCTTTATACTTTGCTTTATCTGATGCAGTTGCACTTATAACAATTCTTATTCCAACATATACTAGTATACACATATATGCTACTAATACCATGTTTCTAACTGAAACATACCAGTTTGAAATTGTACTTTGTAATTCAACAGCTGGAGAAATTACTTCTGGCAAATTTTCTACACTATCTCCATTTTCACCATAACTTCCTCCCGCACCTTCTCTATCATCATCTTCACTCCTTGGATCAGATACTACATATCCTTCATATTCTGTTTTAGGCTCTATAAAGTTAACATCAAATCCTGGAATTGTATTTGCAAAAATAGCTTCTGGACTAACAATATATATCGGCATCCAAAAATTAGTTGGAAACGCGCCTGGATCTGCAAAATGTTGAATTATTAATTGTGCTGGAGCTGTTACAATACCAATCCCTATAAAACCTGTAACTTTATTATAAACTTCAACACCCAAATTTATCAGCCAATTTTCACCTTCTTCTTCAATTAAAATATGTTGCGTCGACTCCCATACTTCCCCAGATATTATGGTTCCATTTAAAAGAGCCATAACTCCATCACATAATGCTGTCAACAGAGTCATAGTAGGCGTAGTTAATATTCCACCAGCTGTATCTAATACATTAGCATTTGATCTTGGAATAAAAGGGGAACAAAAATTAAATACTATTAAAAATATTAATACCACTATTATCTTTTGTACTATACCTTTCTTTGTAAAATTGTTCATACTATTTCTCCTTGTTCTTATTAATTTCAACTAATCTATTTAAATTTGTTTCCACAAATTCAAATTCTTTAGGTGTTGGCGTGATTTGTAGTATTGCTGATTCAGCACCTACTTTAAGTAATCCTTCACCTTTTGAACAATTAATTAAAAATCCTGCTTCTCCCTCACTTAATTTAAATACTTCTCTTAGATATTGTATTTCTGATTTATCTTGTGCTAAAAATAATTTTGTATCTGAAGATGTAAGAACAGCTTGAGCTTCTTGTTTTTCATAAAAATCTTGAAACCTTTGAGAAATAATAGCTAATGAAACATTTCTTTTTCTTGCACGTCTTGCCATTGTATTTAAGAAATCTACAGCTTCTGGAAATGGAAGTAACATCCAAGCCTCATCTATTATAACTCTTTTTTGTGTTGCTTTTGTTCTGTCTTCACTATTTTTCTTAACGTATTTTTCCCATATCCAAGACATTAATATTTGTTGTGCTAATGGTCTTGCAAATCTTTCTTCCAATTGCGAGATATCTAAATTTATAAATGGTGCTCCATCTAATAATTCGAATGTTGATTGTCCGTCAAAATATGCCATTTGTCCATCATATTCTCTTATATATTGTCTCATAACTTTTATTAAGTAACTATAATGAAAATTATAATCTTTATTAACATTCTCTTGTGCTTTTACTAATAATCTTTTATACCACGAACCAATTGTCGGCATATCTTTCTTTTTTCTATATAATTTCTGTGTAGAATTTAATTGCCCTTCTTCTTCATATAAGCTATTAGGATTACTTGTAAGTCCAATACTTGCATATTCTTCTGTTATAATCTCTGCAATTATTTGTTTTGTTAACTCATTTACATCTGAACTTCTTGTACTACCTTTAGCCATTGTAATTAGCGCTTGTGTAACATCTTCTACCTTATTTTCTATATTTAATACTACTTTTTCTCTTCCTGTAATTTCGTCTTTAACTCTTTCAATTTCTATATCAAATAAATTAATTACTGTTTTTGAATTCGGACTTAAAACTATGTTTATTCCTCCTAAACTTTCTGCCACAATTGAATATTCCCCTTCAGCATCTAATGCCAAACTTTCAATTCCCATAAGTACTGATGATCTAGAAATTAATGTTTTCATTGTCACAGATTTACCAGCACCTGATTTTGCGAATATAACCATATTATAATTCGTTAAAGATTTATGGAAATTATCAAATAAAATAGGTGTTCCTGTTTGTCTGTTAAAACCTAATGGAATTCCTGTTTCATGTCCTACTTCTGATGTAGTAAATGGAAAAACTGTTGCCATTGATCTTCTATCAAATGTATGTATTACATCTAATTTGTTATCTATTAATGGCAAATTAGATTTAAAAGCTTCCTCTTGCATTGCCCAAGATGTTTTTATATTTACTAAAGATTTTGACATTTCCGAAATTAACAATTTGGTATATTTTTCCATCTCTTCTGCTGTGTACGAATATAATGTTGTAACTATAGACGCTTCAAATAATTTATTATAACCTGCCGCAATTTCATCTCTTAGAGCTTCAGCTTCAACTCTTTTATATGACAAATTACTTTCTCTATTTATATTACCTTTATCTGCTGCTAAAATTCTTTCTGTTTCTAATTCATTTATAACTCTATTTAATTCATTTTGTGATTTAGCTTCTGGAACTGGATTTATATATACAGATGTATTTATATCTCCAAATAAATACATATCTCTAAATAATTCTGGAAAAGTACACATTCTTGGTAAACTAGATACAAAGAAACTTCTTGCATATCTTTTTACATTTGCTATAATCTCTAATCTGTCTACATTTGATACATCAATACCTGATGGAGCAATAATTTCTTTTATTGTTCTCCTATTAAAAATACTACTTTCATTATTTATCACTTTCTGATTTTCTTGTCTTGTCAGTTTTTCTTTCATTTACTTTTTTTCCTCCTCTCTTTGAATATTCTTTTTCTAAAATTTCTTCTGCAACTTCTTTACCAATTACATTCTTATTTTGTGCTAATATTATTCTTGCCATTTCATCTGCTAATTGGTCAAAACTATTTTCTTTTTCTTCTAATTTTTTTCTATGAATTGATCTATATTTTTCTATTTTCTCTGTCACACCTTCTATTGCTCTTCTTTCAATTAACTCATCTAATTGTCTTACTTTTTTCTCGATTACATCTGGTGCCGTACTATATAATCTATCATATTGAGCTCTTGTTGCTTCTTTTATTGAAAATGCTTCTGATTCATCTCTATTGTATGCGATATATAATAATTCTATTAGTTCTTCAGAATTTAAAACTTTTGCCAAGATTCCACACGGCGCTAGTGCCCTTATTAATGTTTGAGCTTTTGTATATAATTCTGAAAATGCCATAGACTGAATTTCTGTATTATCATAATCTTGTTTATCTATTTCATCAGCATAATATGAAATTACTAGAAAATATTTTTTATTTAATATATTTTTATTTAAACTCATTTTCTCTGTATTGAATATTACATCTTTTCCATATTCATATAAATTATTTTGTTTTGTATATTCAAAATATTTTTTACTTATCTCTTCTTTGGAATATATATCTTCTCTAATCATCTCTTCATACTCTAACTTCAAACGATTTAAATCCTTTTGTATTTCTTCTATTCTTACTTTATATGAATTTAAACTATTCCCTAGATTAACTGTTCTAGTTTGAATATATATTTGTATTGGAAATCTTAAAATATTTAAAAACTGAACAAATCCTTCTTCAACACCTGTTTTTTCTATTTCAGACATCAAGTCATAATTTACCCCTTGACATTCAATTGCCATTATAAATTTTTTACCATTTTTTTGTACAATCATATTATCTTCTACTTTATCAAATTCGAGAAAATCAAAAACACTTTTATTTGTATCTATTGTTTTTTCATTTGATGTTGAACTTCTAACTTGTTTTCTTCCTTGATTCTTATTTTTTCTATTCAACATAAAGTATATAGTTCCAAGTATTGCTAATGCTATAAATGCTCCTATCAAAATAATAATCATCATTTGCATTGTTTGATCTATTTCGCTCATATACTTTTTCCTCCTTTGTACACATAAATCTTCTGTTTCTTTTTCTTAAATTTTATCCATCTTTTTATGACTTCATCTATATTCTCTCCTGCCACTTTATTGGTAAATTGAACATTTGCAATCTTCGGTATTTTAAATTTACCGATTATAAATCCAATTATTGCTCCTACCGCTACAAAAATCAATCCAATATTTGCTAAATTTATCATTGAAAATATTACATAAAACAAACCACCTGCTAATGCTCCAACACCTGTATATATCAATGATTTTGTTGAAAATATATATAAAATTCTTCCTTCCCCTTTTACATTACGAGGTATATTATATGATCCCATAAAAATCTCCTTTTCTTTTGTTACGTATATTATACCAGAAATTCTTTATTTTGGTAATACTTTAGGAGGTTTTTTTTCATTTTTAATATATTTGTAATATTAATGTAATATCTCTTTTCTATCATTCTTTATTAGTTCTGTTCAATAAAAAAAGAGAGAATTACTTCTCCCTTTAATTTATAATTAAATTATATTGAACTACCTATTTGAGTTGCAAAATCGTATATAAGATTTGCTAACGCTGATGCTGCAAATATTAATATTGCTCCTACAACATATGGTATCATAGTTTTTTTGTATTCTGCTTTTTCTTCAATACTTCCTGTCATATATTTTAAACCTATAACAATTAATATTATTACAGCTATAACAACACCAATTATTTGTAAAGTACCTATAACTGTACCTGCAATTGAAGTAATTGAACCATCATCTACGGCCGTACCTGTTATTTCTCCTGGAGTAAGCGCTAATGAAAAATTAGCAACACTTAAAATTACTGTTAGACATATAACAATCCCCATTACTATTTTTAAAACTTTTGAATTCATATCTTTTTCTCCTTTCAGAATAAAATTATGTATCTAATTTCTTATAGTCTTATACTATAAAAATATTAAAAACTATCTCAACACTTTTATTATATCATACAATTTACCAATATTACAAGTATTTGCATAAATTTTTCTAAAACACACTGTTTGTAAGTTGATAAATCAACTGAGCTATACTTGAAGCACCAAAAGTAAATACTGCTCCAATTATGTATGGAAACATATCTTTTTTAAACTCTGCTTTTTCTTCAACACTTCCAGTCATATATTTCAATCCTAATATAGATAACACTATAACTGAAACTACCATACCAATTACAGTTATATATCCCATTATTGTTCTTGCCATAATCATTAAGTCTGCTGAATATTCATGAACAGTTGGATTATATTCATTTGTATCAATCCAATGCGAATCTCCAGCATTATGAGATGATCCATCTGGTTCATCTAACACTAAAACTGCATATACATTATTTAAACCAAAAACTAACATTATTAGCATAACACATACTATACTTCTAATTTTTTTCATTGCCTTCCTCCTTTATAATTATAATGTACCTAATATATCTACTACTAATTTCCAAATATTAAATGCTCCAAATATTACAACACTACCTACAACATATGTAATTAGTAACTTTTTAATTTCTGCTCTTTCTTCTAATGATGAAATCATGAATTTAATTCCTAGTATTGCACCAACTAAAACAACTATCACTACTCCTACAATACTTAATATTTCATATATTGTAGCAAAACTATCCTGTACAACTTCTTGATCAAATCCAACATTTGAGTCAGCACCAGAAATAAAATTATCTGCACCTTGAAATATATCTGTTATACTTGCACCATATGATATTGTCGCAAATAGTACAAATATTGTAAAAATTATACTCATTAATATTATTTTTCTATATCTTGTTTCTTTCATCTAATCACCTACTCCTATATATCTATATTATATCGTAATTTTAAATCTTTTACAACTATTTTTATCTAGATTAATTTTCTTTATATATTTTTCGACAAAATTCATATTAAATTCCATAAAAAAAGTAGTATAAACATATGCTTATACTACTTTTGGCGGAGAAAGAGGGGTTCGAACCCTCGCGCCAATTACTCGACCTAACAGTTTAGCAAACTGTCCCCTTCACCACTTGGGTATTTCTCCAATTATGATTAAAAGCTAGATATACATCTAACTTTTAAAATTGGCGCAGAGGGTGGGATTCGAACCCACGGTAGGCTATTAACCTACGCCAATTTTCAAGACTGGTGCCATAAACCAACTCGACCACCTCTGCAATTACTAGATTTAACTAGACACGTCAATTATATTAACACCAATTTTAATGTTTGTCAATACTTCTAATTAATTTTTTAATGTTTTCTGAAAATTTTTATTGAATATATATTTATTATTAAATATTAATTCATAGCTTTTTTAATTGCTTCTTTTTCTTCATCAGATAATGTATACTTCGAATTTCCATTTTCTACAGGTTTTGCATAGATGTTTGACATTTCTCTTGAATATATTCCATTTAAAACAATACCATTTTTCTTATTGTCTAACATTGCAAGTGCAAAACTAAGCTCTGTCCCTGAATCTTTGAATGCATTATATCTGACTATTCCAACATTTTGAGTACAATTTTCAAGATTTTTTTCAATTCTATTAATATTTGAACATATCTCTAAATTTTGATTTTTAACTTTATCAACTAAATGCATAAATGTTTCTAAATCTTCTTGAATATTTTCAGAATCAGTTAATTTAGACAAAAACTTTTTATACTTCTTATTCAAACTATGTAATCTAAAACACAAAATTAAAAAAAGAATAAATAAAATAATAATACATATTGAACTTATAATCAAAAATTCATCTCTTTGCAAAAATTCTAATATATTATCCATTTTATTTATCCTCCATTTGTTAACTAGTTTATAAGACCTATTATTCTCTCTAAATCATCATTTGATGAGTATTCTATAATAATTTTCCCTCTTTTTCTTCCTGCATCTATTTTAACTTTAGATCCAAAATATCCCTGTAAATTATCTTCAATACTTTTATATAGTATGTGATTTCTTGTAAGTACTTCTTTTGATTGTTTTAATTGAGCTTTTTTCTCAATATCTCTAACTGTTTCTCCTCTTTCAAACATTTGAATAGCTGTTAAATATTGTTTTTCTGGGTCTGTAACAGCAAGTAACGCTTTACATTGTCCATCAGATAGTTTTCCCTCTTTTGCCATTTCTAATACACGTTCTTCTAAATTAACAATTCTTACCCAATTGGCTATTGTGCTTCTACCTTTTCCTAATTTTTTAGCAACATCATCTTGACTCATTCCATAATTATCCATTAATGTTCTAATACCTACTGCTTTTTCATATGGATTTAAATCTTCCCTTTGCATATTTTCTATTAATGATATTTCTGAATTTATTTTTTCGTCATTTTCTCTTATAATTGCTGGTATTTCTTTTAATCCCGCTATTTTAGATGCTCTCCATCTTCTTTCACCAGCTATAATACTATAATAATTATCTACTTTTGTAACAACTATTGGTTGGATTAATCCATATTCTTTAATTGATTCAGATAATTCTTCTAATGCTTCTTGTTCAAATCTTTTTCTTGGTTGATTTCTATTTGGTTCAACCTCATTTATTGCTAAATTTCTTAATAAATCATTTTCTTGTTGTACTTCTTCTTCTGGTGCTGGTCCAAAAAGAGCATCTAACCCTTTACCTAATCCTGTCATTTTTGCCATTTAAATCATCCTTCCATTTCCTATTTATTTTTTTCTTTTTTCTCTAAATCATTTAGTTTTATAAATTCTTTTGCAAATTTCGCATAACTTTTTGCCCCTTTTGATTTAGGATCATATTCTGTTATTGGCATTCCATAGCTAGGAGCCTCACTAAGTCTTACATTTCTTGGTATAACTGTTTTATATACTTTGTTATTAAAATATTTTTTTACTTCTTTAACAACTTGATTAGATAAATTTGTTCTAATATCATACATTGTTAATAAAGCACCTTCTATTTCAATTTCTTTATTTAAATGTTTTTGTACCAAATTAATTGTATTTATTAATTGACCTAATCCTTCTAATGCAAAATATTCGCATTGTACAGGTATTAATACAGAATCTGATGCTGTAAATGCATTTAACGTTGTTAATCCTAATGATGGTGGACAATCTATTAAAATATAGTCAAATATATCTTTAACATGTTGTAATTTTTCTTTTAATCTTTGCTCTCTTGACATCATTGAAACCAATTCAACTTCAGCACCTGCTAAGTTAATATTTGATGGACAAATAACTAAGTTTTTAATTACTGTCTTTTTAACAATATCTTTTAGTTCAGTATCATTAACAAGTAAGTCATATGTCGAAAATTCAACTTCTTTTTCTACACCCAAACCACTAGTTGCATTCCCTTGTGGATCTGCATCTATTAACAAAACTTTTTTACCACTTTTTGCTAGTAAAGTTCCTAAATTAACTGTTGTTGTTGTTTTACCAACTCCACCCTTTTGATTCGCTACCGCTATAACTTTCCCCAATTCAATTGCCTCCATCTAGTAAATATTTACTTATAAGTATCTTTTGTTCTTTTTACTTACATTTTTACTCTATTTTTTATTCTTAATTATAATATATAAATAAACAAAAAAAGTCAATAAAATTTGGCTATTTTTATAAACTTTTTTTATATATTTTTATTCAATTATTTTACATTAAATTTATACTTAATTAATTGGCTCTTTTGCTGGTGTTCCAGCTTTTCTAGGATATGCTTTTGGTGTACTATTTATCTTTTCTACTATTATAATAGTTCTTTCAATTTCAGTGTTTGGCAATTTATATTCTTCTATTTTATTTATATTTCCCCCTAATACTCTTATTGCTTTTTTAGCATTAGATATTTCTTCTGTTGCATTCCCTGCTTTCATACTTATATCTACTCCTCCAATTTTAACAAAAGGTATTAAATATTCAGACAATGTAGCCATATTTGCTACTGCTCTTGAAATTGACACATCAAATTGTTCTCTGTATTCTCTGTTATAAGCCATTTCTTCAGCTCTTCCGTGAATTGCTTTAATCTTATTTAAACTAGTTTCTTCTATTATTAAATCTAAAAACTTAATTCTCTTATTTAAAGAATCCAATAAAACAACTTCAATATCTTCTCTTAATATCTTAAGAGGTATACCTGGAAATCCTGCTCCTGTTCCTACATCAATTATTTTAGCACCTTTTGAGATATGTTTAGAAACTATGATAGAGTCAACAAAATGTTTTAATATTATTTCATCTGGTTCCACAATTGCTGTTAAATTAATTTTTTCATTCCATTCTATTAATAAATTCATATATTTATAAAATGATTCAAATTGTTTTTCTGTTAAATTTATATCCATTTCATCTAAATATATTTGATATTTCTTTTTAAATTCATTAAATTCCATTTCATTCTCCTTATTTTTTATTTCTTTGCTGCAAATATACTAACAGTACTGATATATCTGCTGGTGAAACTCCAGATATCCTAGATGCTTGTCCAACTGATCTTGGCATTGTTTTTTCAAGTTTTTGTCTTCCTTCTAAACTTATTCCATTTATATTTGAATAATCTATATCTTTAGGAAGTATTTTTTCTTCTAATTTTTTAAATTTTTCTACTTGTGCTTCTTGTAATTTTATATATCCTTCATATTTAAGTTGAATTTCTACTTGCTCTTTCTCTTTTTCATCTAATTCTGGTCGTTGTTCATCGATACTCGCTAAATCGTCATATGATATTTCTGTTCTTTTTAATAATTCTGCCATTTTTGTACCTGTTGTAAGTTCAGATGTTCCACATTTTTTTAATATTTCATTTATTTCTGTAGTCGGCTTTACAACAAGCTTTTTCATTCTTTCTATTTCTTTTTCAATATTGCTTTTTTTCATCTGGAAAGCTTTATATCTTTCTTCAGATATTAATCCTAATTCATAACCAATTTGTGTAAGCCTTAAATCAGCATTATCTTGTCTTAATAATAGTCTGTATTCTGCTCTAGAAGTCATCATTCTATATGGTTCATTTGTACCTTTTGTTACAATATCATCTATTAAAACACCTATATATCCTTGTGTTCTATCTAATATTATTGGCTCCTTATTATTTATTTTTTGAACAGCATTTATACCTGCTATTAATCCTTGACATGCAGCCTCTTCATATCCTGATGTTCCATTTATTTGCCCTGCCATAAACAAACCATCAATCCCCTTATATTCTAATGATGGCAACAAATTTGATGGATCAATACAATCATATTCAATAGCATATGCTGGTCTTGTAAATTCTGCATTTTCTAGTCCTGCCATTGATCTGTATACTGCAATTTGTACATCTTCTGGAAGTGATGAACTCATTCCTTGAATATATAATTCTTCTGTATCCAATCCAACTGGTTCAACAAAAGCTTGATGTCTTGGTTTATCCTTAAACCTAACAACTTTATCTTCTATAGAAGGACAATATCTTGGACCAGTTCCTTCAATAACACCTCCATATAAAGGTGATCTATGCAAATTATCCATAATTATTTTATGAGTTTTTTCGTTTGTATATGTTAAATAACAGTCAACTTGTTCAAAGTCTCTTGGTTTATTTTCAAACGAAAAGGCTTCAATCCCTTTATCTCCAGCCTGTAGCTCCATTTTACTAAAATCAACACTTCTTCTATTTATCCTAGCAGGAGTACCAGTTTTGAATCTAACTAATTTCACTCCCATATTATTTAATACAGTAGATAATTCATTCGCTGCTGCAACTCCATCTGGACCGCTTTCTTTGCTAAAGTCTCCAATAAATATTTTTCCTTTTAAATATGTCCCTGTCGCAACAATTAATGTTTCTACTTCATATATTGCGCCAACATCAGTTTTTATTGATTTAACTTTATTCTCTTCTAACTGTATATCAATAATTTCAGCTTGTTTTATTTCTAAATTTTCTTGTTTTTCTAAAATATGTTTCATTTCTGCTTGATACCATTTTCTATCAGCCTGTGCTCTCAAAGAATGTACAGCTGGCCCTTTAGAGGTATTTAGCATTTTTATTTGAATCATTGTTTTATCTATATTTTTAGCCATTTCTCCACCAAGAGCATCAATTTCTCTGACTAAATGTCCTTTCGAACTTCCTCCTATATGAGGATTACATGGCATGTTCGCAACAGCTTCTAAACTTATTGAAAACATTACTGTTTTTTTACCCATTCTAGCTGCTGCTAATGCTGCTTCACATCCAGCATGACCTGCTCCAATTATAGCAACATCATATTTTCCTCCCGAATACTCCATTTTTCTCTCCTTTTCAAATTGTTCCACAAGAATGTTTCACGTTTAATATGAAACAGAAAAAACTGTTTTTTTTCCGTTCTCGTAAATTATAAACTTATTAGTTCATTTTTTGTTTTTTAGTTTTTTAATATAAGCGTTGATATAACAGTGTTTTTTCATTTTTGTCCAAAAGGTACACTTTTAATTAGATTTTTTTAACCATCTTATGTTTACATGGCTACGTTCTACTTTTCTTTAATCTCTACACCTTTACTCTTTTAAGCCTTTCAGAAGCATTAATATTTTTTGTTCGCTTCTTTGTTCGTTTACCAATTTTCGCAAATTCACAAAACATGGCCGTTTTGTTTCAGCATCTTATTTTGCTTTTAATTCCAATTAATGTTCCCTCTTAATAACTATTGTTGTTTTGCTTGTTTTTGTTTCTTATTTTCGATTCTCACGCGTTTTAGTGTGTTTCTATTTTCCCAGACAAAACCTTGCAAATATTTCATTAATTACATCTTCACTTACTACTTCTCCTGTTATATTTCCTAAATCTTCTAAAATATCTTTAATATTTATAGCTATAATATCTACTGGCATCTGATTGCTAATAGTTTCTTTTGCCTTTATAACATTTTTGTAAGCATTTGAAATTAAATTTTTATGTCTTATATTTGTTATAACAACTTCATTATCTAAATTAATTTCATTTAAACTAAACAATTCGGATATTTTTTCACACAGCTCATCTATCCCCTCTTTATTTAAAGCTGAAACTTTTATAATATTCTTTGTCGCCTCTGTTATTTCAGAATTATTTTCATCTATTTGCATTTCTAAATCTATTTTATTTAATATAACTATAGACTTCCTATTTCTTATAATATCAAGAATCTCTCTATCTTCAAGAGTGAGTTCCTTACTTGAATCAAATATGGCTATAATCAAATCAGCTTCTTTGGCAATTTCTCTGGATTTATTTATACCTATTCTCTCAACTTCATCTTTACCATCTCTAATTCCTGCTGTATCAATTAATTTAAGTGTAACACCATTTATATTAACAAATTCTTCAATAGTATCTCTTGTTGTCCCCTCTATATCTGTCACAATCGCTCTATCCTCTTTTAAAATTGCATTTAGTAATGATGATTTACCTGCATTTGGTTTTCCAATTATGGCTGTTTTAATCCCATCTCTTATGAATTTACCATTTTCAAAACTTTTTTCTAACTTTTGTAGTTGTTTTTCAACTGTCTCTAGCATAATACTCATTTCATTGTTACTAACATCTTCAACATCATATTCTGGATAATCTATTGATACTTCAATGTTTGTCATAACATTTAGTATTTCACCCTTTATTTCATTGATTTTCTCTGATAAAAAACCTTCTAATTGCTTAATACTTGTTTTAGATTCTTTTTCTGACTTAGAATTTATAATATCTACAACTGATTCTGCTTGAAGTAAATCAATTCTACCATTTAAAAATGCTCTTTTAGTAAATTCGCCTGGTTCAGCTAATTCAGCACCATTTTTTAGGCATAATTCCATTATCTTTCTTAAAACAATCATATTCCCATGACAGTTAATCTCACACATATTCTCTGTTGTATAACTCTTAGGTGCTTTAAAATATGATACTAAAACTTCATCTACAGGTACGTTTTTATCATAAATACCACCATATTTTATTGTATATCCATTTATATTTTTAATTTCTTCTTTTTTCTTAGGAATAAATATTCTTTCTAATACTTCAAAACATTTATCTCCACTCATTCTAACAATACCTATCCCACCAAATCCGGGGCGCCGTAGATATAGAGACTATTGTACTCATATTTTTTACCTCTTTCCGTTTAATATATCTTTTTCTATTTTACCACATTATGTAACTTTTTCAAACATTTTTTAACAAAAAAACATATAAAAAAACAAGGTGCAAGACAAATTTAATATAAATTCGATCTTTGACCTCGTTTTTTATACGCTTTTTATTTCTTTATTGATACAACTATTCTTCTATTTGGCTCTTCACCAACACTTGTTGTTTCTACATTTTCATTTTCTTGTAATTTACTATGAATTATTTTTCTTTCATATGCTTGCATAGGTTCTAATTTAACTGGTTTTGCTGTTTTTATAACTGTTTTAGCTACTTTATCTGCTAATTCTTCTAATGTTTTTTCTCTTTTTGCTTTATAGTCACTAACATCTAATATAACACTAACTCTGCTTTCTATTCCTTTTCCAGCAACAGATGTTAATATATTTTGCATAGAATATAGTGTTTCTCCCCTGTATCCAATTAAAAATCCTAATTCTCCATTGTTTATACTTACATTTATCTTATTATCTTTTTCAATAACTTTAATTTCTGTTTCTTCTGGCAAAGATTTTTCAAATTCTTTTAAGAATTTTTCTACATTTTCCTTTGCTTTAACCATATCTTCTGCAGATACAATAAATTCTCTTCTAGGTTTTCTTGCGACTTCTTTCTCTTTTTTTACTACTGTTTCTTTTAAAGTTAATTCAACTTTAACTACTCTCGGCGCTAATATACTAAAAAAACTTCTTTTATCGTCACTTTCTAGCACTTTAACTTCTACTTGTGATCTTGAAACATTTAATTGTTTTAAACCATTTTCTGTTGCTTCTTTTGTTGTTTTTCCTTCAGCTATAATTGTTTTACTCATTATTATGATCCTCCTCAGATTTAATTACTTTATTTAAGATTAATCTTTCAATAATCATAAGTATATTATTCATAAGCCAGTATAATGCAAGTCCTAGTGGTGCTATAAATGCTATAGATATAGACATAATAGGCATCATCCAAGACATCATCTTGTTTGTTTGAGCCATTGCATCCACTTCATTATCTTCTTTTTTAATTAATGCTGTACCTGTTTCACCATCAATTATTTCTTCAGAAGGCTTTTTCTTCTGCTTTTGTTGCATTGCAGTAGCCATTCTTATAGATATAAATGATGATATTATATATAAAACTGGTATTATATATACTGTGAAATCAGTCATATTTTGTTGTGGTACTTTATTTAGGTCTAATCCCAAGAAATTCATATCTAAATTTAATTTATCAACATGCTCATCTTCTGGATTTTTCTCTTTTAACAAATCATATTCTCTGATTAAACTGATTTCTGGATATGTTGAATTTAATTCACTTCCATTTTCTTGTAATTGAGTTTTATATGTCTCAATATTTTCTGTTGGTACCTTTTCCATAAAAGTTAATGGACTTCTTACCATGTAAAATATTGAAATTAATAATACCATTTGTATAATTGCTGTAAAACACCCACTTAAAGGATTCATTTTTTCAGTTTTATATAACTGCATTATCTCTTGATTCATTTTCTCTTGGTCATTCTTGTACTTTACCTGAATAACATTCATTTTTTCTCTTAATTTCGAACTCATTTTCATAGTTCTATGTTGTTTTATTGATAATGGTAATAAACAAAGTTTAACTACTACTGTAAATAATATAATTGCAATTCCATAGTTATTTACCAAATCATATAGAAACTGTAGAACATATCCGAATAAATTTGCAAAAAATTCAAACATCTTTTTCCTCCAAAGTTTATTTTAAAGGATCATATCCACCTTTTGAAAATGGATTACACCTTATTATTCTATATATTCCTAATAAAGAACCTTTTAAAAACCCATATTTTTCAACAGCTTGCTTTGTATAATTAGAACATGTTGGATAAAACTTACACCTAATATTCATTACTTCTAATGATTTAGATATATTTTTTTGATAAAAATTAATCATTCCTATTACTATTTTTTTCATACCTTAATCCTCATGAACTCTTGCTTTTTCAAACATAACTTTCATATCTTGATATATATTATCATAAGATGCATTTTCAATAGAAATCTTCTTTTTCCATAAAAAAACAAAACAAAATCCTGTTTTTAAATCTTTTTCCATATTTTTATATGCTTCTCTTATTAATCTTTTTATCCTATTTCTTCCTACGGCTTTAGCTATTTTAACACTTATTGCTATTCCTAAAAGATTGTTATCAGAACTTATATTTTTTTTAACAAACATTTCAATATTATTTCCAGAATAATATTTTCCCTTTGATAAAACATTTTTAAATTCATAATTTTTCTTTAACATTTGCGTGTATTTCATTTACGTTAATCCCTTCTAACAAAGATATTGTAATGAACAGCCATAATGCTACTAAAAGGCTCACTACAATAGTGGCCTTTTAATTACTTAAATTATTAAAACATAACTATTTCTATTAAGCTGTTAATTTTTTTCTACCTTTTGCTCTTCTAGCTTTTATTATATTTTGTCCTGATTTAGTTTTCATTCTTTTCATAAAACCATGTTCTTTTTTTCTTTGTCTGTTTTTTGGTTGAAATGTCATTTTCATTTTGCAGCACCTCCTATTGATTATATTTATAAAACTCCTAGAATTTGATTCCTAGGAAATTAAATTTTTAACAAGTACTAAAATTATACTTCATTTCACCTCATATTGTCAACACATATTCAAAGATTTTTTAATTTTTTCAGATTCTATAGCCTATAACCCCTATCTAAACTGCTATTTTTCTTCTTTCAAACAATATTATGTTACTTTCCAAAATATTTTTTTGTTTATTTTTGATATTTTAAATCACTTTTCATAAATTATCCACAAACATCAAATTTATTTCTATCTTTATTTGTTCTTGTTTTTATATATTTTTGCGAATTATCCACATCATATTTCGAACTTATCCACAAGAGAAATATTTTTTCCACAACCTATTGACTTATATTTATTTTTTTTGTATTATGAGGAATATGAAAATAAATGTATATAAATAGCATATTTGCAAGAATATTTGTTCGCATTTAATTTAATTAAATAATAAAAAATCAGACAAAGTTATCAACATCTGTGGATAATTTTGTGGATAACTTTAAAGAGGGGATGAATCAAATGTCTTTAGAAAAAAAAGAACTATTAGCACAACTAAAAGAAGCTCTAAAACCAGAATTAACAAAAATTTCTTATGATACTTGGATAGCAACTTTAGATATACAAAGTCTAAATAATAATTCTGTTGTATTTACTGCAACTAATGAATTCCAAAAAGATTTTATTGAAAATAAGTTTAAAGATTTAATTAGTAATGCTCTAATAAGTGTTACAAACAGAGAGTTATCTTTTTCTGTTATAGACACTTCCAACCAAAAAATGTCAATTTCTAATGATTCAATGAAAGACAATGATGAAAAATCTAGTTCGGCAGATATTCAATCAAACAAATTGACACTAAACAAAAAATATACCTTTGATACTTTTGTTGTTGGTAATAATAATAGATTAGCACATGCAGCTGCTTTAGCAGTTGGAAATGAACCAGGTGCTTCATATAATCCGTTATTTATTTATGGAGGTGTTGGTCTAGGAAAAACACATCTAATGCATGCCATAGGTCATAGAGTATTAGAAAATAACATAAATACAAACGTCTTATATGTAACATCAGAAAAATTTACTAATCAATTAATTAACTCAATCAAAGATGGAAAACCAGAAATGTTTAGAAATAAATACAGAAGCATCGATGTATTATTAATTGATGATATCCAATTTATAGCTGGTAAAGATAGGGTACAAGAAGAGTTTTTTCACACATTTAATACTTTAAGAGAAAGCGGAAAACAAATAATTCTATCTAGCGATAAATTACCAAGGGATATACATTTACTAGAAGATAGACTGAAATCAAGATTTGAATGGGGACTACTTGCAGATATTTCGTGTCCTGATTACGAAACACGTTTAGCAATACTTCGCAAAAAAACACAAAGTTAAAATATTATCATAGATGATAACATTTTGTCTAATATTGCTACAAAAGTAGATTCAAATATTAGAGAATTAGAAGGTGTATTTAACAAAATAGTAGCAAGAGCCTCATTAACACATACTCCAATAACAATAGAATTAGCCGAAAACATAATTAATGAATTCAAATATGAAAATGAAAAAGTAATTTCTGCAGATTTCATAAAAGAGACAATCGCTAAATATTTTAGTATTAACAAAGATGACCTTTCTGGAACTAAACGTTCTAATGAAATTGCTTTCCCAAGACAAATAGCAATGTACTTATGTAGAGAAATAGCAAATATGTCTTATCCTCAGATAGGAACTGACTTTGGAGGCAGAGATCACTCAACAGTTATGCATGGATGTAAAAAAATAGAAAAAGAAATTAAAACAAAAAATAGTACTAAGCTAATTGTGGAAAGTGTGAAAAACATCGTTGTAGAAGGAAAACAATAATAAAATAAATATATTGAGATACTTTTTTGAAAAATTTGTTTTGAAAACACTTTTTTGTATAGATGATATTCAATGTACTCTTACGGAACAAGAGTATAGGATATCCACAGGTACCTGTTGAAAACCTGTTTATAATATGTGGATATTCAAGTTTTCCCCAAAACACTTTTTAATATGTGGAAAACTTTCTAAGTTATCCACTAAGTTATACACACCACTTTTACTTAGGGATATCAGTTATCAACATAGTTATCCACAGTTTCCACACGACCTAATACTATTACTACTATAAATATTATATATATTAAATAAAAATAAAGGAGAAACAAAATGAAAATTATTTGTCACAAAGAAAATATTATTAAAGCTATTAATTCCGTAGTTAAAGCTGTTACAAATAAAACAACAAACCCTATACTAGAAGGAATATTAATACAAACAAATGATAATGAAATAAAATTAACAACATCAGATACTGAAATAGGTATTGAATATGTAATGGAATGTGAAGTAAAAGAACAAGGAAATACAGTTGTAAATGCAATAACATTTAGTGAAATAATAAGAAAATTACCAGATACAGAAATATATATAACTTTAAATTCAAATAATTTATTACAAATTGAATGTGAAGGAGCATTATATAAATTAGCAACAATGAATCCTCAAGAATTTCCAGAACTACCAAAGATAGAAATTGAAAACTCAATAGAAATTGATCAGACAATATTAAAAAATATGATAAGAAAAACAATATTTGCTGTAAGTACAGATGATTCGAAACCAATATTTACAGGATGTTTATTTGAAATTGAAAATGGGAAATTAAATGTTGTAGCAGTTGACGGATTTAGAATGGCAATAAGATCAATATTTTTAAATAATCAAACTAATAATTTTAAAGCAATAATACCAGGAAGAACATTAAACGAAGTAAACAAAATAATATTAGACTCTTTTGAAACTATAAAAATAGGAGTTTCTAAAAATCAAGCATTATTTGAAATGGATAATTGTAAAATAGTTACAAGAATTTTAGATGGAGAGTTTTTAAACTATAGAAGTGTAATACCAAGTAATTGGGAAACTAGAATAAAAGTAAATAAAAATAATATACAAGATAGTTTTGAAAGAATAAGTTTAATTGCTTCATCATCAGCAGAAAAAGAAAAAAAATACCCAGTAAAAGTAGAAGTTGATATAGGAAAAATAATAATTTCTTGTACAAACCAGACCGGAGATGCAAAAGAAGAATTATTTATATCAACAGAAGGAAAAAATATTGAAACAGGATTTAATCCTAAATATTTCTTAGATACATTGAAAGCAATAGAAGAAGAGGAGATATATATAGAATTTGGAACAAGTATATCACCTTGTATAGTTAAATCAGTAGAAGATAAAGATTATAAATATATGATATTACCAATAAGAATGAATGAAGAATAATAAAAAAAAGAGTGTGAATATGAAAATGTCCACACTCTTTCCACATTATAATAACAAAATGTGGAAAAAGTATTAATTCAACATAATATTTTTAGGGATAAAAAAAATAATAAAATAGCTAAAAAAAGAAAATGAAAGAAAACAAGAGATTGAACTGTAAGAATAACTAAAAAACAACTTTAAAAAATATATATGAACTAAAATGGAGAAATATAGAAGAAAAAAAATATGTGAGGTGATAACATAAAAGGTTAAGAAAATAAATATTACAACGAAAATAGCAAAAAAGAAACAGAGTAAAAAAAATATATAAAGAGATAATAAGAGTAATTTGGAGTAAAGTAGTTGAAAAACGCCTGTAAAAAAATAATATAGGTTAAAAAAAATTGATATGAGTGAATATAGAGAAAAAAATTAGAAAAATAAAAATTATTTTTCTAAATATTATGTATAAGGAACATAATATTTTAAAAGATAAAAAAATATATATGGAGTAAATAAAAGAAAACAAGAGAAAATAGAAGAAATTAATATAAGAATGAAGAATAATTGTCAATTAAAAATATATATGATACAAAATGAAGAAAAAAAAGAAGAGGAATAAAAGAATAAGATAAAAAGTTTATCCACAATATATTCTTAGGAAGTGGATAATTAATAAAGTAATATATAAATAAATAAAAAATATTAAAAAAAGATAAGTGTATAAATAAAAAGAGAAATGTGGATGTAAAAATATCCACATTTTTTCCACTTTTTGTATATAAAGTGTGGAAAAAGCAGCAAATAAACATAATATTTCAAGTAGTAAAAAAAATAATAAAATAGCTAAAAAAAGAAAATGAAAGAAAACAAGAGATTGAACTGTAAGAATAACTAAAAAACAACTTTAAAAAATATATATGAACTAAAATGGAGAAATATAGAAGAAAAAAAATATGTGAGGTGATAACATAAAAGGTTAAGAAAATAAATATTACAACGAAAATAGCAAAAAAGAAACAGAGTAAAAAAAATATATAAAGAGATAATAAGAGTAATTTGGAGTAAAGTAGTTGAAAAACGCTGATAAAAAAATAATATAGGCTAAAAAAATTTAATATGAGTGAATATAGAGAAAAAAATCAGAAAAACAAAAATTATTTTTCTAAATATTATGTATAAGAAACATAATATTTAAAAAGATAAAAAAATATATATGGAGTAAATAAAAGAAAACAAGAGAAAATAGAAAAAATTAATATAAAAATAAGTAAAAATAGTTGAATAAAAATATATATGAAGGTAAATAAGTGAAAATAGAAGAATAAAGAATAATTTATGTGAAAAAGATCTTTTTGAAGTAGAAAAGATAATAAAGAAAGAATTAAAAAATATTTAAAATTAAAAAAGTGGAAAAATAAAAGAAGAAAATAAGGATATCCACATTTTTTCCACTATTAGTCTATTGGTTGTGGAAAAATCAACAAATAAACATAATATTTTTAGTGGTAAAAAAAATAAAAACAAAGATAAAAAAAGAAAATGAAAGAAAATAAGAGATTTGAGTGTAAAAATAGAGATATAAGGACTATTAAAAATATAAAAAACATTAAATCAATCAAAACAGCAAAAATTTTTTATGTTACAGGATTACATAAAAAGTTAATAAAGGAAATATTACAGAAAAATTAGAAAAAAAGAAACAGAGTAAAAAAAATATATAAAGAGAAAACAAGAGGAATTTAGAGGAAAGTAGTTAAAAACCACCTGTAAAAAAATAATAAAGTGATAAAAAAATAAATATAAGCAAAAATGGGTAAAAAATTTAAGGAAAATTAATATTATTTAGTATAATATTATGTTAAATGAAAAAATAGAGTGTTAAAAAAACTTAAAAGAAACGAAGAAAAAAACCAAAAAATCAAGTGAAAGATTAAGTGTATAGAAAAAATAAAG
>CAYJKU010000008.1:36976-42332 GCA_964371215.1 uncultured Clostridium sp.
ATGCTGAAAAAGCGTATACTCTTAGGCGGAGTTGGAGTTGACGAACTTGAAACAATAACAAGAACAAAAAAAACAGTAAACATAAAACAGGGAAAAGGTATAAAATAAGCTGTAGTGATTGAAAATGAGGCGTTAAAATCAAAAATAAAGCAATTAAAAAAGTAATTTAATATAATTTATCATGTGAAATAATAATCAAATAATAAATAATAAAAAAAAAATAAATAAATAAATAATAAATAAATAATAAATAAATAAATAAATAATAATTAAATAAATAATAATTAATTAAATAAATAATAATTAAATAAATAATTAAAAAATAATTAAATAAA
This sequence comes from uncultured Clostridium sp., assembly GCA_964371215.1. Taxonomy (GTDB): domain Bacteria; phylum Bacillota; class Clostridia; order TANB77; family CAG-508; genus CAG-269. The sequence goes on from CAYJKU010000008.1 coordinate 37,312, forward strand.
AAAAAATAAATAAATAAATAATAAATAAATAATAAATAAATAATAATTAAATAATAATTAAATAAATAATAAATAAATAAATAATAAATAAATAAATAAAAAATAAATAAATAAATAATAAATAAATAAATAATAAATAATTAAAAAAATAATTAAAAAATAATTAAATAAAAAAAAATAAATAATAATTAAAAAAATAATAAATAAATAATAAATAAATAATAAATAAATAATAAATAAAAAATTAATTAAAAGAATATAATTAAAAAGTATAAAATAGAGAAGAGAGTAAGCAACATAAAAGTAAAAAAATAAAACTTAATTCGTTTAATGTTTAGGCAAAGTAGAATTGGAGCCGTGTTAAAATAAATAAAAACAAAGTGAAAATAGTATACATAAACAAAAAAGATGTATACTAGAAGCATCTAAATTGGAAATAAAAATAATAAAACAATAAAACCAAAATTAAACAATTAAAAAAAATAGCAAAAAAAGTCGATGAAAAAAGTTTGACTTTTGTCAGAAGTTAAAGTACTATTATAGAAAAAGAGGAGGTGGAAAATTGTAAATAATAAAATCATAGATTGGATTAATATAGAAAATGTTTATTTAAATGGAATAATAAAATTAAAGAATAAAGAATACATTAAAATAATTAAAATTGATCCAATTAACTATAATTTAAAATCGGACCTAGAGAAAAAAGCAATATTAAATTCATATAGAGTATTTTTAAAAACATGTAATTTTAATATTCAAATTTTAATTCAAAGTTCTAAAGAAAGTTTAGAACAAAATAATTTTAATATCTTAAAAAATATCCAAAAAAAAGAAAATAAATTTTTAAAAAATATAGCAGAAAGTTATATAGAAAGTATAGAGGAAATTAATAGAAAAGAAAAATCATCAAAAAAAAATTATTATATAGTAATTAGATATAATAATTTAAATAATAAGAGTGAGCAATTAGAAATAATAAACCAAGAATTTAATGAAAAATTTTTTAAAATAAAAGAATGTTTAAATAGATGTGGAAATAGAGTAGAAGAAATAAATGAAGAGAGTGAAGCTTTAAAAATAATTGACTCATTTTTAAATGTGAAAAAAAATAGAAAAAAGGAAGGACAGGATAAGTAAAATAAAAAAAGAACTTAAAATTAAAGGGTGCTCAAATAAATTTACTAATATATTACCATCATATGTAAAGATAAATAATAAATTTGTTGAAATAGATAATATATACTATGCAGGTTTAATAATAGTAAATTACAGTAGAGAATATACTGACATAATATTCAAATCATTAATAGAGAACAATATAAATATGAATATATCAATATTTTATGAGAAACAAGATATATATAAGAGTATAAAAGATTTAACATATCATATTGGAAATGTTAGTGCAGAGATAAAAGATAATTCAGAGAATAGGGCAGATATAGATATAGCAGCATTCACATATAGTGATGCAAAATATATTCGTAGAGAAATACAAGTAAACAATGAGGAAATTTATTACATATATGTTTACATAAGTGCTTTTGAAGAAAGTATAAAAGAATTAGAATATTCTATTGATAAACTAGAAGGTCTAATGCAAAGTAAGGGGTTAGAGACTAGGAGAGCAAATTATAGGGAAGATGAGCTATTAAAAGCATGCTTACCTTTTTTTGATAATCCGGAGTTAGTAAAAGAAGCTGCTAGAAGAAATATTCTGACTTCGGGATTAGTTGGAAGTTATCCTTTTTTATCATCAAGTATTTTTGATGATAATGGAGTATTCATAGGAAAAAATTTATATAATGATTCATTAGTATTTATAAATAAATATGATGATTTAAAATATAAAAATGCCAATATGTGTATTTTTGGGACTAGCGGAGCAGGAAAATCGTTTTATGTAAAATTATTAGCTATAAGATATAAGTTGTTAGGAATAACACAATATATAATAGATCCAGAAAGAGGTGCGACATGTTGCATATTGAAAAGATGTGCCTAATAATTATTTTATTAGAATTAAAATTGCAAGTTATTAAATGAGATTGTAACGAATGGAAGAATAACACTTAATCTCCGAAGTGCAATATGTACTAAGCTCGGTAAAGTCGTCTGAAATATGTATATGATAGGGCGGAGGTCTATAAAATATCTATGGTTAGAATGTAAAAATACTGACAAAATTCTGAAGTAAAAAGCTTAAAATAACAAAGTTATCAACAATTTGTTAAATCATTGTGGATTAGTAAGAACTCTTTCATGAAAATCCATATAATGTTATAGGCATTATCAAAATGATTAGCTTATAGGAATAACCTAAGGGTATATGTAAAGATAGCAATTTTGAAACATGGTAAGCTAATAACGAAAGTTTTTAAGGAAAGTATTAATGATATTAGTTAATATATAACTTAAATTAATATTAGTGAAAGTAGTGGCATAGTATTGAAGAAGTTTTGATAATAAAAAATGGAGAGATGGCCACAAGTCATTGAAGTATATATGGAGATGATGGAACGCCGTATGAAATGAAAGTTTCACGTACGGTGTGGAACGGGGGAAAAGAAAGAGATAATATCAAATTTTTACCTATCGTTATAATATATAAATATAGCAGAGGCATTACAAGGAACAATAATAAAGATTGGTCCAAACTCAGAAACATATATAAATGTTTTTGACATAAGAAAAGAAAGTGTAGAAGAACGGAGAAAGTGGATATCTTGCAACAAAGATATCGAAGATAATAGGTTTCTTAAATCTGATATTTGGTGCAATAGATGAAGAAGAAAAAGCAATGCTAGAGGAAAAAATAATATTATTATATAGAAATAAAGAAATAACTTTTAATGATAATTCACTATTAAATAGTAAAAATATGTTTAAAAGTTCTATGGATATGCCAATCTTGCAAGAATTGTATGATATATTTGGAAAAGACTCAAGAACAAAAAAATTTCAAGTTAAGTTAATTCCATTTGTATTTGGTTCTATGAAATTTTTCAATAACTATACAAATGTAGAAATAAATAATGATTTAATAGTTGCGGATATATATGATTTAGGGGAAGAAAATATAAAGTATGCAATGTATATATTTACAGAAATATTTTGGGATAAAATAAAAATAGATAGACAGTCAAAAAAAGCAATATATCTAGATGAAATTTGGAGGTTAATAGGAGTAACATCAAACAAGGAAGTAGCAAGTTTTATATATAAAATATTTAAAACGATTAGAAAATATGGGGGCAGTGGAGTTGCTATTACTCAAGATGTTTGTGATCTCTTTAGTTTAGAAGATGGTATATATGGGAAAAGTATATTAAATAATTCAAGTATAAAAGCATTTTTTTCTTTAGAAGAAGAAAATATTAAAACTATTTCAAATTATATAGATATGACAGAAAAAGAAAAAATAGAAATTAAGACATTAAAAAGAGGAGAATCATTAATGTTTGTAGGAAAGGAACATATATTAGTTAAAGTTAAAAGTACAGAGATAGAAGAAAAAATAATAAATGGAGTTGATTTAAATACAAAAAATATTATTAGCAATTAATAATAAAAAAATATTTTTAAATTTAAAAAACAAATATAATGTTATTGGAAAAGATATCATTTATAGTTATGGCATAATAGAGGCTTTAGAAAAAAATCCACAAATAGATTTAATTATTATAGATGATAAGATTTTTAAAGATTCAGATTTAGAAGAAATTATTAATAAAATAAAAAAAGATGTAGAAATAATATTATTTATAAATAAAAAAAATAAATATAAAAATATAATAAAAAAGAATTTAATTAAAATATATTTAAAAAAGAAGATAAGTGAGAGAATTATAAATAATCAAATAAATTTAATTAATAAAAATAGAAAAATAATATTGTTAATTAATAGTAATAAAAAAATAGAAAAAAGAATATATGAAAAATTAACAAGTAAAAATATTAATATAAAAACTTTTAAATGTACAGAAAAAACTTTTAATAAAATTAAAAAAATTATATTAAAAGAAAAAAATACAAATAGACATATTTTAATAACAATAGAAAAAGAAGAAAAAGAGATTATTAAAAAAATAGAAAAATATTTAGACATTTATTTATATATTTTTGATGGTAAAAATATAAAGGAAGCAATAGAAATAAATAAAAAAATATATTTAATACCAGAGAAAGAAGTGTTAGCAATTGAAAAAAGTCTTATAAAGAAACTATCAAAAAATATAGTATATTTTAACTGGATAAAATTATATAAAGAAATAAATGAATAATAAATAAATAAATAAATAATAATTAAATAAATAATTAATTAATAATAAATAAAAGATAATAAATAATAATTAAATAAATAATAAACAAATAATAAATAAAATAATAATTAAACAAATAATAAATAAAATAAATAATTAGTTAAATAAATAATAGATAATAATTAATAAATAAAATAATAAATAACTAATAATTAAATAATAATAGATAATAAATAATAATTAAATAATAAATAATAAATAATAAATAAATAATAAATAAATAAATAATAAATAAATAAATAATAAATAAATAATAATTAATAATAAATAAATAATTATTAAATAAAACAAACTAATAAACAACAAGTAAAAAAGCAAGTATTTAAAGTAAGTAGATAATTATTATTTAATATAGAGGAAATAAGTTGGCGCGAAGTGTAAGTAAAAAAATTAAAGAGTAAAACGTTATAAAGGTTTAGGCAAAGCTGAGACTGAGTCAAATAAAGCAAATAAAAAATAACTCGAAAATAGTATACATAAAAATTGGGAATGTACACCAAAACACTGATGATCAAAAAAAGCAAAGATAAAGTAATTAGAAAAACAGCTAGTATAATTATTATTTTAAAATATATTATGAAAAAATAAATATTTAATTAAATAAATAATAATTAAACAAATAATAATTAAATAATTAATAAATAAAATAATAATTAAATAAATAATAAAATAAATAATAATTAATTATTAAATAAAATA
>CAYJKU010000009.1:0-632 GCA_964371215.1 uncultured Clostridium sp.
TTCAAAATTATTATATCATAACAGATTTAAAAATAATATTAATTATTTATTAATTTATACTTAATTTTTTATTAATCTGATTTGTGTTTTTATGTAAATTGTGTTATACTATTACTACATTAATTTAAAAGGGGGACTCAGCTCATGAGTTCTAACACACAATTTAGTAATGTTGATATCTCAATATTACTACAAACATTTCAAAATTTAAATAAGAATTTAGAGATTATTATTTACAATTTAAAAGAACATATCTGTTTTTTTATTAAGTGTTCTTATACATATAATATCTTTAATTTAAAACTTCCAAAAGGGTATTTCTTAGAATATGATAATAACAATTATTATATTACAAAATATTCGGATAATATTTTGAACAGAAAAAATTTATTTAAAATTCAAATGTTTATTTTAAATAAATAACATATAAAGAGCTTCTCTAAATTGAGAAGCTCTTTATATGTTTTACTTTTTACTATTAACTTTTATTTATTATCTTTTATTTGTATTCTTCAAATTTAAGTTCTCTTTTTGCTTGCCAATCAATACCAGCTTTTTTATATAAATCATCTGATGTACATGATACTGTATCTTTAATCGAATATCCTAATTTATTTAATATATTATCTATA
>CAYJKU010000009.1:642-32669 GCA_964371215.1 uncultured Clostridium sp.
CTTCATACATATATGTTATTCTATGTTTTTCCTGATTACTTTTATATGCAAAACCTAATGCATTTAATAACTTATTTGCATCTTCAATACTATCTACATTTATCTCTGTTTCCATCATTTGTTGTAAACATGTTTCATTTTCAGCTAATATATGTTTTACTGCTATTGTCGTCTTATTATTTGTTCTTCTAACTCTAATCCATTTATTATCATTATTATGAAATTTACTTATATATGTATCTAATTCTTTATTATTTATATATTCTAGTATTTTTGAATCTTCTTTTTCCATTATTGATATTAAGTTATCTAAAGATATAATATTTTTTAATTCTTCTTTATCTTCACTTGTTAAAAGATTATCTATTTCCCAAAAAAGTAATTCTAGTCTCTTCATATTTGCTTCATATGTTATATTACTCTTCTTATTATTTAATAAAATTACTAAATCTATGTATCTTCCATATATACTATTTAAATCATATGTGTATAGTATTTGCATATTATCTTCTACAAATTTTGCACCTAATTTTTCTAACTTTTCTATAAAAGCTTTTTTATCTATATTTAATATCTTAACTTCTAATTCTAAATTACTCATTTCAATTACTCCTTCAGTAATAACTATACAAATTGCTTTTCCTCTTTTGCATATAGATTACTATATATTTCTGAATTTTGCAATAGCTCATCATGAATACCACTACTTACAATATTCCCATTATCTACTACATGGATAACATCTGCATTTTCAATTGTTGTTAATCTATGTGCGACAATTATTATTGTATGGTTTTTAGATAAGTTTGTTATAGCTGTTTTAATTTTCTCTTGATTTTGATTATCTAGTGCAGAAGTTGCTTCATCAAATAATATTATCTTACTTTTTCTAAGTAAAGCTCTTGCTATTGCTAATCTTTGTTTTTGTCCACCAGATAGATTTACTCCACCTTCACCAATTAATGTATCATAACCATTTGGAAGACTCATTATATATTCATCTATTTCAGCTTTACTACAACTTTTTCTGATTTCTTCTAATGAAAATTCTTCATCAATTATTTTGAAATTTTCTAATATAGTTTTATTAAATACAAATGGATCTTGTCTAATAATTGAAACATTTTGTCGTAAACTTTCTTCTGTAAAATCTTTAATATTTATTCCATCAATTAATAGTTCTCCACTATTTACATCAAAATATCTTAATAATAAATTAAATAAACTTGTTTTTCCTTGTCCACTTTTACCTACTATTGCTGTAATTTTATTAGGATTTATTTCTAAGTTTAAATTATTAAATATATTTTTTTCTTGATCTTCATATTTAAAACTGACATTTTTATATTCTACTTTACCATTTATATCTGTTTTATCTATATTTCCATATTCTTGGTCTTCATATAATTTGTTACTTGTAATTTCATTAATTCTTTTAATCGAAACATTCATTTTTTGATAACTTTTAGTTATATTCATAACAGATTGTACTGTAAATGTAAATCTATATATATAGTATGTCATTGAAACAAAAAATCCAAATGTACTTTGTTCAAAAAATACTAATAAAAGACATGTAATAAATACTCCTGTTTCTAATGCTGTTGATAATGTATATACAATTGCATTATATTTAGATTCAATTGTAACTTGCTTTTTACTTCTTGAATATCTTAGTTCTAAAATATTTTTTATTCTCTCTGTTATTTTATTTGTTATACCTAATGCTTTTACTTCTCTTATACCTTTTATTGTTTCACTAACTTCAGCTACAACTTGATCATTATCTGTTGTTATTTTTTCTTGTTCTTCTCTAATTAATGGTAAATATTTTTTAGATACAAAGTATACAATAACCATGTATATTATTATTTCTAATGCTATTATTCTTGAATTAAATAATATATATATAAATACCATTGAAGAAGAAAATAGCTGTAGTGCAATATTTATTATTTGCCCCATTGTATCTGAAATATTTGCTGAATCTGAATTAATTCTGTTTATTAATTCCCCACTTGTTTTTTCTTCAAATGCTTTTGCTGGTAATTTAGATACTTTTCTAAAAACATCAAAACTCATTTTTTCCATTAAGTTATTAGTTAAATGTGATACTTTAATATTTCCTATACGAGATAATATTAAAACATCTATTACTGCAAGTGTGAAATATATAAGCAACATTATTACACCTGTTTTATACATTCCTTCTATTGCATATTGTGTTGCCTCACCAACCATCATTCCATAGAATATATTACTTAATGCAGATAAAAATAGGAGTACAGATGCACCTATAAATAGTTTCTTTTCTTTACTTATGTATTTCATAAAAAATTTTATTGTATCTTTTAGTTTCATAGTTTCCCCTTTCATATTTTATTATTATATTTTAATTACTTATTTTTGTCAATTTACATAACTTGACCTCTAGCTGTTTTTATGATACAATCTCCTCAGAAATACCCTAATAAAAAATTATAGGAGGTCTTAAAATGAATAGTAATAATCGGGATAACCAACTTGTCTATTCATATGATTGCTTTGAAGTAACCCCAAGAGATTTACCTTCTCTTGGAACTTCATTTCTGAATTTTGATGGTAATCATATATATTGTTATGTGTTAAAAACTAATTCAAAGAATAAAATTAGCAAATATCATCAAAACTTAGCCAAGTTGATTTTAGAAAATGAATATCATTTTCACTTATCAATCGATGAAGATCCACTAGGTGTGTTAGTGTTACAAAAGCATTTCATTCGTGTATCAACGAATTATGCTCAAAATATTGTGACATACCCCCCTTCTTTAAAATTATCTGATTTAGATTTTTTAAAGTATGTGTTCAGAGGTTTTCACTTTGAAGTCCATAATTTTAAGTAAGCCTATATTTAGGCTTACTTTTTTATTTTCTTTTACTTTTTAACTTTTTTATAACTCTCTTTAATTAAATTAACAGTATTCTTTATACCAATCTTAGAAACATCAATTGCTAAATTATAATTTGAAAACTCTGCCCATTTATTATCTGTATAATACTCATAATATGCTTTTCTTTTTTTATCTATTTTATCAATATATGTCTTTAAGTCTTTATTTTCAATTTTATTATCCTTAATATTTTTATTTTTACATCTATCAATTTTAAAATCCATATCAGAAGAATAAATATATGCTTTTAATGGATTCATTTCATTTAATATGTAATCTGAACATCTTCCTACAAATATTCCTCCATTTTTCTTAGCTAATTCTTTTATTAATTCACTTTGTTTTTTGTATATATTATCTCCAACATTTTCATCTACTTTAACAAAACTTGTTGCAAATGTAAAGTCAAAATTTCTTGCAAAATTCACATCACTATATTTTTCTAAAAGGTCTTCTGATTGACCTTTTTCTAATAGCATTTTATTTAATATTTCACTATCATAATATGGTAAATTCAATTCATCAGCTAACCTTTTAGCTACTTCTCTACCACCTGTTCCAAATTCTCTGCTTATTGTTATTATATTATTACTTAATACTTTTTCTTCTGATATTATTTCATTTTCTATTTGTTTACCATACATATATCTAACTCTATATTTTCTGAAGAAATATATTGATATAAATAGACATATAAATTCTGCAAACGGAACGGCTATCCATACACCTGTTATTCCAAAGAATTTTGGAAATACTAATATAGATATACTTATTAATCCTAATGTTCTAACAAAAGATATAACTGCAGATATTTTACCATTTGAATATGCTGTAAACATTCCAGATGCAAAAACATTTATCCCTATAAATAAGAATGAAATTGCAAATATACTTAATCCTTCTGTTGCTAAGTTATATACCTCTGTTCCTTTTTCTGTAAAAATTGAAGCTAATTCATTTCTAAATAATATTGAAGAGATTAAACTTATTGCAGACATTACAAATATTATCTTCAAACTATTTCTAAATATTTTTCTTAAATTATCTTTTTGTTTTTGACCATATGAGAAACCAATAAGTGGTGCAACACCTATTGCATACCCCATAAATAGGGAGCTAAGTAAAAATTGTATGTATAAGATAACCGTAATTGCTGCAACTCCGTTATTTCCTACTAATGTAAGCATTGCTTGATTAAATAAATATGTTGTAACTGCTGTTGAAAGGTTTGCAACCATTTCAGATGATCCATTTACACATGCTTCACCTATTGCTTTAAAATCTAATTTGGGTTTTACAAAATGTAATGTTCTATTTTTTCTACCTAATAAATATATTGCCGATATTATTGATGGAATCATATATGATGAAACAGCAGCTATTGCTGCACCTTGCATTCCAAATCCAAATACTGCTATTAATACATATCCTAATCCAATTCTTGCAAGTCCTCCAATTACCATTGAAATTAAGAACATCATAGATTTTCCAACAGATACCATTACGCTTTGAAATATTGTTTGTAATATTAACCCAAAAAAGAATATTGAAATTATTTTGATGTAATCATATGCATATTGATATGTTTCTTCATTTACTCCTAATGTTCTAATTATTGGATCTATAAATATTTGTATTAAAATTGTTGCAATTATTCCAAGTACTATCCCTGTTAATACAAATAATGTTAAATTTTCTTTTGCTTTTTGTGTTTTACCTTCTCCTAAGAGTTTTGAACAAATTGCATTACCACCTGCACCTAACATTAAACCTATTGCCAAAACAAATGATGTTACTGGTAATACTATGTTTATTGCTGATAATGCTGTTTCATTTATAAAGTTTGAAATTATTATTCCATCTGCCATTACATATATTGCTATAAATATCATTGTTGACATACTAGGAATAGTAAATTTCAAAATATTTTTTATATTATATTTTTCTATCATATTTTCCCTTTCATGTTTTAAATTTTATTTTAGTTATAAGCAATCAAAAAGATATAGATTTCTATATCTTTTAAATTATTATTAAATATTTATTTCTATTTTACTATTTTAAATATTTCTCTTGCATCAATATTAGATTCTATTTCTTCACCAGTTTTCATATTTTTAACTTTTACTTTACCATTTGTTACTTCATCTTCTCCGATTAATACTATATATGGTATTTCTAATTTATCTGCATATTTAAGTTTAGCTTTTAACTTTTTATCATTTAAATATACTTCTGTATTTATTCCTAAATTTCTTAATCCTGTTGCTAGTTTTAATGAAACAGATAAATCATTTGACATAGGAATAATTAATATATCTGATACTGATTTTTTCTCTGCCTTAATTAAATTCATTTCATTTAATTTATAAAATAAACGAGTTAAACCAATTGAAATTCCAACACCTGGTAACTTTTTATTTATGTAATATCCTGCTAAATCTTCATATCTACCACCAGAACATACACTTCCTATTTCTCTATAATCATCTAAAAATGTTTCATATACTGTTCCTGTATAATAGTCTAACCCTCTTGCTATTGTTAAATCTATTTTATAATTAGTATCTGGAACTCCAAGTAATTCAATATTATTTATTGTATTTTCTAATTCACTTAATCCAATATTAAATACTTCATTTTTGATATTTAAATCTTTTAATTTTTGAATTTTTTCAGAATTATTTCCATCTATTTCAATAAATGATATTATTTTATTTATTGATTCAGTATTAACACCTATCTTAGCAATTTCTTCCATAACTGCTTCTTTTCCAATTTTATCTATTTTATCTATTATTCTTAATATATCTTGTGCTTTTTCTTTTTGTTCTAGTTCTTCAAAAAATCCATTTAATATTTTTCTATTATTAATACATATTGTGAATTTTTCAAAACCAAATTGTTTAAATATTGTATATATAACACTTGGAAGTTCTGCATCATTTACAACATCTAATTCTCCATCTCCAATTATATCTATATCACATTGATAAAATTCTCTATATCTACCTTTTTGAACTTTTTCTCCTCTATATACTTTACCTATTTGATATCTTCTAAAAGGAAAACTTAAATTTCCATAGTTTTTTGCAACATATTTAGCTAGAGGAACTGTTAAATCAAATCTAAGTGATATATCTGTTTCACCTTTCATAAATCTATATATTTGTTTTTCAGTTTCTCCACCTGATTTAGTAAGAAGAACTTCTGATAATTCTAAATTTGGTGTATCTAATGGTAAAAAACCATATTTTTGATATGTTGTTTCAATTATTTTTTTCATTTGTTCAAATAATATTTGCTCAGTTGGAAGTAATTCCATAAACCCTGGCAATGTTCTTGGTTCTACATTTATATTCCCCATATTCTTTTCTCACTTTCTTATATTTTAAAATAATTTTGGCTCCAAATGTAAATATATTGGTTTTTCATCTCTGACCATTGTCATCATTCCATGACCTGGATATATTATTGTTTCATCTGGTAATACCATAATTTTTTCTTCTATTGCTTTTAATATATCTTCTCTATTTGATGTTGGAAGATCTGTTCTTCCCCATGTTCCCCTAAATACTGTATCTCCAGTAAATATACAGTTTTCTTTTTCACAATATAGACAAGAACTTCCTTGTGTATGTCCTGGTGTATGTATAACTTTAAATTGTAAGTTACCTATATGAATTAAATCTTCATCATCTATTATTGAATCTAATTCTAACTCTATATGTTCTAATCCAATAAATGGTAATAGATTTATTTCTGGATTATTTAGACCTTCACTATCATATCTATGAATTAGTATTTTTCCACCAGCTTTATTTTTTAACTCTTGAACTCCTGCAATATGATCACCATGGCAATGTGTTAGATATATATACTTAATTTTACTATCCATTATATTTATGATTTCTAAAATTTTATCTACATCTCCTGCTGGATCAATTACAATAGATTCTTTTGATTCTTCGTCTGTTATGATATAACATTTTGTAGGATCACCTACCCATGTCGATATTTTTAGCTCCTTCAATTTCATTGTTATTTCCTCCATATTTACTTTTTTCTTCTTTTGCAACATAATTTCAATTCTTATTTCTTTCTTTCTACTTCATAAACACTATCTACTTTTCTTAGTAATTTAATAACTTTATTTAATTCTTCTAAGTTTTCAATTTCTAAAGTAATATCCATAATAGCTATTTGTTCTTTTGTTGTTTTAGTATTTACTCCTATTATGTTAGCTTTAGTTGTTCCTATCTCTTTTAATATATCTAACAATAATCCTGATCTATCATTAGATAAAACTTGTATTTCAACACTATAGCTTGATTGTTTTTCATTATACCACATAACATCAATCATTCTATTATCTTCTGAAAATAAGTCATGGATATTTATACAATCTTTTCTATGAACCGAAACTCCTCTACCTTTAGTTATATATCCTACAATTTCATCACCTGGAAGTGGATTACAACATTTAGAAAGTTTAACTAGACAATTATCTATACCTTTAACTATGATTCCTGAGTTTGATGGTTTAATTTTCTTTATTCTCGCAGCTGCCAATTGTTCTATTTTTTCTTCAATATTTACTTCTTGATTTTCTTTTCTATATTCTTGTAGCATCTTTGCAATTACTTTTACTGGTGAATTTGCTCCAAATCCGACTGCTGCATACATTTCTTCTATGTCTTTATATTTATATTTTTCAAGCATTGGATTTAAGAATTCTATTTTAAATAACTCACTATGTGATATACCAATTCTTTTTATTTCTTTTTCAATAAGTTCTTTACCTTTTTCAATATTTTCAGATTTTTGTGCTTTTTTAAACCAACTTAAAATCCTATTTTTTGCTCCAGAACTTTTAACAAACCTAAGCCAATCTCTACTAGGTCCATTTGAATTTTCTGATGTAATTATATCTACAATATCTCCATTTTCTAGTGGTGTAATTATTGGCATCATTTTACTATTTATCTTACATCCTACCATTTTATGCCCTATTTCTGCATGAATAGTATATGCAAAATCTATTGGTGTACCACCTCTTGGAATAACTTTTATTGCTCCTTTTGGTGTAAATACATATACTTCATCTTGAAATAGCTCAGTTTTGAGTGTTTTCATAAATTCTTCTGGATCTTGCATTTCACTTTGCCATTCTAGTGATTCTCTAAGCCAAGCCAATTTATCTTCTTCTACTTTAACTGCTTCTTTTTTTCCAAAATAGCTTGTTTCTTTATATGCCCAATGTGCAGCAATACCATATTCTGCAATCTTGTGCATATTCCAAGTACGAATTTGAACTTCAAATGGTGTACCTTTTTTTCCAATTAATGTAGTATGTATTGATTGATACATATTAGGTTTTGGAACAGCTATATAGTCTTTGAATCTACCTGGCATAGGTCCATATAACTCATGAACTATCCCTAATGCTGCATAACAATCTTTAACAGATTTTACCAGTATTCTAAGTGCAAACAGGTCATATATCTGATCTAATGTTTTATCATCTCTTTTCATTTTTCTATAAATTGAATACATATGTTTTGCTCTACCTGTTACTTCAGCATCTATTCTTTGTTTTTTCAATTCTTTTCTAATATCATCCATAATCTTTTCAATGAATTCTATTCTTTCATTTCTTTTATTGTTAATACCTTCAATTAATTCATGATATTCTTCTGGATATAAGTATTTGAAAGATAAATCTTCTAATTCCCACTTTAATGAATACATACCTAATCTATTTGCAAGTGGCGCATATAGTTCCATTGTTTCTTTTGCTATTGCTATTTGTCTATCTCTTTTTAAAAACTTAAGTGTTCTCATATTATGAAGTCTATCTGCTAATTTAATTAGTATTACTCTTATGTCTTTACCCATAGCAAGAAACATTTTCCTATAATCTTCTACTTGCTGTTCTTCAACTGTTTCAAACTGCATAGCACTTAATTTTGTAACACCAGCTACCAATTCAGCTACTTCTTTACTGAATTCTTTTTCTACATCTTTATTTGTAACATCTGTATCTTCAACTAAGTCATGAAGTAATGCTGCAACAATTGAATTATCGTCTAATCCAATATCTGCTAATACATATGCTACATTAATAGGATGGATTATATATGCTTCTCCTGACTTTCTTGTTTGATTCCCATGATGTGCTAAAGAATAATTATATGCTTTCATAATTAATTTTGTATCCGCTCTTCTAGATACTTGTTTTTTCTTAGTAATTACATCTTGTATTGTTAACTCTTTATTTTTTTCCTCCATCCTATATTATCCCCTTTTCATTTTATTATATAGATTTCATTATATCTTTTATATTAATTTGAATATTTTCAACTCCTCCAAAAGTATTAAGCTCTAATACTCCTGCAATGTCTACTCTATCTCCTAATCTAAATTCGTCTGCAAGATGACCTTTATTAAATCCTATTGCATTTATTAAATTATTATCTTCTTTTAATGTTAATTTCAAATGTTTACCTTCAGATAATGCTCTTATTGAATCAATTCTTAATCCTTTAAAAGCAAATACAGGCATTTTATTAGCCTCACCAAAAGGTTCTAATAATTTTAGGTTTTGAACTACTTCTTTATTTATCTCTGATAAATTCACTTTACTATCTATATTTATTATTGGTACTATATTAGTTATTTCCGCTTCTTTTACTATCTCTTTGAACTTTTCTTTAAATTCTTCTAATTTTTCTTTTTTAACCGAAATACCTATAGCCATTGAATGACCACCATATTTATATATAGAGTCTAGACATTTTGCTAAAGCTTCATACAAATCAAATCCTGCTATACTTCTACCAGACCCTTTACCTATTTCTTCACCTTCTTCAAAACTTAATAAAATACTTGGTTTAAAATAGTTTTCTGTTATTTTAGATGAAACTATACCAATTACTCCATGATGCCAATTTTCTCCAACAATAACCATCGCTTCTTCTTTTTGTAAATCATATTTACTTATTTGTTCTATTGCATTTTCATATATATCTTTTTCTGTTTGTTGTCTTACTTTATTTAATTCATTTAATTTAACTGCTAAAGCTCTTACCTCATCACTGTCTTTAGACAATAATAATCTTAATGCTTCTGTTGCTTCATCCATCCTTCCA
The DNA here is from genome assembly GCA_964371215.1 of uncultured Clostridium sp. Classification (GTDB taxonomy): domain Bacteria; phylum Bacillota; class Clostridia; order TANB77; family CAG-508; genus CAG-269. The sequence goes on from CAYJKU010000009.1 coordinate 10,727, forward strand.
CAAGCATTTATTCTAGGTGCTATACCAAATGAAATCGTATTTGAATCTATTTTTTCATATCCCGATAAATCTATTATTGATCTTAAACCTATATTTTTTGTTTGTGCAACTAACATTAATCCTAATTTAGCAATAACTCTATTTTCATCTACAAGTGGTACTATATCTGATATTGTTCCTACACATACTATATCTAAATACTTTAAATATGATTCTTCTTTTAATCCTAATTTAATTCCTAATGCTTGTATTAATTTAAATACTACTCCTACACCAGCCAATTCTCTAAATGGATATTTACTATCTTTTCTTTTATTATCTATTATTGCATACGCATTTGGTAGTACTTCACCCACTTCATGATGATCTGTTATTATAGTTGTTAAACCTTTTGTATTTGCATATTCTATTTCATTTATTCCAGATATACCACAATCTACTGTTATTAATAAATCACAACCTGCATCATATATTTTGTCTATTGCCGAATTATTAAGGCCATATCCTTCTGTTATCCTATTTGGAATATATACAGATGCATCTATTCCTCTATCACTTAAAAAGCTTTTTAATACTGTACTGCTTGTAACTCCATCAACATCATAATCTCCATATATTGTTATTTTTTCTTTGTTTTCAATTGCTTTAATTATTCTTTCAACTGATTTTTCCATATCTGTAATTAGAAATGGATCATGAAAATCATTTCTTGTTGGCTTTAAAAATTTACTTATCTCTTCATCTTTTATAATATTTCTATTTGTTAATATTGTTGCTATCAATTTACTAACATTATGTTTTTTTACAATCTCATCAATCTTTTCTTCATTTATTTCAGCGAATTGCCATTTATTATTCATATCTTTCCATCTCCTATACAAAATTAAACTAATTGCTTCTATTTTATATTATTTGAGGCAATTTTTAAAGAGTTTTCATAAAATAAAACAATAAATTTGTTATTTCTTAATATTATTGTTAACTATACTACTTTTTGCCTCATATATTACTATATCTATTTATGTAAAGGAGTTCTAAATGGAAGAAAATGTTATTTTTGCCTTCTTACTTACATTGTTTGCTGGATTATCTACTGGTATTGGAAGTTTGATTGCTTTATTTGCTAAAAAGACTAATACAAATTTCCTATCAATTGCACTTAGTTTCTCAGCTGGTGTTATGATATATGTATCTTTTATAGAGATTTTTCCAAAAGCTGGTGAATATATATCTTCAAGTTTAGGTGATGATATTTCTAATTGGATGACTGTTTTAGCTTTCTTTTTCGGGATTTTTATTATCTGGATTATAGATAAATATTTATCTGAAACACCACCTATTCAGAAATTAGATTGTTCTGAAAAATATAATTGTAAATGTAATCACTCATTACTTAGAATGGGAATCTTTACTGCTCTTGCTGTTGCTATTCATAATTTCCCAGAAGGTCTTGCAACATTCATGTCTACTCTTTCAGATCCTGAACTTGGAATATCTATTGCAATCGCTATTGCGATTCATAATATACCGGAAGGTCTTGCTGTATCTACCCCAATATATTATGCTACTAAAAGCAAATTAAAAGCTTTTATCTACTCATTTTTATCTGGAATATCTGAACCAATTGGAGCTGTTATAGGGTATTTAATTTTAAGACCAATTTTAAGTGATGCTGTTACTGGTTTTGTTTTTGCTGCAGTTGCTGGAATAATGGTATATATTAGTTTAAATGAATTATTACCAACTGCAAAAGAATATGGGAAACATAATTTATCTATTTTTGGATTAATTCTAGGAATGGCTACAATGGCTATTAGCTTAATATTAATGTAATTAAAGGTATTCACTTTAAGAATACCTTTTTATTTTTTCTTATTTATCTAATTATTTTCATATTTAAGTTGATTTTTATTTAGTCTATATTTATAATATTAAAAATAAGGAGACAATATATTTATGAAAGAATCAAATAATGTATTAAATAATAAATTTTTAGTAATCAAAAAAGTAAGTATTTTAGGAATTTTAGGAAATATTTTCCTATTATTTATTAAAGCTTTAATAGGTTTTTCAACAAAAAGTCAAGCTATGATTGCAGATAGTATGAATAGTGCTTCAGATATTTTTGCTTCACTTATGACTTTTATAGGTAATAAAATCGCAAGTGAACCTGGTGATGAATCACATAATTTAGGACATGGTAAAGCAGAATATCTCTTTTCGATGTTTATTAGTATTTCCATGATTTTACTTAGTTTTAAATTATTTTATGATTCACTATATAGTATAATTTTCGGAAGTTCTTTTACATTCTCATGGCTTTTAGTTGTAATTTCTATTATAACTATTATAACTAAATTCATATTATATCTATATACAAAAAAAGCATATACTAAATATCCAAATTTATTATTAAAAGCTAATATGAAAGATCATAGGAATGATTGTATTATAACTACATTTACATTAATTTCTGCTTTATTAACATTACTTAATATTTATTTTGTAGACGGACTAGTTGGTATTTGTATATCAATTTGGATTTGTTTTACTGGAATTAAAATATTTATTGAAAGCTTTAATGTTTTAATGGATATGAGTATAGATAATACTACAAAAAATACCATCTTAGATATAGTTAAACTAAATCCTGAAATAAAAGATGTTATATCTTTAATCTCAAAACCTGTTGGTGTTAATTATCTTGTTTTTATAACTATTGCTGTAGATGGTAATCTTACTACTTTTGCAAGCCATGATTTAGCAGATAATTTAGAAAAAGAAATCTCAAAATTAGATAATGTTTCAACAACTGTTGTTCATGTTGAGCCTTATTTGGATGAAGAAGAAATCAAAGTAGAAAATGAAAATATATAAAACATAAATTAAAAATTGATATTTGAAGTTAAAAAGAAAGTGCAACCAAAGTCACACTTTCTTTTTTTGTATTATTCATGTCTAAATGATTTCAACTTTATCTTTCGCTCGAAATAATATTCCAGTTCATTGTAGAAATCCAATTCAAAAGATTCTTTTAAACACTTTCTTAATTCTGGTAATATTTCATCTAATTTTTCAATATCAATTAGCTCTACGCTAACTAATTCTTTTATAAATTCTCGTATCCCCTTAATAATTTGATTTGGTGTCCATCTATTCATATTAGACTCTTCAATATATTCTATTAATTTTTCTAATATCTCAAATACCTGATATGAATATGAATGGATTGTCAACATTTTTTGTACAATTTTCATAAGGACACTTTTTTATACAGCTCTATGTTACTTACCTCCATAAATTTTAATTTATTTCTATTATAACATTGAATTATTTTTTATTATTGTTTTAACGCTCTTCATCTGTAATTTGTTGGTTATTATCAGTTCTATTATTAATTTTAATTGATTGGACTGTGTTTGTATTTTGTTGGTTATTAACAGTTCTATTATTAATTGCAATTTTAGGTGAATATCCTCCTAAAATACCAAAATATTGGGTTAATTCATCTTCCGTTGGGATATCCATGTTATTGAGATATTTTTCAAAAATTGTCTCTCCTATATAATTTAGATCTTGAAGCACATCTCTACTACCTCTATTCCTCTGTTTAAAAGATTCATATATTTGCGTAATAATATTGTTTTCTTCATTCATAGCCAATAAAGCCAAATGCTTCATTTTAGATCTAGGAGTACTTTCTTCTAAAAAATTTAACTTTTCAATAAATTTTTCCCCTAATGTTTGATATGTCATGTTCCAGCCAGTTTCCCAATCAGAAGTTAACCTATCATCACTCATTCGTTCTCTTGAATTCCTAAAATTATCCCCTATATCACAAGCCATATGTTCAGCAATGCATTCTCTAAGATATCTTTCATAAAGATGTTTGAAATGACCTCCTATAGTTATTGTGCTTGTATTATCCGATATAATAGTTATTTTTTTAGGTCCATTATTTTTTATTTTATTTATTATTTTATTTATTATTTTCTTTATTATTGAACTATTATTCGATCTACTAGTTATTTTTTCAGGAACATTATTTTTTATTAAACTATTATTAGAGGATTTTTTTTGTTCTAATTCTCTATTTCCACCTATACCCAATGTTGGTGTTAACATATGAGATATTTCATGAAATAAAGTATGTCTAAGCCAAAAATCACTTAAATTTTTATTTAAACACATTTTTCTACTTCCTACAGCATACTCTCCATAATATCTGTTATCTGCAGGTAACGCCGAAAATTCTTTTAATTCTATGAATCGTTCTAATACTGTACGTATATTATTGTTGTTAATATACCCTTTTTTTTCCGATTCAACAAAATAGTCCATAATATATTTAACTATTTTTTGTTTTTTCTCTGGATAATCTTTAAAATCTCTTTCTAAAATAGTTTGCCACAAACTAACTATATCTCCTATCATTTCGCCTGTTCCTTTAGAACTTAAATCCAAATTTTTTTCTTTATTTAATTTTTCAGTTAAATCTCTTTTTAAATTTTCTATTTTTTCATCAATTGTAAAAATTTTTATTCTATTTGTATTCATTAGGTTATTCCTTTCTAATATTTTTATTAATTTCCAGAGTATTTTATATGGTATTTATGTTATTAAAAAAATTTTTTAATACAGTTTATTTATAAAGGTTTAAAGGCGTATTTGCATAAATACATATCTCCCCGTTGATGTTAATTGCTAATAACTTTTTTTATACACTTATTAGCTAATTACATTAAAAATATTATTGAAATTCTTTATTATTTTCCGAAACTTCTTGCCACTAAGTCTTGATTGCCATGGTACTATTTGTCTTTCTGCTTCTTCTGCCATTTCATCAGCTATTTCTTTTATCACTTTCTCGTAGTCTCCCGATTCTTTTGCTATCTCAATCTTTTTTTTATTTTCTTTAATGTTTACTTTATCAATGATATCATTTATTCTATACGCATCACCTATTTCTGGTTTTACTTTCAATATTTCACTTGCATGTTTTTCTGCATCAAATGCACTATCTTTAGATTCATAATATTCAAAACTTGTATCTCCATCATCAATTTGTCTAACATTTGGAGTATCATTTCCCATTTTTCCTTGTTCTTCTGCTCTTTTTGTCTCTTCTTTTATACTTACATTTCTCTTCTGGTTAGCAAATTCTTGTACTTCTCTAGTAGTCGGTTTAATTCTTTCTGTTTCAACTGGTATACTAATAGATTCATTATTATCTTCAGCTGCTGTTCTAGCATAATCTACTTTAATTTCTCCAAAATCACCATAACTAATTGCTAATTTATCTACATCTCTTCCTAATTCATCATTACCTATCTGATACATTGATTTAGGTATTCTTTTTTCTACTTTTGATCCATCTTCATTTAATGCATTGATTTCTCTGTTAGGATTTTTTCCATCTTTTTGAATTAATGAATCTATTTTTTCAGCAGAACCATCTGGACGTATACCAACAAATGAGAAAGTACTAGAGTTTGGATCATCTTGTAATTTATCTGAATATACAACTGCAATTTTTATATATCCTTTATCTTCAACTTCTAACATTTCTTCTATTGTTTTAGAATCTGTTACTCTTTCACTTGCATCAATTTCCGTTTTTGTTGATATTTTTTCTATTTCTTTTTTATCTATTTCATTTCTTCTCTCTTTAGATTTATTTAATTCTTCTAATTCCATTTCAGAAATTTTATCTAAATCTTCTTTTTTGATTCCTAATGCTTTAGCTATTTCTTCTAATTTTTCATTTTCTATTTTATTTAGATCTAACTCACCATCTTTGTCTATTTCTTTTAATTTTTCCAATAATTCTTCTTGATCTTTAAACTTTTCTGTCCTTATAATGTCCTCATATTGATCTTCTTTATTATCACCTGCTATTAATTCACCATCTTCTGTACGATATTCATCAGAAAGTCTTATTCTTCCATCTAATTCTTCTATTTGAACTTCGAGTAAATATATTTCTTTTTCTTCAAGCTCTTTATTTTCATTTTCCACACCTAATTTACCTAGATATTTAACATTTAAAACTTTACTTTTAGAAATATGTTTTTGATAATCTGAATCTACATTTATATTGTTTAAATCTTTATTTAAAAATTCTAAATCTCTTTTCTCTCTTAGAGCCATCATTTTCTCTACTACATTATCTTTATCAAAATCTCTTCCACTCATTTTTATATTCTCCTTATATAAATTTAGCTATATAATCATACTCATTTACATCTACTATTTCTACTTCCACAAAATTATTTAAGATATCTACTGTTCTTTTACTATCATCATTTTTTATATATACTATACCATCAATTTCTGGTACTTCACCTATTGTTCTTCCGATATAATATTTTTTATCAAATGATATATTCTCAACAATTACTGTTTCTTTTCTTCCTATTTTAGATTCTAAATTTGTTCTTGAAATTTCTTGTTGTATCATCATAATTTTTTTATGTCTTGCTTTCTTAGTATTAGTATGTACTTGTTCTTTTAATTTAGCGGCTGGAGTTCCTTCTTCTTTTGAATACATAAAAGCACCTAATTTATCGAATTTAGCAAATTGAATAAATTCTACTAATTCTTCAAATTGTTCTTTAGTTTCACCAGGGAATCCAACTATTAAACTTGTTCTTAGTATTGCTTCAGGCATTTTAGCTTTTATTTTTTTAATTAGATCTGTAATTTGTTCTTTAGATGTTCTTCTATTCATCTTTTTTAATATTCCATTTGATATGTGTTGAATAGGAATATCAAAATATTTTGAAATTTTAGGATTATTTGCCATTTCTTCTAATAGTTCATCTGTAATTCCTTCTGGATATAAATATAGTAATCTAATCCATTTGATTCCATCTAATTTACTTATTTCTTTTAGTATTTCTACTATTCTACCTTCACCATATATATCAAAACCATATTTAGTTGTATCTTGTGCTATTAATATAATTTCTTTTATACCTTTTGCCTCAATTACTTTTGCTTCTTCTATTATATCTTCAACTGTTCTACTTATAAAATTTCCTCTTATATATGGAATTGCACAATATGTACATCTATTACTACAACCTTCTCCAACTTTTAAATATGCAAAGTTTTTTCCAGTTGTTATAACTCTATTCAAAAATTCTTCTTGTTTAAGCATTGGCATTTCTGGTATTTTAGGTAAATCTTTATTTTTGTTTATATTTTTCAATTGCTTATTTTTCAAATCATATTCAATCAAGTCTGTAATATGTTTCCAAAAATTATCATATTCATCTATTTTCAAGAATAAATCTACTTCTGGTAATGCTTTTATTAAATCTTCATAATATCTTTGCACTAAACAACCTGTTACAATTAGATATTTACATCTACCATTTTTATATTCTGCCATTTCTAATATTGTATTTATTGCTTCTTCTTTTGAAGGTTCTATAAATCCACATGTATTAATAATAATTATTTCCGCTTCTTTTTCATTATTTACTATTTTATATTTATTTTTATAGAATTCACCTATAATTACTTCTGTATCTATTAAATTTTTACTACATCCAAGATTTATAAATCCTACATTCATTTTATTCATTTATTTTTCTATTTCTCCTTTTATTAGTCATTATGACTACATATATGCTTTCTTGTCATTTCCATCAAATCTAATTTTGTAAAACCTTCTACTTGAGTTTTTGCTCTATCTTTTTTAAGTTCTTCTTTTAACAACGCTTCTATTTCTTTTTTATTTTCTTTGTTTTTCATATCTATATAATCTATTATAATTATTCCACCAATATCTTTTAATCTTACTTGTTTTGCTATTTCTATAGTCGCTTCTTTATTTACAACAAAAACAGTTTTTTCCAAATCATCTTTACCTATATATTTTCCTGTATTAACATCTATTGCTGTTAATGCTTCTGTTTTATCTATTTTTATAAATCCACCACTTTTAAGCCATATTTTATTATGTTCTGCCTTTTCTACTTGTGTTAATATTCCTTTTTCACTAAAAAGTTCTTCTTGACCTACATATTCAATTTCGATATTTTTATATTCTTGACTTTTGATTAATCCTTTTAGAATATCTTCTTCTTTTTGATTATTAACTGATATTTTCAATTTTTTATCTTCTGAAATATCTATTAATATTTTTTCAACTATATTTTCACTTTTATATATTAATTGTGGATTAGGATTTTCTAAATCAACATTTGTACTAATTATATTGTTCCACTTAGCTTCTAATTTTTTTATATCATCTATTATTTCTTGTTCTTTATTTTCTGCAAGTGTTCTAATTATTGCTCCATTACCTTTAGTCAAATTTTTTCTAACTAATTCTACTAATCTTTTTTGTTCTTCTTTATTAGCTATTTTTTGAGATACTGTAACTATATCTGTATTAGGCATAAATGCAATATATTTTCCTGGTAAATTTATATGAGAAGAAACTCTTGCACCTTTTTTATCATTACTATCTTTTTTTAATTGAACTAATATTTTTTGACCTTTTTGTAAAACTTCTGAGATATTTGTTTTTACTATATCTTCAGATTTTATTTTACTTTCATCAATTTTAGGCATAGCATCTTTGATGTATATAAAACTGTTTTTATCTGTACCTATATCTACAAATGCTGATTGCATTCCTTTTATAACATCTCTTACTATTCCTATATATATATTTCCTTCTTTTCTGATTTCTTCTTGTTCTTCTTTATAGTATTCTACAACTTCTCCATTTTGTATTAAAACTATTTCTTTTGTATTATCTTTATTATTTTGTATAATTATTTGTAGCATCTTCCCCATCCTTTAATTTATCTTATTCATAGCTTTATCTACATCAGTTTTAACTATTTCATAAACTGCTTCTTTAGCCTTTGTTGTTGCTTTATTTAATTTTTCTTTATCTTCTGTACTAATTGCACCAATTACATGTTCAATTAATCTTTCTTTATTTTCTGGTTTTCCTATTCCAACTCTAATTCTTGTAAAATTCTGAGTTCCAAGTAAACTAATAACTGATTTCATTCCATTATGAGTTCCTGCCCCACCACTTTTTCTTATTTTAACTATTTCTGGTTCTAAATCTATATCATCATAAATTACTATTAATTTCTCTTCTGGAATTTTATAAAATTGCATTAACATTTGGACACTTTCACCACTTAGGTTCATAAATGTCTGTGGTTTTACTAATATAACTTTCTTATCTTCTATTTTTCCAATTCCATATATTGCTTTAAATTTATTTTTATCCAGACTAATTTTATATTCATTAGCTAGCTTATTTATAGCATCAAAACCCATATTGTGTCTTGTATCACTATAATCTTGTTCTGGATTACCTAACCCTATAATTAAATACATTTTCTTACTTCCTTATTTTAATAATCTATTCAATCTATTGTACCTTTTTTTTGTTGTTTTTTCAATACTTTTAGCTAATTTTATGTATATAAAAAGAATATAGATACTGTTTTATTAAAATGTATCTATACTCTTTTACTTTATTCGTTTTTTGATTTTCTTTTTCTATTTTTTTTATTTAATTTTTCTCCAAAACCTTTTGAAACTTCAGCTATAAATGTATTTGCCAAGTCTTCTTTAGGCTCTACAACTATAACTTCACCTTCTTTTTCTTCAGAATATTCTTTTAATTCTTTATATAAGTCTTCAATTTCCTCTGGATTTACAATAGCAGCCATCATTCCATCATCAATTGCTTGTTCAAACATAGACATATCATTATATCCATTCCCTATTGTTATATAACCATTTTCCGGCTCTAGTTCTTCAACAATTTCTTTAATAGCATGCCCTTTACTTATATCTTCTTGTGTTATATCTATTCTAAAATTATTCATCTCAGGTTTTGGAAAGGCTGTTTTATCCACATGTCCCCATAATCCTTTTTCTGCTATTTTTTCATTAATTTTTTGCATTTTAGTTTTATCTCCAACTAATGTAATTTTAGTCGCACTCAAAACCTCTGTCATCTGTTTTTTTACATTTGAACATTTTACAACCCTCTTATTTTTTGTGTAATATGAATCAACTGTCGGATTTTCAGATGCATAAATTGTCTCTCCATCAGTATATCTAATATATTCTGGATTAATTTGTTGTTCTTCACATTCTTTTAAAACATATTCTACTTCTTCTTTTGCTAATTTTCGCTTTTCTAAGAATTCATTAGTAGGTGTATAATATATTCCGCCACCATTATCCCCAACTATTATTTCTGGTAATTCAATTTCATTTTCAATAAATTTATTTTTAATATCTCCTATTGTTCTACCAGTTACCGGTATAAACATACCATCATTTTCTTCAATCTCTTTTATTGACTCTTTTAAATTAGGGGCATTCAAATCTAATGTCCCATCTATATCTGAAAAAATTATAAATTTATGTCGTGGTAAACTTAATGTTTTTTTCATAATTATCCATCCTCTTTATCTAAATTTATTCATATTAAATTTTGTTTTTTCTTATGTCTTATTTATTTAATGTTGCTTCTATTAATCCAACAAATACTGGTGATGGACTATTAGGTCTTGATTTTAATTCCGGATGAAATTGTCCTGCTATAAAATATGGATGTTCTTTTATTTCTACGATTTCAACTAATTCACCATTTGGTGATGTACCAGAAACCATTAACCCTGCATTTTCTAGTCTTTCTCTATATGTATTATTATATTCAAATCTATGTCTATGTCTTTCAGAAATTTCTTCTTCTTTGTATAATTTATATGCTAAACTATCTTTTTTAATTACACATGGATATGCTCCTAAACGCATTGTTCCACCTTTTTTGTATATATTTTTTTGTTCTTCCATGATGTGTATAACTGGATTTTTCGAATCTGGATCTAATTCTTCTGATGTTGCATCTTCTATTCCTAATACATTTTTAGCATATTCTATAACAGCCATTTGCATTCCTAAACAAATACCTAAAAACGGAATATTCTTTTCTCTAACATATTTAATTGTTTCTAATTTTCCTTCTATTCCTCTATTACCAAAACCACCTGGCACAACTACTGCTTTTACATCTTTTAGTTTTTCAGAAATATTTTCTTTTGTTATTGTTTCTGAATCTATTAATACTGGTTCAACTTTTACTCCATTTGCAAAACCTGCATGGTATAGACTTTCTATTACAGAAATATATGCATCTTCTAATTTTATATATTTTCCAACTATTGCAACTTTAACAATATTATCTTTATCTATATTTCTAATTTTTTCTACCATTGCTTGCCATTTAGAATTTTCTGGTACATGTTTTTCTAATCTTAAATGATTACAAACTTCTCTTGCTAAACCTTCTTCTTCTAATGCAAGTGGTACTGCATATAAACAATCTGCTGTCATATTTTGAATAATACTTGTTTTTCTTACATTACAAAATAGAGAAAGTTTTTCTCTCATATTGTCTGAAATTTCATTTTCTGTTCTACATACTAATATATTAGGTTTGATCCCAAAACTTTGTAATTCTTTTACTGAATGTTGAGTTGGTTTTGTTTTAATTTCATTTGACCCAAATATATATGGAAGTAATGTAACATGTATATACATTACATCTTCAGGGCTTTTTTCTAATCCAACTTGTCTAATCGCCTCAATAATAGAAAGGCCTTCTATATCTCCTACTGTACCACCAATTTCTGTTATAACTATATCTGTATCTTCTTTTTCAAATCCATATATTTTTCCTTTTATTTCATCAGTAATATGTGGTATTACTTGTACTGTTTTTCCTAAGTACCCACCTTCTCTTTCTCTTTCAATTACATTTTGATAAACTTTCCCCATTGATATACTAGAGTTTTTAGTTAAATTTTCATTTATAAATCTTTCATAATGTCCTAAATCTAAATCTGTTTCAGCACCATCATCTGTCACAAAAACTTCTCCATGTTCATATGGATTCATTGTTCCTGGGTCTACATTTATATATGGATCAAATTTTTGAATTGTCACCTTATATCCTCTATTTTTTAATAATCTTCCTAATGAAGCTGCTGTTATTCCTTTTCCAAGTCCTGATACAACTCCACCAGTAACAAAAATATATTTTGTATTCATTGTTCCTCCTAAATAAAATAAAAAAAGATTAAAAAGATTCCCCCGAAAAATTCGGTTTTTTTTTAATCTACAAATATATTAACATGTTTCAACTTATTTTTCAAGTGGTTTTTTATAGTTTTTTTACTTTATCCCATTTCTATCATATCTTCTTTTTCATTAATATCTTCTGCTTTATTATTTATTTCTTCATTTTTATATACATACAATGTTTTTAGTTTTTTTATCAATTCTAATGTTTTGCCTTTACCTCCTAATGTCTCCAAATCTTTATTTACATTATTAAATAAATTAGAAGCCTCTTCCATTGAATATTCATTTTCTTGTACATATTCTACTATAGAATCAACTAAATTTTTATTAACACTATATTCCATAATTTCATTATTCGAATCAACATATTTATCCATTATATGCTCAACATGTTCTTCAATAATATCTTGATTTAAATATTGATAAAAACGACATCTATTTCCATATTCATTTTTAATAGATATTTTTAGATTTCTTATTTTTTTATCTAATTGCTCTAATATTTCAATATTTTTCTCGACTATGCCTCTAATCTTATATTCAATAATTTTAGCAACTGAATCTTCTTGATTTTCAGTATACATATCATCTAAGCAGATTGCAGAATCTCTTAATTGATGTTCTAATTCTATTAACTTATTATTTGCTATAATTATTTGATTATCTGCATTTTCTAATCTTGGCACCATTTCCATTTGCCTCATATTATCTTCTATGCTTTTAATTATTTTATCTATGCTATTTCTCTTATCTATTAATCTTTCGTGGTATTCCTTTACATTTTCTTCTATTTCCATTAGAAACACCTCTTTCCGCTAATATTATACTCTCTAACTTATACAATTACAAGGTATCTTTTACAATTTCCTTATTATATTTTCTAATTTTTATTTATTTTTCTTTTTTTATGGTATACTACATATATATTTTAAATATTAATATTTCAAGGAGGTTTTTATGTCTACACCACATATTGAAGCAAATAAAGGAGATTTTGCTAAAACAGTTATTATGCCAGGAGATCCTATGAGAGCTAGATATATTGCAGAAAATTTTTTAACTAATGTTAAACTAATTAACTCTTTAAGAGGTGAATATGCATATACTGGATATTATAAAAATAAGAGAATTTCAGTGATGTCATCTGGAATGGGTATGCCTAGTATGGGAATTTATTCATATGAATTATTTAAATTTTTTGATGTAGAAAATATTATTAGAATAGGTTCTTGTGGAGCTTATTTACCAGAACTAAAATTATTTGATGTCATTTTAGCTGAACAAACATATAACGAAGGAAATTTTGCTTTAACGCTTAATAATGATGATACACATATTACAAGTTCTAGCAAATCTTTAAATAAATATTTAAAACAATCTGCAAAAAACTTAAACATCTCTTTATATTCTGGAAATACTGTTTGTACAGACTGTTTTGATTTATATATGACTGATGTATCTAAATTTTTAGATAGAGTCCCTAAAGATTTTAACCCTATTTCTGCTGAAATGGAAGCTTTTGCCTTATTCTATGTAGCAAATTTATTAAAGAAAAACGCTTCATGTATAATGAGTGTTGTTGATTCAAAATATATAACTGAAGTTGCTACTGCTGAAGAAAGAGAAACTGGATTAAATAATATGATAACAATTGCTTTAGATAGTATTTTAGATATATAGCTAAATAAGACTCCACAAATTGTGGAGTCTTATTTATTATATCATCTGTAATACTTTTTTTATTGTTAATTCATCTGAAATTATATGTTCATATATTTCTTTTAATTCATCATTATTTGTTATCTCAACTAATTCAGTATATTTTTCTATTTTTTTATCTAATAATCCAATATTGTATTTCAATGCTTCAAAAAAATCTTTTGTTTCATATAATTTATATTTATCAAAAGCTTCTTTTCCTATAGTATCTTTAATCTTACTTTCTCCACCCAAATTAATAATTATTTCATTTAATATTTTTAAATGCCTTATTTTTTGTTCTATTATTATATTAAACATTTTTTTTACATCTGGTAACCTTGAAAATTTACTACTTTCATATATGTATTGATTAATGGAAACATATTCACCTATTTCTCCTTCTATATATTCACTTACTAAACTCATATATTTTTCATGTTTAGGCAGTTTTGGAACATTCGGATATTCTTTTTGACTCATTTCATCTAAAATCAATGTCATATTTTTAAAATTAAACATAAAATCACCTCTAAAATATTCTATGAATATCTCAGAGGTTTGTTACTATTTATATTAATATCCTGGTTTTTTTAATAATTTAAACATATTCTTTTTATATTCTTCAACACCTGGTTGATTAAATGGGTCTACTCCTAATATCATACCTGAAACTGCACAAGCCTTTTCAAAGAAATATACTAGTTCTCCAATATTTTCCTCATTTAATTTTTTTACTGTTAATTGAATATTTGGAACATCACCTGACACATGTGCATTTATTGTTCCTTCCATAGCTTTTTTATTAACATAGTCTAGTGTTTTTCCAGACAAATAATTTAAACCATCTAAATTATCGTCATCTGTATTTATAATAAGGTCTGTTTCTGGAGTTTCGACAGCTAATACTGTTTCAAAAAGATTTCTTCTTCCCTCTTGAATGTATTGCCCCATTGAATGTAAATCTGTCGTAAAATCAACTCCTGCTGGGAATATTCCTTTATTCTTTTTACCTTCACTCTCACCATATAGCTGTTTCCACCACTCTGTGAAAAAATGTAGCTTAGGTTCATAATTTGCTAATATTTCAATATTTTTATTATTTTTATACAGAATATTTCTAAGAACAGCATATTGATAACATTCATTATATTTTAAATTTGCATCATTATATCTTTCTTGACCAATTCTAGCACCTTCCATTAGTCTTTCTATGTCTAATCCTGCTACTGCAATTGGTAATAATCCAACTGCTGTTAATACAGAATATCTTCCTCCTACATTATCTGGAATTACAAATTGTTCATATCCTTCATTATCCGCAAGTGTTTTTAAAGCCCCCCTATTTTCATCTGTTGTTGCATATATTCTACTTCTAGCTTCATCTATTCCATATTTATTTTCTAATATCTCTCTAAATATTCTAAACGCTATTGCTGGTTCTGTTGTTGTACCTGATTTAGATATAACATTTACAGAAAAATCTTTTTTTCCAATATATTCTATTAATTCATTTATATAGTTTGGACTTAAATTATTACCAACATATACAATTTGTGGATATTTTCTTTTTTTAGAATCTAACATATTAGTAAATGAACTTGTTAAAGATTCTATTACAGCTCTTGCTCCTAAATATGATCCACCAATACCAATTACTACTAATATGTCTGATTCATTTTTAATTTTTTTAGCAGCTTTTTTAATTCTAGTAAATTCTTTTTTATTGTATTGTGTTGGTAATTCTAACCATCCAACAAAATCTTCTTTTTCATTTGCTCTTTCATGTAAATCTCCATGTATATTTTTAACTTTATCTTTATATTCTAATATTTGTTTTATATCTATATTTGCATTTTTAAAATTTAATTTAATATTTCCCATCTCTATCCTTCTTTCTACATATATTCTACAGATATTTTATATATATTAAGTATTATTGTCAATATCAAAAAACAAGTTTATTTAGTTTTTAATAACACTTATCTATTTTACTACTTCATCTATTACTTTAGCTAAATATTTCATACTATTTAATGATTGTTCTAATGTATTCCCTGTTGCTCCAACTTCAATTATATTTGCATATTTTGCTGTATGTTGATTATATCTCGAATCTGTTAATAGTATTGTTTTGAAAAGTCCTGGATACATTTCTTCTGCTTTTTCTTGAATTTTAATTGCAAATTTTAAATTTTCTTGCCAATTAGGATGTTCTAATCCTCCTGCATTTGTACCTATTACAAACATAATTTGAGCAACCTCATCTTCTCCAATTCTTACAGTTGGCGCATAATCACTAATACTTCCTACTGCATCTCTATGTACATCAAAAACTATATCTGAAGGATTTGCAGCTAATATATCTGTAACAGTTTTAAGTGAATTAGTATATGAACCACTATATGAAGGATAATCATGATATGTTTGATCATGATATACATTAAATCCATATTGCACTAATTGATTTTTTAATTCTTGCCCTACTCTTGCAACTGAAAATTGTAAATCTGTTGTCCTATAATTTCCAGTTTGTGTATACATATATTGTTCTGACGGGGTATAACTTTCACATGTGTGTGTTTGAAAAATTAATATATTCTTATTTTCAAATGATATATTTGGTTCCAATAATTCCTCTGTTAATTCATAACCTGTTTCATTTTTAATCTTAACACTTCCATATTGTGTGTGAAATGTATCTGTAAGAGGATTTTGAGTTATTATTTCTGTCACTAAATTTGAATCTGCTAGTCCAATTTCTTGTTCTGTTTCTGCTGCCATTTCTTCTTGAACGTTTTTTTCTACTTCTTTTTCTTCTGCTATTCTTTGTTGTTCTAGTATCTCCTCAAGACCTTTTATCGAACTAATTTGAGAAACCATCATATATTTTAATATTTCATTCTCCTCAATTTCTCTTTCCCAACCAGAATCTTTTTCAGCTACATTAATTATCCCCATTGAACTAATTACTTGTTCAAAAGGTTCTATCATATTTCTTCCTAATATATTTTCTATCTGTTTTCCAAAATTTAATAATATTTTATTACTTTCATCAATATTAGATATTTTACTTATGAGTATTATACAAATAAGTGTAACAATTAAGCCACACATATATTTCGCTATATCTTTTCTTTTTATAACAGTGACATTAAACATTTTTTTCTCCCTTATCCTAGGTTCTCTTTATATTTTATTCACTGCATATTAGATATATGATTACAAACTAAAAAGAAGTGTTAATACACTTCTTCTAACTTTTTTAATTATATTTTTTTCCAGAACCATTCTAAACTATTATTATAACTTTTTTTACCTAATTCTTTAGATTCTATATCATCTACCCATAAATATGCCATAAATGTTATTGCGACTAATATGAAATCCACAATAATTGACCTTGTTAATATAAGAAATTCTTCATCTGATGGATTTGGCACTATAAAGGCTTGTATTACTTGTATTATTAATATAACTAGATATACAAAAAGCATGACTCCATTTATCCAACTTTTTTTAATTTCTTGTGATAAAAATATTAATAAAGCTGTTATAAGGATTACTAATAATAATGTTAGTGGATTTGCTAAATTTAAAATAAACATTTCTTTTTCCCCCATTTTTTCTTTTGTCTAACATAATAATATCATTACGAAAAAAACTTTTCAATAGTTTTACATATTTATTTAATTAAATTTTTTGCACCTTTCATATAATCTATTCCAGAGAATATTGTGGCAATAACTTGTATAAACATTAATGAAGTTGCAAGTACATTTAATACAAGAGCACTTCCTTGAAGATTTCCTCCTAAGAACTCTCCAAATGTATATATATCTAAAAACGCTAATATTATAGCTACCATTTGAGTTACTGTTTTAATTTTCCCCCAATTTGAAGCAGCAATTACTTTACCACCTTTTTCAACTGCTAGTAATCTATATCCAGATACCATAAATTCTCTTGCCAATACTATAACAGGAATCCAAGCTGGTAATTTATCCATTTCTACAAGCATTACCATAGCTGCTAAAACTAATATTTTGTCTGCAAGTGGATCTAAAAACTTTCCAAATGTAGTTATTTGATTATATTTTCTTGCTATATGACCATCTAATTTATCTGTTATTGATGCTATTATAAATATTAAATTAATTAATAGATATGTTACTGGTATTCCCATAAAATCATCTGTGATTCCAAAAAAAGGAATTATAACCATTATAGGTACTAATATTATTCTAAATATTGTTAATTTATTTGGTAAATTTAATTTCATACTTTTACTCCTATTATATACTTTATTTTAATAATTCTATTGCTTTTTGTAACTGAGTATCCTCATTTTCTTCAATTACTAATTGATTTGCCAATTCTTCTGGTAATTCCACTTCAAAATCTGGTGCAATACCAATTTCATTTATTTCATTCCTATTTGGTGTTAAATATTTTTCAGTTGTTACTTTTAATCCACTTCCATCTGGTAATGTTAATATTTGTTGAATCACACCTTTACCAAAAGTTGTAGTTCCTACTGTTTTAGCTTCTCCTAAGTCTCTTAATGCTCCAGCTAAAATTTCTGATGAACTAGCTGTATTTTCATTTGTTAATAAAATAACTTCCATGTTTATTATTGGATCAGCTTTTGATTCATTTATTATTTCTTTTCCTTCTTTATCTACTTCATATAAAAGAACTGCATTTTTTCCAGTAAAATAATCTGCTATTTCTAAAGCTTCTGCAACTATTCCTCCACCATTATTTCTTAAATCTACAATTAACGAAGTTGCTCCTTGTGACTCAAGTTTTAAAAATTCTGTTTCAAAGCTTTCTGCTGTTTGTTCATCAAATGATGTAAAAGATATATATCCAATATTATTTTCTAACATTTTTGATTCTACCGGATTTATAATTATATTATCTCTAATTAAATCAAAAGTAAGTGTTTCTGTTCCTCTTAATATTTCAAGTGTAACAGTAGTTCCAAGTTCTCCTTTGATTTTAGTTGGTGCAATATCTATATCTGCTGCAGTCATTTCTTCTCCATCTACAGATATGATTAAATCTCCTGGTAATATCCCTGCTTTTTCTGATGGGCCATTTTTAATTGGTGATATTATTCTAATTCTATCAGCATCTTGGTCTTCTATCATATATATACCAACTCCAACAAAATTCCCAACCAATCCTTCCATATATTCTTCCATCTCACTTGATGTAATATATTCTGTATATGGATCTTCTAATCCTTCAATATAGCCTGAGATAGCTCCTTCAATTAGTTTTTGTTCATCAACTTCTCCTAAATAATATTCATCAATTATTTCTCTATATGTTTTTAATGTTTCGCCTAAATCCACATCACTAATTGGAATAATTCCTGCATCATCAAAATTATCTTTTACAACATATTCAAACATTGCATACATTGTAAGAGCTACTGACATAAATACTACAATTATAACTGTTATAACTACTTTATACAGTTTCATTGTTCTTTGTTCTTTCATTAATTTCCTCCATTCAATATGAGTGGGCGGAAAGTTTCCGCCCTTTATATAATAATATATGTACTAGATATTTATAAATAACTATTTAATATGTTTTATTAATTTTATAGATTTAATAATAATTAGGTGGGTACACTCTATTCGAAGTGTAGTATGGTGATGTTCTTGCTTCAAAATGTAAATGTGGTCCTGTTGAATTCCCTGTATTTCCAGATAACATTATTTTTTGTCCTCTAGATACTGATTGTCCAACAGATACGCTTATCGAACCTTTTGTACCATGTGCATACCATGTTTCTAAACCAATACTTGTATGTCTAATTACTACATATGTACCATATCCATAAGATAAATTTCCTGTTGCAACAACGATTCCATCAGCTGCTGCATATATTGGATTTCCACTTGGTAATGCATAATCTATTGCCCCATGATATCCTCCTGATGGATAATACCAAGTAGCTGAAACATATCCTGTAGTAACTGGTTTTTGCAATGTTCCTGAACCTGTTACTACATTTCCACCAGATGCTGGTGGTGTTATTGGTTTGTTTTGTTCTGCTAATTCTTTTTCTAGTTTAGCAATTTGTGCTTCAATAGCTTTACTTGATTCATTGTATTCATCTAAATTAGCTTGAATGGCTTGTTCTTCAGCAGATAGTTGAGCTACTTGTTTATCTTTTTCTGCTTTAGCTGATTTTAGTTCTGTAGCTACTCCTTCTATTTCTGCTTTTGCTGTTACAACTTCTGCTTTATTTGTTTCTAATTCTTTTTTAATATTTTCAATATCTTCTTTTTGCTTTTGAATCATATCTAGCATTTCACTATCATTTCTTGCGAGTTCTGAAATTAAGTAATAATTAGAAACCATTTCTGTAATACTATCTGATTGTAGTATTACATCTAAATATGAAGTTTCACCTTGCTCATATATTGCAATTAGTCTAGATTCATATAATTCTTGTTGTTTGATATATTCTTCTTCTTTTTTCACTAATTCTTCTTCTTGATTTGCTATCTGATTATTTAAATCATCTAATTTTTCTTCTAATTCCATAATTTGATATTCATAATCTGATATTTGATTACTTAATGATTCTACTTGTTTAAGTATTTCATTTTTTTCAGCTTCCACTGCCTCTTTTTGTTCTTCTAATTCATCTGCAGCATCTGAATTAGAATCTTTTTGATTCTCTAAATCATCAATTTGCTGCTGAGATACAGCTAATGCCTGATAATTTAGTTGTAGTAATACAATTAATATTATCATTAATGCTATTACTTTTAAAACTATTTTTTTCATAAGTTCCTCCTAATACTTTTCATATATATTATTTAATCTTCCACTTTTTCTTCTTCTTGTGTACTTATCTCACTAGTATCTTGTGTATTTGGAACAAGTCCTGTTGTTATATATGGTAATGGATCTGTTGATATCCCATTAAATCTTACTTCAAAATGTGCATGTGGTCCTGTAGAATATCCAGTACTACCAATTTTCAATACTGGCTGTCCTCTTGTGACTGATTCTCCAACTTCTACTAATATTTCAGAACCATGTGCATATAGTGTTGTTACACCTCCACCATGATCTACTACAACCATATTTCCATATGCAAAATCATATTCAGATTTTGTTACTATTCCATCATTTGCAGATACAAAATCTACTCCTGTTGGTGCTCCTATGTCCAACCCATTATGAAGTGCATATACACCTGTTACCGGGTGTGTCCTCATTCCATATTCAGATGTTATATTGGAATAACCTGGTACTGGCCATGCAAGTTCACCACCTATATATTTAGTACCAATTCCCCCTTGTGCCAGTAATAATATTTCACGATTTACTTCTTGAAAACTATTTATATATTGATCTATTTCAGATTGAATACTTCTTTCTTGTTCAGATAATTGTGCTACATAATGCTCTCTTACACCTATTGTATTTTCAAGTATCCTGTTTGTAACTGTTTGATTTTGTTTTTTCTCAGCAAGTTGTTCAGTTTGTTTATCTAACTTTGCTTTTTCGATTTCTATTGTATTTTTTTGTGTTTCTAATTCATCAACTATTATTGCATCATTTTTTGCAATTTCAGTTATCAGATAATAATTTGAAAAAAAATCTATTATTCCTTCTGATTGTAGTAAAATTTCCAAATATGACATTTCACCTTGTTCATATATAGCAATTAATCTTTCTTCAAATATATCTTTTTGTGTATTATATCTTTCTTCTGCAGTATTTAATATTTCTTCAATTTCTTCTACTTCATTTAGTAATATTTCTATTTCTATTGTTAATTGTTGTATTTCTAATTCTGCTTCTATTATCTTTTTATCTAATTCTTGAACTTCCAATAAATTCTGCGATAATTCTTCTTGAACATATTCTAATTTTAATTCTGATTCTTCTATTTTTCCTTCTAATTCATCTCTTTCTTGATCTAATTCTGTTTGAGCTGAATCTTCTGTCTCGTTTTCAACTACATTTGTACCCTCTTGAGCATAAGAGGATTTCAATATACTAATAATCATAATTAATATTAGAATACTACATAAAATTTTACGCATATTGTCTCCTTCTTAAA
>CAYJKU010000009.1:32679-40725 GCA_964371215.1 uncultured Clostridium sp.
CTCATAGAAATTATACTTCCTATTGCTCCTATTCCAATTCCAAGTAACATGTATACAGCAATTATTCCTCCAGAGAAAACTCCTTGGAATGTTAATAATTCCATACTAACTATTTGCATAAATTCCGAATTAACTATTTGAGGTAATGCTAAATTATATACTAATCCTAAAAGTGCTATTGATATTATATTTGCAAAAAATCCTATTATCATACCTTCTACTATAAATGGCCATCTAATAAAATTATTTGTTGCACCTACATATTTCATAATTGAGATTTCTCTTCTTCTTGCATATACTGTTAATTTTATTGTATTTGAGATTATAAAAACTGATATTATTACTAATAATACAGATATAATTCCTGTAACAATTGTTATACCTTCTGCTAATCCCATAAGGTTTTCTCTTACTGTGTCTGCACTTGTTATTGTTTTAATTTCTTCATAACCTGTTAATTGTTGTTCTACTTCACTACTTTTTTCTAAATCTTTAAATTTCAATATAAACGATCCTGAAAATATGTGATTATCTTCTGTATATCCTGCTATTGCTGCTGGGCTATCTTTCCATTGCTCTTGCACTCTTTTAAATGCTTCATCTTCAGAAACATATGTAATTTCAGAAAATTCATTTAAATCTTGTAATTTCTTTTCTAATGCATCAATTTCATCTTGTGATACACCCTTATACATGAAAACTTCAATTCCTTGTTCTTCTTTTAAATTGTCCATAAAGTGATTTATATTTTGCCCTAAAATCCAAAACACTCCAAATATAATCATTGTTGCACACATTATCATAAGTGATGCTACAGTAGATTTTTTGTTTTTGAATACATTTCCAAGTCCTTCTCCAATTAAATATCCAAATATATTATATCTCACTATCATACCCACCTTTTTTATCATCTCTTATTATGTCACCTTTTTGTATGTGAATAACTCTTTTTTTCATTTTGTCTACAATGTCTTTTGCATGTGTTGCAACTACAACAGTAGTTCCTCTTGCATTTATATCATTTAATAATGTCATTATTTCCCAAGCTGTTTCTGGATCCAAGTTTCCAGTTGGCTCATCTGCAATTAACATTGATGGATTATTTACTAATGCTCTTGCAAGTGCAACTCTTTGTTGCTCCCCTCCAGATAATTCATTAGGATACATTTTAGCTTTACCACTTAA
This sequence comes from uncultured Clostridium sp., assembly GCA_964371215.1. Lineage (GTDB taxonomy): Bacteria > Bacillota > Clostridia > TANB77 > CAG-508 > CAG-269. The sequence continues at coordinate 33,865 of CAYJKU010000009.1, forward strand.
ACCAACTAAAGATAATACCATTGGTACTTGTCTTCTTATATGTTTAGGTGTTGCTCTTACTATATACATTGCATAAGCCACATTGTCATATACTGTTTTATCTGGTAATAATCTAAAATCTTGGAATACCACTCCCATACTTCTTCTTAAAAATGGTATTCGACTTTGTTTTAAAAAAGTTGTATCTTTACCATTTATTATTAATCTTCCCGAAGATGGCTCTTCTTCTTTTAATATTAATTTAATAAGTGTAGATTTACCACTTCCTGATGTCCCAACTAAAAAAGCAAATTCTCCTTTATCTATTTTAAAATTAGCATTTTTTACTGCTTTTGTGCCTGTTCCATATGTTTTAGAAATATTTTTAAACTCTATCATTTCATTCTCCTTGTAAACTTTTAATCCTCATTTGTTTGTTAATACTTATTCTACTTTATAATAACAATAAAGTACTTTTTTTGCAATAGTTTTAGGTATAATTTTTCTTGTAATTTCTCCCTTTTATTACATTTTATTTCCTCTATCTTCTTATATCACTTTATTTCAATTTTCACAAAAAATTCACAATTTATTTTCCTGTATTTTTTTATACAATATTGTCATATATTTTATTATATCCAATTATATTTTTTTCATTATTTTTACATTTTTCATTAAATCGTAAAAAAGTTTTTAACTCCAAAACTGTTGATACTAGTGCGTTTTATAACACTCTAAAAAACTTTTTTAATTTTTTTTAAAATTTCTATTGACAACTTTAGCAAAACTTTGTATAATAGACTTCGTTAAAAGAAACACGGTCGCATAGCTCAGCTGGGAGAGCATCTGCCTTACAAGCAGGGGGTCATAGGTTCGAGCCCTATTGCGACCACCATTATGGCCCGGTAGTTCAGTTGGTTAGAACGCTAGCCTGTCACGCTAGAGGTCGACGGTTCGAGTCCGTTCCGGGTCGCCATTTTTTTTATAAAAAAACAAGCCTCTATAGCTCAGTTGGTAGAGCAAGGGACTGAAAATCCCTGTGTCACTGGTTCGATTCCAGTTGGAGGCACCAAGAAGTAGTATAAACTACTTCTTTTTTTATTTCAAAAAATAACTAAGTATCTTTCAATACTTAGCTTAATCCTATCTTCTAATATACTCTACTTCCACTATCCCATTATATGTTTTAGTAGAAACTAATCTTAAATCTATCTTTTTATTGTCTTCATCAAATAATTTTATACCCTCACCTAATATAGTTGGCATTATACTTATATGGTATATGTCTATAAGATTCAATTTAATTAGTTGATTTACAATACTTGCTCCCCCACATATCCAAATATCTTTTCCTTCTTCTTTTTTTAATAAATTCACCAATTCCTCTATATTTTCATCAGTAAACTTAATTTCACCTTTATGTTTTTGAATATTACCAACATTTTGTTCTAACATTTTATTTGCAGTTTCTTTTTGATTAGTAAGCACATATGTGTTCATTCCTTTATACACCCAATCATTTGGTGCTAATTCTGTTACAATCTGATTAAAAGTATTCCACCCCAAAATGATTGTATCAATATTTTTCACAAAATCTATATAACTTGTTTCTTCTGGTGGCGCTGGATCTTGTCCACCTAGCCAACTAATATCTCCAGATTTATCTGCAATATATCCATCCAAACTTGTTGCAATATATAAAATTACTTTTTTCATACAAATCTCCTTATATAAATATTTTAGGCACAAATACAATTATTCCGATTATTGCTGCAGATATTGCAGATATTAAAACTGCACCTGCTGCAACATCTTTAACTATTTTAGCCTTACTGTTTCTTTCTGGCATTACAACATCTGTCAAAACTTCTATTGATGTATTTATAAGTTCTACAGATACAACTAATCCAATAGCTATAACACATAATATCCACTCAACAACAGATATATTTAATATTATACCCATCATTATTACTAATATAATAATGGCAACATATATTTTCATATTTCTTTCTGTTTTAAATGCTAATTTAACTCCAGATATTGCATATTTAAAACTATTTAATATTTTTTTAGTTTTCTTAATTCTCTTTTTTTCTCTTTCAGTTAGTCTTGATATAGTTTTTACAATTAACATTAGATATACAATAGATATAATAAATCCTGCTATTACATCACTTGCATAATGTACTCCTAAATACACTCTACTAAAACCTATTAATAATATTAATATACTTAATGATATACATATTATGTTTCTTAATACTCCTTTTTTTATTCTTGTATACGCCAAATAAATTAAAAGTCCAAAAAATCCCATACTAACCATAGAATGTCCTGATGGAAAACTATATCCTACTTCACTTATTAGTTCATATCCAGTAGGTCTTGGTCTTTGAACAATATTCTTCAAAGCAATATTAAATATAGATATCCCAGCTAAATTACCCAAAATTAATAATCTAACTCTATTACTTTTAGTAAGTATAACTGAAATTATTGTTATACATACAAGAGATACTACTCCACCTAGATTAGTTATAAAAAGCATTACTGGTGTTAACCAATCCTGTCTAATATTTTCAACAACAAACCTATATGCAATTTTATCAATTTCTATTATCTCATTTACATATATATTTTCAACTAAATCAATAACAAATATTACAGCTAATAACATGACTAGCCACACATAATTTTTTAATAACCACTTTTTTAATGAATTTAACATATCTTCCCTCTTTTCTTGTGTATAGACATATAATATTATATCAATTATATACTGTCAATAAAAAGTTAATATATTAAATTCAAATATTTATTTATTTTTTATCTTTTTCTTATTTTTAATAAATATAGAAATTTGTTTAATTGTATTAAAAGCAGACTTAATTTGTTTTTCCGAATATTTTTCTAATAAATCATTAATTTCACTAATACTATTTTCATCAACTCCATATAAAATATAATCTGCTGTGTGTCCACTTATTTCTTTTAATCTTTTCAAACTTTTATAAACTAAATTACCTCTTCCATCTTCTACTAATCCTAAAAACTGTCCAGACACACCTAAAATTCTTCCTAATTCTGCTTTACTCATTTTCAGTTCTTCTTCTCTTATAGTTTTAATTCTTATTCCTCTTTCTACTTGTTCTTCTTTTTCTAATAAACTCTCAGCTTCCATCATTTTCTTTCTAGTTAAAGTCCCCATATTTCCCTCCATATTTTTAAATTTCATTTATATTTTTTAAATTACCTACTTATATTTAAATACAAATACTTTTAAAAAAATTTAGTAAAAATAATAGTTTTTAATAGTGATTTGTGGTATTATTTGAATGCAAAACTTTAATATGGAGGTATAATCATGGATATAAGCCCAATGAAAATTTTAATTTTAGAAGATGATTCATTTGCGTGTAACGAATTTCTAAAATCACTAAAGACAAGAAACGACTTCGAGTTATCTGGTCTAACCGATTCAGACATAGAAGCCATGAAAATTGTAAAGTCCAAAAGACCAGAAGGTATTATTTTAGATATTGAATTAAATAACAGTCTATCTGGAAACATTGATTCAATAGAATTTTTATCTGAATTAACAACTTTAAACTTAGGATATAAACCTGTAGTAATTGTTACTACTCATATTAAATCTAACAAGACTTATGAAATACTTCATGAAAAAGGTGCAGATATTGTATTATTTAAAAATCACCCAAAATATTCAGCAGAACATGTATTAAACAAAATGCTTTTCCTAAGAAATACAACTACCCAAAGTTCTCTTGAATGTTTAAAAGAAACTTTAGAAGATACTAAAAATAAAATATCTGATTTAATATATACAGAACTTGACTTAATAGGTGTTACTCAAAAACTAAAAGGTAGAAATTATATACATGATGCTATCTTTTATATAATAACTGAAGAGAATTCTACTGTTAGTCCAATCCAACATTTAACTGGTGTTTACAAGAAATCTACCACAACTATTACAAATGGTATTCAAAATGCAATTACACATGCTTGGAGAGTTTCAGCTGTTGAAGATTTACTTTTACATTATAAGGCTAAAGTAAATATAGAAACTGGTATACCAACTCCAATGGAATTTATATATTATTATGTAGATAAAATACAAAAATGTTTATAACAAGCGATGCTTGTTATTTTTTTACCATTTTTCACTATTTTTCTCTATTTTAAAAAAAATATATAATTTTCCAAAAAAAATTTTTTCACCACAACCACAACATTTTAATAATATTATTTTAGTTTTATATAGTTTTAGTCATAAAAAGTATTAATTATTTTTTATGACTTTTTTTCATGTATACAAATTTTTCCAATTACTAAAACACCACTGTTTTCAACACTTTCACTAGTATCATTCAATAGTCGACAATTATTTTATGAATGAAAGGTGGTGGCAGTATGGGATGGTATGAAGCACTTGCAGAATGGATTAGAAAATGGGGGCCTAGAGCTTAATTTTTTAAATCAATATATATAATTATCCATATAGTAAAGTTTTACTTTATCTATATGGATTTTTTTCTATTATTTCGTATAATATAAGTTACTAAGGAGGATATCTTAATGAATGTTGATTCTATCAATTTAATACCATTAAATATTGTTTTGCATGTTTTTAACTCATTACTACGAATTATAATTGCCACATCTATCTTTATATATATATGCAATTCAAAATCAAAAAAATCTCATTTTTTTATTTATTTAACTACTATTTCAACCACTATAATTTATGCACTCTTAACTTATACCTCTGATATTTATGAAAATGATATTATTTTTTATTATATAGCTCTAATATTTTGTTATTATAAATTTTCAAAAATTTCTCTAATAAATACTATTATCTTAACTATTATATCTCAATGCATTTATTATACAATCTTAATTTTCAGCCTAATATTAAGTTTTGTAATTAATATTATATTTCCTATACATAGTGATATAATAAATTTCGTAATAATCAGTATTTTACATCTCCTTTTATTGATAATTTTTTTTAATATAAAAAAATTCAAAAATGGATTTACCTTCTTCAAAAATTCTTCATTTTCTCCACCGTTAGATAACTTACTCTTACACATTAGTATGATTATTTTATTTGTATATATTTTTATAATTAACTTTAATGTAGTACTTACAATGCAACTTCTACCTATATTTATACTATTTTCTACAATTATGGGAATAACTATCTACAAATCCTTCAAACAATACTATAAACAGAAATTAGTAGATAATGAAATAAATGAATTGAGAAATGATGTAGTAGAAAAAGATAAAATGATTTCTATTTTAAAAGAAGAAAATTTAAAATATAGTAAACTAAATCATTCAATAATGCATAAACAAAAGTCATTAGAATTTAAACTAAATAACTTAATCTTTAGTACTGAAGCATCTAATGAATTAACAAATATTAATTTGGATGATGTGATAACTATTCCTTTGAAATCTACTGGAATAAATAAAATAGATGACATGTTGAAATATATGCAATCTGAATGTGTTAAAAATAATATAGAATTTGAATTAATATTAAATGGTAATATTAATCATATTATAAATAATTTTATTAGTATTTATGATTTAGAAATTTTGTTAGCAGATTTAATCAAAAATGCTATAATAGCAATAACTAATTGTGATAATGTTAATAAATCTATATTACTTAAATTAGGATTATTTGATAACTTCTATAGTTTTTGTATATATGATTCTGGATGTGAATTTGAAGAAAGTACACTTTCTAAATTAGGTACTGAACCTAGTACTACACACTCAAGTACTGGTGGTACTGGTATGGGATTTATGAATACATTTGAGACACTTAGAAAGATTAATGCTGCAATAACTATAAAAGAAATAGGGATTCCTAGTAAAGAAAATTATACTAAATACATTCTAATACAATTTAATAAAGATTTTGAATTTATACTTGATTCATATAAAAAGAATATAGCCAAATAAAGCTATATTCTTTTTATGTTATTAATAATCTTTTTATTATCTTTTCTTTTGGTGTAAATACCATATATTTTATAAAGTATTTTTGTAATGGGTTAAAAAATACATCTAATAACAATATATCTTTAATTTTAAATTTAACACCTTTTTTTTCTAAATAATTACATGTATATAATTTACAAGATATACAATTTGCATCACACATTTTTGTATTTTCATTTAAATATTCACATTTAACTAATGTACTAAAAAAACCTAACCATTTAGTTTTAAAATGCCTACAACAGCCTATTGTAGAATTTGTATTTCTTTTTTCTCCACATTTATTATTTATGAAATCACATGTATTATCTCCATAAAAATGTTTATCTAGATTTTCACATACTATATCATATATATAATTATATCTTTCTTTTCTATTACTACATAATATTGCATTTATTGAGTCTATAAAGTCTTTTTGTTTTATATTTGCTTCAGTATAATTTAATATATATCCAAAAATATTTTTATTGTTTTCTAACTTTTTTAATTTTTTAATTAAAGATATTCTTTTGATTATTTTTTTATAGTCTTTTTCTTTTATTAAATTAAAATCTATTTTAATTAATATTTCTTTTTTTAAAGTAATATCTTTAATACTTATGTTTTGAATTCCTAATATTTTATCTATTGAATTATCTTCTATTATTTTTAAATAGTATTCATTTTTTAATTTAATTAATTTCTCCATTTTCTCTCCAATATTCTTGTATTTCCTTGGATAGAATACTATCATTTACATTTATTGTCAATATTTATACCATTTTTATTCTTTCCCATACTAATGTATCTTCTTTTTTTAACCACATTTCTAATTTACTTAAATCATACATA
>CAYJKU010000010.1:0-38602 GCA_964371215.1 uncultured Clostridium sp.
ATATTTGTAGCAATTACTTGTTCTTGCCCTTTTGTTCCTACTGATGTTCTTGAAAATATACTTTTTCTTGTTAATACTTGATGTATTATTGAATTTGAATTCTCATCTAATAAATCTAACATAACAAAATCTCCAACAGCTGGATATTTAACTAGTTCTTCGGTTTCATATCTAAACTTACCCGATATTTCTGCAAATACTTCTCTTTCTTCTGTTACGACTTTATATATCCCTTTATTTTGATTGATTACTCTTCCTATTACATATTCTGGATACATTTTTGATTCAGTTATATATCTTTGACTTATCCCATATTCTTCTAGTTTGTTCATTACTCCTCCATTTATTTTATTCATTTATAATCTTATTTATTAATGTAAATATTATAAATATAACTAAGTTCACAACAACAATCATTGCCCCTGTACTTATATTAAATATATATGATCCAAGTACTCCTATTAAAAATGAAGATATACTCACTATTACAGAACTTATTATAACCTTTTTAAAAGTTTTAAATATTCTCATTGATGTTAATGCTGGGAAAATAATTATACTACTAATTAATAGTGTTCCCATCATTCTCATTCCAACTACTATTGTTACAGCTGTTAAAACTGCAAGTATTGTCGTATATCTGCTTGTTTTTAATCCACTTGCTTTTCCATATTCTTCATCAAATGTAATTAAGAATATTTTTCTGTAATATATTATAAATATTAGTACAACTATTATACTTACAACAATACTTATATATACATCTGTTTTTGTCATTGCTAAAATACTTCCAAACATAAAGTTACAAATATCTGTATTTAATCCTGTTGTTACATCTGTTATTAAAACCCCTATTGCTAGTGCCGAACTTGATATAAGTGCAATACTACTATCTGATTTTATTTTTTTATTATTGCCCAATTTAAGTAATATTATAGCTGTTAGCATTACACCTGGTATTGATATATATAGTGGTGATGTAAAACCTAATACAGTAGATACTGTTAATATTGCAAATCCAACATGTGATAATCCATCTCCTATCATGCTATATCTTTTTAATACTAAACTTACTCCTAATAAAGCTGCACAAATACTTACTAATAATCCTACTATTATGGCTCTTTGCATAAATGTATGTTCCATCATATCTTTTATTACTTCTATCATTATGCTTTACCTCCATTTAAGTAGTCTTTGCTTTTCCCTATATATTTAATTTCTCCATTTTGTAATTCTATAACATTATCTGCATATTTAAGTACTCTGTCTGTATCATGTGAAATCATAATTATTGTATATTTGTGTTCTTTTTTTAATTTAGCTAATAACTCATATATCTGATGTGCTATATTTTTATCTAAACCATTAGTTGGTTCATCTAATATTAATATTTTACTTCCTGATCATAATGCTCTTGCAATTAATACTCTTTGCTGCTGACCTCCAGATAATTCAGCAAATGATTTATTTCTTATTTCATATATTTCTAAATCTTTCATAACTTCATTTGCTTTTTCTTTATCTGCTTTTCTATAAAAAATACTTTTCGCTGAATTTGCTATTGTTCCAGATAATACAATTTCTTTAATTGATGCTGGAAAATCTGTTTGTATATTCATTCTTTGTGGTAAATATCCTACTTGTGAATTTATTTCAATCTCTCCACAATAACCTTTATTTAATCCTAATATACATTTAATTAATGTGCTCTTACCTGATCCGTTTTCTCCCATTATACATGTGAATTTTGATTCTTCTATTTCTAAGTTTATATTTTTCAATGTATCATGTTTTGTTATATATCCAAAAGACATATCTTTAACTTTTATTATACTCATTATATTCTCTTTTCTTTATTATTTTAATGCTTTTTCTAATACGTCTAAATTTTTAGTCATTAAACTTACCCATGTTTCCCCATTTTCAAAATTATCTTTAGTTACATTATGAAGTGTTTGTATTTGAACTGCTTCACTTCCATTTCCAGCTTCTGAAACTATTAAATTAGCTACTCTCCCATCATTCATTTCAGTATATAAAACTACTGGTATACTCTCATTTTTCACTATATCTACTAAATATTCTACTGTTTTAGCTGTTGGCTCTGTTTCTGTGCTACATCCTTGGAATGCTGCTGATACATCTAAATCATAATATTCTATAAAGTATTGCATAGGCATTTTATCTCCAAATACTAATTTGTTTCTTTCTTTTTCTGCTAATATTTCTTTTATTTTAGTATCTATTTCTTCTATTTTAACAATATATTCTTCTGCATTTTTCTTATATGATTCTGTATTTGCTGGATCTAATTCAGATACTTGTTTTTCTAATTCTGTTACCATTTTAATTGCATTTTCTGGTGATGTCCATATATGTGAATCAAATGCAAATTCTTCTGTATGAGATTCCTCATCATGGTCATGTGATTCTTCTTCATGGTCATGTGCATGTTCAGCACCTTCTATTTCAATTTCTTCTTGTACATTTACCACATCAGATATTTTAACTACTTTTTGATTTGAATTATCCAATGTTTCTACAATTCTATCAGACCATTGTTCTAAATCTCCACCAATATATACAAACATTTCTGCATTTTGCATATCTATCATATCTTGTGGTGTTGGATCATAACTATGAGCATCTTTACCTGGACCTAATATAAAATTTAATTCTATGTTATCTGTGTCTTTTGTTATCGCTCTTAAAAAATCATAACTAGCAAAATTACTTACTACTATATCTAAATCTTTATTATCTGACTTACCTGAATTTTCTAGATTTATTGCTATTAAAACTACACTTCCCGCTATTATCGCTATTAAAAGTATTATCAACATTATTTTTTTAATCATTTTCTTTCCTCCTAATTATTTACATTGATTACATTTTCCATAAAAAACTAATCTTTGATTATTTATTGTAAAATTCAAATCTTTTTCCATCTCATTATTTATACTTTTGATTTTCTTATTTTCATAATGTAATAGTTTGTTACATACTTCACATAGTAAATGGTAATGAGTATTTTCTTCACACTCTCTTATATCTTCATTATATTGATAACAAAAACCTTGTGAATTCTCTAGTGGCTTTTTCATTATATCTCCTGAAATTACCAATTCATTTATAACACGATATATTGTAGTTAGACCAATATCTGAACTTATACCGTTTCGTATATCTTGTACACTTAAGTGTATATTCTGATTATTTTTAAAAAACTCTGCAACCTCTCTTTTTTGCCTAGTATTTCTTTTAACTCTATCTGTCAAAAATTTCCGCCTCCTTCTCCACTTATTGAAAATCATTTCCAATAATAACATATGATACTTTTTAATTCAATCTTTTTTTATGAAAATCATAAAAATATTTATAAATAAAAATGCCTACAAATTAATGTAGACATTTGATATTAATTAAAATTCTGCTAACTCTATAAAATTCAAACCTGACTTTATTGCCATACCTGCATATATCTTATTATTATATTTACCTTCTTTTATATAATGTTCTACAACATATTTCGCTGTATGTGGCATTACAATATCTTTTAATTCTCCTTCTTTAAACCACTTAAGATTACCTTCATTACTTATTATTGCTTTTTCCATATTTTTTAATCTAGCAAAAAAATAATAATTCTGTCTTATCTCTGCATTTTTCATCCTTAATGTTACATATCTTAAATTTATATTTTCAATATCTTGTTCATTAAGATTTGTTTCTTCCTTAAGTTCTCTTAATATACATTTTTTGGCGTCATTCAGCTCATCTTTTTCAAAATGTCCTCCAGCTGTTCCTATATATGAATCCTTTATTATTTTTGAACCTATTCTATATAATAGCAATAATCTGCTTTCATTATCATATAAATATATTGAAGTCATATTTCTTAATTTACCTTCCATAATATATCTCCTTGTTTTTGATTTATTATATCAATATATTTTATTTTTATATAGCATTTTACTTAAATTTATTGATATATTAATACTAACTATAAAACACTCTAATTAAATTTCTAATTAATTTATTTCATTTTGACATAAATAAAAACCGTATAGTATTACTACTTATACGGTTTTTATGGTGGGCAGAGAAGGATTCGAACCTTCGTACTCGAATGAGAACAGATTTACAGTCTGCCGCCTTTAGCCACTCGGCCATCTACCCAAATAAAAAAAGTGGTGCTCCCTCAAGGATTCGAACCTTGGACCTACCGGTTATGAGCCGGTTGCTCTAACCAACTGAGCTAAGAGAGCATGTCTTGTTGGACACAAATAGAAGTATAAACTATTTAATATAAAATGTCAATACTTTTTTTGTGTTTTTTTTAACTTTTTTTCAAATTAAATTCCTAATATATCTCCAACTTTAGTAATGACAATAGCTCCCTGTTTTATAAGATTATTTGTACCAACTGAATTAATCTCATTTATATTTCCTGGTACTACAAACACTTCTCTACCTTGTTCTAATGCAAAATCTACAGTTATTAAAGTTCCGCTTTTCTCTTTTGCTTCTACAACTATAATAGAATTAGATAACCCACTAATAATTCTATTTCTTGCTGGAAAATTACTTTTAAATGGCTTAGTTCCTATAGGATATTCTGAGATAATTATTCCTCCAGATTTTATAATCTCTTCTGCTAACAAAATATTGTCTTTTGGATAAATATTATCTAAACCACTTCCTATTACTGCAATAGTTTTTCCAATTTCTAAACTCTCTTTACTCTTTTCTTTAATTGCTTGTATGTTTCCAATATGTGAATAACTATCTATACCTTTTGCTAACCCACTTACAATATTATATCCTTTACAAGATAGATTATATGCAAAATATTTAGAAGCTTTTTTACCATAATCACTAGCATCTCTACATCCAATTATTCCTATTGCTTTATTATTTAATATTTCTTTATTTCCTTTTACATATATACTAATCGGTGGATCATATATTTCTTTTAATATATTAGGATATTCTTTATCCATAATTGAAATTATGTCTATTCCGTTTTTTTTCATATATTCAATATGTTTTTTAGCTAATATTTTAATTTCTTTATCTAATATATTATTTACAGTTTCTTCTCCAAAACCTTTTAATTTTAATATCTCATTTCTTTTCAAGTTATATATTTTATTTATACACTTATATCTTTTTAATAGCATTTGTTTTCTTTTAATCCCTATTTTCTTAATTAGTGAAAACCACACATACTTTTCTTTTAAATCTTCTATATTCCTTTTCCTTTCTATAGAGAAAAGGAGGGTTGTTCCCCCTCCTTTGATTTTATTTAATTATATTTTAACTTTTGATTGTGTTTTAATTGTGTATTTTTTGTAATAATATATTAACAATTATTTGCAGCTTTTATAACATTATTCATAAGCATTGCTATTGTCATAGGTCCAACTCCTCCTGGAACAGGTGTTATATGGCTTGCTATTTTCTCTATGTTTTCAAAATCTACATCTCCTACCAATTTACCTTCTTCTGTTCTATTTATTCCAACATCTATTACAACTGCATCTTCTTTTATCATATCTGCAGTTACAAATTTAGGCTTACCTATTGCAGCAATAACAATATCTGCTCTTTTAGTATGTTCTTTTAAGTTTTTAGTTCTTGAATGACATACTGTTACTGTTGCATTTTCATTTAAACAACATTGAACTAATGGTTTTCCAACTATATTACTTCTACCTATTATTACTACATCTTTACCTTCTAAATTTATATTATATTCTTCAAACATTTTCATAACACCATATGGTGTACATGAAATAAATGTATCTTCACCTATTACTAATTTTCCAACACTATTTGGATTAAATCCATCAACATCTTTTTTATCTGATATTATTTTAAATGCTTCATTTATATCTAGATTAGATGGTATTGGGCTTTGAAGTAATATCCCATGAATTTTACTATTATTATTTAAAGATATTATTAAATTATTTAATTCTTCTTGTGAAGTTTTATCATCTAATAAGTGTTCTTCATATTCTATACCTACCATCTCACAAGCTTTACTTTTATTTTTAACATATACTTTAGATGCTGGATTATCTCCAACCATTATTACTGCTAATCTCGGATTAATCCCTCTATTTTTTAATTCTTCACAATCTTTTTTTAATTCTTCTTTTATTTTCTTAGATAATTCCTTACCATCAATTATTGTTGCCATTTCTTTCTCCCTTTTATATTATCTTATATTCTATTTCTTCCATATGTGGAAACATTTCTTTTACTCTTTTTAAAGTCAGCATAAGCATTCGTGGTTGTGGATTTTTATGTTCATCAGATAATAGTTTTTGTGTATAACAATTTTCTGCTGTTTTAAATAATACATATTGATTCTTATTATATGTATAATATATCTGATAACCATCTCTTAAATCTTCCCACATTTTTTCAAATGTATATTTTCCCATTGTTTTTCCTTTCATAGTGGTATATTATTTTATCATTTCTTCAAACTCAGATTCTGTTATTACTTTAATACCTAAACTTTCAGCTTTAGTTAATTTACTACCTGCATCTTCACCTGCTAAAAGAAAATTTGTTTTTTTAGATACACTTCCTGAAACTTTTCCACCTAATTTTTCAACTATATTTCCAGCTTCACCCCTTGTATATTTCTCTAAAGCTCCTGTAAGCACAAAAGTTTGTCCTTCAAAACGATGATCTGTACTCTCTTCTTCTAATGAAGTCATATTTACTCCAGATTCTTTTAATCTATTTATTAAATCTATTGTTTGTTCTTGTCTAAAGAAATCTGAAATACTTTTAGCCATAACTTCACCAATATCATTTATTATATTTAAATCTTCAATCTCTGCTTTCATTAAATTATCTATATTCTTATATTTTCTTGAAAGTACTTTAGCAGCTTTAACTCCAACATGTCTTATTCCTAATGCTGTTAAAAGTTTAGCTAAATCATTATTTTTACTTTCATTTATACTATCTATTAAATTTTGAGCAAATTTCTTACCATTTTTTTTAAGTGATGCTATTTCATCAAAAGATATTGTGTAAATATCTGCAATATTTTCTATTAAATTATTATCTAATAATTGTTTAATAATATTTTCACCTAATCCATCTATATTCATTGCTTCTCTTGATACAAAATGCATTAAATTCCTAGTTAGTTTTGCAGGACACTCAATACCAGTACATCTAATCGCTGCTTCTCCTTCTTCTCTTACTGCTTCTGCATTACAAATTGGACATGTATTTGGCATATTAAATCCTACTTCACTACCATTTCTTTTACTTACATTTACTTCAACTATTTCTGGAATAACATCTCCTGCTTTTTGAATTACTACTGTATCTCCAATTTTCAAATCTTTTTGTTTAATAAAATCTTCATTATGAAGTGTAGTTTTGGATATTGTTGAACCTGCAACTTTTACTGGTTCTAAAATAGCCATTGGAGTTATTACACCTGTTCTTCCTACTTGACATACTATATCTTTTAATATTGTTTCTTTTTTTTCTGGCGGGTATTTATATGCTACAGCCCATCTTGGAAATTTTGATGTTGACCCTAATATTTCTCTGAATTTAAGATTATCTATTTTAACAACTGCACCATCTATTCCAAAACTTAATTTTTCTCTTTTATCTCCAATTCCAATAATAGCTTCTTTTACTTCTTCATAATTATTACATAATACTTTAACTGGATTTACATTAAATCCTTGTTTTTCTAAATACATTAGTTCTTCATGATGTGAATTAAATTCTTTACCCTCTATTTTTTGTACATTAAATATATATACATCTAATGGTCTTGTTTTAGTTATATTAGTATCTAATTGTCTAAGTGATCCTGCTGCTGCATTTCTTGAATTTGCAAAAAGTTCTTCTTCATTTTCTTCTCTTTGTTCATTCATTTTATCGAAATCAGATTTACTAATAAATACTTCTCCTCTTACAATAATATCTATTTCTTCTTTTAATTTCATAGGAATTGTTTTTATTGTTTTTAAATTAGCTGTAACGTCTTCTCCTATTACTCCATTACCTCTTGTTGCTCCTCTTACAAAAATACCTTTTTGGTATTCTAAAGCTACAGATAATCCATCTATTTTTGTTTCAACAACATATTTAATATCTTCTATTCTATTTATTTTTGCATTTTCTTCTTGTTTTAATATAAATGATTCTACTTCTTCTAATTCAAAAACATCTTGTAAACTTTGAAGTGGAACACTATGTGTTACTTTTCCAAAACCTTGTTTAACAGTTCCTCCAACTTTTTGCGTTAACGAATCTTTACTTATTAATTCTGGATTTTGTTTTTCTAAATTTTTAAGTTCGTTCATCAACATATCATATTCAAAATCTGATATTTCAGATATATCTTCATCATAATATTTTTTTGCATAATATTCAGTTTTTTCTTGTAATTCTTTTATTCTTTTTTCTATAGATTTGTTTTCCACTATATCATACCTTTCTTATGTGTTTATTTTCGTTTCTTATTATATACAATTATATTCGAAAAATAAAGAAAATTAATGATTTTTTTAATATTTATACATTACGCAAAAATAAAAGAGAAGAATATTCTTCTCAAATAATTTATAAATTTTATTAATGTTAAAATGAAGAACTAGAAAATTTAAAACTTTCTAGTTCTTTGTTTTTATCTTTATTTATTCAGCTCTTGCTAATACTATTAATCTTGTACTACTATCATCTGAACAAGTAGATAATGTTATTTCAGCTGCACCATTTGTATCTCTTTGATAAAAACTTGCATCTGATGGATCTGCATAAAACATTTCATATATTTTATATGTAATTTTTTCTCCATCACCATCTGTTATATATATTGAATCATTTACCTCTAATAACTCATTATTTGAGAAGAATACTCCATTTCTATAATTATGCCCTATTATTACATTATTACCAACTTCATTTAATCCAACACCATATTGATATGCAACTGATGTTTCTAAAGATGTTTTTGTAACTTTTTCAAGTATAGGATATTTCAAATCTATTTCTGGTATTTCAATTGTTCCTAATACTCCAAATCCTTTAAATGTAGGTAATGTATTTCCTTGAGAACTATTATTTGAATCACCTGTTGATGTATTACTATCTAATCCATCTAATATATTTTCATTATTAGTATTGGAATTCTCATCATCATCTTCTTCTTCTTTTTTGCCATTATTTATTTCTGTTTGGAAATTATCTACATATCCTGAACTATCTGTATTTATTACATAATTTTCATAATATGTATATCCTAAAAACACTAACAATCCAATTATTGCAATTATTACTATTATTAACAATACTGTCAATAACCCATTATATTTACTTTCAAACATATTTATATCCTCCGTATTTAAACTCTATGACTATTATATCACATTTTCAAGTAAAATAATAGTATAATATTTCTTTTGCTTTATATTATTTTATTTCCTATTTTAGTTCCTGCTAATATATGGAAATGTATATGCATTACTTCTTGTCCACTATCTTCTCCACAATTAGTAATAACTCTAAATCCACTTTCTTTAAATCCTTTATCTTCTGCTATTTTATTTATAA
Source organism: uncultured Clostridium sp. (assembly GCA_964371215.1). GTDB lineage: Bacteria > Bacillota > Clostridia > TANB77 > CAG-508 > CAG-269. The sequence goes on from CAYJKU010000010.1 coordinate 9,613, forward strand.
CTGTATATACTTTTCCAATAACAGCTTCATCTTCTTTATTTAATTCTGTAAGTTTTGAAATATGTTTTTTAGGAACTACTAATATATGAATAGGTGCTACTGGATTTATATCATAAAATGCAATTATTTCTTCATCTTCATATACTTTATTACTTGGTATTACACCATCAATTATTTTACAAAAAATACAATCACTCATATTTACCTCCAATTATATTAATTTTGAAAAACTGCTTTAATTCTTCTTACACCTGATGAGCTAGATTCTTCTTTTTTAATTTTAAATTTACCTAACTGCTTTAATGATTCAACATGTGGTCCTCCGCATATTTCTTTACTAAAATCTCCTATTGTATATACTTTTACTTTTTCTCCATATTTATCTCCAAAAAGCCCTATTGCTCCTTGTGCTTTTGCTTCTTCTACTGTCATTTCTTCGAAACTAACATTTAGATCTTTTTGAATTTGTTCATTAACTAAGTTTTCAACCTCTAGTATTTGTTCTTTAGTCATTTTTTCTGGATGACTAAAATCAAATCTTAATCTATCATCAGTTATGTTTGAACCTTTTTGATTAACATGATCACCTAAAACTATTTTTAATGCTTGATGTAATAAATGTGTTGCTGTATGGTATTTAATCGTATTTTCTGTTTGTCCTGCTAAACCACCTTTAAATTTTTGTTCTGCACCTTGTCTAGATTTTTCTTGGTGAATTTTATATAATTCTTCAAATTCTTTAATATCTATTATGTATCCGTTTTCTTCTGCTAATTCAGCTGTTAACTCTGGTGGAAAACCATATGTATCATATAATCTAAATACAATATTCCCTGCTATTTTTTTATTCTCATTATTTTCTAATCTTTTAATTTCTTTAAAAAATTCTTTTTCTCCATTTGCTAATGTTTTAATAAATTTATCTTTTTCTTCTAACATTACATTTTTGATTAATTCTTTATTTTCTTCTAATTCTGGATACATATTTTTAAGATTTTCTACATTTAAATCTATTAATATACTTAAATTTTCTAAATCTATTTGTAATTTATTTATATGTCTTATCATTCTTCTAATTAATCTTCTTAATATATATCCTCTATCTGTATTACTTGGTTTTCCACCATCACATATAACCATCATACTTGAACGTAAATGTTCAGCAACAACTCTTCTTGATTCTATTAAGTCTACTTTTTGAAGCTCCTCTAATTTATTCATTATATGACTAAATAATTCTGTTTCATATGGTGTTTCTTTTCCTTGAAGAAGCATTGTCATTCTTTCTAATCCTAAACCTGTATCAACATTTTGCCTATCTGCTTTTCTGTATGTATTTCCTTCTTTAAAATATTCCATAAATACATTATTCCATATTTCAACATATTTACCACAGTCACATGCTGGTTCACAATTATCTCCACATGGTTCTTTTCCTGTGTCATAGAAAATTTCAGTATCTGGACCACATAAACCTTCTTCACCTGCAATCCACCAATTATCTTCTTTACCATAGAAATATATTCTATCTTCTGGTATTCCTGCTTTTCTCCATTGTTCAGCTGAAAATTCATCTTTTGGACAATCTTCATCACCTTTAAAACAAGTCACAGATAATTTTTCAATTGGTATGTTTAATTCTTTTGTTAAAAAATCAAAACTCATTTTTATTGATTCTTCTTTAAAATAATCTCCTAATGACCAATTTCCAAGCATTTCGAAAAATGTTAAATGACGATTATCTCCAACTTCTTCAATATCATTTGTTCTTATACATTTTTGGTAATCTGCTATTCTTGTCCCAGCTGGGTGCATTTCTCCTAATAAGTATGGTACAAGTGGTTGCATTCCTGCTATTATAAATAATACTGATGGATCATTTTCCGGTATTAATGATGCTGATGGTATTATATTGTGATTATTTTTTTTGAAAAAATTTAAATATTTCTCTCTTATTTCTATTGCTTTCATATATTCTCCTTTATTATTCCCTTATTAACTAGCTATTTTATGTTCCTATTTTACTATAATTCCTATAAAAAATCAATTAATTTTATTTGATTTTAAATATGTGCATAAAATTTTCCTTTTCTGACATAATATTAGTAAACATAATTTAAAAGGAGGATAAAAATGAAAGCAACTGGTGTTGTCCGCAGAATAGATGATTTAGGTAGAGTAGTTATTCCTAAAGAGATTAGAAAAACATTAAGAATTAAAGAAGGTGAACCTCTCGAAATATTTACAGATAGAGAAGGTCAAGTTATATTAAAAAAATATTCCCCAATTGGAGAATTATCTGAATTTGCAGCTGGATATGCAGAAACTTTATCTAAAACAACAGGACATATTGCATGTATTACAGACAAAGATACTATTATAGCTGTTTCTGGTGGTTCAAAAAAAGAATATCTTGAACAAGATGTAAGTAAGGAAATAGAAAAGTTAATGGAAGACAAATCTATATATGCTAGTAAAGAAAACAGTAACAAGTCTCTGCCTATAACAAAACATGATACTTCTGAAAAAATTCGTAATCCTCAAATAGTTTACCCTATAATCTCAAATGGAGATTCAATAGGTACTGTTATATTACTTGCAAAAGAAGAATCTACTCAGATGAATGATGTAGAGAAAAAAGTTGCTCAATCTGCTGCAACTTTCTTAGGTAGTCAAATGGAAATTTAAATCAAAATATTATAAATAACTAAATCTATTATGATAAAATAGCCGATATATTTACCGACTATTTTATTTTTATTATATTATTCATTTATAACACTAATTAAATCTGTATACCCCTTTTTGTTTAATTCTTCACTTGAATTGTTCTCTATAAACCATACATGATTTGCACCTTCATATTCTCTTATATCTATCTCAATATTTGCTTTTTTTGATTTTTCCACTATAACCTCTATATCTGCATTTAATATATCATTAGTTCCTGTAAATATAGTTAAGTTATTAATTCCATACATCTCCCCTAATACTGGATTTACTAAATGAGATTCCATTCCAGTTTCTCCTGCATATATATATGCTCCTATTTTTAATATTTCTTTATTAAGTATTGGATCTTTTTTTTCAATATCACTAATTTTAAGATTTTCTAATCTGCTATCTAAAAGTGGAGATATTAATATTGTTTTATCTGATATATACTCTTCCTTACCTTGTATATACATTTCTTGTAATAATCCTAATGCCATTCCACCTGATGATGAATCACCTAAAACTATTAATTCTATTTCTTTATTTACTTCTTTTTCTTGCTTAATAATTCCAGATACTACTTCCTCATAAAATGGAATTATCATATTAAAAACATCTTCATAATTGTATTTTGGAGCTAATGGGTAATCTGGAAAAATAACTGTTGCACCAGTATCTTTAATCATATTTTCAACTAAATTCCAATGGTCTTGAGTTCCTTTACCAAAATATGAACCACCATGAAAATATATAATTATTTTTTCTTCGTCATTCAATACATCTTCTTGTTGTTCTATTATATATACATTTCTTTCTTTCACTTCATGTGTTGACACATCATAATTTTCAAAAATATTTTCTGGTACTTTTGTTTCAAAATCTATTACATATTTATATATAATTCCTGCTAAAAGGATGATTATGATAAATATTGCTATGAAGATTCCTAATATTTTAAATACTTTTTTCATATATCCTCCTTATTTTATATATGTATAAAATTAATATATCATTTTATACATATTTTTACAACAAAAAAGAGATGAATAAATCTTTATTATCATCTCTTTCATTTATTTTTATATTATTTAATTATGCTCTTGGATGAGCTTTTCTATATACATTTTTTAAATTTTCATCTTGAAATTGCATATATACTTGTGTTGAAGAAATATCTGAATGTCCAAGCATTGTTTGTATAGCTTTTAAATCTGCTCCATTTTGTAATAAATGTGTTGCAAATGAATGTCTTAAAACATGTGGTGTTATTTCTTTTGATATATGGGCTTGTTCTTTGTAATATTTTATAATTTTCCAAAATCCTTGTCTTGTTAATCTTGTTCCATTAACATTAACAAATAATGCTTTTTCTTCCTCAGATTTTAGTAAAATATCTCTTGCTTCATCAACATATTCTTTTAGTGCTCTTAAAGATAATGTACCTAATGGAATACTTCTTGTTTTAGCATTTGTTTTACAAATAACATTTCCTTCTTCAAAATCTACATCTTCTATATCAAGTGATATTATTTCTGTTACTCTCATTCCTGTTGCATAAGCAAATTCTAACATTGCTTTATCTCTAATTCCTTTTAAGTCTAAGTTTGTTGGTTGACTTAATAATTGTTCTACTTCTTTTGAAGATAATATACTAGGTGCTTTTTTCTCAATTTTAGGTGATTGAATACTATCTGTCGGATCAATTTTCAATTTTTTATTTTTAATCGCAAATTGATAGAAAGATCTTATCGATGCAATACATCTTGAAATACTTGAAGCTTTTTTACCTTTTTCTTGTAATTCTTTTATGTAATCTTGTACATCTTCATGTTTCACTCTATGATATGCCACTTGACAAGATTCTATATATTTTTTAAATTGTTCTAAATCTCTTTTGTATGATTGTAATGTATTTTCAGATAATTTTTTATCATTTGCTAAAAAATCAAAAAAGTATTTTAATTGTCTTTCCATTTAATTCCCTACCTTTGTTTTATATTATTTTTGTATCTATAATTCCTTTACATAAACCATATATGTTATATCAAAATCTAAATAAAATGTAAATAGTTTTATAGAAATTTTTAAAAATAATTAACTATTAATTTTAATAAATTTGTTGATATACAAATTTCAATTACTGAAGATAATATTAATATTATAAACATTATTCCTGAAAAAATCGTATGTCTTAAAATTTCAATCTTAATGTTTTCTCTTGTTTTATTTTTGACTATTGATTTATATAGTTTTATTCCACTTACTCCAAGTCCTAATATTGCTGGTATTATAAGTATATTTTGAAGTAATAGTGATATTATTGCAAAAATCAAACCTTGCGGCATTCCTAATACCAGTACAGATGTCGATACAACATATCCTAAACAAAATCCCCTATATATTATTAATCCAAATACTATTGGCATTCCTATAACTGTTGTTCCAAAAAACCATATTAATAATGCTATTATTAAATTTTGTATTATACTATTTTTTAGTAATGCCATATTATCTAATTGATTGATATTTTTAAGATTATCTATAAATTGATTTATGTATATTGTTATTTCTGATTTTTGTATTTCTGATAAATTATTTACGAAAAACACTCCTATAAATACACCTATTACAAATAATAATAAAATTACAATATATTCTTTTATATTGTTCCTAACATGTTCTTGTATAATTCTAATAACTTTGCTCTTTTTAAACATATAAAATCTCCTTATCGTTTATACATAATATGTATTCGATAAAAAGATTTTATAGAACCTTTTCTTAATTATTTACTTCCAATTTTGCCGTAGTTTCCTCCACCACCTGATTCCACTTTACATCTTCCTTCTCTTGCGTCAATCATTATATCTGCTATTTTTCTTCCAACTACACCTTCAATATCATCTCTTGATGCTTTATGGATTATATTCATTTCTGTTCCAAAAGCATCTAGTAATTTCTCTACTGTTCTTGTTCCTACACCTGGTATAAATCCAAGTGGAAATTGGTATATGTATGGTGGTCTACCTTCTGGACACTTTGTATCTAGTTTATCTTTCATAGCTAATATTCTATCTAAAACTCCAAAAGTTACATTTTTCCCATCACAAATTGGGCAATTTTTTACTGGTTTATTAACAAGTATAACATCATTACAATCATCACAAAATGATCTATGATATTTACCTAGTTTAGGGTCTAACCCATAATTTGCAATTACTTTTCTTCCATCTTCATTTTTTAATGCTTTTACTATTTCTTTAAATGAAATATCTTTAACTAACATCTTGTTATATTCTCTAGCTATTTTAGGTAAAGAATGTGCATCTGAATTTGTTAAATATGTTTTGTTTCCTAATTCTGAAATCATATCAGCTAAATATGTATCTGAACTAAGACCTAATTCTACTGCAAATATTTTATCATATTTTTCTTTAAAAATATCTCCTAATCTATCTGAACAATTTCCATAATAGCTTTTATGTGGTGTAAATACATGTGCAGGTATTAATATACCGTTATATTTTTCTACTATATCCAGTAATTCATATCCAGACAGTCTTGCTCTTTGTGTACTTAATGTTATATTTTTTATGTAGTTTTTCATATGACTTGAAAACCCTTTTAGATCTTTTAAAAATGGAAAGAAACAAATATTATGTGCACTTCCTTGTTTTGTATATTTCCCTACTTCTGCTGTTTCAATTTCTGCCCCTAATAATATACAAACTTCTTCTTTATATATTATTCCTCCATCTCTTAATTCATATGCCTCACCTGTTTCTAAAAATCTTTCAATATCTTCTATAACATGTGGTGATGCTGTATCTATTATTCCTACAACATTTATTCCTTTTCTTTCATAACATTCTTTTGCAATATTTGCAAAGTTCAAACTCCTAGACGCTGTTATTTTTATCGGTTTGCCATTCTCACTTCTTCCTATGTGAACATGCAAGTCTGCAAAAATTTCATACATTTCCTCTTTTTCTCCTATCTGTATTATATATCTTCTACTATATTATCTTGGATTTTTCCCATAAATTTTTTAGTTGTTTCTTCTGTAAAAAAAGATCTTTTTTCATCAAATTCTACTAATATTTCTTCTTCATTTTCATTTTTTTCTTCTGCTGTTTCTTTACTTAATAATTCATTTATTCTAGGAGTATACCAACCAACTACTTCTTTCATAAATCTTACAACTGTTTCATTTTCATTATATATCTTAACTAATTTTTTTAATGGTGATACCCCTATTCTATCTACTATTTCTAATTTTTCTAATTCAATTACGAAATTAGTAAACACATCTAAAAACTTATTGTTTTTATTTTTTAAATTTCTTTCTTTTAAAAGTATTAATGCTTCATCTGGTGAAAAACCAGCTCTTTCTGGTCTATTCAACAACATTCCACCAAATTGATCTACAACTTCTAATATATCACTTTCTAATTCTCTTGGCTCACTTCCACTATATCTATTTACTTCTTCACACATTTTACAAAATTTGAAATCAAATCCTAGTGTTGCAAGGAAGTCTGCTCCTAATTTAGCATATGAATGAATTCTATCTAAATCTTGTGCTGATTCTACTTTTTTACAATTACATAATAATACTGCTGTAATCATCTCATTATTATCTACACTTAAATTCAAATTTGTTGTTTCTAAAAATAGTCTAGCAATCTCTGCTTTAAAAACTATTGAGCTATCAAAAGATATCTTCCCTTTTTTTGATAAAAAATATGCTATTTCCATTTTTGATAACATATCTTTCTCATCTAAAATATATTTTGCAAAATTTTCCATTTTACATCCTCCATTAATTATACTTTTGTAATTTATTATTTTATCTTATACTTGTTTATTAAAGTTCTTTTATTGCCATTCTTGCTAATTCGTCACATCTATTATTATATTCATTATCACTATGTCCTTTAACTTTAATGAACTTTATCTTATGAATAGTTGTAAAATTGTATAGTTCTTTCCATTCTTCTTGATTTTTAACAGGTTGCTTATTTGCTGTTTTCCAATTATTTTTCAGCCATGAATCAATCCATTTTTGTTTAAATGCATTTACTACATATGCACTATCACTATATATCTCTACCTCACACGGAAATTTTAATAATTTTAGACCTTCAATAACTGCTGTAAGTTCCATTATGTTATTTGTCGTATCTTCTTTACCACCAGAAATTTCTTTTTTCTGGTCTTTAAACATTAAAACTGCTCCCCATCCTCCAGGTCCTGGATTCCCTGAACAAGCACCATCTGTATATATTATAACCTTTTCCACTAGCTCTATCCTTTCAACTATGTAATCTTTATAAATATATGTTTGTCATTTAGACAGATTTATGATATTATTATAACAGTAATATAGAAAAGATACAATAAATATTTATTAATTTTATATTAAATTTGTATTACAATTATAAATTTAATATTTAATAAAATCGAGGTGTTTTATGGGAAAAGTTTTAGGTATAGTCGCAGAATACAATCCATTTCATAATGGACATTTATATCATTTGCAAGAATCAAAAAAAATAACAAAATCTAATTATAGTATAGCTATAATTAGTGGTAATTTCACTCAAAGAGGTGATACTGCTTTATTAGATAAATGGTCACGAGCTGAAGCTGCTATTGATTCTGGTATTGATTTAGTTATCGAATTACCAACAATTTATGCAATTTCTAGTGCTGAAAATTTTGCAGATGGTGCTATTAAAATTTTAAATGCATTAGGAATTGTTGACTATATCTCTTTTGGTTCAGAAGTTGAAAATACTGAAATTTTAAATAACCTTGCTGAAATTCTATATAAAGAACCTAAAAAATATTCTGGTCTTTTAAAATTAGAATTGCAAAAAGGTAATTCATTTCCCAAAGCAAGAGCTAATGCCTTAACAACATATATTAAAGAAGATAAAAATCTCACTACTAATAATCTTCATGATTATTCAGATTATATCAACGCAATTTCATCACCTAATTCTATTTTAGGTATCGAGTACTTAAAAGCTCTAAAAAAACACAACTCAAAAATAGAACCTATATCTATTAAAAGATATGGTGCAAATTATAATGATTTAAATTATACTGAAAATATTGCAAGTGCAACAGCCATTAGAAATATTGTTAAAAATGATAATTTTTTAGCTCTTGAAAAATTATTACCAAACTCAACATATACATCTATTATTCAATCAGCAAAAAAAGGACATCTTGTTCCAGATTTATCTGTTTTTGAAAAACAAATAATATATAATTTAAGAAAAATGTCTTTAGCTGAAATAAGAAATTTACCAGATGTTTCTGAAGGTTTAGAAAATACAATTAAAAACTCTGCAAATTCATGTAATTCTGTTTCTGAATTTTTAAATATTTCTAAAAGTAAAAGATATACAACAACTAGACTACAACGTATCCTTATATATTCACTATTAGGAATTACTAAAAAAGATATAGCTGTTTCTAAAAAAATTTCAGAACCATATGTTAGAGTCTTAGGATTTAATGAAAGAGGAAAATATTTGATTTCTGAAATTTCAAAGAAAAATCCTAAATTAAATATAATTACATCATTAAAAAAATTTATTGATACAAATACTAATAAACATTTTAACACTTTGTTAAATATAGATATAAATGCAACTAATATATATACAATAGGCTATGAAAATGATTCTTGGAGTAATTTAGATTACACCAAGAAACTTATATTAAAATAAAAAACAAGAACAATATGTTTATCATATTGTTCTTATTTGTATTTCTCATTAATTTCTAATTAGTTTTATTTTATATTTAATTTCATTATAAACCTAATTCTTGTTTAAACATTGTCCAAACTTCTTCTGTTTCCATTCCTCTTACCCAAGACGCTACACCAGCTAATTCTTTTTCATTAATTAACTCTATTTTTGCTTTTAATGATTCAATATCTTCAATCCAAATTTCTTTTTTATTTCCACCTGATTCATATTCAGCATAATATTGTTTTAATTCTTCGTCCCATACTCTTGTTGTGCTTTCTGGCACAACTTTATCTATATTTTCAATTGATACTGTTGAATTACTAATTATCTCTCCTGACGAATTTGTTGTCCACACTCTTGTATAAAATGGTACTGCTAATATTAATTTTTCTGGCTCTATTTCTTCTCTACCTAAGAATTTATCTACACTTAATTCTACCCAATCAAATCCAGCAGTTGTTCCTGGATTTGGACTTGATGCTCCATATTGGTCATATCCCATAAATATAATATAATCTGCAACATTTCCAAGTACATGTCTATCAAAACATAATGACCATGTAGGTGCCCCATCTGGTGCTGTTACATCAACAGATACTACCATTCCAAATTCTTTTAATCTAGGTGTAAGTTCGATTATAAATCTTGAATATAGATCTTTATCTTCTTCTTTCATATTTTCAAAATCTATATTAAGTCCATCTAATTGATATTTTACTGCAACTTCTACTAAATCTAAAATTAATTTTTCTCTTTTTTCATAATCATTCATAACTTCTGATGTTACTGTAATACCTGCTTCGGCATTTCCTACCATAGGCCAAACTTTATATCCATTTTCTTTTGCCCAATCAATATATGCTTTTCCACTTGTTCCAACATTTTCTTTTAATTCTCCGTCATCATCTAAGTAGAAAAATGATGGTGATACAACATTTATACCTTCAATAGTTTGCCCATCCATATTTGGAGCAGAACCATATTCTGAAAAATATTCCCATGTCAAATTAATTTTCCCCTCAATTTGCTTTTCTTCTTCATATGCTTCTCTTACAACAAATTCATTTTCTAATTTATCTGTTTTAACATATCCAACTTTCCCATTATCTGTTCTAACTTTTGTATAATTTTCTGTGCTAGATATAACTATAACTGTGTCACCTTTTTCCACTCTATCTAGTGTTTTAGATATAATACCTGTAGATGATTTTATTGCCATATCTGATGTTACTATAGCTTTTGTTTGAGCTCTATCTAATGAATCTATTGTTAATACTTTTGTTTCTTCAATATATTGTATTTCAATATTATATACATCTACCATGTCTGCCATTGGAATATATATAATTTCATTTTCTTCAAACATAGTTCCATATATCTTTACATCTGAATCATTTACTTGCATTACATTTTCATCAAAAGTTAATTCTGCTATTTTTTTATCATGTGTTGTTATAATTTGTTTTGTATCTGGATCTTCATAAATATATTGATCAAAGAAATTAGCTACATCTTGTTTAGATAAATATATATTATCTTCTTTGATAATTATTTCATTTTTCAAATTAAGTGTAACATTATTATTATTTATAACTAAATTTGTTGTTGTATTTTTATCTAATATTATATAATCAGTTATCTTAAATAAGATTATACCTATTACTAGTAATACTAAGATAATTAATACCATCATTTTAAATTTTTTCTTGTTTCCTTTTTTCTTTTCTACTCTTTTCCCCTTACTTCTTCCCCTTTGTTGTCTTTTCATATTTTCATCATTTAATATATTTCTATTTTGGTTATTATTCATATTATTATTTATTTCATTCTTATTTATCTCTTCCATATTTTTTCTCCTAAATTTAAAAATTGTCCTTAGTCTATGTTTATTAATATATCATAAGTAAAATTTTTTTTAAACAAATTTCGATATTTTTTTTGAATATCTTATTCTTTATTCCATTTTATTGACTTTGAACAATTTTTGTGCTAATAATTATGTAAATAACTTTAGGAGGTATTATGGACAATTTTACTAATTTTGAAAGAATAGATAAAATAAATTATTATTTAGATATAGCTGAAACTGTAGCGAGTCGTGGTACTTGTCTTAGAAATAACTATGGAAGTGTTATTGTTAAAAATGATGAAGTCGTTTCAACAGGATATACTGGTAGCCCTCGTGGTCGCCTTAATTGTAATGATTTAAAAAAATGTATGAGAAAAGAAAAAAATACACCTTCTGGTGCTGGATATGAATTGTGCCGTTCTGTTCATTCTGAGCAAAATGCAATAATAAGTGCTTCAAGAGAAAAAATGATTGATGGAACTTTATATTTAGTTGGACTTAATAAAAGAAATAACTTATATGTTGAAGATAACGAACCATGTACTCTTTGTAAAAGAATGATTCTAAATGCAGGAATTAAAACTGTTATTATGAGAGATACAAAAACTAATTACAGAATTGTTCATACTGATGAATGGATAGTTAATGATGATACACTTTAATTACTTTAAGGAGGTTTACTTTTGAGTATATATATAGATTTAAAAAATATGATTAAAGACGAAAATTATATAAATATTGTACAAGATGTAGCAAATTCTTTGAGAAAAGGAGAACTTGCTATTTTCCCTACTGATACTGTTTATGGTATCGGTACAAATGGGTTAGATGAACTCGCTGTTAAATCTTTATTTTTAGCCAAAAACAGGCCTTTATCTAATCCAATAAATTTACTTGTAGATAGTATTGATATGATTAAAACTATAACTACTAATATTACTGATTTAGAATATGAACTAATGGAAACTTTCTTCCCTGGTGCATTTTCAATTATTTTACCTAAAAATAATCTTATTCCAAATATTGTAACAGCAAATTCAGATTTTGTTGGAATCAGAATACCAAATAATCGAATTGTACTTGATTTAATAAAATATTCTGGTATTCCTCTTGCTACTACAAGTGCAAATATTTCTGGCAAATTAAGTGCAACTACCGCTTCTGATATTCCTGATGATTTAAACACTTGTGTAAAATATATATTAGATGATGATATTACTACTATCGGTTTAGAATCTACTGTTGTTCAAGTAATTAATAATAATATACATGTTTTAAGATTAGGTAGCATATTACCTACAGATTTAGAAAAGATATCTAAAAATATACTTATTAATACAAATAACATTCCTAGCGCTAATTTAAAACATTATAATTCAGATTCTAATAAAGTATTAGTTTATAGCAATAATGAACTTAATATGTTAGATAAAATATGTAGTTTAGCCAAATCATATTCAAATCCAATTATCATTTGTTGTTCTGAAAACTTAAATACATATTCATCTACTTTAAAAGATATTCCCAATTTAAAAATATTAGATTATGGTTCTAAATTTAATTTACAATCTATTTCTCATAAATTGTTTCACCTTATGTATGAAATAGAGAAAATTCCAAATGATATTATAATTATAGAAGGAATAAAAAAAGAAAATCTTGGTATTACAATAATGGATAAATTAATTAAAATAGTTAATGGCAATTATATTGACTTATAATTATATACATATTTAAAATCACTTATTAATATATTATTAATGGGTGATTTTAATGTCTATTATTAAATTTCAAATTTTATCTATTATCTTTATTGTTTTACTTGGTTCATTCTTACATTTCACATATGAACTAAGTGGTAATAATCCTATTATAGGAACATTTAGTGCTGTAAATGAAAGTGTATGGGAACATTTAAAACTAGCTTTCTTCCCTACACTTATAACTACTTTAATAGGATTCTTTATTTTCAAAGATGATATTCCTAATTTTTTATGTGCTAAAACTTTATCTATGATTTTTTCTATACTTTTTATCCCTATCTTTTTTTACACATATACATATATATTAGGCTCACATAATGTTGTTATTGATATTTTATCTTTTATATTATCTGTTTTTATAGGAGAAACAATTGCATACCTTTATATAATTAATGACTATCCTTGTAATTCAAAAATAGCATTATTTATAATAGGATTATTGACATTTATTTTTATTTTATTTACTTTTACTCCTCCTAAATTAGATATTTTTCAAGAATCTACAACTGGTATTTATGGTATAAAAAAATAGCCCTATAGGCTATTTTTGCTATTTGTTTTAATCATTTATGTATTTACCAAATATTTTTGTAGTTAATTCTCCAATTAATGGTAATTCTGGATCTTCCTCTTTATTTACCTTGATAATTCCCAATATCATAACAATTAAATAAACTGGTGCTGATACAAAAGCTACAAATGGCAGTGCTCCTACTAACATACATAAACCTGATGCAACAATTGCCTGCCCCGCATGCATTTTAGTATTTTTAGAATTGTCTTTAACACCAAATAAGACTATTAATCCTCCAAGTACTCCAAAAATATATGCTAATATTGCTTTGCTTTTTTCACTCATATTATATACCTCCTTATATTTTTTCATATATAATCTATTATATCACAATATACATAATTTGGCAAAATTAAACAAACATATATGGTTGTTTACTATATTCTATTACTTCCATTCCAGAAAATTCTTTTTCAAGTTCTTTTTTAATTCTAGGTACAATTACATTTTCAGTATTATAATGTCCTGCATCAATTAGTATTATATCTTTCCCTATATTATCTATATAATGATTGTGTTTTAAATCTGCAGTAATATACATATCACAATTTTGTTTTATTGCATTTTCTATAAAATCGCCTCCTGCTCCTCCACAGATTGCAATTTTCTTGATGTTTTTTTCTAAATCTATATTACTCATTTTTATATAATTTATATTTAGTTTTTCTTTTATATTTTCTATCATTTCTTGTGCTGTTATTTGTTTTTCTAGTTCTCCTACTATTCCTATCATTTTATCTTGAGTATTTAATATATCTGATATTAAAGTTTTAGGATTTTGAATTTCAAATAGTTCACCTAAAATATCATTTATACCACCTCTTGCAAAATCTATATTTGTATGTGCTGATATAACAGATATATTTAACTGAATTAATTTGTATACTATATTATCTGCTTCAATTACTTTTATTGAATTAAATATTACTGGATGGTGTGTTATTATTAAATCTATATTTTTTTCACGAGCTATATCAATAACATTTGCATCTATATCTAAACAAACTAACACTTTATTTACTTCTTTTTCTAAACTACCTATTAATAATCCTGAATTATCCCAATTTTCTTGTATTGAAAAATCTGCCATATCATTTAACTTATTGTATATATCTTTAACTTTCATGTATTCTCTCCTTCTATTTATTTAATTTTTGTTTCATTTTATTTATTACTAAATCATCTGTATATTTTGATATGTCTTTTCCTAATCTAAATATTTCTTTTACAGATGTCGATGATGTAAATTGATATTTTATATCTGAAAAGAAACAAACAGTGTTTACTTTTCCATCTGATATATCTTTATTTATATTTGCTAATTCCATTTCATAATTATAGTCACTTAAATTTCTCAAACCTCTAATCATCATGTTACAATTGTTTTCTATTGCAACATCAACTGAAGCTCCTTTTGATGTTATTACTTTTATTTTCCTATTATCTTTATATATCTCTTTAATTAACTCAACATTTTCTTCTATTGAAAACATTTCGTTTGGTTTATTAGTATTTTTTAATACACTTATTATAATTTCATCAAAAATACAACTTGCTTGAGATATTATACTCATATGACCTTTTGTTATTGGATTAAAACTCCCTGGATATAACGCTTTTTTCATAGACATATCTTACTGATTACCTTTCTAATATTTTCTTCATTTAAATCCTCTATTATAATATCAAATTCATCTTTTTTATATGTATAGCTTGCTTTTTCTCTTAAATCAAATTGTTCTTCAGAAATGTTATCTCTAACAATTGTTCTTTGTTTTCTTAACTCATATGGTATATCTAATAATATTGTTATATCACACATATTAAAATATTGTGTTTTTTGTAATAATTGCCAATCTAATATTATTATTTTTTCTTCACTTTTTTCTAGTTTGCTATTTATAACTTCTTGCATTTCTGGCCAAGTAGCATCTATTAATTCTTCCATTTTTTCTTTTGAATTAAATGTTATATTAGAAATTTTCTTTCTATTTACAATTCCTTGTTCAACTACTTGTTTCCCAAATTTCTCTACTATCTTTTCCTTTACATTCTCAAATGTTAATACTATATGTCCTATTTTATCTATATCTAAATGTATTACTTCTTTTTTCGTATTATCACTTATATTTTTTGCAAGTGTTGTTTTTCCACTTCCAGATTTCCCACAAATACCGATTATCATATACACCTCTATACAATATATTTTTCAATTAATATTTATATAATAAACCAGAAATTCTTATTTTGTCAATAAATATATTCTAACAAAAATGAAGATTCCTTTTTGAACCTTCATCTTACTATTTATTTTTGTATTGATCTTAATATAAAATAACCGCTTCTGTATAATATTCATTATTATATATATCAGTTATCTTATAATATACATAGAATTCTCCATCACCAACTTCTGAATATTCTACATATATATCTCCATTTACTACAAGTGGATCACCTATAATATAACTATCTTCATATTCACCATCATATGTATAATAATCAAATAAAAATTCTATTACATCTCCATCTTCAATTTGTATTAACCTTCTACTTTCAATTGTAGTATTACCATAATCTGAAATTGGCTCTGCTCCAATTACTGCTCCATCTGGATTTTTTTCATCCCATACTACTATTAAATTAACTAGTTCATCATTTAAGTATGCTGGAACTTTTGCTTTTGTATGTCTCTCAGTTGATTCTGTTACATAAAATGGTACAATATTTCCATCTAATGAAATCCAAGTTCCATCAAAACTTACAATTAAATTTCCATCTTCTGTTGTTTCAAAATAATCATCACTACCTAAGTCAATATATCCTTCACCATCATCATATAAAACTTCACAAGTAATTGTGTTTATTATTTCCCAGTCTTCATTACTTAATTCTAATACATAGTAATCTCCATAATCTGTTATAAGTAAATCTTCATATTGATTTTCAGCATAATATTGTTCATTTTCGTTTATATATTGTTCATCATACCATGATTCATCTGAATAACTTTCTACCTCTGCTACTTGACCTGTTATATCTTCTGTAGGAACTTGCCCCCCTGCTACAATATTAGCTATTTTAGATAATACATTTATATATTCTTGATTTATTCCTAAATTATTATATATTTCAATCATTTTACTATAATTTTCTAAATCTGTATATGGTAAATATATAGATAATCCATTTGAATCTTCCATAATTGATGTTGTATTATTATATTCTACAACACTATTTAATTGATTTTGTAACTCTTGACTTAAATTTGTTGGTAAGTTTTCTGATAGATGATATAAATCTATTGTATCTATCTCTCCATCTGCAAATGCTTTTGTCTCATCAATCGCTTTTGCTACACTATTAAATTGTTGTGCTTGAAGTAAATTAACATCAATTTGTTTCATATATTCTGTAAGTGTATTAATTACTTGATCCATTTGATTTACATTTATAACACTAAGTGTTGCTTCTTCTTCATAAAAAATATCTTCATTTGAAGCAATAAATGAATCTGCAATTATTTTTCCTAATTCTACTGTTTCAATATCTGTATTCCCAGATAATCCATTTAATATAGCTGTATAATCCCAACCTGTTCCTGGTTCTAATTCTTCAGATGCTATTAAATAATCTGAATTATCTTTTAACATATATGCTGTTTCTACTGTTGCCATTAAACAAGCATCAAATCCAACAAAATCAAATTTTATTCCTGAATTATTTAATCCTATTTCTATTTCATCTATTGAAAGAGTATCATCACCTACTTGTGTTTCATCATAACCAAAACCACTTATTGCTCCACCACCATGGTTCCACATTATTAAACCATATCTATCTGCTGGATAATTTTCTTTAGAAAAATTAATAAAATCTGTTAATGATTCTGATGTTAGCATATTTATACCATTTATCGAATCATCTATTAATACTAATTCTCCATCTTCTATTGTATATCTTTCACTTCCAGAATCTAATATATTAAAATCTTGCCACTCTAGTGTACCACCTGTTTGTATTACAACATTTATTTTTTCATCTATTGTCGCATCTAACATTTCTTGTATATCTGTTGTTGCATATCCTCCATCTGTTTCCAAGTCTGATCCATTTATATACATCATAAGTGTATATGTTTGTTCTCCTTGGTTTTCTATTATTTCTTCTGAACCAAATAACATTATTGCTATTAAAAATATAACTATAATTGTTACAATAGTTACTACTGCTTTTTTCATATTTGCATATTCCTCCTTTTATTTATATATTAATATAATACCATTATCTGTAATTTGTTACAACTATTTTCATATAAAAATATACACAAAAGCTACAGACAATGTCTGTAGCTTTTATTTAGAGTCTTTATTCAAGTTCAGCTAATATTTTAGCTTTTTCTTCTTCAGATAATGAATCCCATTCTTTATCTAATTCTTCGTCATCTAATACTTCAATCGTATTATCTGTAGATTGAGTAACACTTTCTGCATCTTCTACTCTTTCATCAACAGTTTCTTGTTCTTCTGATACATATAGTTCTATTTCTTTATTATCAAATTCTTTAATAGATACTATTGCATTTCCGTTATCAGTATATACAATTTCTACATTATCTCCAGTTTGTGTAACTGTTAATTCATCTGAAAGTATAGAACTTGATGTAAATAGTAATTTCGAGTCTTTAATAGTAAAAATATATGTTGTATTACCACCTTCTACTTTACTATCAATTCTATCAATAGTTCCTTCTATAGTTTTTTGATATGTCTCACCTTCAAATGCTACATTATTGGCACTACTATTCATTTGTGTTATATAATTTCTTTCAGCTTGAGAAATATTATCTGCGATTTCAGCTATACTATAATTATATATATTTACAAATGCATAACTTTTAATTAATCCTTCTGCATCTTTCAGTGTCATAAAATATGTAGGATGACCATTGACATTTACTGGTATTGGAAATGTTGCAGTATATCCAAAGTCCTGAACTTTTCCTTCAGCACTTCGCATTGCTGCATTTTCATGTGCGCCATTAATCTTATATTGGATAACTTCTTTTGTTCTAGTATCCACTAAATAAAAACCTATTGTTGCATCATCACTACCTACTGATGTAAGTCCTGTGTAGTAGTAACATTTTCCCTCATTATATACAACACTCATACCTTCTGTAGTTTGAAATTTACTATTATTTGACCAGTTAAATGCTCCTTTTACAAATTCACCTTGATTATCAATTTGATTTTTAATAAAATTCATTGGTTGAATTCTATCTACCCATTCTGGTGTATCTTGAACAGAATATTCTTCTAAGTGTCCTGTTTGAGCATCTACAACGATAACTCCTGTTGCTTCACCATTTGAAAAACTTGTTGTATTTTCATATGTTGTTATAACCCAATACGGATTACCAGAATCATCTAATTCAAATGAGTAATCTGTTAAACCTGTACTACCATATCCATTTGAGAACAAATGTCTTTTTAAATCTTCACCCCAATATGCTTCCCTTTGGTATTTTATAAATATCTCTTTTTCATCAATTTCTTGAATTAATCTCACATCTTGAGGATTTGAAGCACTTATTCGGATATAACCAGGTGTTCCTTCTTTGTTATCATTCCACTTAAAAAATCCCGAATGAACTAATGGAGCAACTAATATTAACTCACCATTAACATTTTGCATAGTGAATTCACCAACAGTCACTTGACTACCTAATACTGAATCTTCTCCCAGTTTTTTATCTGCCAATTTTTTAGCATACTCAATGTCAACTATTGGCACTTGTGTTAAATCGATATGTTCTATATCTGACCCAAACTCCCGAACCTCTGCATCTCCTAATTGTGTTTGCACTTTACTAGCATTTGTCCAATTTGCACTCATAAATGCAAATACTATCAATGCTATAACCCATATTCCACAAACTATTGATGTTGCTCTGAATGGATTATCTAGATAATCAAATCCCCACATTCCAATATTTAGAGCTAAAATGATTGTTCCAAGTGCAATAAATAATATTCCACTCATAAACCCCCATCCCATTGTTGGTAATGTGAAAATATATAATAATATCATAAAAATCACACTACTAATACTTGCTGCTGTTTTACCTAAAGACATATTAAAGCCTCCTTAATTATTGTGTAGAATAAATTTATTCTACATTGTTTATATTTGAACCACTCTATTATATCACATTTAGGCTACTTTTTCACTATTTTAAACAATAGTATTAACAATATTTTACAATTTACTACTAAAAAAGAAGAGTTTCCTCTTCTTTTTGCTTATATTTTATTCATATAACATTTCTTTTGTGCTAATTTATCTTGAACTGAATTTAAAGCTTCTCCAAATCTTTGGAAATGTACTACTTCTCTTTCTCTTAAATATCTAAGTGGATCAAGTACATCTTTATCATCTCTACATAAATCAATTAATTTCTCATATGTTGCTCTAGCTTTTGATTCAGCTGCCATATTTTCTTGCAAGTTTGCTATTGGATCACCTTTACACGCAAATGCTGTTGCTGTAAATGCCGCTCCTCCTGCACTTTGAGGATAAACATCTAATCCATGATCTGTGTAATATTCAGATAGTCCATATTTTTCTATTTCTTCTATTGTTGCATTTTTAGTCAATTGGTGTACCATTGTTCCAACCATTTCTAAATGTGCTAATTCTTCTGTACCAATATCATTTAATATTGCTTTTGAAGTTTGATCAGGCATATCAAATCTTTGAGATAAATATCTAAGTGCTGCACCTATTTCTCCATCTGGACCTCCATATTGTGAAATTATACATTTAGCAAGTGGTATATTTGTTTGTTTTATATTTATTGGATATTGTAAACATTTATTATACGTCCACATTAACAATCTCCCCCTTCCCAAGGCCATGGACTTTCAATCCATCTCCATGAATTACATGGATACGTAATTGTTAAAGGGCCATACATTTTTTGATAAGTATTTTTTACTTTATTTAAATCATTACAATATTTTTTATGAAGCATTAATGCTTTTTCATCATCTTGGTGTGTATCTAAATATAATGCAAGTTCTGTTATTGCAAATTCATGACACATTATTTCTTTCATAAGTTCTTCTTGTGATAAATTACTTACTTCATCATTACAATTATCTATCATCATATTTTGTATATTAAAATAACTCTCTTCATTCATTATAATCTATTACACCCCTCTTTCATTGCAGAATATTTTGCTAAATATTCCATATTTGCCATATTTTCACAAGGCATGTATGGACTTACTAACTCTGGGAATATAGTTCCCATTTTAAGACCAACACATGGCTTAAATGTCTTATCTAATTGTTGATATGGTACATAGCTTTGACCTAATCTTACATTAGTCGGAAACATATTTTTATCTTCCTCAAATCCACATTCACACAAATCATAGTTATCTTCATAATATTCTGTGACTTTAATTTCATTTTCAATAACTTCATTCATAGATGCATTATTCATACAATGACATCTTCTATTATTTCTTAACATATTATTACCTCCTTCATTTTTATTTTATGTATATTTAATATTTTCTGACACATAAAATATATTAATTTTCATACAAAAAAAGTTGATACCTTTCAATGTATCAACTTTTTCTTAATTTATTATTCTTACTTTAATTCTTTTAATTTATTCATAAAAATTATATTTGCAATTATATCTATAACTCCATATATAATTATTATTATACCAATTGTTTGCATTATTGCACTTGGATTTAATAATACATATATACCAATTCCTAATAATGCTAGAGCAAGGATTAATGTTGCTATCCATAATTTAGATTTATATTCTTTCCATGAAATTAGTTTAAGTATATTCATAACACCTGTATAAATTATCCAAATCGCTATTAATATTCTGAAAAACTCTAATATTATATTCGCAAAAAACATTATTACTATTCCTGCTACAATAAGTAGTATAGCTGTAGATAATATCAGTTTATTTTCTTTCCCATCTTTTAAATAAATTATTGCTCTCATTATACCAATAATTAAGGCAATTGATCCTAATATTATTGAAATAAGAGATGTTACAAGTTCAGTTTGTGCTATTAAAAGCACTCCTAATAATATAAATACTAAAGAAATTACTATATCTGCTTGTCCAGATTTTTGAAATATTTTTTCTAACATATTCTTTACCTCTCTTTACTATATTTTATAATTGTATATATAATTTACCACAACTTTTATTTTTAATCAAGACAAAATAAAAATCTCTAATAGATAATCTATTTAGAGATTCTTAATTATGCATTTTCTTTTTCTTTTTTAGCTATTACTTCTTTACCATCATAGTATCCACAGTTTTTACAAACTCTATGTGGCATTACTGGTTCATGACAATTAGTACAGCTTGAAAATGTTGGATTTTCTTTTTTCCATGTTGATCTTTTTGAATGTGTTCTTGCTTTCGACCATCTTCTTTTTGGTTGTGCCATCTAAAATTCCCCCTTTTTCAAGATATGTATATATCTATTTCATTTTTAACTTTTTTACTACTATAAAATTATACAAGTATTTAAAAGATTTGTCAAGTAAAATGTCTTTAATTTTTTAACTTATTCATTTTTTTCTTCTATTATAATTATTTTGCTATTAAATGCATATACTTAATATATACAAATAATTGTTTAAAGGAGTTTATATGTGTGGATTTGTAGGTTTTACTAATTTCAAAGAAAATATTTCTAACAAAAGAACTATTATAGAAAAAATGAATAATAAATTAATAAATAGAGGTCCTGATGAATATGGATATTATTCAAATAATCAAGTCTCATTTGGACATAGAAGATTAATTGTAATTGATCCTGAGTCTGGAAAACAACCCATGATATCTGAGTTTAATAATAATAAATACATAATATCATATAATGGGCAAATATATAATACAAAAGAATTAACAAATATACTTCTTACTGCTGGTTTTAAATTTGATGGACATTGTGACACTGAAATTCTTTTAAAAGCATATATTCATTTTGGAAATGATGTTGTTAAATATTTAAATGGTATCTTCTCTTTTGCAATTTGGAATGATACAAAAAAAGAATTATTTATTGCTCGTGACCATTTTGGTGTTAAACCATTTTTTTATACACAAAATAATGATACTTTTATTTTTGCTTCTGAATTAAAAGCTATTTTTGAATTTCCTTCTGTTCAAAAAATATTAGATAATCAAGGTATATGTGAATTATTTGGATTAGGTCCTGCACATACACCTGGAACAACAATATTTAAAAATATATTTGAATTAAAACCTGGGCATTGTGGCATTTTCAATGAAACAGGTTTACATTTATCTAATTATTGGAGCATCAAAAGTAGTCCTCATACAGATAATTTTAATGATACAACTGCTAAGATTAAACATTTGCTAAATGACTCTATAACACAACAGTTAGTTTCTGATGTTCCTCTTTGTACTTTTTTATCTGGTGGTCTCGATTCCAGTATCATTACTAAATTCGCATCAGATCACTATAAGGATAAAAAATTAGGTGTTTTAAACACTTATTCTGTAGATTATATAGATAATGACATAAATTTCATTAAATCAGATTTTCAGCCAAATTCAGATAATTATTATATAGACATAATGTGTAAAGAAACTTCAAGTGCAAATCATAAGATATTATTAGATACCCCTGAACTTTCTGAATATTTAGAAGATTCTATGATTGCTCGAGATATGCCAGGTATGGCAGATATAGATTCCTCTCTTCTTCTATTTTGTAAAAATGTAAAAAAAGATATGACAGTTGCTCTAAGTGGTGAATGTGCTGATGAAATATTTGCTGGTTATCCATGGTTTTTTAGAGAAGACAGTTTAAAGAGCAATACTTTTCCTTGGTCTATAGCCATCTCTGAGAGACAAGAATTATTAAATACAAATATTTCTTCTAAAATTAATCTTAAAGAATATATAGATTTTAGATATAATGAAAGTTTGTCCTTTGTCGATATTCTAGATACAGATTCAGCTGAATCTGGTGAAAAAAGAAAAATCTCTCATCTAACAATGTCATGGTTTATGCAAACATTATTAGATCGCTCAGATAGAATGGCTATGTTTAATGGTTTAGAGATTAGAGTTCCTTTCTGTGATTATAGGTTAGCTGAATATGTATATAATATACCTTGGGAAATAAAAGCTTTAAATGGTAGAGAAAAAGGATTACTAAGACATATATGTAATGATTTTTTACCAGATGAAATTATAAATAGGAAAAAATCTCCTTATCCTAAAACACATAACCCTAATTATTTAAATAAAGTTAAAAACATGGTTTTAGATATATTGCAAAATCCCGCTTCTCCTCTTTTCGACTTAGTTGATAAAACATATGTTACTAAACTTTTACATTCTAATGGTGATTCATTTAAACGTCCTTGGTTTGGGCAATTAATGACTTATCCTCAACTTTTAGCATATCTAATACAAGTTAATATGTGGCTTATAAAATACAACCCTAAAATTGAAATATAACTAAACAATAATTCTATTTCATATAAGAAAAGAATGCTCCGATTGGAGCATTCTTTTTTAATTAATAAGTTAGATGTGAAGATATTAATATCAATAATATCCCTACAATAATCATTACTATCGACATAATCGCCAATTTAATCATTATTCTTTTATTTTTCATACCTTTCCCTCTTTCTTTTTATACATATTTATATACAAACGACCTATAAGTTTCCTTATAGTCAGGAAATAAAGTTAATGTAGGTTAAACCTATACCAATAATTATAACATATATTTTTCAAGTTTGCAATCTATATAAACTCTTGCCATACCTGGTTTGCTAAATCTATACCTCTTTTTGTTAATTTAATAATATCTCCATCAATATCGATTAAATCCTCATTTACTAATTTATCTAATTGTTTTTGAAACAAGAAAATAGGGTTTTCTTGAAATTTACATTTAAATTCTTGAATAGAAACTCCTTGTAACATTCTTAAACCTAATAACATAAATTCTTTTTTCTGTTCTTCTATATCCTGTATTTCTTGAATCTCATTTTCATATTCAAATATTTCTTTATCTTCTTTTTGGATATTTGAATATCTTGTCATATTAATATATGAATGTGCAGCAAGCCCAAAACCTATATATTCTTTTTGTTTCCAGCAATTCACATTATGTTTTGATTCTTTACCTTTTCTAGCAAAATTAGATATTTCATAATGAATATATCCAATAGATTCTAGATACTCTTTTATATTCCAATACATCTGTCTTTCTAATTCTTCATCTAAACACTCTAATTCTTTTTTTGATATCTTTTCTTCTAATTTTGTTCCCTCTTCTAATATTAATGAATATATACTTACATGGTTTGGATTTAATTCTTTAATTTTTTCTAATGTTTTTTCTATATCTTCTATTGTTTGATTAGGAAGTCCTATTATTAAATCAAAATTTATATTTTCAAAACCTTTTTGTATAGCTAAATTATATACATCTTCAAATTCTTTATATGTATGTATCCTCCCAACCTCATTTAAAAGTTTATCATTCATGCTTTGAAGACCTATACTTAATCTATTTATTCCTATTTCTTTATATATTTCTAATTTTTCAGAATTAATTGTTCCTGGATTTATTTCAATTGTAAATTCTATATTTTCTAATTTTTTCACATTATTTCTAATTTCACTTATTATTTCTTTAATATATTTTACGTCAATATATGAAGGTGTTCCACCTCCTATATATATAGTTGTTATTTTATATTTTGAAAAATCAAAAGCATTTATCTCTGAAATAACTTTTTCTATATATTTCTCTATATTTTGTTTTTCTATATATTTAGGATTATCAAATGATATAAAATCACAATAATCACATTTTCTTTTACAGAAAGGAATATGTATATATATTCCTAGTTCTTTTCTTATATCATTTTTCATCTTTACCTACCTTAATTATTCGCTTGCTATTTCAATTATTTTTTTAAGCCTATAATTTACCCCTGATTTCCCTACAGGTATTCTTAGCTTTTGTCCAAGCTCTATTAAAGACATATTTGGATTTTCTATTCTTAAATCAGCTATTTCTTTTAAATTATCTTCTAATTTTAAAAATTCACCACTATCTTTCAACTTATTTATTGCTGCGATTTGCTCTACTGATGCATTAATAGTTTTATTTAAATTTGCTGTTTCACAATTTACTATTCTATTAATTTTCCCTCTCATCTCTTTTTCTATTCGTATTTCTTCAAATCTCATTACTGCTTTATTTGCTCCGATTAATGCTAGTATTTTTGAGATTTCTTCACCTTCTTTTATATATATTGATTTTATATTTTCAGTATACATTGTTTTCACATTTATCCCTAACATCATAAGAATAGAAGATATCTTCTCTATATTTTCTTTTACTAATAGATTAATTTCTAAATGATATTTTTTTTCTGGATTATTAATAGAGCCAGAACCTAAAAAAGCTCCTCTAATTATACTTTTATACATTTCTTCACTATTTTTATTTTCTTCAAG
The DNA here is from genome assembly GCA_964371215.1 of uncultured Clostridium sp. Classification (GTDB taxonomy): domain Bacteria; phylum Bacillota; class Clostridia; order TANB77; family CAG-508; genus CAG-269. The sequence goes on from CAYJKU010000010.1 coordinate 35,872, forward strand.
TTTTAATTCATTTATATATATTTTTTTATCTTTAACTATTAATTCATTATTTAATTTATTTATAATCTTATTAATATTACATTTTACTATAAAAGATTTTCCTATTATCTCTATTTTGTGTTCTATTTCTAAATTAGATAATATTTTTGAATATCTATTAATATTATAGTCACTTTCAGTAGCAAATTTAATTTCACTATTACTTAAAAATGATATATTATCTGTTATTATATATCCTATTAATTCATATTTTAATATTTCTTTATTATTTAAATTACTACTTTTATTCAGCTCTTGTTTTATATCTGATGTAAATGACATTTTTTCACCTCTTATATCATTAATTTAGTTACAACTATTCTATCATTGTCATATAAATCTTTTTTTCCATATGTATTTATATATTTGTCTTGATTATTTATTAAATCAACAACATCTTCATTTTGATCATAACCTATTTCTAAACACAAATATGCTCCTGATTTCATATATTCATAACTCTTACTAACTATCTTTCTATAAAAATCCAATCCATCATAGCCACCATCTAGTGCTAACATTGGTTCATTTTTCACATGTTTATCTAATTTATTTATTACATCTTTTCGTATATATGGTGGATTTGATACAATTATATCATATTTTTCTTTTTTCACTTTATTGAATAAATCTGATTTTATAAATGTTATCTGATTTTCTACATTATTAATTTTAGCATTTTTCTTTGCTACTTTTAATGCTCCTTCACTTATATCTACACATGTTATTTCACTTTCTGGTAAATATTTTGCAAGAGATATTCCTATAATTCCACTTCCTGTGCATAAATCTAATATCTTAATTGCATTGATTCTTTTTGCTATCTCTATTACTTCTTCAACTAATATTTCTGTATCATGTCTCGGTATTAAAACATTTTCATCTACAAAAAAATTCATTTTCATAAATTCTTGCATATTTGTTATATATTGAATTGGTTTGCCATTAATATGTTTTTTTATTGATTCAAAATATTTATTTTCTTGTATTTGTGTTAATTCTTTATTATCATATACAATTAAATACTGTCTATCTCTTTTTAAAACAAATTGCATCAATAATCTTGCTTTTATATTACTACTCTCAATATTATTTGTTTTTAGCAAAATCATCCCTTTGTTTATTGCTTGCTTTATATTCATATTACCTCCAATTACTTTAATTCTATCTCTTTCTTTAGTTTATACCATTATATTACATTTTTTCACATTTTAAAAGTAATATTATAAAAAACATTACTATCAAACTATATTTTGTATAAAATATTACTTTTCCCTTATATCTCTTAGTATATTAAGCTTTTTTCATATATATATATTTACAACTTTCCCAAAATACTATATACTACATATATTATTCATATATATTTAAATTATAATTATAGTTTTTAAGGAGGATTATTATGTTAAACAGTTTATCATTTACTACACTAGTGCAGCATCCTGAATTGATCAATATACCTGAAGTCGAGAAATTAATAAGATTCTTTAATTGTTTGATTCTTTTGACTAAGAAACTTTCAAATACTACAAATTTAGAATTATCTTTATCTCAAAATAATATTTTGAAAAATAAAGATAAACTACTTCATGAGTATAATCTAGAATTTGAAAAACTTTCCGATACTTCAAAAATAACTACTGAAAAATCAGATATTATGAATTTAAAGATTAAACAATTGATTCTAATAGATATTATTTATCTTTTAAAAAATATTTCTTCACAAAAAAAGAAATATTTTGTTACTCACTTGTTAGAGTCTTCTGAAAATTTAATTCTTGAAAATCCTATTAGTGATTATATTGAATTTTATAATCAATTAGAAGATATTGAAATTCAATTAAAACTTAATAAGCAATTTGAAAGAAAGATCTTTTCTGATTGTAACGAAGAACAAATCAGTATTCTTTTCAATTTAGCAACAACAGGATTGATTTATGCAAGAGAACTGAAAAAGCTTAGTATTATTTTAGATGATTCCATTCAATTTAGTTTTTCCAATTATACAAAACTATATATTATAAGTGATATAATTGAAAAAATTAATGTATTAAAATCTTTTGATATACAATCTTGCAATGATGATTAATTTAATTTGCAACCTTTATAATAAAGGTTGCTTTTCTTTTTAATTGACTTTTATCTAATTTTCCTATATAATCTTCTAAATATGTATACTCAAAATACTTTAATGAAAGGAGCCATAATTATGGTTACTGCTAAAGAATTGATCGAAATACTTAGCAAATCATACAAAAGGTCACCAACGTCATCTACAAAGCTAAATCAAATGGTTACTGATTATCAGAAAATTTTTGATATTCACAAAAGCATTAGACCTAGATTCTATTGCAAGAACTTGGAAGAATCTCCAGGATCACGCCATCTAAGTGCTGATCAGAAAAATTCATTAAGAGTTTTATTTGCTAAATATCCTGATAGCAAATTAACTACATCCACAAATGCTGACACATATGTTTTAAATCTAATAAAACGTAGCTTGAATATTTTTCGAGTAATCATGTGTGAGTACTAATCGTAACTAGAAAAGAACCTTTAATAAGGTTCTTTTTGTTATGATTTAAAAATTAAATAGAATTTCTTAGTTTTCTCCTTTAAATACTAGTGGTAAGTATCTATAGGTTTACAATAGATATGTCACACCTAAAAAAATAAAAAATGAGAAATACTC
>CAYJKU010000011.1:0-34225 GCA_964371215.1 uncultured Clostridium sp.
AAAAGGCCTTATAGGCCGACAAGAAAATCCCCCAGTTATACTGGGGGATAATTATGTAGAAAGGAGGAAATAAAAATTAGAAAAGTTAAAAATATAAAAAGAAAAAAGAGCATTTGTATAATATTAATAATTATAAGTATATTATTTTTTTCTAATAATATATATGCTAAAGTATTTGAAAGAAAAGAAGTAAATGTTTCATCAGATATATCTAATCCGATATTTAAAATTATTAATATAGAAGAAAATGGCATATTAGATGAAAATGGCAGATATTATCAGAAATTAATAATGCAAAATTTCCAAGATAATAATATAAATCAAATTGATTGTGTATACAATTTAGAGTTTTTAGTAGAATATAAAGAAATGCTAGATATTACAATAAAGAAAAATGGTACCAGTATAAATATACAAAATTGTATGACTGATGAAGTGATACTTGGAACAAGCAGTCAACAAATTGACGAATATGAAATAGAAGTTATATATAAGCTAGATGAAGTTCAGGAAATTAGGAAAAAGTTAATTAATGAAGAAAAAACAGAGAAAGAAATAGATGAATTAATATATGGATTAGAGATAAAAATAAACATAAAGCAATTTACCCAAATAAATTGATATAAAATTACAAAAACTGTTGAAATTTTTAATTTTTTAATATAAAATTTAAAAGTCTAAGAGAGGAGGCAAACTATGATAACATTGAAAGATATTAAGCTAAACCAAGAAGTTGAAGCCGTTATTCAAGGTGCAGGAAGACAACTTAAAGCATTAGGATATACAGAACATGGTCATAGACATATTTCTATTGTAGCTAAAAGAGCAGGAGAGATATTAAGAGTATTAGGATATGATCAAAGAACAATTGAATTAGCAGAAATAGCAGCATATTTGCATGATATAGGGAATTGTGTAAATAGAAATGATCATGCACATACAAGTGCAATAATGGCAAATCAAATATTAAAAGATATGGGAATGGATGTTAATGAAAGAACTGAAATAATGATGGCTATAGGTAATCATGATGAAAAAACTGGAACAGCAATTAGCGATATATCTGCAGCACTAATATTAGCAGATAAATCAGATGCACATAGAGACAGAGTTACTGAAACTAATTTAGCTACATTTGATATTCATGACAGAGTAAATTATGCGGTTACAAATTCTGAATTAGTAATAGATAAAGAAGAAAGAAAAATAATGCTTAACTTAACTATAGACACAGAGTTATGTCCTGTATTAGACTATTTTGAGATATTTATGGAAAGAACTATGATGAGTAAACATGCAGCAAAATTTTTAGAAATATGGTTTGAACTTAGAATTAATGATACAAAGTTATTATAATTTGAAGAGGCTAATTAATTTGAAAGGAAATGAGAAAATGAAAGCAGTAAAAATATTAACAATAATATTAATAGTAATATTATTAGCATTAGTAGGTTTTTTAGGAATATATTCACAAGAATTAAATTTCATGGAAAACAAAGTTACAGGATATGAATATACAAGAAACTTAGAAGGAAAAAGAGTTGTTAAATTAAGTGTAAGTGAAACTACAACTACACTAATTAAGGATCAAGATGGAAATGAAGTAGAAGGAGCAGATACATTAACAGATGAAGAAATTATTGCTAATGGATATGTTAAAGAAGAAATAAAATATAATGGTGATGATAAGAGAATATATGAAAATTATCTTAAATCAAAAGAAATAATAGAAAAAAGATTAAGTGAATTAAGTGTAAATGATTATACAATTAAATTAGATGATCAAAATGGAGACTTAATATTAGAATTGACAGAAAATACTGATACTGATTTTGTTGTAGCTAATATTCATGCAGTAGGTAATTTTGAAATTATAGATGTAAAGACAGAAGAAGTGTTAATGGATAATAATGATATAGAAGATGTTAAAATTCAATATGCACAGAGTCAATCATTAGATACACCAGGAACAGAAGTGTATTTAACAGTTGAGTTTAAAAAAGAATCTGAACAAAAATTAGAAGATATTACAAATAAATATGTTCCATTACCAGATGTAATAGTTACTCAACCAGTTGAAGGTGGAGCAGAAGGTGAAACAGAAGAAGTAGCAGAACCAGTAGATAATAGTGTTACAATGCAAATAGATGAAACAGCTATAATGACAACAGAATTTGAAGAACCAATCGAAACAGGAGAAATTTCATTAGTAGTTGGTTCAGCAAGTATAGATGAAGAAACTTTAAATAGTAATATACAACAAGCTGTTAGTATGTCAACTATAATGAAATATGGAGAAATGCCATTAACATATGAAATTACACAAAATCAATTTATAGCATCAGACATTACAGAAAATGATTTAGTATATTTTGTATATGGTTTAATTGGATTAGTTATATTAGCTACAATTATATTAACGATTAAATTTGGAATAAGCGGTTTATTGACAGGTATATCAACAATTGGATTTATTGGAATATATTCATTAATTATTAGATATACAAATGTTGAATTATCTATAGAATCTCTAGTTGCAGTTATAGCGATATTAGTATTACAAATTGCATTATTAAAAAAAGTTCTACTTAAAGTTAAAGGAGAAGAAACTGTTAAAAATGCAATTAGAGAATCATATAAAGAATTTTTTAGTTATTTAATTCCTATAATTATAATGAGTATTACATTTGTATTTGTGGATTTAATTCCGATGGCTAGTTTTGGAATGGTGATGTTTTGGGGATTTGTTGTAATTGCTGTATATAACATAACTATAACAAATATATTATTAAGAATAAGAACAGAAAAATAATTAGGAGGAATAAACAATGAAGAATGTACCAAATAAAATTAAAATAATTATACTTTTAGCTCTAATTATAATAATTGCAGGTGTAATTATTATAGCAACAACAGGATTTGAATTTGCATTAGAATATGAAAAAACAAATAAAATAGAATTATATATAGAAAATAAATTTGCTGAAAATGATATAAAAGCCATAACAGATGAAACAATTCCAGATAAAGAAGTTTTGATTCAAACTGTAGAGATATATGAAGATTCTGTTAGTATAATTGCAGAAGAAATTACTGAAGAAGAAAAAGTAAATACAATAAATAAAGTAAATGAAAAATATGGTTTGGAAATTACTGGTGAATCAGTTGTAATTGAAAATATTCCACATACTAGAGGAAGAGATATATTAAAACCATATATAGTGCCTTTTGCAATTTCTGCAATACTTGTTTTAGCATATATGATAATAAGATATAGAAAACAAAATATGTTAAAAGTTGGAATTATTACAACTATAACAATTATATTAGTTCAAGTTATACTATTTTGCATAATGGCAATTGTACAATTTCCAATAGGGAATTTGACAGCACCACTTGTTTTAATAGCATATATTACAACAATACTTGCATTAACTTTTAAATTTGAAAAGAAGGCTAAACAAGAAGTTGAAGAGAGTAAATAAAATAAATATAATATTTGAAAGGGAAAAATATGACTGAAGCAGATAAACATTTTATAGATACATGTAAAAAAATAATAACAGAAGGATATTCATCAAAAGGAACTGGTGTTAGAACTAGATGGGAAGATGGAGAAGAAGCAAATTATATATCAATAGTAGGAGCTACAAATGTATATGATGTAGGAAAAGAATTTCCCATGATAACACTTAGAAACAATTCTGGAACAATTAAAAGAGCTATTGATGAAATATTATGGATTTGGCAAAAAAAATCAAATAATATAAAAGATTTGAATTCACATATTTGGGATCAATGGGCAAGAGAAGATGGTTCAATTGGTAAAGCATATGGATACCAAATGGGTAAAAAATACGAATTTAAAACTAAAGATGGATTAAAAGAAATGGATCAAGTTGATTTTGTTTTATATTTATTAAATAATGATACATCAAGTCGTAGAATAATGACAAATATATTTAATCATGAGGAATTAAAAGATATGGCATTAGAGCCATGTGTATATGGAACACAATGGCTTGTGAAAGAAAATAAATTACATTTAATATTAAATCAACGTTCACAAGATATGCTTGCAGCAAATGGATGGAATACAATGCAATATGCAGCTCTTTTATGTATGTTTGCACAAGTTGTAGGATTAGAAGTTGGAACATTAACACACAATATAGGTGATTGTCATATATATGATAGACATATACCATTAGTAGAAAAATTACTAGAAGCTAAGTCAATGGATGTTAGTCCTAAATTAGTAATTAAAAATGATACTAAAAACTTTTATGATTTTAAAGTAGAAGATTTTGAAATTGAAGGATATGAATATAATACAGAAGTAAAATTAGGTAAAATACCAGTAGCAGAATAAGGAGCAAAAAATGTTAAGTATAATAGTAGCAAAAGCTAAGAATAATATAATAGGAAAAGAAAATAAACTGATATGGAGCCTGCCAGATGATTTAAAAAGGTTTAAAGAAATAACAACAGGACATACAATAATAATGGGAAGAAAAACTTTTGAATCATTAGGGAGAGTTCTTCCAAACAGAAAGCATGTAATTTTTAGTCAAAATAAAGACTATAAAGTTAAAGATGAAAATGTTGAAATTGTAAATTCGATGTTAGAAATACAAGAATACATTGAATCAGATGAAGAATGTTTCGTTATTGGTGGAGCTATGATATATAATTTATTAATGCCACATGTTAAAAAAATGTATATAACAGAAATAGATGAAGAATTTGAAGGAGATACATTCTTTCCTAAAATAAATAGTGAGATTTGGAATGAAATTTCAAGAGAAAAAGGTATTAAAGATGAAAAGAATCAATTAAACTATGAATATGTTACATATGTGAAAAAATAGATATTAAGAGTTTGACTGAAAAATAGTTAAACTCTTTTATTTTGAAAATATATTTAAATACTTGACAAGTATATTTTTTTTGAATATAACTAAATATATAAAGGAACATAAGAAAAGGAGAATAAAATGAAAGAGCAAAAAGGAATAACTTTAATTTCATTGATTGTTATGATAGTAGTTTTATTAATACTTGCAGGTGTAAGTATTTGTGTGTTGATAGGAGATAATATTTTAATAAATCAAACAAAAGATGCAGGCAATGAAACAAAGAATGCAGAATCGCAAGAGAAAATAAGAATTGCTACTATATATGCACAAAAAAATGGTAGATTGGACCCAGAAAAGCTTGTAACAGAGTTAAATGAAATTGGATCAATAAATGTTGTGTATGATGAAAAAAATGATAAGGTGACAGGAACATTAGAAGGATATAGTTATGAAATAGACATTGAATCAGCAGGAATACAGACAGGAGATGTCGAAGAAGAAAGTAGATATTATACAGATAATGATGGAATAACTGTACCACTTCCAGATGGTTTTTATGTATCGAGAGATAGTAAAGAAGATGATGTAAAAGAAGGTTTAGTTATAGTAGATGGTAATTTAAATGAGTTTGTATGGATAGAAGTACCAAGAACAGATGAAGTATATCCAAAGGTTGGAACAAATAAAACAGATTTTACAAATTGCAAAGATATAGAAACAGATTTAAGATCATATTCTAATAAATATGATGGAACACCTGACAAAGATGGAGATACAGAACTTTGGGAGGGAGACTTTGGTATAACAGAAGAAGAATATACTAAATATTATAATAGAACTTTACAAAGTATATATGAAAATGAAGGTTTTTATATGGCGAGATATGAAGCAGGAATTTCAGAACCATACACAAATCAAAATCCATCAGATGTAGAAATTTATTCACAAGCAAATAAAACTGCATTAATAAGTGTAACTGGTGAAGAAATGACAATGTTTGCAAAAACTATAATTGACACAGAAAAATATACTAGTTTAGTGTGTTTAGGAATACATTGGGATTTAATGCTAGCATACATAGATAGACATTCAACTGAAATAACATTTGAACAACTTACAGAAAATTCAGATGGTTTTGGAAATTATGATAAAAATAAAAGTAATCCAAATACAATTTATGCAGCACAAAATATATATGATATAGCTGGAAGATATCATGATGCCACTATGGAACAATTTGGAAAAGGAGTAACATATGCAAGAGGTGGAGAGAGTCGATGGTCAAATGCTACAGCAAGTGATAAACCGCCACATAATCCTACACTTAAAAATGATTCTGTAACATTTAGAATGGCAATATATTAATGTGTATAAGAGAGTTAGAAATAACTTTCTTATTTTTTTATAAAGAATACACATAAATATTAAAGAAAGTATTGACTTTTGGATGGAAATAGTGTAAAGTATATAAGCATTACAAAAGTTAAGGAGGTAATCATATGGAAAAAAATATTGAAATAAGTATTTTGACTGAATATTATGGGGAAATGTTAACAGAAAAACAATTTGAAATAATAAATGATTACTATAACAATGATTTATCATTATCCGAAATAGCAGAGAATAATAACATCACTAGGCAAGCAGTTAGAGATATTCTCAAGAAAGGGGAGAAAAAGCTTTTTGAAATTGAAGAAAAGCTTGGTTTTATGAAAAGGACGTTAAAACAAGAAAAGAAAATTGAAAAAGTTCTATTTGAATTAACTAAAATACAACAATCATATTCAGATGAAAAGATAGCTGATGTTTTAGAAACTGTTAAAAATGAATTAAATGACTTAGTACAATAAAGAAAAGGGGTTAAGATTATGGCTTTTGAAGGATTATCTTCTAGATTACAAGAAATAAGTAGAAAAATTAGAGGTAAAGCAAGAATAACAGAATCAGATTTAAAAGAAATGTTAAGAGAAGTAAAATTAGCATTATTGGAAGCTGACGTAAATTATAAGATTGTTAAAGACTTTATAAATGTTATTCAAGAAAAAGCAGTAGGTCAAGATGTTTTAAAATCATTAACACCAGGTCAGCAAATAATAAAAATAGTTAAAGACGAATTAGTAGAACTTCTAGGTGGGACAGAAAGTAAAATTAATTTTACACCAAACCCTCCAACAATAATAATGCTTGTTGGATTGCAAGGATCAGGAAAAACAACAACTTCAGGTAAACTTGCAAACTTAATCAGAAAACAAGGAAAAAATCCACTTTTAGTAGCATGTGATGTATATAGACCAGCTGCTATAAAACAATTACAGGTAGTTGGAAAACAATTAAATATACCTGTATATGCAAATGAAAATAGTAAAGATGTTGTAATGATAGCTAGACAAGCAATATCTCAAGCAATATCTAAGCTAAATGATGTAGTTATATTAGATACAGCAGGAAGACTTCATATAGATGAAGAATTAATGAATGAGTTAAAAGAGGTTAAGAAAAATACTAAACCTCATGAAATATTATTAGTAGTAGATAGTATGACAGGTCAAGATGCAGTAAATGTTGCAAAAGAATTTAATGAAGCACTTGGAGTAGATGGCGTAGTTTTAACAAAGCTAGATGGAGATACTCGTGGTGGTAGTGCATTATCTGTTAAAAAAGTAACAGGTAGACCAATTAAATTTGCAGCAACAGGAGAAAAATTAAGCGACATAGAAGTATTTCATCCAGATAGAATGGCTCAAAGAATTCTAGGAATGGGAGATATATTATCTATTATAGAAAAAGCAGAAGAAACATTTGATTTAGAACAAGCAGAAGCGATGGAAAAACAATTAAAGAAAAAAGAACTAGATTTAGATGATTACTTAATGCAATTAAGACAACTTAAAAAAATGGGTTCATTTTCATCATTATTAAAGATGATACCAGGAATGAATCAATTAAAAGATGTTAAAGTTGATGACAAAGAATTTGCAAGAATCGAAGCTATAATTTGTTCAATGACAAAAGCAGAAAAAAGAAATACAAAACTTTTAAATGCAAGTCGTAGACAAAGAATAGCACAAGGAAGTGGAACACAAGTGCAAGACATAAATAAATTTATGAAATCATTTGAAATGACACAAAAAATGATGAAACAAATGAAAAGTCAAAAAGGCGGATTTAATAAAATGCTAAATGGATTAGATAAAGACGCACTTAAAAACTTTAAAATATAATTAATTAGTTATTAAATTTTTAAATTTATATATATCAAATTTTTAGGAGGTGAATTAAATGGTAAAAATAAGATTACAAAGACAAGGGAAGAAAAAAGCTCCTTTCTATCACATAGTTATAGCTGACTCAAGAGTAGCTAGAGATGGAAAAATAATTGAAAAAATAGGAACTTACAACCCAATGACTGAACCATCTACAGTTGTTTTAGACAAAGAAAAAGTAGAAAAATGGATCAAAAATGGTGCTAAACCAACAGATACAGTTAAAGCTTTAATTGAAAAAGCATAAGTTTGAATCATGGTCTAAATTAATATAATTTAAACTACAAACGGAGGTATAATATGAAAGAAGTTTTAAATGTGATTATTTCTAATTTAGTTGATAATGTAAATGAAATAGAAATAAAAGAAACAGAAAATGAAAAAAGTGTACTTTTCGAAGTAAAAGTAGCTGAAGCTGATATGGGAAAAGTTATAGGAAGACAAGGAAGAGTTGCAAAATCTATAAGAAATGTGATGAAAGCCTTTGGAGCCAAACAACATAAAAAAGTAACAGTAGAATTTATTGGATAAATTGGAGTAAAATATGGAAGATTATCTTGAATTAGGTCAAGTTGCAAATATATTTGGAATAAAGGGAATGATTAAAATCAAACTTTTTACAGATGATATAGAACAATTTTATGACTTTGAAAAGATTTATATTAAAAGTAAAAAAGATATAAAAGAATATAATATTCAAGAAGTTAAATATCATAAAAATATGATATTACTTAAATTACAAGGTATAGATACACCAGAACAAGCTGAATTGTTAAAAAATAGTAGTATCATAATGAAACGATGTGATCTAAAACCTTTGAAAGAAGGACAATACTATTTTGTAGATTTAATTGGAGTGGATGTATATACTGATGAAAATATTTTGCTAGGTAAATTAGAAGATATATATAATACTGGAAGTAATGATATATATGTTGTTAAAAACGAATTAGGTAAACAAATGTTATTACCTGGAACTAAAGATGTTATAAAACAAGTTAGTTTAGATAATAAGAAAATAATAGTTCACTTAATCCCAGGATTAGAAAATTTATAGGGGGAAAAAATGAAATTTGATGTTTTAACACTTTTTCCTGAAATGTTTGAACCAATTAAAACAAGTATTTTAGGGAAAGCAAAAGAAAAAGATATAATAGATATTAATTTAATAAATATTAGAGATTTTTCTGAAAATAAACATAAAAAAGTAGATGATACACCCTATGGTGGTGGTGCAGGAATGGTTATGAAGCCAGATGTTGTGAGTAAAGCATATTTATCTTTAGATAGAGAAAATGCAAAAGTTATATATATGTCACCACAAGGAAAAACATTAAATCAAAAGAAAGTCGAAGAATTAAGTTTAGAAAAGAATGTAATAATTTTATGTGGTCATTATGAAGGTATTGATCAAAGAATTATAGATGAGATAGTAGATGAGGAAATATCAATTGGAGATTATGTATTAACAGGTGGAGAGATACCAGCAATGGTATTGATAGATAGTGTAAGTAGATATGTAGAAGGAGTATTAAAACAAGATTCTATAAAAGAAGAAAGTTTTTCAAATGGACTTTTAGAATATCCACAATATACTAGGCCAGAAGTTTTTAATAATGTTAGAGTACCAGATGTATTGTTATCTGGTAATCATAAAGAAATTGAAAAATGGAGATATCAAAAATCTTTAGAAATAACTAAGCAAAAAAGACCAGATTTAATGGAAGATTATGAAGTGCAAATTTAGATGCACCGCTCAAATTTTAAAGGAGGAAATAAAATAATGGATATAATAAAATCTATAGAACATGAACAATTAAAAAACAAAATTCCAGAATTAAGTGTTGGAAATACAGTTAAAGTTCACGTTAAAATCAAAGAAGGTAACAAAGAAAGAATACAAATATTCGAAGGAATAATAATTAAAGTTCAAGGTGGAAGTGTAAATAAAACTTTTACAGTAAGAAAAATATCTTATGGAGTAGGTGTTGAAAAAACATTTTTAGTACATTCTCCACTTGTAGAAAGAGTTGAATTAGTTAGAGTTGGTAAAGCTAGAAGAGCTAGATTATTCTATTTAAGAGATAGAGTTGGTAAATCAGCTAAAACTAAAGAAGATATCGGTGCAAGAATTGAAAATAAAGAAATTATTGTTAAAGAAGAAGTTGTAGCAGTTACTGAAGAACCAGTAGCAGAAGTTACAGAAACATCAGCTGAATAATTTTAAAGAAGTGTTAAATTGAGAAATCATTTAACATTTTTTTATTTAAAAAAACGAAAAAATGTTCGTAAAAAGTATTGACAAATATTTTTATTAGATATAAAATAAGAACAACTAAAGCGAACAAAAGTTCTTTTTGGATTAGGAGGTATAAAGGTATGTATATGGAAAATAAAACTAAAGTTAAAAAACAAATAATAAAAACAATAGAAAGAAATCCAGTTCCTTTATTAGGTGTGGATTACAAAGTTAAGATAGTGTATAAAAATATAAATATAACTGAATTAGATATACAAGATAAAGTTATAAAAATAGCATTACCTAATAAATTCAAAAAGTTAAATAATACTGAAATATTAGATTTAGCTATACAAAAAATGTATGAACAAGTAGCAATTGTAGAAATAGAAAGAGCAATGGAAAAAAATAGAATTATGCTTGGATTTGCACCTGAAGAATATGAAATAAAAAAAATGAAAAAATTAGGTAGTTGTAAAAATAAAGTAATAACAATTAATCCAGAAGTTGTAATATATAATAGAGATGTAATTGATTATATTGTTTTACATGAATATTGTAATTTGAAACATAGGAGTAATTCAAAAGCATTTTTTGATATGATAAAAAAATACAAACCAAATTATATAAAATGTCAAGAAATATTAATGAAAATATAAACTTTAATTTGATTGTAAAATACCTTTACCATTAAACTTTTTTTTGCTATAATGGGTATACTTAGGAAATAGGTGGAGGTACAAATGAGTAAAATTTATAATAATATTAGAAAAAACCAAGGTATAACATTAATAGCATTGATGACAACAATAATTGTCATGCTAATTTTAGTTGGAGTTGCGACAACGGCAGGTATAGATATATATATGTCAGCACAATTAAATGCATTTGCAGCAGAATTTAAAATACTTCAAGTGGAAGTTAATGAATTATATGACAAAAATGACAGAGGACAAATATTTCCTGTTAATGGCGAAGATAAGAATATATTAGAATTAGGAGAAGAATTATCTCCTGAGCAAATAACATCATTACAAAGTATTTTGCAAACAACTCAGATTACGGGGTTTAGATTATTTACAGTTGATTATTTAAAAAATGTAATGGAAATAGAAACTATAACAAGTGATTTTTATATAGATATAGAAGGTAGAGAAATAGTATCTGTAAAAGGATTCCAAGATGGAGATGAAGTATATTATACAGCTGATCAATTACCAGATGGAGTATATAATCCAGATTATGAATCTGTTGGTGGGACAGTAAGTCATAAAAGTCAAAAACCAACTTTTGACGTATTAGATACACCAGACGGATTAAAGATAATGAATATTGAAAATGCAGGATATATAGAAGATTGGAAAGTATATTACAGAAAAGAAGGAGATACACAATTTATTGAAACAGATTTAGAGGGGTTAGATTTAAATATAGTTGCAGATTATGAGATAAAAATAGGTAATGGAGATGTTGAATCTGATGTATTTAATGTTTCAAAAGTAGAATCTCCTATATTGATAGATGGAATGGTAAAAGTATATTGGGATGAAACAAATACAGAAATAAGATCAAAAAATCCAGATGGTACACTAAATGAACATTTTGATGAAGAGAAATGGTATGCATATATAAATACAGATTCTGCAGATCATAATAATGAAAGCAAATGGGCTAATGTAATAACAGGTGATGGAAGTTATTGGGTATGGATACCTAGATTTGAATATACAATTGAATATGTAGTAGAGAGTTCTAGAAGATCAGGAGGAGATATAAGTATTAATTTTATATCAGTTGATGATGTAGAAAGTTCAGAAGGCTACACGATTCATCCAGCATTTCAAGATGGAAGTAAAACACCAGAAGAAATTGCAGCAGGAGAGATACCATTTGGAAATGGCGAATGGGATAGTGAATTAGCAGGTATATGGGTAATGAAATTTGAAGCAAGTGATAATGGAGCAAGTATACCTAAATCTGGACCAGGTGTAACAAGTTGGAGAACTATTTCAATGGCAACAATGTTTACAAAATCAATGGAATATATTGAAGAAGCTAATAGTCATTTGATCAAAAATAGTGAATGGGGAGCTGTTACATATTTAGCATATAGTGAATATGGTGTAAATACAATATTTACAAGGACGGGGAATTATGGTTTGGAAATTGAAGTAAATGATAACCCAGAATATCTTACAGGCGGAGGAGAAGGCGATTCATACAAAACTAATATTTTGCAGAGCACTACAGGTAATATAACAGGTATATATGATATGAGTGGTGGAGCAAATGAGTATGTTGCAGCATATATAGCAAATGGGCATTGGACAATACCAACAAATTCATATTTTAGTAAAGTAGCAGATTCAGAATATTACAAGACAGGAAGTAGTAAATATGTAACTGTATATCCACATAATGTAACATCAGAGACGAACTGGGACAATTACTCAACATATGCAACATTAGCAAGTGACACATATGCTTATGGTGATGCAATGTATGAAACTTCAACAGCAGGTGGTGGAACAGAGTATTCTTGGTTTTATGACAGACTATATTATCCATCATTAGTTAATCCAGGTATAGCTAGAGGAGGAGTGTATTCTGGTGGAACAGATGCAGGATTATTCGGATTTCATGGTAAAGACATGTTCTATTACACAAATAAAACAGAAAGTTTTAGAGTAACTCTAGCTATATAAATATATTGAAAAGTAAAGAAACATAAATTGGTAAATATTATGTTAAATCTTTACTTTTCAACTGTTTTAAGATATAATATGAAAAAATAAAAAAATAGGAGGCCAATATGGAAAATAACAATCAAGAACAAGAATTAGATATAAATCAATTAATGCAAATTAGAAGAGATAAATTAGTAGAATTACAAAATGAAGGAAAAGATCCTTTTGAAATAACAAAAGTAGATAGAACAAATACAGCTGGAGAAATAAAAGGTGATTTCGAAAAATTTGACCAAAAAGATGTAACTGTTTGTGGAAGAATAATAGCTAAAAGAATAATGGGGAAAGCATCTTTTTGTACAATACAAGATAGTAACGAAAAAATACAAAGTTATGTTAGTATAAACGACTTAGGAGAAGAAATATATAAAGGATTTAAAACATGGGATATAGGTGATTTTATATCTATTACTGGTTTTGTTTTTAAAACAAGAACAGAAGAAATATCTATACATGCAAAAGAAGTTGTTTTACTTTCAAAATCTCTAAGACCACTTCCAGAAAAATTCCATGGATTAAAAGATCCAGATTTAAGATATAGACAAAGATATACAGATTTAATAGTAAATCCAGAAGTTAAAAAAGCTTTTGAATTAAGAAGTAGAATAATTAGTAAAATTAGAAGTATATTAGATGAAAAAGGATTTTTAGAGGTAGAAACACCAATATTAAATACATTATCTGGAGGAGCTACAGCAAGACCATTTATTACACATCATAATACTTTAGATTTAGAAATGTATTTAAGAATAGCACCAGAATTAAACTTAAAAAGATTAATAGTTGGTGGATTTGATAAAGTATATGAAATCGGAAGAGTGTTTAGAAATGAAGGTATGGATATTAGACATAATCCAGAATTTACAATAATGGAATTATATGCTGCATACCAAAATGTTGAAGATATGATGAATATAACTGAAGAAATATTTTCAAGAACAGCACAAGATATTTTAGGAACAACTAATATATCTTACCAAGGAGAAGAAATTAGTTTAGCTAGTGGATGGAAAAGAATTAGTATGATTGATTCTATAAAAGAAGTAACAGGGATAGATTTCAATGAAATTAATTCTGATGAAGAAGCAGTAGCGTTAGCAAAAGAAAGACATATTAAAATAGCGGATAAAACAAAAGAAACAAGAGGAGATGTAATTGCATTATTCTTTGAAGAATATGTAGAAGAAACATTAAAAGAACCAACATTTATATTTGATTATCCAGTTGAGATTTCACCACTTGCTAAAAGATCGCCAAAAGATCCTAGAATAACAGAAAGATTTGAATTGTTCATATTAGGGCGTGAGTATGGAAATGCATTCTCAGAATTAAATGACCCAATAGATCAATATGGAAGATTTAAAAAACAAGTAGAAGCAAAAGAAGCTGGTGATGATGAAGCAGGAGATATGGATGAAGATTATATCCAAGCTTTAGAAATAGGGCTTCCTCCAACAGGTGGATTAGGTATAGGGATAGATAGATTAGTAATGCTACTTACTGATTCAGCATCAATTAGAGATGTTGTGTTATTCCCAACAATGAAACCAATAAATAAGTAATTGTTTTGAAATAAAGGGGAACAAAGGAGAAACAATGTTTAGTTTTGATAAAAGAATGATATATATAGTGCTAGGAATATTAGTATTATCTGGGATAGCAAATTATTTAGCTAATCCATCAGCACTATTAGGATTAGTATTAAGTATACCAGGAGTATTGATTGCAATAACATTTCATGAATTTGCACATGGATTTGCAGCATATAAGCTGGGAGATAGAACAGCCAAAGATCAAGGGAGATTAAATTTAAACCCATTATCTCATATGGATCCAATAGGTACATTTATGTTATTATTTGCTGGATTTGGATGGGGAAAACCAGTTCAAGTTAATTCAAGAAATTATACAAGAAAATTTACAGTTGACCAATGTGACGCAATAGTTTCAATAGCAGGACCTATAGCAAATATCATATTAGCATTCATATTTGCTATAATATATTATGCAATATACAAATTTGCTGCAGGCTTTGCAATAACATATGCAGGTGGTATAACAATGACAATAATTGCAGCAATCATTATAACAAATGTAGGATTAGGTATTTTTAATTTAATACCTCTTCCTCCACTTGATGGTTCAAAAGTAATAATGCCATTTTTACCATTCAATGTAAAAATGTGGTTTAGAAACAATGAACAAATATTTTATATAATATTTGTAGTAATATTTATAAGTGGAGTTGCAGGATGGATTATATCTCCGGCAATAGAAGCTGTAACAAATGGAATATCATATTTAGCAGCATTAATAATGGGAGTAAATATATAATGAAAAAAGACATAATAGTATTAGGAATTGAATCTAGTTGTGATGAGACCTCTGTTTCTGTTGTAAAAAACGGAAGAGAGGTTCTTTCGAATATCGTAGATACACAAATACCTATACATGAAAAATATGGAGGAGTAGTTCCAGAAATTGCATCAAGAAATCATATTGAAGCAATTTCAAGGGTAACTAAAAAGGCAATAGAAGAAGCAGGAATAGCTTTTGAAGATATAGACGCTATATGTCCAACATATGGACCAGGATTAGTAGGGGCTTTATTAGTAGGAGTATCATATGCAAAAGCATTAGCTTTTTCATTAAACAAACCACTAGTAGGAGTAAATCATATTGAAGGACATATTGCTTCAAATTATTTAACATATTCGGATTTAAAACCACCATGTATATGTATTATGATGTCAGGTGGAAATACACAAATAATACATGTTAAAGATTATACAGAATTTGAAGTATTAGGGAAAACAAGAGATGATGCAATAGGCGAAGCATTTGATAAGGTAGCAAGAGTAATTGGACTTGGTTACCCTGGTGGACCTAAAGTAGATAAATTAGCTCAAGAAGGAATGGCGAATATAAAGTTACCTAAAACAATATTTAATGATGGAACATTAGATTTTAGTTTTAGTGGAATAAAGACAGCTGTTATAAATGCTAACCATAATATTAAAGACATAAATAAAGCAGACCTATGTGCAAGTTTCCAGAAAACTGTAACAGAAACACTAATGGAAAATGTAGAAAAAGCTATAGAAAAAACAAATTGTAATGTAATAGTTCTTGCAGGCGGAGTAGCATCAAATAGTTATATCAGAAAAGAATTTTTAGCGTTAGAAGGAAAAGGAATAAAAGTATATATGCCAGATATGAGATATTGTACAGATAATGCTGCAATGATTGCATCAGCAGGGTACTATAATTTTATAACAGGAAAAAGACATGATATGAGTCTAAATGCAACAGCGAATTTAAAATTAAATTAATTTTGGAGGTGGATATGTCAATTTATATAATTGGAGATTTACATTTATCATTTTCACAAAATAAGCCAATGAGTATTTTTGGAGATAATTGGGAAAATCATGAAGAAAAAATAAGAAATAATTGGATTAATATAGTAAAAGAAGATGATACAGTAATACTTGCTGGAGACTTTTCATGGGCTACATATTTAAATGATACATATAAAGATTTTGAATATATAAATAACCTTCCAGGAAAAAAATTGTTTTTAAAAGGAAACCATGATTATTGGTGGGAAACTGTATCTAAAATGAAAAAATATCTCAAAGAAAATGAATTTAATGAAATAGATTTCATATATAATAATGCACATGTCTGTGAAGAATATATAATAGCAGGTACAAGAGGATATACGCTAGGTGGAGATGAATCAGATGATAAAATCTTAAGAAGAGAATTATTAAGATTAGAGATATCTTTAGAAAAAGCAAAAGAGTTTAATTCAAAATTAGAAGAACAAAAAGAAATAATAGTAATAATGCATTACCCACCAATAACAGATAAAAATGAACAAGATACAAATAAATTTATAGAGTTAATGAAAAAATATAATGTAAAAAAATGCTATTATGGTCACTTACATGGTCCATCTATAAATAATGCAGTTGAAGGAAACATAAATGGGATAAATATAGAATTAATAAGTGCAGATAAAGTTAAATTTGAATTACAAAAGGTAAGTCATATTTAGGAGGTGACATTAATGTTAGAACTAAGTAAAGATGTGAAATATATAAAAGGTGTAGGTCCAAGTAAAGTTAAATTACTTAATAAAATAGGAATATATACATTAAAAGATTTGATTACATATTATCCAAGAACATATGAAGATAGAGGTAAAGCAAAACCGATTTTAGAATGTATTGATGGTGAAGAGGTATTAGTACAAGGAATTGTTATGAACAAATTAGTAGATATGAGAATAAAAGGAAAGACAATACAAAAACTAATTGTTTATGATGAATCAGCAAAAATGGAAATAGTATGGTTTAATCAAAGTTACTTGAAAACTAATTTTAATGTTGGAGATAAAGTCAACTTTTATGGAAAAATATCAAATAAAATGGGGAAGGTTTCTATGAAATCACCTACATTTGATAAAGAAGGGATGAAAAGAAATACAGGAAAGATAATACCGATTTATCCACTTACAAGAGAGTTATCTCAAAATGTATTAAGAAAAATAATTGAAAATGGCTTACTAGAAATAGATGAAAAAATAGAAGAATTAATACCAGAAGAGATATTACAACAACATAAATTACAAGGAATTAATGAAGCTATAAAAAATATTCACTTCCCTAAAAAATTTAAAGATTTTAATATAGCTAGAAAAAGATTAGTTTTTGAAGAATTGTTAATAACACAACTAGCATTATTAAAAATAAAAAATATGTATAGTAAAGAAGAAAAAGGGATTACATATCCAAAAGAAATCAGAATGGAAGATATAATAGAAAAACTTCCATTTAAATTAACAGGTGCACAAACACGAGTATTAAAAGAAATAAATGACAATATGGAATCATCAAATTCTATGAATAGATTATTACAAGGTGATGTGGGTTCAGGTAAAACAGTTGTTGCAATCTGTTCAGCATATAAAGCAGTTAAAAGTGGATATCAAGCAGCTATTATGGCACCAACAGCAATACTTGCAACTCAGCATTATGAGAACTTTAAAAAAATGCTTGCAGATATGAATATAAATTGTGAGTTATTAATATCTGGAATAACTAAAAAGAAAAAACAAGAAATATTAGAGAGATTGCAAAATGGTGAAATAGACATTCTAATAGGGACACATGCAATTATAGAAGATAATGTAATATTTAATAAATTAGGATTAGTAGTCACAGATGAGCAGCATAGATTTGGAGTAAAGCAAAGAACTAAGATTGTAGAAAAAGGACAGAATCCAGATGTACTTGTTATGACAGCAACACCTATTCCAAGAACATTAGGATTAATACTATATGGAGATTTAGATATATCAATAATTGATGAACTTCCACCTAATAGACAAGAAATAGAGACATTTGCAGTAAACAGTAAGATGACAGAAAGAGTAAATGGATTTATAGAAGAACAGTTAAGAAGCGGGAGACAAGCATATATAGTATGTCCACTTGTAGAAGAAAATGAAGAAATGGATTTAAAATCTGTTGGAAAGATTTATGAAGAATATAAGAAAAATACATTTTTAAATTATAGAGTAGAATACATACATGGGAAATTAAAGCAAAAAGAAAAAGATGATATAATGTCTAGATTTAAAGCACATGAAATAGATGTATTAATATCTACAACTGTAATAGAAGTTGGTGTAGATGTTCCTAATTCAAATATAATGGTAATTGAAAATGCAGAAAGATTTGGATTAGCACAATTACATCAGTTAAGAGGAAGAGTTGGAAGAGGAGAATATAAATCATATTGTATTTTGAAACCAAAAGGTAATGGAGAAACAACTAGAAAAAGAATGAAAGTAATGGTTGAGACAAATGATGGATTTATAATATCTGAAAAAGATTTAGAATTAAGAGGAACTGGAGACTTTTTTGGAACTAATCAACATGGGATACCTGAATTTAAAATTGCAAATTTATTTGAAGATATAGAAACTTTAAAAGTAGTTCAACAAGTAGCTATAGATATTATTGAAAAAGATTCTAATCTTGAATTAGAGAAGAATAAAGGTCTGAATAATTTAGTTAAAGAAAAATTTATTAAAAGAATTGAAATATAAAGGATGTTTAAATATGAATGAAGTGATATGTTTAATAGGAGTGATTTTAGTAATAATAGGAGTAATATTTATATATGATGCTAGAATTATAACAAAAAGATTTTTTGGATTCGGAGATCAAAATGATGCAGTTAAAGGGATGAAAGTTTTAGGATTGGTAATTTCTTTGATTGGTGGACTTGTTATTTATTTTGTAATATAAGGAGAAAAGAAAATGGATTTAATGATAATTAGCATAATACTATTAATAATATTTCTAATAATATTAACTGTTATTACAATAATTTTTAATAATTTTAGAAAAAAGAGTTTGCCATATAGACATGAAAGTAGAGTTATTAGAAATCAAGAAAGAAAAAGAAAATAAAATATTGACAAATAATATAATTATTGGTAGAATCGAGTCAAATTATATGACAAAAGAAGAAAAGGAGAATAAAAATGAAAAATACAAAGGGGATAACGTTAATTGCGCTAGTAATAACAATAATAGTTTTAATGATACTAGCAGGTATAAGTATAGCAATGCTTACAGGAGAAAATGGAATATTAACACAGGCTATGGAAGCTGAAATAGAAAATAGAGCAGGTACTGTGGAAGATGAAAGAAATCTATGGATTAATTTGCAATATACAGCTAAGTATGGAGAAGATGTTGGATTTGAAACTATTGAACAGATTACGAAAAGACTTTGGGAAAGTAAGTTTTTGACAGATGCTGAATACAATAATGGAGATTTAACTGATCCAGAAAGAGATGCTGATGGAAATCTAACTAGATGTAAAGCTGTAATAGGTAAAAGAGTAATAGAGTTTTATTATATAGGTGCAGTAAGTTCTGGAGATGGAACAACACCACCAACAGAGAATCAAGAGTTTGAAATAGGTGACTATGTTGCATATATACCTCAATCTGATATAAAAGAATACACAGAAATGCAATATGAGAGTGAAGGAAATTCTTATTTAGTTGAACAAAATAGTTCTACGGCATGGAGAATTTTAGATATTAATACTGATGGAACAATAGATTTAGTATCAGATCAATCCGTAGGAACAATAGATTTGGCACTAGGTAGCTATTCAAATTTTATATATTACTTAAATGATATGGCAAGTGTATTATATAGTAATGAAATATTTGGGGCAACAGCTAGAAATTTAAATTTAGAGGATTTAATTGGTGAAGATAAACCATTTACAGATATTAGTAGTAAGGTGGTAGATGAATTTATATCAGATGATAAAATTATGAGCACTGGGCAAAATTATAGAGATCTAATGGGTGGACCATATCATACACTTCCAACATTTTTAGGAGCAATGAAATCATTTGCACCAGATTCTAGTGTTACTAATAAATTTACAGTTGGGCGAATTAATGAAGAAGAGGTAGAAAATGACGAGGGGATATATGAATTAGTACAAACAGTTGAAAAATATTTAATAAGTGAAAGGAAACTTGTAGATACAAGAAGTACGCAAAAAGAAAAATTTAATAATGATTATTATTACGGGAATGAATTGTCACTATGTACTTTAACAGAAACAAGTATTGAAGTGTTTGATAACAGTAATAATGGTGGATATACAGTAAATGCAGATAATAGTATAGTTGAGTTATATGCTAATATATTACCAAATGATATAACTTTGGCAACAAGATCTATGATATATCAGCCGGAAATAAATGAATTTTTAAGATTTGGAAGAATGAAATATATAGATAATGGTACTGTAACACCACAAATAGTATATGATCATGTATATGATCAATTAGATATTTATGGTACTCATATAGGTGAGTTAAATGAAAATTATAGTTATGATTCTGTACCAGTAGTTACCATAGATAGTAGTCATATAAATACAAGTGTTGGAGATGGAGAAAGCTCAATAACTGCATGGGGAGTTAACTAAAAATTAAAGAGAAAAGATATTAATCTAATATTAATATCTTTTTTTATAAATATACAGGAAGGTAATGTAAAGATGAAAGCAATATTAAAATATATAATATTATTTATTAGTATGATAATAATATTTAGTGTTTCAATGATAATAACATACAGTTTACCAAATGGAGCTATTAATGAAAATGTTAAAGATTCATATGAAGAAATTATAAAAAGTTCTAATATGTATGGACAAAGTATTATAAATTCATATTACGACACATATTCAGATATGTTGATTTTAAACATGGCTTTAAACAGAGGTACAGATATAAACCAAAGTTCAATCGAAAGAGCATTTGAAAATTCTAGGTATTCAGAATCTATAAGTGATAAAACATTTGGTGGACAAGAAATACCATTAAAAAAAGTAATATATGATAGAAATCTTTTAAACAATCAAGAATATTCAAGGTATTGGCATGGAACACAAACACTAATAAGACCTTTACTTATGATATTTACATATAATGAAATAAAATTTTTGATGACAATAATATTATTTATGTTGTTGTTTTGGGCAAGTTATGAAATGAATAAAAATGTAGGAAAAGGAATTACATCAGCATTTATTTTTTCAATGTTAATAGTAGCAATTAATGCAGTACCTATGGTACTACAATTTGCACCACCTTTTATGGTGATGTTAATAGGAATTATTATATTAAATATACTGATACAAAAAGATAAAGAAAAATTTATACCATATCTGTTCTTTCTATTAGGATCAGTAATTGCTTTTTATGATACATTGACAGTACCAATTATTACTTTAGGAATACCATTAATAAATTTAATAATATATAATTATAGGAAAAATGTGAAAATTAGAACAAATATTTTTTCTTTAATCAAAAACTCTGCACTTTGGGGAGTTGCATATGCTAGTACATATGTATCTAAGTGGATTATAGCTTCAGTTGTATTAGGAAAAGATGCAATTTCATTGGCAATTAAAAACTTATTTTTTAGAATTGATGGTGATTTGTCTACAACAGTTGAAATATCAATTTTAAATTCAATAGAACAAAATTTAAAATTCTTAACAAATGAAGTATTCTGGTTTCTAGTATTTATAATAATTATAATATTCTGTATAACTATTATACGAAAAAAAATTATTGAGACTAATGTATATAAATTAATAATACCAACAATTTTGATAATCACATATCCGTTTATTTGGTATGGAATACTAATAGAACATTCTATAAATCATGCATACATATCTTTTAGAATGTTATCAATAACAGTTTTTGGAATTTTAGCATTTATGGTTGAGTGTACAGGAAATATGCAAAAAAGAGAAGATGAAACAAAACTAATTGGAGAAAATAAAGTCGAAGATAAAAATGTAGGAAATGAAAAGGAATGAGTGATGGAATACAAAGACATAGAAGGAGTACCTGATTTTGAAGTTAGAGAATATGAAAAAAAACAAAGTAAATACTGTATTTGTATACCTATAATAAATGAAAGACCAAGAATTGAAGAACAGTTAAGAAAAATGCAAGAATTAAAAATATATGAATATGCAGATATAATCATTTGTGATGGTAACTCTAATGATGGAATATTAGAAGGTAGTATATTAAAAGATTTAAATGTAAATACATTAATCATTAAAAAAGGATATGGATATCAATCTGCTCAATTTAGAACTGGATTATATTGGGGACTTAAAAGAGGTTATAAAGGAATTATAGTTGTTGATGGAAACAATAAAGATAGTATGGAAAATATAGTTGATTTTATTTCAAAACTGGATAATGGGTATGATTTTATACAAGGTTCAAGATTTATTAAAGGTGGAAAAGCGATAAATACTCCTTTATATAGATATTTGGGAATAAGGTTGATGCATGTGCCTATTACTTCTATAGCAGCTGGCAAAAAGTATACAGATACAACAAATGGTTACAGAGCATATTCTAAAAAGTATTTAGAACATAGTGAAGTTAAAATATTCAGAGATATATTTATAAATTATGAATTATCATCGTATTTATCTATAAAAGCTGATAAACTTAAATTAAAAACATGTGAGATACCGGTTATAAGAAAATATCCTAAAAAAGGAAAAATGCCAACAAAAATAAGTATGTTTAAAGGAAATTGGAATTTATTAGTTACATTAATTAAAAATGTTACAACCGGATTTGAATAATAATATGAAAAAAAGAACCAAGATAATATAAAAATATATTTTAGTTCTTTTTCTGTTTAGATAATTATAAATCTTAAATTTGTGAAAAAGTAGAGAAAATATAAAAAAACAATTGACTTTTATATAGAAAGAAGGTATAATATTTAAGCATGTATTAAGCGATGAAGTCAAATGTGGCTACATATTAGTAATAATATGGAGGGAACTTTGATGGAGTATGTCATGGCAAAGACCAGGCGGTAAGTATATAAAATAAGCACTTATCCCAAAATCATCATGCATATTTGGGATTATAAATAGGTGAACATAGAAACACCAGAGTGCGTTTTAACTTGCCATGGTAATTATGATAATTACATAGTAGTTATCATAGACAAATCAAATAATTTTTAGAAGGAGGGAAATTTACAATGGCAAAAACAGTAACAACAAGTGAAAAAATCAGAATAAGACTTAAAGCTTATGACTATGTTGTTTTAGATCAGTCTGCTGAAAAAATAGTAGATACTGCTAAAAAAACAGGAGCAAAGGTATCAGGTCCTATTCCATTACCAACACAAAAGGAAATAGTAACTATTTTACGTTCTCCACACAAATACAAAGATTCAAGAGAACAATTTGAAATGAGAACACATAAAAGAGTTATAGACATTCTTTATCCAACACAAAAAACAGTTGATAGTTTAACAAAACTAGAATTACCAGCTGGTGTTGATATCGAAATAAAATTATAATTAGAAATTAAAACAAGTAGTTTGCAAAGACAAACACAACCAAGCTGGTATATTATAGATAGATCAGCCAATAGTTAGGAGGAAATAAAAATGAAAAAAGGAATTATCGGAAGAAAAATCGGTATGACACAAATCTTTGATGAAAAAGGAAATGTAATCCCAGTTACAGTTATCGAAACAGGTGTTAACGTAGTTGCACAAGTTAAAACAACTGCAAAAGATGGATACAATGCTATACAATTAGGATTTGGAGAAATAAAAGACAAACATATAAACAAACCAGAAGCAGGACATTTTGCTAAAGCTAAATTAGCTAACAAAAAACATTTAAGAGAATTTAGATTAGAAGATATCTCTACATATAAAGTAGGAGACGAAGTTAAAGCAGAAGTATTTGTAGCTGGAGATAAAATAGATGTTCAAGGTACATCTAAAGGAAAAGGTTTCCAAGGTGTTATTAAACGTCATGGACAATCAAGAGGACCTATGGGACATGGTTCTATGTATCATAGAAGACCAGGTTCAATGGGAGCTACTTCAACACCAGGTAGAGTATTTAAAGGTAAAAAATTACCAGGACATATGGGTAGAGTTACAATTACAATACAAAACTTAGATGTTGTTAGAGTAGATATGGACAAAAACGTAATGTTAGTTAAAGGTAGCGTTCCAGGACCAAAAGGAGCTATCTTAAAAGTAAAATCAGCTGTAAAGGCTACTAAATAAGAGGAAGGAGGAAATAAGAAATGCCGAAAGTAAGCGTATTAGATATAAAAGGTAAAAAAGTAAGTGATTTAGAATTAGCAGAAAGTGTATTTGGAATTGAACCAAATGAATCAATAGTTCACTCAGTGTTAGTAAACTATTTAGCTAATCAAAGACAAGGTACACAAAGTACTAAAACAAGAGCAGAAGTTCGTGGTGGTGGAAGAAAACCATGGAGACAAAAAGGAACAGGTAGAGCAAGACAAGGTAGTATCAGAGCTCCACAATGGATCAAAGGTGGTATTGCATTAGGACCAAAACCTCGTTCATATAAATATACAGTTAATAAAAAAGAAAGAAGACTAGCAATTAGATCAGTATTAAGTTCTAAAGTGTTAGAAAACGAATTAACAGTTGTTGAAAAATTAGAGTTAAAAGAAATTAAAACAAAAACAATGATTAAAGCATTAGCAGATTTAAAAGTTACAGGAAAAACATTAATAGTTATTCCGGAAAACAATAAAAATGTATTAATGTCAGCAAGAAATATTGAAGGTGTTAAAACAATAACAGCTAACAATATAAATGTATTTGATTTATTAAAATATACTAACCTAGTTTTACCAGTAGATACTGTTAAAAAATTAGAGGAGGTGTACGCATAATGTTACCAGAAGAAATAATAGTTGCACCAGTTGTAACAGAAAAAAGTAATGATATGTTACAAGAAGGTAAATATACTTTCAGAGTTAACAAAAATGCAACAAAAGTTGATATAGCTAAAGCTGTAGAAAAACTTTTTGAAGTAAGAGTATTAAAAGTTAATACAATGAATGTAAGCGGAAAAACTAAAAGAGTTAGATATAAAGAAGGAAAAACGCCAGATTGGAAAAAAGCAATAGTTACTATTGATACAAATCCAGGAGAAGCTACATATGTAGCAAAAGGTGGAAAATCTACTAAAGCTACTAAAAAATACAAAGATTCAATCGAAGCTTTTATGGGAGCGTAGTTTAATAAGATGAATATCGGGAAATTACCCGGATAATAAAGAATATCTGTAAATGGAACAGGAAAAAATCCATTATAATATGAAAGGAAGATTTAAAAATGGGAATGAAACATTTTAAAGCATATACACCGTCAAGAAGAAACATGACAGTTTCAGACTTTGCTGAGATTACTAAAAAAACTCCAGAAAAATCTTTACTTGCAACAAAAAAGAAAAATGCAGGTAGAAATGCTTATGGTAGAATCACAGTAAGACACCAAGGTGGTGGAAACAGACAAAAATATAGAATAATAGATTTTAAAAGAAGAAAAGATAATATGGAAGCAACAGTAATTGGTATCGAATATGATCCAAACAGAAGTGCTAACATAGCATTAGTAGAATATACTGATGGAGAAAAAGCATATATACTTGCTCCTCAAGGATTAACTGATGGAAACAAAGTAATCTCAGGAGAAGCTGTAGATATTAAACCAGGTAATGCAATGCCTATTAGCTCAATTCCAGTTGGTACTTTAATTCATAATATAGAATTAAATCCAAAACAAGGTGGAAAATTAGTTAAAGCTGCTGGACAAAGTGCACAGCTTATGGCTAAAGAAGGTAAATACGCACATGTTAGATTACCATCAGGAGAAATGAGATTAATTTTAACAGTATGTAGAGCAACTATAGGAACTATAGGAAACAGTGATCATGAAAACGTTAAAATTGGTAAAGCCGGAAGAAAAAGACATATGGGTATCAGACCAACTGTAAGAGGATCTGTAATGAACCCTGTAGATCACCCTCACGGTGGTGGTGAAGGTAAAGCACCAATCGGTCACGCTGGACCACTTACTCCATGGGGTAAACCAGCTCTTGGATATAAAACAAGAAATAAAAAGAAACAATCAAATAAATTTATAGTAACAAGAAGAAAATAATTAACTAAATTAATATAAATTTTCTTGAAAGGAGGAAAATTTTAATGTCAAGATCAAGTAAGAAAAAACCTTTTATAGCACCTGAATTATTAAAAAAGATAGAAAAAATGAATGAAGACGGAAGTAAAGACGTTGTAAAAACATGGTCAAGAGCTTCAACAATCTATCCACAAATGGTAGGTCATACAATAGCTATACATGATGGAAGAAAACATGTTCCAATCTTCATAGCAGAAGAAATGATCGGTCATAAATTAGGTGAATTTGCTCCAACAAGAACATACAAAGGTCACAGTGGAGACAAAGCAACAAAATAAGAAGTTAAGATAACTGAATAAGAGAATTCATTATCTAAAATAAAGAGGAGGTAAATAAAGTGCAAGAAGATACTTTAGTAATAAATGAATCAAGAGCATCTCTAAAATTTGCAAGAATTTCAAGCAGAAAAGTTAAAATAGTTGCAGATTTAATTAGAGGAAAAAATGTTGATGAAGCTTTATCAATAGTAAAATTTACACCAAAAGCATCATCTGAAATAATTGAAAAATTATTAAAATCAGCTATAGCAAATGCTGAAAACAATCATGGAATGAAACATGATAACTTATATATTGCTGAAATCTTTGCAAATCAAGGTCCAACTTTAAAAAGAATTAGACCTGCTGCAAAAGGTTCAGCTGTTAGAATTAGAAAAAGAACAAGTCATATAACAATAGTTTTAAAAGAAAAGGAGGCATAATAAAAGTATGGGACAAAAAGTACATCCAACAGGTGTAAGAGTTGGGATTATAAAAGATTGGAGTTCTAAATGGTATGCAGATTCAAAAGATTTTGCAGATTTCCTAGTAGAAGACCAAAAAATCCGTAAATTTTTAAAGAAAAAATTATTTGATGCTGGAATTTCAAAAATTGAAATCGAAAGAGCAACAAAATTAATTAAAGTTAACTTATATACAGCTATGCCAGGAAGAGTAATTGGAAAAGGTGGAGCTGGAGCAGAAGAAGTTAAAAGAGAATTAACAAAATTAATAGGAAAAGATATTAATATAAATATAGTTGAAGTTAAAAATATTGATACAGATGCTCAATTAGTAGCAGAAAATATTGCTAACCAACTAGAAAGAAGAATTTCATTCAGAAGAGCTATGAAACAATGTATGCAAAAATCTATGAAATCAGGAGCTTTAGGTATCAAAACTGCAGTATCTGGTAGATTAGGTGGAGCTGACATGGCTAGAACTGAATTCTATAAAGAAGGAAATATTCCATTACAAACTTTAAGAGCAGATATCGATTATGGATTTGCAGAAGCAGATACAACATACGGTAAATTAGGTGTTAAAGTATGGATATATAAAGGAGAAATTCTTCCTCAAAGAAAAATGGAAGGAGGACAAAAATAATGCCGTTAATGCCAAAAAGAACAAAATTTAGAAAAGTACAAAAAGGTAGAATGAGAGGAAAAGCTACAAGAGGGAACAAAGTTACTGATGGAGAGTACGGAATTCAAGCAGTTACTGCTGGATTAATTACAGGAAATCAAATAGAAGCAGCTCGTATAGCTATGACTCGTTATATAAAAAGAGGTGGAAAAGTTTGGATAAAAGTATTCCCAGATAAACCAATTTCAGCAAAACCAATCGGAACTCGTATGGGTAAAGGTAAAGGAGCTCCAGAATACTGGGTAGCAGTTGTTAAACCAGGGAGAGTAATGTTCGAAATATCTGGAATTCCAGAAGAAACAGCGAAAGAAGCCTTAAGACTTGCTATGATGAAATTACCTAACAAAACAAAATTCGTAGTAAGAGAAACTGAAAAGGAAGGTGAGAATGATGAAGATAAATAAAATAAGAGAAATGTCTTCACCAGATCTAGAAAAAGAATTAGGTGAATTAAAAACAGAATTATTCAAATTAAAATTCAGTCTAGCTACAAACGGATTAGAAAATCCAATGAAAATCAAAGATGTTAAAAAAGATATTGCGAAAATCAATACAATTTTAACAGAAAGAAAAATAGCTGAAAGCAAAAAAGCGTAGTTTCGCAAATTGTTTGAGAAATCAGAAAGGAGAAATCTAAATGGAAGAAAGAAATCTTCGTAAAGTTATGGTAGGAACTGTAACATCTAACAAAATGGATAAAACAATTGTAGTAGCAGTTGAAACAAGTGTTAGACATAAAGTATATGGAAAAACAGTAAAAACAACATATAAATTAAAAGCCCATGATGAAGAAAATGTTTGCCAAATAGGAGACAAAGTAAAAGTAATGGAAACTAGACCACTTTCAAAAGATAAAAGATGGAGATTAGTTGAAGTTATGGAAAAAGCAGACATAAAATAAATAATAATTGGAAGGAGGACTGAAAAATGATACAACAACAGTCAAGACTTAAAATAGCAGATAACACAGGTGCAAAAGAAATCATGTGTATCAGATGTTTAGGTGGATCACATAGAAAAACATCTAATATAGGAGATATAATAGTTGCTTCTGTTAAATCAGCAACACCAGGAGGAGTTGTTAAAAAAGGAGACGTAGTTAAAGCTGTAATAGTAAGATCAAAAAGTGGATTAAGAAGACCAGATGGTTCTTATGTTAAATTTGATGAAAATGCTGCAGTTATAATAAAAGAAGATGGAACTCCTAAAGGAACTCGTATCTTTGGACCAGTAGCAAGAGAATTAAGAGAAAAAGATTATATGAAAATCTTATCATTAGCACCAGAAGTTCTTTAAGCTCTTAGCAAGAACGACTATAAGGAGTTCGACCGTTAGAGATTAAAGATACAAATGAACGAAGTGAATTTGTGTACAATAGTAATAATTGTAAAATGAGCAAAGTGAATTTGTGTACAATATATGGTAAGCTAATATCTTATTAATAAAAATAAAAAAAAAATAAAACATAAATAAATTCAAAAAAAAGGAGGTAAACTCTCGTGAGAATAAAAAAAGGAGACAATGTCGAAGTTTTATCAGGTAATGATAAAGGTAAAAAAGGAGAGGTACTAGAAGTACTACCAAAAGAAGACAAAATAATTGTTAAAGCTGTTAATGTAAGAAAAAAACATGTTAAAGCTAAAAAACAAGGTCAAGAAAGTGGAATACTTGAAATAGAATGTGCTATACCAAGTGCAAAAGTAAATGTAGTATGTGCTAAATGTGGAAAAACTACAAAAATAGGATATACTGTTGAAAAAGATCAAAAAGTGCGTATTTGCAAAAAATGCGGAACAAAAATAAAATAGACAAAGAAAGGAGGATTTTTGAACAATGGAAAAATTAAGAGAACAATATCAAAACGAAGTAGTTCCAGCATTAATGAAAAAATTTAATTATAAATCAGTAATGGAAGTACCAAAATTAGATAAAATAGTAATAAATATAGGATTAGGAGACTTAAAAGATAATCCAAAAGCATTAGAAAATGCAGTTAATGATTTAGCTCAAATAACTGGTCAAAAACCAATTATAACAAAAGCTAAAAAATCAATAGCAGCTTTTAAATTAAGAGAAGGTGTAAACATTGGATGTAAAGTAACATTAAGAGCAGAAAAAATGTATGACTTTGCTTATAAATTTTTCAATGTAGCTCTTCCTAGAGTAAGAGATTTTAGAGGTGTATCTGCAAACTCTTTTGACGGTAGAGGAAATTACTCTATGGGTATTAAAGAACAATTAATATTCCCAGAAATCGAATATGATAAAGTAGATAAATTAAGAGGTATGGATATTATATTTGTAACAACAGCTGAAACTGATGAAGAAGCTAAAGAGTTACTATCATTAATGGGTATGCCTTTCAAAAATTAATTTTAAATTTAAAGATTGGTCAAAGAAAGGAGTATTGATATGGCTAAAAAATCGATGAAGATAAAACAAGCTAGAACACAAAAATTCAAAACAAGAGAATATAATAGATGTAAAATATGTGGTAGACCACATGCTTATATAAGAAAATTTGGAATTTGTCGTGTATGCTTTAGAGAATTAGCACATAAAGGAGAAATACCAGGAGTAAAAAAAGCAAGCTGGTAAGATCTAGACAAATACTAATATAAATAAATATAGATAAGATTAAGAAGGAGGTAAGTACATAAATGAATATTACAGATCCAATAGCAGATATGTTAACAAGAATAAGAAATGCAAATAGTTCAAAACATAAAACAGTTGATGTTCCAGCTTCAAATATGAAAGTAAGTGTTGCTGAAATATTATTAAAAGAAGGATATATAAGATCTTTCGAAGAACTAAAAGAAAGTGCACAAGGTGTTATAAGAATAACATTAAAATATGATGAAAAAGGAACAAGAGTTATTGATGGATTAAAAAGAATCAGTAAACCAGGACTTAGAGTATATGCGGCTAAAGACGAATTACCAAAAGTATTAAATGGTTTAGGAATAGCAATAATCTCAACATCAAAAG
Organism: uncultured Clostridium sp.; assembly: GCA_964371215.1. Taxonomy (GTDB): domain Bacteria; phylum Bacillota; class Clostridia; order TANB77; family CAG-508; genus CAG-269. Next base: position 31,162 of record CAYJKU010000011.1, read on the forward strand.
GATTAAAAACAGATAAAGAAGCAAGAGAATTAGGTGTAGGTGGAGAAGTATTAGCATACATCTGGTAATTATTAGGGAAAAGGAGGAAAACTTAAAATGTCAAGAATAGGAAATAAACCTATTACAGTACCATCAGAAGTTGAAGTTAAAATCGACGGACAAAATATTACTGTAAAAGGTCCAAAAGGAACTTTACAAATGGACATTCATAAAAACATTACAGTTAAAATGACTGAAAATGTTATAACATTTGAAAGATTAAATAATATTGCTGAAAACAGAAGTTTACACGGATTAACAAGAGCGTTAGTAAATAACATGATTGAAGGTGTAACTAAAGAATTCAGTAAAGAATTACAAATTAATGGAGTTGGTTACAAAGTAGCTAAACAAGGAAATGATTTAAATTTAACTTTAGGATATTCTCATCCAGTTATATTTAAAGCACCAGAAGGAATTTCTTTCGATGTACCAAACCAAAATACAATAATTGTAAGAGGAATAAACAAAGAATTAGTTGGTAGCACAACAGCAGATATAAGAAGTAAAAGACCACCTGAAGTATATAGAGGTAAAGGTATTAAATATGCTGATGAAGTTATTAGACGTAAAGAAGGTAAAACTGGTAAATAATATAAAGTAGATTAAATTCTAGAAAGGAGAATAAAAATGGTTAAAAAAACAGATAGAAGAATGGAAAGACAAAGAAGACATTTAAGAGTAAGAAGAAAAATATCTGGAACAGCAGAAAGACCAAGATTATGTGTATTTAGAAGTAATTCAAATATATATGTTCAATTAATTGATGACAATGCTGGGAATACATTAGCACAAGCATCAACATTAGATAAAGAAATAAAAACTAAATATTCTAATAAACAAGCAGCTAAAGAAGTTGGTACTTTAATTGCAAAAAGAGCTACAGAAAAAAATATTAAATCAGTAGTTTTTGATCGTGGTGGATATATCTATCATGGTATAATTAAAGAATTAGCTGAAGCAGCAAGAGAAGGTGGATTAGAATTCTAGTCAAAATAGAATGTATTTAAGATATAAGGAAAAGGAGGAAGTCAAAAACCTATGAAAGAAGAAGTTGAATTAAAAGAAAAAGTTGTAGCTATTAATAGAGTTGCTAAAGTTGTTAAAGGTGGTAGAACTTTTAGATTTAGTGCTGTAGTTGTAGTTGGAGATGAAAACGGGCATGTTGGTATAGGAAATGGTAAAGCATCTGAAGTTCCAGACGCTATAAGAAAAGCTATCCAAGAAGCTAAGAAAAATTTAATAGAAGTTCCAATCGTAGATACAACTGTACCACATGAATTTGTAGGAACTTTTGGAAGTGCAAAAGTTATGATGAAACCAGCAGCTGCCGGTACTGGAATTATAGCAGGAGGAAGTGTTAGACCAGTAATGGAACTTGCAGGATACAAAAATATCAGAACAAAAGTTATTGGAACAAATAATCCAAGAAACGTAGTTTATGCTACATTAGAAGGATTAAAATCTATGAAAACAGTAGAACAAATAGCTAAAAAAAGAGATAAAAAAGTAGAAGATATTATATAATCACTTTTGAGATATTATCATAAGAAAAGGAGGGAATACTTAAATGAAATTAGATCAATTACAACCAGGTGTAAAAAAAGTAAAAAGAAATAGAGTAGGACGTGGTATGGCATCAGGAAATGGTAAGACATCAGGAAGAGGACATAAAGGTCAAAAAGCCAGATCTGGTGGTGGTGTAAGAAGAGGATTCGAAGGTGGTCAAACACCATTATATAGAAGATTACCGAAAAGAGGATTCACAAACATCCATGCTAAAACATATACAGAAGTAACACTTACTATGTTAAATTCATCAAAAGCTACAGATGTAACTGCAGAAACATTAGTTAAAGACGGTGTAATCAGTAAAATTAATGATGGAATAGTAATACTAGCTACTGGAAAATTAGATAAAAAATTAAACGTAAAAGCTACTAGATTTACAGCAAAAGCAAAAGAAACTATAGAAGCTTTAGGTGGAAAGGCTGAGGTGGTTTAATTGTTTAAAACGATAAAAAATGCATTAAAAACTCCAGATGTGAGAAAGAAAATTTTATTTACACTATTATTAATAGTAATATTTAGATTTGGAAGTTATATATCTGTACCAGGTGTAGACACATTAGCAATCGCAGAAATAATGGGGAATTCAAATGGTATAGCAGGATTAATAGATATGATTTCAGGGGGAGCTTTTTCAAGATTTTCCGTATTTGCATTATCAATTAGTCCATACATAACAGCATCAATCATAATACAATTATTAGCTATGATCGTACCTGCTTTAGAGAGATTAACTAAAGAAGGTGGAGAAGAAGGAAAAAGAAGAATTAATAGATATACAAAGATATTAACTATAATACTTGCATTAGTACAATCAATAGGATTATACTTAGCATATAGAACATCTGGAATATTTGTTGATGAATCATTCTTAACAGGAGCATTAGTTGTATTTGGATTAACAACAGGAACATCAATACTTATGTGGCTTGGGGAGCAAATAACTGCAAGAGGAATAGGAAATGGTATTTCACTATTAATCTTCGTAGGTATAATTGCAGGATTACCAAGTACAATTCAAAGTGTATGGTCAATGGTTATGACATCTTCAGGATTTAGTACAACAGGACTATTAATTGCATTAGCAGTATTAATAGGAGCAATTGTATTAGTAGCAGGAGTTGTATTCGTACAACAAGCTGAAAGAAGAGTCCCAGTACAATACTCAAAAAGAGTAGTTGGAAGAAAAATGGTAGGAGCACAAAATACACATTTACCACTTAAACTTGCTATGGCAGGGGTAATGCCAGTAATATTTGCTTCATCATTTATGACATTTCCGGCAATGATTATTGAAATATTTGTACAAGACATAGCTACACAAACAGGTATTTTATCAATGATTTATAAATTATCTATATCAACTTCAACATCAGTTGGAGTAGGATATTCAATTGCAAACTCATTAATTTATTTAGTATTAATTTTAGGGTTTACATTTTTCTATACTTATGCT
>CAYJKU010000012.1:0-10406 GCA_964371215.1 uncultured Clostridium sp.
ACAATGGTATAGATTACACATTAGTTGATTTTAGTGCTGCTGACTCACTATTTACCATAACTGGAAACAAAGCAACTACTGCTGGTAACCATACTGCTCAAATCACACTTAAACATCCTAGTCATTACAAATGGGATGATAGTCTTCTAAATGTTTCAGGAACTAATAGTGAAACTTATAGTATTGAATGGGAAATTAAAAAAATTGTAACACCTCTACTCGGAGAACAAGAAGGTATAGCCGAAAGGCCTTTATCATCAATTAAATTGCCAACTGGTTGGAGTTGGGATGATCCCAGCACTACAATAGTTGCTGGAGTTCACAACTATGCTGCTACTTTTAATCACCCAAATGACAATATAAATTATGAAACAGTAAATGGCCAAATTTCTGTAAATGGAAAAATTCAATATTCCGTTGCTTTTAATCTAACACCTAATTCTTACCATGATGCACAAAGTAACCCAACATACTTAATAAAAGGAGATTCAAAAACATATAATCTTTCAACTGAATCTGGATATATATTTACATCTATTAAAATAAATGATGTAGAGCAATTGTTAAATGGTAATATTGCTGTTACATATCCTATAAATATAACTAATATTGATAAAAACTATTCCATCGTGGTTGAAACTCAAAGAATAATTTATCAACCTATGGAAGAACATGAAAATTTAACCTTTGACCGTTATACAAATGAAACTTTCTTAATGAAATGGGATTTAGATTTTGATACTTTTAAAATGACAAATTTAAGAATAAATGGTATAGACTTAAAAAAAGGATTTAGCTTCAAACCAGGTAGTGTTATACTTGAATTAGATAGCACAATTCTTGCTAACTTGCCATTAGGAGAAAATAAAATCGAAATAGATCTTGCTTCTGGTGAATTAGCTGTTGCAACATTTAATCTTATAGATACTTCTAATAATAATTCAAATAATAATAATGAACCCAATACAAATAATAATGCCGATTCAAATAATAACCCAATAACTGGAGATAACATTGTAACTTATACTGTAATTGGTTTAATTTCAATTATTTGTATTACAGGAATTGTTATTATAAGAAAAAAATCAAATAAATAATATTAAAAAAGGAGATACTAAATAATAATGAAAAATATTTTAAAAATAAGTCTATTAATAACTCTACTTGCATTTGCATTTATACTATTAGGGAGTACAAATGTAAATGCTGCGGCAGGTGATATAGTTTTCAAAAAGAATCTAAGTGATACAACTAACGCAACCGAACTTGATTTTGGTAATATAATTTTTGGTGAACCTTCAGTGATATTAACAGTATATGCTATTAATACAACTGGATCGCCTATTGAAATAAAAGGCTATGATCTACCTATTGTTAGCTTTTCTAAGGTAAAAAACCTTTCTCGCGTTGGTAGCGAACTCGCTACTCCACTTTCAATAGCAGCTGGTGATCATATACAGCTTCAATTTGAGATTTTCGCGTCTACTTTGGAAAATTTTCCACGTTACCTAGATTGTTCCTTTGTTTTAATAGCAGAAAATGATGAAAGGTTCTCATTAAATTTAAAAGCAACTGACGTAAAAAAAACCATAAGTCTTGCTGAAACACCTACATTGGACCCTACTAATGTACTTACTTATAATGGTGTGGAACAAACAATGAACTTTTACACCTACAATGGTATAGATTACACATTAGTTGATTTTAGTGCTGCTGACTCACTATTTACCATAACTGGAAACAAAGCAACTACTGCTGGTAACCATACTGCTCAAATCACACTTAAACATCCTAGTCATTACAAATGGGATGATAGTCTTCTAAATGTTTCAGGAACTAATAGTGAAACTTATAGTATTGAATGGGAAATTAAAAAAATTGTAACACCTCTACTCGGAGAACAAGAAGGTATAGCCGAAAGGCCTTTATCATCAATTAAATTGCCAACTGGTTGGAGTTGGGATGATCCCAGCACTACAATAGTTGCTGGAGTTCACAACTATGCTGCTACTTTTAATCACCCAAATGACAATATAAATTATGAAACAGTAAATGGCCAAATTTCTGTAAATGGAAAAATTCAATATTCCGTTGCTTTTAATCTAACACCTAATTCTTACCATGATGCACAAAGTAACCCAACATACTTAATAAAAGGAGATTCAAAAACATATAATCTTTCAACTGAATCTGGATATATATTTACATCTATTAAAATAAATGATGTAGAGCAATTGTTAAATGGTAATATTGCTGTTACATATCCTATAAATATAACTAATATTGATAAAAACTATTCCATCGTGGTTGAAACTCAAAGAATAATTTATCAACCTATGGAAGAACATGAAAATTTAACCTTTGACCGTTATACAAATGAAACTTTCTTAATGAAATGGGATTTAGATTTTGATACTTTTAAAATGACAAATTTAAGAATAAATGGTATAGACTTAAAAAAAGGATTTAGCTTCAAACCAGGTAGTGTTATACTTGAATTAGATAGCACAATTCTTGCTAACTTGCCATTAGGAGAAAATAAAATCGAAATAGATCTTGCTTCTGGTGAATTAGCTGTTGCAACATTTAATCTTATAGATACTAATCCTACTAGTACTGATACTAATAATACTACTGATAGTACTGATACTAATAATACTACTGATAGTACTACTACTGATACTAATAGTAACAATCCAGGAACTGGAGATAACATTATAGCTTATTCTATAATTACATTAATTTCAATTATAGCTATTGCTGGAATTGTTGTTATAAGAAAAAAATCTGTTAAATAATCTGTAAAAAGGACATTTATAAAAAGGTGGTTTCGATATTCAATCGGAATCATCTTTTTATTCTATTAGTATCTTTCTTCTTTTACTATATCCAATTAGATTCACTTTGTTATGTTCATATCTATATTATTTAAGACATATAAAAACAGGCTTACTGCCTGTTTTTATTGTGTATTTAAAATTTATTTTTTATTTAATTCTATTTTTCTTTTTCCCTTTATTGCTGTACATATAAGAATGCTACTAGCTAATATAGCTATAATTACATATGCCATAATATTATCCCCTGTTGCAGGGTTTTTTGAAGCTTCATTATTTGTTACACTATTATTTGTATTATTACTATTATTGCTATTACTATTATTATTACTGTTACTATTACTATTATTACTATCAGATTGGTCTCCTATGATATTATCTACAACAATTTTTATTGTACTTTCATTATTTGCAATATCTCTAACAATTACATCTTCAGTTGAGTTTGTACTATATTCTTTTGTTAGTGATAACTGATCTTGTGAAATTACCCATCCATTTACTGGTTGAATTTTTTCATCTGCTGTAATAGTAACACTTACTTTTCCATTCGTCTGTGTATTTGGTGTTCTTACACTTGACAAAGTTGGTGCAACTAAATCTGTAATAATTGTTATATTTGCTCTAGATAATCCTGGATTAGTATATGTATCTCCTAATCTTATATTTGCTGTTGTATAACCTGGATCTATATCAAGTGTTTTATAATCTGAAGATATTTTACAATTTGTTTCTGTTGGTGTTTCTCCTACATAATATACACTTTCAGGTGTCATAGATTCAGATATATATTCTGGTAATGGAATGTTTGTTAGTTTATTTGTTAATATTGTCAATTGCTGACTTCCTAAATATAAAGCATTAGTTGTTCTGTCAAGATTTTCTATTCCAGATAAATCAGATATATTATTTCCATATACATTAACTGATAAATAGTCTCGTGCATTTTGAGCTTTTAACAACTCAGTATAATTATCTAGATTTGTTAGCTTGTTGTAATTTAAATTTAATGAAGATAAAGAATTTAAATTAGCTATTGGTGCAAATACATCTTCAATTCTACTTATATTATTATTCCCAAGTTGTATTTCTCTTAATTTTGTTGAATTTGCAAATGCTGTTATATTTTCAACTTGATTACTCTCCAAATGTAGTTCTACCAAATTACTCATATTTGCAAATGGTGTTATATCTACAACTTCATTATTATCCATATATACTTCTTGTAATTTATTTAAATTCTCTAATGACTCAACATTACTTATTTTATTATTTTCTGCATATAACTCCTCTAAACTAACTAAACCTGATAATGATGAAATATCTTCTATTTGATTATTACCAATTGCTAAATGTTTTAAATTTGTTAAAGAATTTAGTGGTGCTAACTGACTTGTTCCACCAGTTATATTACAATTTCTTAATGCTAACCAATTTAAATTAGATAAATTTGAAAGTGTTGAATAATCTGTAATATTGTTCCCATCTAATTCTAAATGTTGTAAATTCGTTAGTGTACCTAAATTTGATATATCTGTAATATTATTATTTCCAAACTCTAAATCTCGTAAATTAGTTAATGATAATAGTGGTGAAATATCTGTTATTGGTGAATTTATTATAAACAATCTTTCCAATGATGGGAATTTAGTTATATCTGATATATCTGTTAATTTACTATTTTCCATATACAATGCTGTAATACTATTTGGATTAAAGCTATCTTTAAATTCAACTGTCATTGTGGTATCATCTTGACTCACTATATAATAGTTAAGTTTGTTTAGTACAACTTCATAAAATCCTTGATCATTAAACTGCATTGTAGTACTTGCATATATCTCGCTAAATGAGAAATATATATTACTAACTATTAGTACTATAATCAATGCTATTTTCATTTTTTTCTTTAAACTTTTTTCCATTTGTTTTTCCTTCTTTCGTTCATTACTTTTTGCTTTTATACATACTTATACTATCTTATTTTACATATTTTTGTCAATATATTAATTCTGTTTTAGCTATTTATTATTTTTTTAATTTTATCTAAATTTTGTATCACTGTTCTATATCCTGCTTTATAGCATTCATCAATATTGTCTGTATCTAATAACCCCATTTTAGGTGTATCAATAGATAATATTAAATCACTTTGTTCTATGCTTTGTTTTGAAATTTTATTTCCCATTATCCAAATTGTTCTCATACCAATATCTAATATATTACTTTTCTCATCAATATCCTCTGTTTGAAATTCTACTGCAATAACTTTATCTGCTCCTTGTTTTTTTACTTCTAATATTGGAATATTATCTAATACTCCACCATCTAAAAATTTATGTTTCTTATATTGACATGGTTCAAAAATACTAGGAAAACTCGAACTTGCTCTTACTGCTTTTCCTATTGAAATATCTGTTATATATTCTATGTCATCATTATATTCTTCTATGTTTTTCGGAATATTATTTGTAAAAACATATTCCTTTCCATCATGAATATCTACTGTAGGTATAACTATCTTTACTTTTGTAATATCTGTAATGTTTTTGAATCCATTCTTAGCTGCAATTTTATCATATGCTTCTTCTAATTCTTTTCCTGATTTCAATCCTAATACACTTATTTTCTTATTTATCATAAAATTTTTAATTCCTAACATTATTGGCAGTGGTGTTATTTCTACAATTTCATTCACATATCTTTTAAATAAAATATATGCATAATATGGTGAATACCCTATTGCATACATTGATGCAATTATACTCCCTGAGCTTGTACCTCCAATAATATCTATATTTATCCCATTATCTTCTAATGCTTTTAAAACACCTGCATGTGCAATTCCTTTTACACCACCACCTGATAAAGCTATACCTATTTTCATATCTTTCTCCTAATCAAAATATTTTATTTTGTATTATATTCTCTCTACTTACCTAATATGTTTATATACTATAAAAAAGACAATAAATATATTTTTATTATATATTTATTGTCTTTTTCTTTTATTCTTACTTATTAACTTATTTAATTTCTACTTATTATATTTTAACTTTTTCTTTTTTATTTTTCTCCAATTTATTTTCTTTTTCTATTTTCTCTTCTATCTCTTCTTTTGGTTTATCTAACCAATTTTTCCCATCAACTATTCTTGCAACTAACATAGAACAAGATGTATCACCTGTTACATTTAACATAGTTGCTGGTGGATCAATAACTGCTGCTATAATTGTCAATATTGGTAATGCTGCTATAGGATATCCCATCATTGTTATTATTAACATTTCCGAGATAGTCCCCCCACCTATTGGAACAGCTGTAACTAATAAATTTGCAATTAGTGCTACACCAAATATCATTAAAACATCTTGCACTGAAGATATTGGTGTTCCAAATAAATATACTAAAAACATTATTTTAAATACTGAACCAATTATAGAACCATCTTTATGAAAACTTGTTCCAAGTGGTATTGTTGTTTCAGCAATATCTTCAGATACTCCCATTTTTTTAGAACATTCAATATTAACTGGTATAGATGCTGCACTTGAACATGTAGCAATAGATGTTGCAGTTGCAGGAATAATATTTTTCCAAAAAGTTACTACACCTCTTTTACCTCCAGCTATAAATGCATACAATGTATATATTACAACATAAAATACAATTGCAACAGCTGTATATATTAAAAATGTTTTTAAATATCCTACTGCTATTGTTGCTCCAAATGTACCTACCAGTGAAGCAAAATATGCTCCTAGCCCAATTGGTGCATAATACATTATTATTTTCATGACATTAGCTATAACTAAATTAGCTGAATTTAAAAATTCTGTAACTGGTTTGGCCTTTTCTCCTGTCATATTTATTGCTATACCTACTATAACAGATATTATAAGTAATGCAATTATATTATCTTTTGATAATAATTTTGAAAAATCATTTACAGTTACTAAACTAACTGTTCTTTCTAATAAAGATATTTCTTCATCATCTTCAACTTCTTCTGTTGTTTCATCTAATGAATCTCTTATTTGTGCTCCATCTTCTGGATCAACTAAACTTGTTATATATGTACTACTAAAACCTATTACAACTGCAATTAAAGATGTAATAATAAATACACCTACAATTGATATCATAATTTTTCCTAATCGTTTTGGAGTTTTCATTTTAGCTATTGATGTTGTAATTGTTAAAAATATGAGTGGTATAATAATAACTAATAATAAGTTTAAGAATAAATCCCCTAATGGGCTAAGAATGGCTGCTTGCTCCTTGAATATAAGTCCAATAATCGCTCCAACAATTATAGCAACCAAAAGAATAATTGTTGATTTGTAATTTAATAAAAATTTTTTCATAATACTACCTCTTTCATTTAAGGTAACTAGTAATATAATTATATTTCTAGAATTTACTACATTATATGCTATTTATTAGATAATTACAATAAAAATATTAAATTTTAAATATACAAAAAGAGTATCTATTTCAAAATACTCCTTCAACTAACTTTATAGATTTATAATATTTAATCACTATTTTAATTAATGATTCATTCATGATTTTAGATATATTATATAAAGATACATTTGACAATAATTTTAATGCAATTATTTCTTTTTCTTTTCCATCAACATTTCTTACAATCTTATTATATTTATCTTTTTTTATTATATTTTCTAATTCTAAATTCTCTTTACCTATTTCATAAATAGTATCATAATCTATATATGTAATTTCACTTTTTAAAAATTCGAGTGTTTCTCTTTTTGTAAATACATATATCCAACTAGCTTCCTTATATGTAGGCAATTCATATTCTGACATATCTTTTATTTTAGTTATTACAATATCTTTAACTTCTTCACTTTTATCTTTGTTTTTCAAAATACTAAAAGCTATTCCTTCAATAAAATCTGAATATTCATTAGTTAATATTTTTATACCGTAATCTTGCTTATTTCGTATATCTCTAAATATTTGCTTTAATTCATTTTCCTGTATCTTCTTCATTTTATCCTCTTAAATTATTTTCTTTTGATTGCTATTACTTCATATATATGCCAGAACTTTTCTCTTCCGATTCCTGTTATACCTTTTTTCTTTTTTTCATTAAAATATATTATTTCAAAATCTTCAAATAATTCTCTTACTTCTTTTTCTTCTAAAAATATTATTTTAGTATCTCCAAAATTCCAAGAATCTTCTTTTCCAAAAAAGTTACCAACAAAATATCCTTCTTTTCTAATGTTATTAACAATATTATTCCAGGTATTTTTAAATATAGATTTTTCACAAAATGGTATACTGAAATTAGATACTAAAATATCTGATTTTGTTAAATTTAAAAACTCTAATTCTTCAAAACTTTTTTGATGGAATTGAAATCTCTTTATATCCTCTTCAGATATTTCATTTATTATTATCTCTTCTACATTTTCTCTATCTATTGCAGTTACATTAAACCCATTATGAAGCAGGTATTTTGTATCTCTACCTGCTCCACAACCTAATTCAATTATATTTTTAAAGTATTCTTTTTTATTTTCTATTATTTCCAAAAATTTAATAATATTTTCATTTGCTGATAAATCTTTAGTATTCATATAGTATTTATCTATTTTTTTCATTTTATTTAATACCTCAAATAACTAATCTTGTTTGTTTTCTTTTTCTGATATACTTTTTGCTTCTTCTTTGTTTAATTTATCTTTTTTACTTATTTCTTTATATGTAGCAAAACCAATAATTGCTAATCCTAAGAATAAGAAATATATTGGAATTGGAACTGAACTCCAGAATTCTCCAAATTGAACTATACATAGTATTATTATACTTATTATTCCTACATGGAATAAAGAATATAGTTTTCTACTATTAAATCCTATAATTATATATGCTAAATTAAGTACTAATAAATATACAAGTGGAATATTATAACTTACAAATATTAATGGTAGTTGTGTAATTACTAATAATATTCTTTCAATTATATGTTTTACTTCTATTTTCATATCATAAAATGTTAAACGAGTAAAATTAAATATACCTATAACATATAAGAAGTTTATCATTATCATTGTATATTCATAATTAATATCTAATTCATTTACTAATGATCCTATTAAAAATAATGCAAATAATACTACTATACTATCTATTCTTTTATATTTTCTTAATCTATCCATCACCCATATAAATACTGCTATACCTATTAAATGTACTGGTATTGTTGCACTTGCATGTTTTACTAATCCACATAAAATAAATAATGTTCCAACAAACCCAATTACAGTTATATATTTTGTAACTAAATTTGATTCCTTATCTTTAAATGCTTTATACATTAATAATCCTAATATTATTACATTTATTAATAAAAATACCCAATGTGTTCCAAAATGTATTCCTACTAAAGATATAAGTGTATACATATTACATGCTATTAATGAAATAACGTAATATATTTTATTTATTTTTAATTTATTTTTAATTACTGCTAATATTCCTGTTACTGCACCTAAAATCAAAAAGATATTACCTTCGCCAGATATATTAAATACATCTTCTATTAATCCAAAAGATATAATTGTCATAATTAATATTTTTATTGGCTGTAAATATAGTTCTATTGCAAAATATTTTTCATTTTCATTAGGTAATAATATTAATATATTATGTATTAAATAAATTATCGTAAATATTGTAGCTAGGAATAAGTCTTCACTTTGCATACTAAATATGTTTATAACTAAAACTATGTTATATAATATTGTAGTTAAAATTCTAAAATTAGTTTTTTCTTTTAACGAAACTGCCATTTGCATTAATATTAGTAATCCAACTAATATTATTATGTTCCATAAAACTGATGATGTTGTTTGAAGTTGAGCTGTTATTAATGTTGCAATATATATTAAGTTAAATATACTAAATAGTGGTAATATTACTTCATATTGTACTTTATTATGTACTTTTATTTTTCTATACATATTAAATGCTGTTAATACAAATAATACAACAATTACAGAATTTACTATCCAGTTTACTCCATTACCCAAAAATCCTGAAGCCAAAATATATACAGCTATATTATTAAATAAATATGTACAATATATCCAATTTTCTTTTTTATAAATTTCAACTAATGTATATGCTATTAAACCAATCATAGCAAATATAGTTCCCATTATAATATGGCTACCATCTCCATTAAAAGATAAATACTCTCCGAATATAGAATAGTTTCCTATAGAAACAACTGTTAATACTAGGAACGCTCCAGATAACAAATAATATATTATTTCTGAATTACTTCCACTTACTTTTTTTCTAAATATACAACTAAATATTCCAAATATTATACTTGTCATAAAAACTAGTCCAACTTTTGCCATATCATCAATTTGATTCCAGCTAGATGTAGCAATTATGAACCCTGAAAATATTATTAAAAATATTCCCAAATTAGATAATATTCTTAAATTTTTTGTTTGTTTTTGTTTTTGTTTTTTTAATTTATTTTCCTCGATAGTTTTTGTATCAATTATATTATCTGTT
>CAYJKU010000012.1:10416-32728 GCA_964371215.1 uncultured Clostridium sp.
TATTAATCCTGTTATCCCTCCGACAATATTTCCTGTAACTAAATTAATTATTGACCAAACTAAAATTGGTACTTTTTTCTTAGAAAGTTCTTGATCTGATAATGATAAATAATTAAAAAATAATATACCAGATATCAATGTTGGAATCTTTATAATCGATAAAGTTATCGAAAACATTATTCCAAATACCCCTAATGCTTCTACTCCCCAATTTTGAGATATTAATATTATTAAAGATATTATTGGTAATGATGCTGTAATTATATTCCATACAGCTGTAAAAGTTAACATTTTCTTCATATTTTCCCCCTTTATTTATTATATATTATACTACATTTATAACAGTTTCATATATTTTTTGTATATCTTCTTCATTTTTAAATTTTTGTTCCATTGGACACATTCCCGTTTTGTCTTTATTTTTAATAAAAGGGATTATCTCTTCATATTCTAAATTTATATTATTTTCTCTAAACTTATCTACAATTAAACTACTAACAACCTTAGAATATACAGATTTTACTCCACCTGCTATCATTAAGCTTCCTGCTACTTTTCCAATTACTTTATCTGCTACAATCGCGTCTTTTAATCCATCTTTATCTTGTAGCAATATATTTTTCAAATCTATTATTCTCTCATTATAGAATTCATATATCTTTTCATCTTTTATTACTACAAGTGAACAATCTTTTTCTAATAGTACTTTTTTTGCATCTTCTAAATTAAGCATCTATTTTTATACCTTTCTTTATGATTTTAACTAAGAAAGGAACTGCTAATAATTGAATTGCAATACCTGGTAATCCTGTAACAAAATTATCCCATACTGACATTGAATTTCCAATTACAAATATATAACCTGCATACATTAATCTCCCTAATATAATTGTTGCTATTAATGATATATATGCATTTGTTTTTTTACTTAATATACCTAATAATGAGGCATATATAGTTATTTCAACCATCATATGTGGTAATCTTTCTAAACTTGGCATTCCTGTTAATATATAACTCATTACAGTTGATATTATTGTAACTATTATTCCGCTTCTAACTCCAAATACCATAGCTGCAATTAATGCTGCTATATGCATAGGAAGAAACATTGCTCCTGAACCTGCACCAGCTAATACATGAAATATTCTTGGTAATGTAATACCCACTCCTGCTAATAATAATGTTCCTATTACATACTTTACTCTTTCATTTGCTAAAATATTTCCCAAAGTTTTATTTTTAATTTTTGTATTGCTCTTTTCCATTTTTCATCTCCTTTAAATTTATTTAACTTTTAAACTTATCTATTATATTTTCCTAATCACTTTACATGGATTCCCATATGCTACTACATCATTTGGTATATTTTTTGTAACAACACTTCCTGCTCCAATTGTAGTATTGTTCCCTATCTTTACACCTGGCAGAATAACTGTATTACCACCAATCCATACATTATCTCCAATATCTATTTCTTTTGCATATTCTAATCCTTCATTTCTTTCCTGTACTTCTATTGGATGACCTGCTGTATATATTCCACAATTTGGTGCAATAAAAACATTGTTTCCTATCTTTACTTTTGCACCATCTAATATTACTAAGTTATGATTTGAATAAAAATTTTCTCCTATCTCAATATTGTATCCATAATCACAATTAAAAGGTTGTTCAATTATAAAAGTGTTTGAAGTTTTTCCAAACAAATTTTTAATAATTTGATTTCTTTTATCTTTCTCATTTGGATTTATACTGTTATATTCAAAACATAAATTTTTGGCATAATCTCTTTCTTTAATTAATTCTTCATCATAATTTGGATTATATATCATACCTTGTTGACTTTTTTCTTTTTCTGTCATTTTACTACTCCCCTTTCATTGTTTCTAAATGGTTTGTTGCAAATATTGAGATATGTTTTATTCTAAATGATCTATGTTTTATTAATTCTTTCTTTATTTTATCTTCTAATCTACTAATTTTTTTAAGTGTCATATCTTCATCTAATTGAATATTTAGTTGAAGCTTATAATATGAACCATATTTTATTAAATAAATATCTTCATCTTGTATTTGTTTATGATGTTCATTTAAGAATATTCTTACCTTTTCTACTAATTCTGGATCACTATCAATTTCTCCTACTAATGATAATGAATTTTCATATATTATTTTAAAAGCAGATTTCATAATTATTAAGCTTATTATTATTGTTCCTATAATGTCCATATATATCAATATTGGATTTTCATAAGCTAATTGCAGTATTAACGTTATTATAGCTACACCTACTGTTGAATATATGTCTGCCAAAGACTCTTTTGCTGTAGTCAATAAAATTTTACTTTTTGTCTTTTTAGCATTTTTAAACAATATACCAATTGCTACAAGTTTCATAATACAAACAACTAACAATAGCCATAATATATTTATTTGAGGTATTACTAGTTCTTTATTAAAACTATGTAAAAATATAAATGCACCTAATATAAATAACATTATTCCTACAAATAAATTTGTTAAATACTCTATTCTTCCGAATCCATATGGATGATGTTTTGTTGGTTTTTTTCTAGATAATTTTGCACCTACTAATGCAACTATATTAATTATACCATCACTAAATGTATGTAATCCATCTGCAAATAATGCTCCTAATCCAAATATACTTCCACCTATTATTTTAATTATTGCTATTATAAAATTATTTATCATACTAAATATTAATGCTCTATATTCTTTTTTCATCTATTCACTTCCCTGTTTTCTATTAAAGAATCCACATTTTTTACACAATTCTTCTTTTAATTTATTATTTTCAAACCCATTTTTTATTTCTGTAAATTTCACAGTATTACTTATTTCATCTAAGCTATTTTTAAAAATATTGCCTAAGTTTATTATTCCTTTACTATCTAAACAACAAGGAATCACTGTTCCATCTACAAGTATTGCAATATGTTCTCTTGTCCCATAACAAGTTCCTTCTTTTCTTATTATCTTATTATTTAGATCTGGCCATACAAATTCTTCTTCGAAATTTATAAATACTTTCTCATCTAACTTTAAATTTATACCTTTTGTTATTTTTTGATTATATCTCTTTTCTAAGATGTTTAATATTTCTTTTTCAATATTACTGTCTGTCCACAGTCTATATGATATATATGTACTTTTACTTAACTTATCAACAACTTCAATTATTTCATATAATTTTTCTATATTCGTTAAACTTTGTAGTGATATATTAATTTGTCTTATATCTTCTAATTCATTTATTCTATATTTTAACATTGTTCCATTTGTTGTTATATTTACACTTTTATTATATTTTTTACACAACTTAATTATACCATTAAAATCTGGATGTATTAATGGTTCACCTTTAACATGAAGATATACATATTCTGTATAATTATCTATCTTCTTTAATATATTTTCAAATTCTTCTAATGATATATCTTTTTTTATGACTTCATCTTTTGGACAAAACGAACATGATAAATTACATTTATTTGTTATTTCTATATATATTTTTTTAAACTTTTTCATGTCCACATTTTATCACAAAGTATTTTTTTTGTATATTAATTTATTCAATAAATTTTTTTTATATCTTTTTATTGATATTTTACAAATGTTACTATATAATATTTTTTGAGATTTTATCATTATATGAAAGGAGGATCAACATGATTGACAATATAAAACTTATGGTAAAAGGCTTTTTTGTAGGGATTGCAAATATTATTCCTGGTGTAAGTGGTGGTACACTTATGATTGCACTTGGAATATATCAAGATATAATTGAAATGATCAGTCACTTTTTTACAAATTTAAAGAAACATTTAAAATTATTACTACTTTTAGGAATAGGTTCTGGTTTATCTATAGTAATTGGAAGTTTCGTAATACCTAGTGCTTTAGAAAACTTTAGATTACCTACTATCCTATTTTTTGTAGGATTAATAATTGGTGGAATCCCAATGTTATTTAAAAAAGTAAAAGGTAATTCAAATTCACCTATTAATATTGGATTATTTTTAATTACTTTTTCACTAGTTATGGCTATGACATTTCTAAATACAAATACTACTGCTGTAAATTTTGAAAACTTAAATATATTATCTTATGTTTTCTTATTTTTAGTAGGTGTAGTTGCTGCAGCATCAATGGTTATACCTGGAATAAGTGGTTCATTTATGCTTATATTTTTAGGATATTATGAACCAATATTAAATACTATTAAAGATTTCTTAAGTTTAAATAATCTAGGTACAAATTTTACAATACTTGCAGTATTCGGAGTAGGTGTTATAGTTGGAATAGCCTTAGTTGCTAAATTAATAGAGTTTTTACTTGCTAAATTCGAAATAAGAACATATTATGCAATATTAGGTTTCGTAATCTCATCTATAATTTCAATAGTAGTTACAGCATATAGAGATGGTTTAACATTTAATGTTTTACATATTTCACTTGCTATTATACTTTTCCTTATTGGATTTGGTATAGCATTCAAATTATCTGAAAAAGAATAATTTAATTATTACTTAATATATAAAACTAAAAGATATCTAGAACAATAGGAACTAGATATCTTTTTAATTTATTTTTCTTTTATTCATCTTTTGTTTTTTAATCAATTGTTGTACTTGTTCTTCCTGTTCCAACTACATCTTCTTGAAGTGAACGCCATGTACTACACCCTACTATTCCATCTGCAGTCAAACCTCTTGATTTTTGATATTCTATAACAGCACTCTGAGTCGCACCTCCAAAAATACCATCTAATCCACCAGTTTTAAATCCTAATGTATTTAAATCATCTTGAAGTATTAAAACATAATTACTTAAACTTCCTCTTCTAAGTATCATGTATCCGGCAGAACATGCAGGGTCTCCAAATCTTTTATCAAAATGTACCCATGTAGGTGTTAATGATTGTGGTTCCACATATGTCCACACACCAGAACTATTTGCAGAATTCCAAAGTTCATTTCTTTCAGCAGAAGATAATACTTGCCCACAATCAAATGCTGTACCAGCATAATGTTGACTCTGATTTCCATGTCCACCTTCCCATGGTCTTTTAAATGCAAAACCAACAGGAATTGGTGCTCCAAAAATATATCTTTGACTATTCCAACTTTGCATTGTTCTTTTTGATGTCCATAAAGTTTCACTTTTACTTGATCCTCTAAATTCATTTACTCTTAATGTACCATTTGTATTATACGGCATTGCTTCATCTTCATTTCTATAATATGTTTCCATTCTATCTGTATCATTATTATACACTAATATTTTCGCCATAAAAAACCTCCCAAATAACTTTATATATTATATGTTCATTACTTCTAATAGTTCATATATCTATTTATTTAATAATTTTGTTTGCTTTTAAAAATATATTTTGTTAAAATACAATTAAACTTCTGTAATTATCTATACTATTAATTAGAAGTTAAAATTTTTATGGAGAATTATTTAATATGAAAACTTTTGCAATTATTATTTTATTAATTATTTTCATTACATCTGCATATCTTTTTTTCAAATATGAAATAGACTCACAAAATTCTGCAGCTCAATTTAATGAATTACAAAATATAATTATATCTCAAGATATATCTAGTGATACTGAAATATCTAACTCACATTTAGAAGAAATTAAAGATATAAATAATGACTTTGTTGCTTGGATTTCTATTCAAAATACAAATGTCAGTTATCCAGTTATGCAAACATATTCAAATCCAAACTTTTACTTAAATCATGACTTTTCAAAAACATCGTCAGATTTTGGCGTACCTTATTTAGATTCAAAATGTGATATATCTAATTCTAATAATTTAATTATATATGGACACAACATGAATAATGGTATGATATTTGAACCACTTCTTGAGTATAGAAATTTAGAATATTTAAAAACACATAATATAATTACTTTAGATTCTTTATATAGTTTTACTGAATATGAAATACTATATGTCTTTGATATAGATCTAAGTTATGATACATTTGATTATTCTAAATACACTGATATGGATACCGAACAATTTGAAGAATTCATATCTGAAATAGACTCCAGATCTCTATATTCGTCTACTTCAGATATTTCAACAACAGACGAACTTCTTACACTTTCTACATGTGATTACTCTTATTCTGATGGAAGATTTGTTGTTATAGCTAAAAAAATTAATGAAACAATTTATTAAATATATTTTGCTATTTCATTCACAATCTTTTTTTATTTTAAATTAATAAAAAACCAGTTTAATATTTAATATCTACCATAAAGTGTAGACTTAAATATTAAACTGGTTTTCATTTATATTATATACTTTTTTACATATATAACAAACTACTTATATTTTCTTGCTATATTCCTGTTATTTGAAGCTCATAGTCTTCATCAATTGTTACATATATAGCTATCCCATTTTCTGTATCTTTTAATATACCCATTTTTTCATCTTCTACTACAAAATCAATGTCTTTTCCATCAATTAACTTCAAATTCAATAATTCTTCTCTAAGTGTTTGTGAAGTAAAAGTTTTCACATCGTTATTAATTTTATATGTCTTTTCTGCAGTTCTTAGCATATCTACCAATTTTGCTTCTTGAACTTCTCTAACAGATTTTTTTGCATTGCTAAGTATACCGTTTCCACCTGTTACAATTCCAATTGCAATACCTGATAAAATCAACATAACTACTATAGTCACTACTAATGATATCAATGTTATTCCTCTTTGTTTTTTATTTTTATTTTCCATTTTTTCTCCTTTTACAACAAAGACATGTCTAACATTCAAATTTTATATAGCTCTTGCTTTTATTATAATTCTTTGAATATTATCATCTGTACATGTTATTAATGTAATTTCTCTTCTTCCGTTTGTATTTTGAGAAGTTGAACTAACATCTGCTGGATCAACTTGTGTTTTTGAATATACACTATATTTTACAATATTTCCTTCTAAGTCTGAAATCTCAATTAGGTCTCCCTCAACTAATGTAGGTACTTTACTGAAAAACATTTCATTTCTATAATTATGTGCTGCTATAACTAGGTTTCCAACTTTATTTGGCACTTCTCCCCAATTTTTATTAAAATCTGGTCCCCAAAATTTAGTTGGTGCTATTTTTAACAATTCTTCTGTTTCTTCAACTGAATCTGTTTGCCCATCTATAATTGGATATGTAACATTTATTTTAGGAATATTTATAGTCCCAATCGACATATAACTATATCCACTATCTGTTGCTAAAATAGTATCTTTTGCAATACTTTGAGTTTCTATTAACTCTTCTGGTTCATATATTATTTGACTATCTGCATTTACAGTTGTATCACTTATTAAAAATACTAATGCATCCTCTTCTGCAACTGTTGTATCTTCTGGAATACTAATAGTCCCTAATATTTCTTTTGATATATTTTCATCTTTTACTCTATCTACTTCTGCATATATGTATAAAGAAGTTAATGAAACAACTAAAAATATCGAAAAAATAAAATAAAATTGATAAATTTTCTTCTTTCTTTTCAATTCTGGTGTAATATATAATTTTTTGGTTATCAAAATTTGATTCATTTCCTTCTCCTTTCACAAATATATTTTAATTATATCATAAAAATATTTAGTTTAACATATTTTCAAAAAATAATATATTGAGAATTTATACCAATTTGGCAATTTCTATATATTCCTCTAATTTAACTTTTTCTGGTCGAATATTTATTTCTAAATTAACTGTATTCATAACTTTATTTGCTTCTTCCTTACTTTTAAATATTCCTGTATTTGTAAGTACATTCACCAATGTTTTTCTTCTTTGTGTAAAAGCTAATTTAATTATTTTAAATACTTTTTGCTTTAATACTACATCATCTAATTCTTTTATTTTATTTTCTCTTATATCTAACCTTATAACCTTAGATGTAACTTCTGGTTCTGGAATAAAAGAATCATTTGGAACTTCTAATATAGCATTAGATTCTGCATAATAATATACAGCATATGTAATTGCTCCAGTCTCTTTTTCACTCGGAATTGCAATTAATCTATCTGCAACTTCTTTTTGAATCATAACAGTTATACTCTTTATATCTAATTCTTCTTCTAATAACTTCATAATAATTGGTGTAGTAATATAATATGGCAAGTTTGCTACAATTTTAATGTTTTGAATATTACTATCTTCTTCTTTTCTCTTTTTAATTAATTCTTTTAAATCTACTTTTAAAATATCATTATTTATAAGCTCAAAATTAGTATATATTCCAAATCTGTCCTTTAATATATCTAACATCTTTGTATCTAATTCAACACATACTACTTTCCCTGCTTTTTCTAATAAATACTTTGTTAAAGTACCTAGTCCTGGACCTATTTCGATTACTAAATCATTTTTACATATTTCACTCGCACCAACAATATTTTCTACAACATTTTCACTAATTAAGAAATTTTGTCCTAAACTTTTATTAGCCTTAATATTATATTTTTTCATTATATATCTAGTTTCTTCATATAAACTTTGCATTTTACCCCTCTTTTCTTACATATATATTATATGTAATTTTCAACATTTTTTCAAGTTATTTACTTAAATACTATTAAAGCTTTTTATGCAATTGTGAATTTTAATGTTTTCATTTACTTTTCATTGATTTTTAGCAATTTATCATATACAATATAATTAAAATTTAGACAAAAGAGGCAAATAAATGGATAAAGAAAATAATAAATTCAATAAAAAAATGTTGAACTCTAAAAAACAGAGTTCAAATCCCAAAAATAAGAATGCTAAATCAGGTAAAAAGGATAAACCTTTTTGGCAAAATACAAAAAAAAGTTATAACGAAAAAAATAAAAAGGATCCTAATGATATTGATTTCAAAGAAAATATTATTAATCTAAATTCAAATTTAAGTGCAAATAACTTTGTTAGTAAAAAAAATATATTGATAATAACAATATTTATTTTTTTAATAATGTTTGCTTTAATTATAAGACTATTCTATCTTCAATTTATACAATCAGATTTCTTGCAAAAACAGGCATATAATCAACAAACTGTAAATCAAATAATAAGTCCTAATAGAGGTAATATTTACGACTCAACTGGAAAAGCATTAGCAATCAGTGCTCCTGTTGATACAATTACAATTAACCCTAGTAAATTTATAGTTAAAGATTCTGAAAAAGATACTATATTACTTCAAGAGACTATTGCTATAGGTCTTTCTGAAATTTTCGCATTAGACTATAATGAGGTATTAACAAAAGTCCAAAGTACTGCAACTGTTGAAACTATAATAAAAAAAGTTGAACAAGATAAAGTAGATGCATTAGTGACATGGATGGATGAATATGATATTAAAGTAGGAATAAATATTGATGAAGATATTAAAAGATATTATCCATATGATAATGTTTTATCAAGTGTTATTGGTTTTTGCGGTACAGATAATACTGGTTTAGCAGGGTTAGAATATACTTGGAATAATGTATTAACTGGTACTCCTGGAAAAATAGTTAGCTCACAAGGTAATGATCAAAGAGAAATTCCAAATTCAGAAGAAACATATATAGCAGCTGAAAATGGAAGTGATATAGAACTTACTGTTGATTTAAATATTCAAACAATAGCTGAAAAATACCTTGAACAAGCAATTGATACATATGATTGTGAAGAAGGCGGAAATGTAATCGCAATGGATCCTAAAACAGGAGATATTCTAGCTATGGCTTCATTTCCTGACTATAATCTTAATACACCTTATGTAGCTACATCTGATCTTGCTCAACAATATGCTGATGAGTCAATATATAAAATGTGGTCAAATAAGTCTGTTGCAGATACATATGAACCAGGTTCAACATTTAAAATAATCACATCTGCTATAGCTTTAGAGGAAAATATAACAACACCTGATGTATATAATGATTTTTATTGTAATGGATTCGAAGAATTTCCAGATATAAATAATACTACTTTAAAAATTAAATGTTGGAGAGCTGAACCACATAGGGAACAATCACTTAGAGATGCACTTTTAAATTCATGTAACCCTTCATTTATGCAACTTGGTGAAAGAATTACAACACCAACATTATATAAATACTATAATGCATTTGGATTGTTTAACTCAACAAATTCAAGTCTATATGGTGAACAATCTAGTATCTTTTTACCAGAACAAAACGTTGGTCCTGTAGATCTTGCTACAATTTCGTTCGGACAAGGTTTAAATGTCACACCATTACAATTAATAACATCTTTATCTGCACTTGCAAATGATGGTATTTTAATGCAACCTAGAATAGTAAAATCCATTACTAATGCTGACACAAATGTTACAACTGAAATACAACCTGTAACAGTTAGACAAGTTGTATCAGAAGAAACATCTGATCAGATTTTATCTATGATGGAAGATGTTGTTACCATTGGAACAGGAATAAACGCAACAGTAGAAGGATATACTATTGGAGGTAAAACTGGTACATCTGAAGATCTTATCGGTAATGATGATGAATATATCGCTTCATTTGTTGCAACTGCACCTGCCGAAGATCCTGAAATTGTACTTCTACTAACATTATATAATCCAACTAATGAAAAATATGGATTTCAAGGTGGGCAATTAGCAGCTCCAACAGTATCTCAAATGTTATCTGAAATTTTACCATATATGGGTGTAACAGCTGATACTGAAATAGATTCTAATAACGAAAACTTAATTACAGTACCAGAAATTAGAAACAAAACAATTACAGAGGCAAATAAAATATTATCTGATTTAGGATTTAAAACAGAAATCTTTTCGACTTCTGATTATAATACAACACTTGTTACTGAACAAAATCCAAAGCCAGGTTCACAACTTCCAAAAGATTCAATTATAATTCTATATGGCGAAGGTGAAAATGTATCTACATCTGTAGCAGTACCTGATCTTGCTGGTATGACTGCAAATCAAGCAGAATCTGCTTTGAATAAATTAAATTTAAATATTGCTATTGAAGGAACTGGAATAGTAACTAATCAAGATTATTTCAAAGATGACCAAGTACCTTTAGGAACAATAGTTAAAGTTACATTAAAACCTGCCTTAACTGGTGGTGCACAATAAAAATGAAGAGGTATTATACCTCTTCATTTTATATATTTTTTATAAATTCTATTACCTCATTTATGCTTTCTTGTGGTGTCGAAGCACCTGCCATTATTCCTATTTTAGAGATTTTTTTGAATATTTCTATATTTTTAATTTCTTTACATGTTTCTATACATATACTATTATCCAAATTATTTTTTGCAATATCATATAATTTTTTAGTATTAGAGCTATTTTTCCCACCTATAATTATCATTAAATCAACTTTTTTAGATAATTCTTCTGTTTCTATTTGTCTAACTTCTGTGGCTTTACAAATTGTATTTTCAACTTTAAATTTTATTTCTTTATCTAATTTTTCTTTTAAAATTAATTCTAACTCTTTGAATTTTTTTATACTATATGTTGTTTGTGCAATCAATAATAATTTATTGTTGTTATCACTATAAAATACTTCTAATGCTTTCTCTATATCTTCTTTTGTTTCAATACAACAAGATCCATTAGTACAATAACTTATTGTTCCAATATTCTCTGGATGTTTTTTGTTTCCTGCTAAAAAAACATAATGACCTTCTTCAACATATTTTTTTACTTTTTCATGAATATGTTTTACTTTTGGACATGTACAATCCAATAATTCTATATTATTTTTATTTGCATATTCATATACTTCTTTTTCTACACCATGTGCTCTTATTAAAGTTTTATCTGTAGATTCTTCTATGTTATCAATAAAATTCATTCCCTTAGATTTTAGTTTATTTGTTACTATACTATTATGAACTATTTCACCTAAACAAGATATTATTTTTTTATTTTCTAATTCTTTTTCTGCACTATCTATTGCTCTTTTAACCCCATAACAAAAACCTGCTGTTTTCCCAACTATTATTTCCATATAACTTCCTTTCAATATAATCTTCTAATTAAAAAGAGACATCTTGTTGATGTCTTTTTTCTTTACTCACCTAATTTTGATGAAGATATATAATACCCTATCCCTCTTTTTGTAATTAAAATTTGTGGTGAAGATGTATCTTCTTCAATCTTTTCTCTAATCCTTCTAACTGTAACATCAACAGTTCTTATATCTCCATAATATTCATATCCCCAAACTTTTTCAAGTAGTGTTTCTCTTGTTACAACTTGTTCTGGTTGAGTTGCTAAAAATTTCATTACTTCAAATTCTCTTAAAGTAAGTTCAATTGCTTTACCTCTTACTTTAACTTCAAATTTATCTAAATTTATATCTAATTCTCCAACAACTATTTTGTTTTCATCTTTAATATCTTTTTTACTATTTAAATCTACCAAATTATCTTTTTCAGTAATTTTAGTATTATTAATATTAGATTCTCTAGGTTCCATCTCTTTTATAACTTCAATTTTTCTTAAATTAGCTTTAACTCTTGCTACTAATTCTCTTACACTAAACGGTTTAGTAATATAATCATCTGCCCCTAATTCTAATCCTAATATTTTATCTATTTCTGAATCTTTTGCAGTTAACATTAAAATAGGTATATTTAAAACATTTTTAATTTTTTTACATACAGTTAAACCATCTAACTTAGGTAACATTATATCTAATAAAATTAAATCTGGTTTTTTTTCTAATGCTATGTTTACAGCAGAAATACCATCATTTGCTTCTATAGTTTTATAACCTTCTTTTTCTAAATTATATACTAATATATCCACAATTGGTTTTTCATCATCTACTATTAATATAGTTTTTTCACTTATTAACATTTCTTCTTCCACAAAAATTTCCGCCTTTCCTCTATTAGCCTAACTTTTATAACTTATTTATACCATAATAATTCTCATTATACAAGTTTTTAGAAAATAAATTATATTTTTCTTATGATTCCACCACCTAGAACACAACCATTTTCATCATAAAATACAGCTGATTGTCCATCAGTTATAGCTCTTTGCTTTTCTTCAAATTCAACTTTAATAATATTATTTTCCTTGAATATTCTGGCTTTTGCCTCTTTTGCTCTATATCTTATTTTAATAAAACATTCCAGCTCATTATCTAATGTGTCGTTTGTCATTAAATTTACATTTTTTAGTATTAATTCATTTGCATATAAATCTTCTAAAGTTCCAACTATTACTTTATTATTCTTTTTATCTATCCCTATTACATATAACGGTTCTTTATATGCTATTCCAAGACCTTTTCTTTGACCTATTGTATAATACCATATCTCCTTTTTTAATTAGAGATTAATCCAAATTATTACTTAAGAAATCCTGGTAGTCATCATTTTTAATAAAACAGATTTCTTGACTATCTTTCTTAGTAGCAACTTCTAATCCATTTTCGGCTGCTATTTTTCTTATCTCATCCTTATTCTCATATTCAGCAAGAGGAAAAAGTATTTTATCTAATTGCTCTTTTCTAATATTATATAAAAAATATGTTTGATCTTTATTTGATGCATTAGATCTTATTAATACATTTTGCTTATATTTTTCTGAATATTCAATTCTAGCATAATGTCCTGTTGCAACAAATTCACAACCTAATTCCATTGCTTTGTCATATAAAAGTCCGAATTTAAAATATTTATTGCATACAACACATGGATTTGGTGTTCTACCATTTGCATATTCATTTATAAAATAATTAATTACTAATTCTTTAAATTCTTTCACAAAATCAAATACGTAATGTTCAATTCCTAATATCTTGCATACATTTTTCGCATCTTTAATAGATTGATCTGTACTTTCTTTATCATCTATCAAAATCATTGTACATCCAATTACTTCATATCCTTTATTTTGTAGTAACACAGCAGATACAGAGCTATCTACTCCTCCACTCATTCCTAACAATACTTTTTTCTTCATTTTATCACCTTACTTTTATTACTATTTTAAGCACTTTTTTCTTTTATCTCTTCTAGTACTAATGCTAATTGATCTGGACATGACGTTCCTCTTAGTCCACAAGGAATTCCTTTTAATTTTTTAATTGCTTCATCTATATTCATTCCTTTTACAAGTACAGATATTCCCAATATATTTCCAGCACATCCACCAATTATTTTTACATCTGTTATTATGTCTTCATTTACTTCAATTGCCATTTCTCTTGAACAAACTCTTCCATCTGGTTTAAATATATATTCCATTTTATAACCTCCAAATTTTATTTATTATTATCAATTATTTTAACATGAACATCATCTAATTGTTCTTTAGATACAACAGATGGTGAATTCATTAATAAATCTCTTGCTTTTTGGTTCTTAGGAAATGCTATTACTTCTCTAATATTTTGAGAATCAGCAATAAGCATAACTATTCTATCTACACCTGGTGCAGCTCCTGCATGTGGTGGTGTTCCAAATTGAAATGCATTATATAATGCTCCAAATCTTTCTTTAACATCATTTTCAGAATATCCAGCTATTTCAAATGCTTTTATCATAACTTCTGGATTATGATTTCTAACAGCACCTGATGCTATTTCATATCCATTACATACCATATCATATTGATATGCAAGTATATCTAATGGATCTTTTTCTAGTAAATCTTTTAAACCACCTTGAGGCATTGAAAACGGATTATGACTAAAATCTACTTTTCCTTCATCAGATAATTCGTACATTGGAAAATCTACTATGAAACAGAATCTATATACATCTTTTTCAATTAAATCTAATCTTTTCCCTAATTCTATTCTAACTAATCCAGATATTTTTTGAGCTTTATTAAATTCATCTGCAATAAAGAATATACTTGAGTTGTTTTCTGCTCCATACTCATTTTGTAATTTTTCTTTTATCTCTTCAGTTATAAACTTAGAAATTCCTCCTGTAACTTCACCTGTTTGCTCTATTTTAACCCAAGCTAACCCTTTTGCTCCAACTTCATCACTTATTGCATATTCATTCATTTTATCAAAGAATTTTCTTCCTTGTTCAGCTCCATTTTTTACAACTATTGCTTTTACTATTTTATCTTTAAATGCATTAAAATCTGAGTTTTCAAATATTTTTGTTACATCTTGAATTATTAATGGATTTCTTAAATCTGGTTTATCTATACCATATTTTTCCATAGCTTCTCTATATGGTATTCTTACAAATGGTCCTTTATCTACTTTCCAATTCGTAAATTTTTCAAATGTATGTGTCATCGTATTTTCCATAACTTTAAATACATCTTCTTGTGTTGCAAAACTCATTTCAAAATCTAATTGATAAAATTCACCTGGTGCTCTATCTGCACGTGGATCTTCATCTCTAAAACATGGTGCTATTTGATAATATTTATTAAATCCAGATATCATAAGTAATTGTTTAAATTGTTGAGGCGCTTGAGGAAGTGCATAAAATTCACCTGCATGTATCCTACTTGGTACTAAATAATCTCTTGCACCTTCTGGTGATGAATTTGCAAGTATCGGTGTTTGGATTTCTGTAAAATCCATTTCATCCATTTTATTTCTTAATGTTTTTAATATTTTTGATCTAAGTAATATATTATTATGTATTTTTTCATTTCTTAAATCTAAAAATCTATATTCCAATCTTAAATCTTCTCTAACTTCTTGATTTGTATTTATTTCAAATGGAAGAATATTTTTACATGTTCCTAACACTTCTATATATGTAGCTATAACTTCTATATCTCCTGTAGGAATTTTTGTATTTTTGCTAGTTCTTTCCACAATTTTTCCTTTTATATTAATACATGTTTCAGTACATAGATTTTTAACTTGCTCTTTCATATTTTCATCTACAATTACTTGAGTTATTCCAAACTCATCACGTAAATCTATAAATGTCATTCCACCTAAATCTCTAATTTTTTGTATCCATCCAGATAATTCAACTTCATTTCCTATATCTGTTGTTCTTAATTCTCCACATGTTTTTGTTCTATACATATATACCTCCATAAATTTTTCATTCTAAAACTTTTCTTGTACATAATATCATAAATTCCTTTATTTTTCAATAAATTCATGTTATAAAAAATACTAAAAAATGCCATACTACATTTAATTATATTTTTCGTCATTTTTATTAATAAAACAATTGCAGTTTTTTTTTTTTAATGTTATTATATGAATATATTTTTTGGAGGATAATAATAAGCAATGGAAATTTTCGATTTTTATGATACAACAAATTTAAAATCATATAATCTTGATAAAAATATGCAATACCAATTGAGTATGTTAGATAGATTAGATGTATATACAAGACGCCACTCGGAAAGTGTGGCTGATTTAGCATGTAGAATCTGTGAGTATTTACATTGTGATAAAAGTTTTACTGAATATTGCACAATCTGTGCATATCTTCATGATATAGGGAAACTTTTTATACCTCGTGAGATTTTAACAAAAAAAGAACCTTTAACAGAAGAAGAATTAAATATATTAAAACAGCATCCTGTACATGGATATAATATGTGTATGAAGGATCGTGAACTTCAGCCATACCATGTCGGTGCATATTACCATCATGAAGCATTAGATGGATCAGGATATCCTCAAGGATTAACTAAAAAAGATATTCCTTTTGAAGCTCAAATTATACGAGTGGCTGATGAATTCGATTCTATTGTTAGTTCAAATAATTATACATCACATGTTGGTATTTCTAACTCTTTGCAAATTCTTGTAGATACTTCTACAACACATAATTCAGATAATTATACAGCACTTGATGCAATCAGCAAAAATGTTAATTCTGGGAAAAATAATCCTAAAATAGTCAAAGCTTTGTTTAGAGTTATTATAGATAATATAGAATATGAAATTTATTGTACTAATAATTATATAACAGATTTAAAAGATGAATTAAAACGTTGCTCAGAGGTTGATAAATATATTAAAAAACTAAATTCAGCAACAGATGAAAATAACAGAACTTATTTCATGGATACGATTAAATTTTTATTAAAACCTAATGAAAAATTTGAAGATTTTGATAAAATCAAAGAACAATATCAAAATGCTTATCAAAAAAGAAAAGATATAATAGATAATTTATATCTAGAAATAAAAAAATTAAAAAAATTGAGACAAACATTATAAAGTCGCATTAAGTAAAACCTTATGCGACTTTTTTTATTCTTCTAGCCCAAAGCTAACTCCTAAAGCATTATTAACTTTATTAATTATCTCTAAATCATCTATATGACCTATTCTTTCTTTTAATCTACTTTTATCTATTGTTCGTATTTGTTCTGTGAGCACCACAGAATCATTTTTCAAACCACATAATTCTGAATCTATTTTTATATGTGTTGGTAGACTTGTTTTTCCTGTCTGAGAAGTTATAGCTGCTGCAATTACAGTTGGGCTATATTTATTTCCTAAGTCATTTTGAATGATTAAAACGGGTCGTATTCCCCCTTGTTCTGATCCTACAACTGGACTTAAATCTGCATAAAACATATCTCCTCTTTTTATATGCATTTTCTCACTCCTAATATTACTATATTGTCAAGTATATTATTTTCAAATTTTTCGAAATAAATTCTAGTCTAAATATTTTATAGACTATTTAACTTTACTTCTTTATATAATATGTAAATATTAGTGTTTTTGCTAGTATTATTAATTTCCATTTTGCTTGGTAACTGAGTGTTCTTATCTATGTATAATCTTTGGCAAATATCATCTCCATTTATTTTCGTATCAATTTCTACAATTATTTCTTTTTCATTTTCTGTAAAAATATTACTTTTAATATCTTTATATTGTTCTATAAAATACACCAAATCCAATACATTATTAGATATATATTCATAGTTTTCAAAAATTTTTGATATACCTAATATTGTATTTTCTACTATAAGTGTATTTCCACTTTTAATTGTTCTAACTCCTGAAATATTTTCTGGTTCTATAACTTCTTGTGTCACTTCATCTGGACTTATATATTTTTGATTTACTATATATTGATTTTTCGTTTTTCCTGCTTCTATTACAATTTCTGAAATCATTTCATATGAACTAATATTTACAATATCATTTAATATTTCTTGACTACTTTTATTATTACCAATTTTAATAGTTCTAATCGATAATATCTCTAAATTTACCAAAATACCTATAAGAATTACTGCAGATATAATAATTATATATGTCACTTTAATCTTTTTATTTTTTTTCATAATATCTCCTCAACTTATATTTTACCATAAAAAAATGATAGTACCTTACTATCATTTTATTTATAAATTATTGAAATATTCTTCTATATATATTAATAACTCTTTCTCATCCTCAATTTTATTAATATTATCTCTAAATTCTGTAGAATTTTTTAAATTTTTAGTATACCAAGATATATGTTTTCTTAATTCTTTTACAGCTATTTCCCCTTTTTCTTCTACTGCTAAATTAATATGTTCTTTTAAGATTTCTAATTTTTCTTGATTACTCGGTTTTTCTAATTCTTCACCTGTTTCTAAGAAATGAATTATTTCTCTAAATACCCATGGGTTTCCAAATGTACCTCTACCAATCATTATCCCATCAACATTTGTTTTTTCAAACATTTCCTTTGCAGTTTTCCCATCTATAACATCACCATTTCCAATAACAGGGATATTAACTGATTTTTTTACATCTCTTATTATATCCCAATCAGCTGTTCCAGAATAAAACTCACTTCTAGTTCTTCCATGTACAGTTATAGCAGATATGCCTGCCTTTTCTGCTATTTTTGCAACTTCAACTGCAACTATATTTTCTTTATCCCAGCCTTTTCTAATTTTTAAAGTTACTGGTACTTTTGAATTTTCTACTACTGCTCTCATAACTTTTTCTGCTTGTTCTAAATCTAATAATAATTTACTTCCATCCCCATTTTTTACGACTTTTGGAGCCGGACATCCCATATTAATATCTATAATATCTGCATATTCACTTACTTTTCTAGCAGTATATGCCATTGTTTCTTCATCACTACCAAATATTTGAAAACTAACTGGTCTTTTTTCTCCATCAGTATTAAATAATCTTTCTGTTTTTTTATCATTATAGAACATAGCTTTTGAACTTCCCATTTCTGTACATACAAGTCCTGGTCCGAATTTTTTACAGATTTTCCTAAAAGGCAGGTTTGTTATTCCTGCCATTGGTGCTAATATTAAATTATTTTCAAGTTCTATGTTTCCTATTTTTAATTTCTTTAAATATTCCATTTATACTCCAATTTATTTGATACTTATTTAACAAAAATTGTCTTTTGTCTTCTACCACTTATATTTAACAATATACCTATACTAATAAAGTTTGTTATTAATGAACTTCCTCCATAACTTACAAATGGAAGAGGAACACCTGTTATAGGTAATAATCCCATTACCATTGCTACATTTTGTACAAAGTGATATATAAATATACCTGTCAAACCTGTTGCAATTAACATCCCTAATTCATTTTTTGCTGTTTTTGCTATATATAAACATTTAGATATTAGAAAAATGTACAATAATATTACACTTCCTGCTACTATAAATCCTAATTCTTCTCCAATCACAGAAAATATAAAATCTGTTGTTTTAGGGTATAAAAATCCAAGTTGAGTTTGGTTACCTTCAAATAACCCCATACCCATTAATCCACCTGCTCCTATTGCAAGTTGTGATTGAAGGATATTATATCCTGCCCCTCTTGGATCAGATTCTGGATTAAAAAATATATCTATCCTATCTTTTGCATAATCTGGAAGAACATATAAATACAGTATTGGTACTGCTATTATAATTAATATTATTATTCCAAATATATATTTTTTATTAATTCCTGATACTATCAACATTAATCCAACTGCGACCATAAATGAAAGTGCTGTTCCATTATCTGGTTGTAACATTATTAATAATATAGGTAATCCTATTGCTGCTAAAACCATTAACAATTTCAAAGGTTTATTTATATCATTTTTATTTCTTTGCTGAATCATATTAATCAAATATGCAATGAATAATATTACTGCTATTTTGGCAAATTCTCCTGGCTGAAATGAGAAAAATCCAAGATCAAACCAGCTAGATGCTCCATTTATTGGGGTTGTAAATAATACTGCAAATAAGAGCAGTATTGCTACACCATAAAATATAGGTGCAAATCTTGCTATGAGTTCATAATTTATTAATAAAACTCCTATCATAACAACTAAACTTACAACTAACCATATTAATTGTTTATAAAATTCATCATAATTACTTTCTTGTGTAGCAGAAAATAAAGCAACTAACCCTATTATATTAAGGATAATTGCAGTTATAAGTATTTTCCATTCTACATTTTTCAATTCATTTTTTCTCATTAAACCACTCTTCTTTTTAAATTTTTTGATTTAATAGTTTATTTTTTCACTTGTTCTTTTTTTGTCGCTGTTTTACTTTTAGATTTTTCTGTATCTTTTTTTAGTTTTTTAGCAGTTGTACTTTTCTCAGCTTTTTTCACTTTAGTTCTTTTCTTTTCTGGATCTGCTGATTTTTCTTTTCTACTTTCTTTACTATCTTTATTCACAGATTTTTCTTCATTTTCTTTTTTTATTTGCTCTTTAACTTCTTTTATTTCTTCATTTTTAAGATTAACAATTGGAATATTAGCATATAATGCTGGCGCACCATTACTTCCATCTGAGTTTTCTTTATTTGTTAATCTAACATCTATTGCATTTTCATCAATTTGAATATATTTTTTTATAACATCAATTATTTCTTGCTTCATTAATTCCAAAAAGTCTACAGAAACATTAGCTCTATCTTGCATAAGTACTAAATGCAATCTTTCTTTAGCTGTTTCTTTAGAATTTGGAATTTTTCCTGTATCTTTTTTTCCAATTTTTTTTAAAAAGCTTGTTATATTTTCAAACATTTTGCCATCTTCCTTCCACCACTGTTTTATTTCTTAAATAATCTTTTAATCATTGCAAAAAAACCTTTATCTTTTCCAGGTATTGTTACATCTATTTTTTCACCTAATACTCTTTTTGCTATTTCAAGATATGCTTTACCTGATGGTGCTTTTTTATTTTGAATAACTGGCTCTCCTTTATTTGTTTGAGTTATTATACATTCGTCATCTGGAACAACTCCAATTAAATCGATTGATAATAAATCTACTATATCATCAACATCCATCATTTCACCTTTTCTAACCATGTTTGGTCTAATTCTGTTTATGATCAATTCTGGATTTTTAATATCTGAAGACTCTAATAATCCTATAATTCTATCTGCATCACGTATTGCTGAAATTTCTGCAGTCGTAACAACTATGGCACGTCCTGCTCCTGCTATTGCATTTTTAAACCCTTGCTCAATTCCAGCAGGACAGTCTATTAATATATATTCAAATTCTTCTTTTAGTTTTTCCACTAATTCTTTCATTTGTTCTTCATTAACAGCACTTTTATCTCTTGTTTGAGCAGCTGGTAGTAAATATAATTCTTTAAATCTTTTATCTTTAATTAAAGCTTGTCTTAATTTACATTTTTCTTCTACAACATCGACAATGTCATATACAATTCTATTTTCAAGCCCCATTACAACATCTAAATTTCTAAGTCCAATATCAGTATCTATTAATACTACTTTTTTTCCTTCTAAAGCTAAACTTGATCCTAAATTAGCTGTTGTTGTTGTTTTACCTACTCCACCTTTTCCTGATGTAATTACTATTACTTCTCCCATAAATTCCTCCTTAGGATTTAAAACACTTTATTAACGCTTATATCATACAATGAAATCCTTAAAAAGTCAATGTTTTTTTAACTAAAAGACCTAAAGAGATATGTTTTTTTATAATAGTAAAATAAGACTCTAAACCATATGAATATAATTTAAAATCTTATTTATATTTTATTTTATATATAAAGCATTATTACTTGATGAACTTATATAATATCCACCATATTTATTTGCACTTCCTAAAAACTCTTCTTCATTTGTACTATTTATATTTCCGATGATTGAAGGAACTGTTGTTAATTCACTTTCATTTCTTATCCAAACATATTCTTCATCAGTTGTATTTTCTTTAATAACAATTGTTCCAGATGAATTTTTACTAACAAATGTACATCCTTGTGGAATTACAACTCCATCTATTATTCTAATTTCAACTTTTTCTTTATCAATTTCACTTTCTGAGT
>CAYJKU010000013.1:0-32702 GCA_964371215.1 uncultured Clostridium sp.
AATAATAAATAAATAATAAATAAATAATAAATAAATAATAAATAAATAATAAATAATAAATAATAAATAAATAATAAATAATAAATAATAAATAATAAATAAATAAATAAATAATAAATAATAAATAAATAATAAATAAATAATAAATAAATAAATAATTAAATTAATTAATATTAATAAAAGAAAGGAAATAAAAATATGGAAATACAAAATAGTTTAGAAAATATAAATAATTTAGAAATAGAAAATAAACAACAAGAATTTTTAGAAAGTTCTATTGGAAAGGCAATAAACTTTGCAGTAGACATAGGAATTAGAGCATTACTTCCAACATATATAGAAGATCAAATAATAGATCTAAAAAATAATTTAGTAAATCATGGGTTAGAAGAAGGAATTACAAAAACAATAAACGATGTAATTGATACAGGAAAAAGTATTGTAGGAATATTTAAAGGAGATTTTAGTAATATAGGAGAAGTACAGAGTGTTTTTAATTCAGGAGGGTTAGTTGAAGATATGTCAGGTGTATTAGATGGAGTATTAAATCTTGTAGAGAATAAAGGGATATTAAATAGTAACATAACTAGTGTAATAAAAAATGGTAAAGATATATTATTAGATAATATTGAAAAAAATGTACAAAACAATATATCAGAGCAATTAAACATAGAAGAAAGATTAAATAAAACGATGGATTTATGGGAACAGGGGTTCAATCGCAAAAATTTTAATATTATGCAAGAAAACTATGTACATATTAAAGAAGACTTACAGCAATTATTACCAATGGAGAATAGTATAAATAGAGCCAGAAAAATAGAAAATTTACATAATTTAATTAGTAATAATGGACAAAATTTTAATTTAACACAAGAGCAAATGGATATAAGTGCAAAAATATAAATTGACAAATGGAAATAATAAATATATTATATACAAAAGGAGGAAAATTATGGTAGAAATATTAAATAATGAAGATTTTGAAAGTAAAGTACTTAATAGTGAAGAGGTTGTACTCGTAGATTTTTTTGCAACATGGTGTCCACCTTGTCAAATGCTAACACCTGTTTTAGAAAAAATTTCTGAAAGCAGAGCAGGATATAATATAATAAAGGTAAATGTAGATAATAACCAATCTTTAGCTATCGACTATGGAGTAGAAGCTGTTCCAACAATGGTTATATTTAAAAAAGGAAAAGTAGTAGATAAATTAATTGGATATATAGAAGAAGAAAAAATAATAGAAACAATGTCAAAATATATGTAATAGGAGATATATATGAAAGGTTTTGAATTAAATAAAGACAAAGAATATGTAAATAAAATAATAGAAGGTATATATAGGAAAGATGGACATTGTCCTTGCAGAATAAATGTAGATGATACAACACTATGTCCATGTGATGAGTTTGTAGAAAAACAAATATGTAAATGTAATTTATTTGTTAAAAAAAATTAAATTAAAGTAATAATATTAGTTTATAAATTAATATTATTACTTTTTTAGTATCTTAACCTACGGAATAGGGAAAAAAATAGATAGATTGCTTGCAAATTGAAAGTAGTTCTAGTATAATACAGTAGTATATAATACTAAGAAAAGAGGGAAAACGATGGAGGAAAGACAAGAAAGAATGGACGGAAAAATAGTCGAAAGAGATATAGAAAAAGAAATGCGTACAGCATATATTGACTATGCGATGAGTGTTATCGTATCACGTGCACTTCCAGATGTAAGAGATGGTTTAAAACCAGTACATAGAAGAATCTTGTATTCAATGCATGAAGATGGAATAACATCAGATAAAGGATATAGAAAATGTGCGAATACAGTTGGATCAGTTTTAGGTAGATATCATCCACATGGGGATAGTTCAGTATATGATGCTATGGTAAGAATGGCACAAGATTTCTCAATGAGATATA
This sequence comes from uncultured Clostridium sp., assembly GCA_964371215.1. Taxonomy (GTDB): domain Bacteria; phylum Bacillota; class Clostridia; order TANB77; family CAG-508; genus CAG-269. The sequence continues at coordinate 1,930 of CAYJKU010000013.1, forward strand.
TGATGATTGATGGACATGGAAACTTTGGATCTGTTGACGGTGACGGAGCAGCAGCGATGAGGTATACAGAAGCAAGAATGTCTAAAATATCTGAACATATGCTTACTGATATTGAAAAAAATACAGTTAAGTTTATGCCTAACTATGATGACAGATTACAAGAACCTACAGTATTACCAGCAAGAGTACCAGCATTATTAGTTAACGGATCATCAGGTATAGCTGTTGGAATGGCTACAAACATACCACCACATAACTTAAATGAAATAATAGATGGTGTTATTAAAATAATAGATGAAGATGAAGTTACAGATGAAGCATTAATGGAAGTGATAAAGGGACCAGATTTCCCAACAGAAGCTATAATATTAGGTATGGAAGGAATTAAACAAGCATATAAAACTGGTAGAGGAAAAATAACATTAAGAGCAGAAGCTGAAATAGAAGAAATGAGTGGTAATAGACAAAGAATAATAGTGTCATCTTTACCATATCAAGTAAATAAAGCTAATTTAATAAAAGCAATATCAGATTTATCTAAAGAGAAAAAAGTTGAAGGTATTTCAGAATGTAGAGATGAGTCAGATAGAAAAGATAGAGTTAGAGTTGTTATCGAATTAAAAAGAGATGCAAGACCACAAGTTGTATTAAATCAATTATTTAAACATACTCAAATGCAAACAACTTTTGGAATAATATTGTTAGCATTAGTAAATGGAGAACCAAAAGTACTTACATTAAGACAATGTTTAGATTGCTATATAGAACATAGAAAAGAAGTAATCTTAAGAAGAACTCAATTTGAATTAGATAAAGCTTTAGCAAGAGCACATATATTAGAAGGATTAAAAATAGCTTTAGATAATATTGATGAAGTTATTGAAATAATAAGATCATCATATGATGATGCAAAAGAAAGATTAATGGAAAGATTTGGTCTTTCAGAAGTACAAGCACAAGCTATATTAGATATGAGATTAAAAACTTTATCAGGATTACAAAGAGAAAAAATTGATGAAGAATATAATCAATTGATGGCATTAATTGCACATTTAAGAGACATATTAAATAGTGAAAGATTAGTATTTAACATAATAAAAGAAGAATTGCTAGAAATAAAAGCAAAATTTGGTGATGAAAGAAAAACAAAAATAGTTGCTGCTGAAGGTGAAATAGATATTGAAGATTTAATAAAAGAAGAACAATCAGTTGTAGCATTAACACATTTCGGATATATCAAAAGAATGCCAATAGATACATATAGAAGCCAAAGAAGAGGTGGAAAAGGTATCACTGGAATTGCAACAAGAGAAGAAGATTTTGTTAAACAAATATTTACAGCATCTACTCATGATACAATCTTATTCTTTACAAACAAAGGTAAATTATATAGGTTAAGAGGATATGAAATACCAGAAGCAGGAAGAACAGCTAGGGGTACAGCGATTGTAAACTTATTGAACTTAGATTCTGACGAAAAAATATCAGCAGTAATTCCAATTCAAAACTTTGCAGAAGGAAAATATTTATTAATGGCAACAAAAAATGGTCTTATTAAAAAGACAGCATTAAAAGAATATGATTCTGCAAGAAAAACAGGTCTTCAAGGAATAACCTTAAAAGAAGATGATGAATTAATTACAGTTAGATTAACAGATGGAGAAGATAATGTTGTATTAGTAACTAAAAAAGGTATGTGTATAACATTTGACGAAAAAGATGTAAGACCAATTGGTAGAGTGTCTCAAGGAGTTATTGGAATTAGAATAGATAGTGATGATGAAGTCATTGGAATGGAATCAATAATTTCTGGAGGAAAAGCTACATTACTTGCAATTACTGAAAACGGATTTGGTAAAAGAACTGAATTAGATGAATATAGAGTTCAAATAAGAGGTGGAAAAGGTGTTATAACATATAAAGTTACACCTAAAACAGGAAAATTAGTTGGAGTAAGAATTGCAACAGAAGATCAAGATGTAATGTTAATTACAGATACTGGTACAATTATAAGATTAAATATAAAAGAAATAAGTGTATTAGGAAGATCAACACAAGGTGTTACTTTAATGAGAACAAATGATGGTGGAAAAGTTGTAAGTATTGAGACTTTATTACCAGAAGATGATATTATAGATGGTGAATAATACAAAAAAGAGTGAGAATATCTCACTCTTTTTACTATTTAGTTTTAAATCTTAAATCATTTCCGAAAAAATAATATAAATCATAATATCCTGCGATTCTAGAACCAATACGCTCTTCATAATTTCTGAAGATATCTTTAATATTAAGATTTGTAGAGATAATTGTTTTTGTTGACTTATTATTTAAATTTAAAATTCTAGTATTAATAATTGTGAAAAGTTCACTAAGTTTCATACTATTTAAACTCTCTGTACCTAAATCATCTATAATTAGTAAATCTACTTCTAGTGCAGATTTTAAAATGTTTTCATTGTAATTTTTATTTTTAGCCATTTTATAATCTATAATACTATCAATTAAAACAGGAGCTGTTTGATAAAGCACAGTCTTTCCTTTTTTAATTAATTCATTAGCAATACAATTAGTCATGAAAGTTTTACCAAGCCCAGTATTACCTGAAAAAAGTAGGTTTTTTGTATTTTTGTTATCAAAATTTTCAGTAAAAGCCATACATTTTTTTTGAATATTAGAAATATTTTCTCTCGGAGAGATGTTAAATCTGTATTTAGCGACATCAACTTCACTAGAAAAAATATTAGGATTAAATGTAGTGAAATTTTCTTTATCTAGATTATATATATTAGATTTATTAAAAGATATATCTAACATACGTTGTTTTAAGCAAGAACACATAGATGAAGTGTAATTAGAACTAGTAATATATCCAGTATCATTACAAATTTTGCAATCATAATATGGTTCTAAATATTTATATTCTATATTATTTTCACTTAATATTTTTGCTTTTTGATATTTCAATAATTCAATCTTATTTTTTAAGTCAGATAAATCTGTATTTGAATTAGTTAAGATGCTCTTAGTTTTTGCAATAGCAAAAGTATTTAGGTCATCTTCAATTTCTTGTAGTTTAGGGATAGATTTATATAATTTATCTTTTCTTCTATCTAATTCAAGTTCAGCTTTTAATTTTTTTTGTGAAAATTCTTTTAATAAAGAATTTAAAACATCATTATTCATAGTAGATCCCTCCTTACGAATTTGGATTATTTGATGTATTTGCATATAAGAAGTCTAAATCATCATAATTTCTTTGTTCATAATTTGATTTGCTTGTTTTGTTCACTTGATATTTCAAATCTTTAGTATCTTTTTCTTGTTTTTTCCTTTGTTCAATAAAAGCATTAATTTCATCTGGAGTTTTTAAGTTTCTATCATTCCAATCAGAAATTAAATTGTTAAGATATTCAAAAGAAGGGCTTTGTTTAAAAGTTGTTCTTTTTAGAGCTATTTCAATAATATTCATATCATAGCCATAATTTACAACCCAATTCTCAATATATGCTTCCTCATATTGAGTAAGTCCGCCGTGTTTACCTAGTTTTTTAGCTATAGATTTTTTGAAAATATTTAAACTTTCCTGTTTAGAAGAATAAGATTCTAAGTCGCTCCAAGTTTTTATCTTATGAGAGTTCCAAGCTTCAGCAACAGTTTGTACGTAGTTTCTATGTACTGCACTTTTTTCGTAACAATAATTAAATAGTGCAATCATAACTTGCTCATCAAAATTAAATTTAGTAAACCAATTATCTATATCACTATACCATGAAGGGCTCATAATACCTTGGAAATACATATTATTAATATGCTCAATTGCTTTCATGCGAGAAGAATTTTGAGCATTTTTTTCTATTTTTTCTTTAGACATTGTTAGATTAGGAGTATATAAATTATGAAGAGCTAGTTCTTGTAAATTTGTAACAATATATCCAGTTGTTTTCTTAGTAATTAAACGATTATCTTCTAAACATTTAAAACTCTCTTGAATTGTTTTAAGCGGAAGATTCAATTTTTTAGATAAATCTTGAACTTTAATATCTTTTCCATATTTAGATAAAAAAGTGATATACATATATATTTTTAAATAGTCACCAGGTAGTATAGATAAATAATCTGAAAAAAATATATCTGGTATGGCTGTTTCGGAAAACAATAATGGTTTTTCGTTTTGTTCTAGTTTCATGAGTATCTCTCCTAATAAAAGTTTTTTGTAAATATGATTATAACTTTTTTAGACAAAAAATACAATAATATATATGAAATTAATCTTTTAAATAGAAATATAGCTTAGGCTTAATAAGATAGATAATAAGATATTTTAGAATATATATAATATTTTCTCCATTAAACCCAAATGCACTTATTAAAAATACCGGAAAACATAAAGAAATAAAAATAAATATTTTTATAGTAAATCCAATAGGAATTAAATACAGAAGAAGAAATATAAACGAATAATAAACAACATTTAATATAGCTGTATTGTAATCAAATAGACCTAGTAGTTTTTTCTTATAAGAATAATTTTTAGGAACAATAAAATTTATAAAAACACCTCCTAACCTTTAAATTTAAGAAAATTATTCACATTTTGTGAAAAATCTGTGGATATCCCACCTATAAAATCTCGTACAATAGAATTAGTTTTAATAAGACCATATAAACCTCCAATATATAAGACTTTTGTAAATAAATCTGAAGAGGAATAATCCATAGAAAAAAGAATTAGTAATATTAAAGAAATAAGTATTTGGATAAATAAGAGTGAGAAAAAATTCTTAAACCAAGCTTTAAAAAACCAGGAAGTTGAATCTATAGACAAAGAAAGAATAGCAAAAGGAGCAAGTAGTATAAAAACTTTAACTAATATATATCTTACTGAATACGAAAAAACTAAGTTTAATAAAGAAAAAGAAACCATGCTTCTAATAATTCCATCTAAAGAAAATATATCAAGACTAGATGTAGAAATAGAGATATCTGAATTAATAATAGATATAAGCTCAGAAAAAGAAACATCTTTATTATATAAACTATGACCTAAATCAGTAATAGATAAAGTTATGTAAGAAAATAAATCTAAAACATATTCTAAAATGAAAAAGGAAAAGTTCATTAGTAATCCATATAATATTAATTTAAAGATAAAACTGCTAGGGAATTCAGACTTTGTAGCTATAATATGTGACATAAGATATCTAAAAGAATAATATAAAATAAAGCCTAGCAAAAGAGAATTTGAAATTAATAATATACCTTGAGATGTAGATGCACCAAGTAATTGGTCAAAATTTGAATAATGAATAATACTTGAGTCAATAAAAGCTACATCGTCTAAAACAGAATAAAGATTATTATCTATAGAAGAAAACAACTTTTGGAAAATAAAATTAATAGTATTAATTATAGATTCAGTAATATTTGTAGAATTTTCCAATAAACCTCCTAATTTATAAGTGAATTAATAGCAGATAATATTAAATCAATTGCAAGAATAAAAGCATATGAAAAAAGAGAACCTGTAATTAGTTTTTTACCGGTACGAATTTTTTCTTCATCACCAAAACTAAATTTACGCATAAAAATACCAGTACCAACAGCTACTGCAGCAGCTGGAGTAGATATAAGTAAAAGCCAACTTTGAATTTCTTCAAAAGCGGAATTAATTTTTTTTACTAACTCAGGATCTCCCCAAGCACAATATGTGAAAGATAAAAAATTAGAGATAATTAAGATTAGTAAAAAAAACAGTAAAATAAATAAAAATTTTTTAGTCAAAAAATCATCCTTTCTATATAAAAATTAGTTAAAAAAATGTGTAAATAATAAAGAAAAATAGAATTTTAAAAAACATAAAATCACCTCCTTATAAAGAAATATTATCTTTAAAATATGGAAACATATGAATTTTCTTAGGTTTGAAAATTGTATGACCATCAGATAAAAATGTAAGTGCGGTAAAAGTTTCTAATTCTTGTGAAAAGAAATTAGTTTCAAATATATAATCATTTTGAATATATTTGCTGTAAGTTTCAGAGATATTGGAATCATTAGAATTCAAAGTATTAGTGACATAATTAAAATAAGTTTCTTTAGCATTTTCAGAAATACTAGTAGAAAGTCTTTCTTTTTCCTCTTTTCCTAATTGTTTTTGAGCTTCCTCAATAGTGAAGATATCATCAGTTCGATACCAAATTTTATTAATTAAATTTTGAATAATAACTTTAACAATAGAATCATCTTTTAAAGTAGATTTTAAAGATGAATAACTTTGAGTACTAACAATATTTATACATTTAGCTTCTCGACTAAGAGAAAAAAACTCAGAATCTTTACTAGTAACAAATTTATCAAACTCATCACAAATAAAAGCGGATTTTCTAGGAATACCATTAGAAAGAAAAGATAATATTTCAGTTTGAAAATCTAACTTTAAATATGCAGCAATTATTTTAGAAAGATCACCATATTCAGCTATATCCATATTTAAAACAACAATTTTACCATTTAATAAAACATCTTCAAAACCTGTAAAAGTTAAGTTCTTCTTACTGGGACAAAAAGTTCGAGAAACAGAAAAATCTGAAACAAATATATTTGTAATTCTTGTTATTTCAGAAATAATAATATTTTTAGTTCTAGAATCTAAAACATGAAACTCTTTTTGAAAAAAATCAATGCTTAAGTTAAAATCGTATAATTCTATTTGATTAAATTTATTAGCTAAAAATAAATCTTTTAAAATAGATAATTTTTCTTCTAAATAAGAAGGAATAGTAACTAATTTATGTATTTCTAAAAAAGTTACATAATTATCATTATATAATCTACAAATTTTAATGCATTCACAAATAACTTGTTCAGCTTTATCTAACCAAAAAGATTCACTATTATTTTCTGAAAATAATAATAAAATTGCTTTTAGCCTATTTGCAAGAACTTGAGGTTTTAAATGGGGTTTGTGTAGAGGGTTATAAAAAACATTTGAAGCGAGAGATATAATAATTAGATCATCGGATAATTGTAAATTATCACAAAAATTAGCTACCTGATTATAAAAATTACCTTTGACATCTAATATAAGCATCCCAATTTTTTCATTAATATTATTACTGTTATATTCTAATAATTGCTTAGTAAATGGATACATACTACTAGAAGTTTTACCAGAACCAATTGTTCCAGTTATCAAAAAGTTCTGATATAGACCAGATTCAGGAACAGTAATATATGTATTACTAGATTTATCAAAACCAATTAATAATGAAAGTTTATTTGAATTAGATATATATTTAGTAGGAATAACTAAATGTTTTCTAGAATTAAAATATTTATTAAAAAAATATAATATTTGAAGTAATATTTTAGAATAAATAAAATTAGAAATAACTATATTGGAAAAAATAAAAACAAAAAAATATGTTTTTTTAATTAAATCCCATAAAATAGGATTTTCTATACAGATATCAAATGGATTAATACCATAATTAATAATGATAGAATCAGAAAGATAAATAGGTTTGAAAAAATGTAATGATAAAAATGTTGAAAAAATTAAAAAGATAAAAATAAAAATGAATCTTTTAAAAATATAAGCCTCCTTAATGTTTTTGTTTGATCTTTAATTTGGAACCTTGTTTTGAATGAAAAAAAACAATTTCAAAAAAAGTATATAATGAATATAAAGTGATTAAACTATAGATGAAAAAAGAAATAAAATATAGATTAATAATATTTGAAATAAAATCACCGCCTTACAATAAGCAAATAGTACAACAAAAATTTAAATTTGTCTATACATTTTTGTGAATTTATGGTAAAATCTATAACTAGATAAAAAGAAAGGAAGATTTGTATGGAATTTAAAAAAGATACAACTATAGGAGATATATTAGATAAAGCTCCAGAAAAAGCTGAAGTTTTATTAGAAGTTGGAATGCATTGTTTAGGATGTCCATCAGCACAAATGGAAACAATAGAAGAAGCTTGTGATGTTCATGGAATAGATGTAAATGAATTATTAGCAAAATTAAATGCATAATTTTAAAATTATATAAGAGGCTGGAAACCTTGAAAAAAGCCAGCTTCAGTATATAATTGGAAAATAAAAAAACAAAAAAACAAAAAATATTTAAAAAAGTGTTGACAAACATTAAAAAATGTTGTAATATATAAAGGCGTTCTGAGAAGAAGCAAAACAGGGGCTATTAGCTCAGTTGGTAGAGCACTTGACTTTTAATCAAGTTGTCCCGCGTTCGAATCGCGGATAGCTCACCATAAGAATTAAATATTTGTCTATTTAATTCTTTATATACGGCCCGTTGGTCAAGCGGTTAAGACACCGCCCTTTCACGGCGGAGTCATGGGTTCGATTCCCGTACGGGTCACCAATTTTATATTTTGCCACTTTAGCTCAGTTGGCCAGAGCATCGCACTTGTAATGCGAGGGTCATCCGTTCGAATCGGATAAGTGGCTCCATTAAGGTTATTAGTTTTGAGAAAACTCTTGATTAATGACTTTTTTTTGTGTATTATTAAATAAGAATGGAGGTAAACAGATGGGAAAAGTAGCCTTAGTAACAGGAGCATCAAAAGGAATAGGATGTCAAATAGCACAAACACTTGCAAGAAAAGGAATTAAAGTTATAGCAAACTATAATAAATCTGAAAAAGAAGCTATAGAGTTAAAAACAGAGTTAGAAAAAGAAAACATATATATAGATATAATAAAAGCAGATGTATCTAAAAGAGAAGAAATAAAAAACATGGTAAATCAAGTATTAGAAAAATACAAAAAAATAGATATATTAATAAATAATGCGGGAATAGCAGAATATAAAATGTTTAGTGAAGAAACAGATGAAGATTGGGATCGAGTAATTAATACAAACCTATATTCAGCATTTGCTACAACACAAGAGGTATTACCGAGTATGATAACAAATAAAAATGGTAATATAATAAACATATCATCAATCTGGGGAATGGTAGGAGCATCATGTGAAGTACTATACTCTATATCTAAAGCGGGAATGGATGGACTAACCAAAGCGCTTGCAAAAGAAATAGGACCATCAAATATAAGGATAAATTCTATAGCACCAGGTATAATAAAAACAAGTATAAACCAAGAATTTGAAAATGAGATTGAAGAAATAAAACAAGAAATTCCACTAGGAAAAATAGGTGAGACAATAGAAATTGCCAAATGCGTAGAATGGTTAATCGAAGATAGTTATACAACAGGACAAGTTATATCAATAAATGGTGGTTGGGTTATAACATAAAAGGAAACAATTAAATTTGTTTCCTTTTATGTTGGATTTATTTTATTATAATTTTTATGCCTGTAAAATGAATCTACTGAAGAAATCCATATAATCAAAATAAAAAGAAACATAATTACAATTAATGCATTAAACTCAAATAAAAATAAGTTTATTATTGAAAACATTAAAGTAATAGTTGTAATTATCAATTCAATTCTTCTTTGATTCACAAGAGATTTCTTATTATCCATATAAATACTCCTTACAAACTAAAAAAGTGACAAGGTAATATATAACACATGTCACTTTTTTAATATAATAATTATTAAGCTTCAGCTTTTTTCTTATAATTACCAGACATAAGTTTAGGTAAATAAGAAATTATCTTATATACAGCTAAACGAATTTTTTTACTCCAAATATAAGATTTTTTCAATCTTCTAGAAACAACTAAAGAAGATGGTTCATCATCTAAAACTATTAAATGTGTTTCTATTTTTTCAAGAGGGAAAATATAGTTTTCTCCACCATTATTATCCCATATATTTTCATTAGTTTTAAAACAAAAATTAAAAGTATCGCTTTCAGCTAAATCAATTTCAGCTTGAAAACCTAACTCTGTTTTTTTCATTTCAATTTCATTAATATTATCCCAATTTAAACCAAAACCATAGTGAATAGAAACTGTTTCAGAATTCTTTTGAAACAATTCACCTGTATATGATATTTTTACTTTACTATTTTGAATTAATTTGTCTGTATTAAAAAAGATATTCTTTGTTAATTCCATGTTAATTTCTCCTTATTTATCTTTTGCTTTTTACATTATAATATTAAATTTTACAATGTTCAAGTGTTTTTTAGAAAAAATTGTCAAAAAATAAAAAAGATAAATAACATTAATATTAACAAACTCAGTAAAAACCCGAAGTATAAAGAAAAAACTATAATTTTGAACTAAAATTATAAGAGTTTTTATTTATAAAAATATTTGAATAATAGGTCGAGAAAAAAGTTTTAAAATAAGTTGAAAAAACTTAAAAAAAAGTCTTGATTTACTTGTTTTAGGTTGAAAAGTATAGTATAATGTAAACCGTTCCGTAAAAGGAGGACATAAAGTGCAAAAAAACAAGATAAATATAAAACTTTGGATTGTAAGAATAATATTATGTATATTACTAATAACAATTTTTAGTATAACTTTTGGATTTTCTAGTCAAGATTCAACAAAATCTTCAAGCATAAGTCAAGCTACTACAGAAATTCTTGTTAAAAACAATAGAGAAATACAAGAACTTGATGAAAAAGATAAAATGATGAGAATTGATGAATTGGAAACTATAGTAAGAAAATTAGCGCATTTCTCAATATATACAGTTATAGGAAGTTTGTTAATATTATTACATAGTACATATAATATTTCACTAAAAAGAAGAATTATTCAATCTTTTGGAATAGGAGTAATATATGCAATAACAGATGAAATACATCAAATATTCACACCAGGTAGAAGTGCAGAAATAAGAGATGTACTGATAGATTCACTAGGAGTAGCATTTGGAATAGTGATAATATTATTAATTATGAAATTAATAAAAAAATGCAAAAAATATTATGAACAACATAATATATAATAAACAAAAAACAAAAAACATGAAACAAAAGAAAAAGAAAATGAGAGTGACAACATATATATAACATTAAGTTATATGTATATTGTTATTTTTATGTCTAAGAGGAAGTAAAAATAATTTTAAGGGTGGAAAGAATGAATTTTATAAGAAAATACAGAAGTTTAGTTTTAAGGATAATAGATATAGCTATAATATTTGCAGCATATTATGTAGCACAAATAGTAGTAAATGAACAATTTAATATGGGGAATGAAATAAATAGTATGATATTATTAACATCGTTATTATCTGTACTAACATATCAAGTTGTTTTAACAATATTAAGAACATATAGAAATATAACAAGATATGAAACTGGAAATGATTATTTAGTTTATGTTTTTGGGTGTTTAATTTCTTGTGCAATAATGCTAATTTTAAAAGTTGTTTTTAAAATTAATGTAGTAGCAGTAAATACTAATTTGATAGCATCATTAATAATTGCAACAACATTTATAGGATATAGAGTTATATTAAGAGGATTATTAATTAAATTCTTCAAATATAAAAAAGAACATAAAAAAATAGGAAAATATAAAACAGTAGAAGCAAAAAATATATTAATTATTGGAGCAGGAGAAGCTGCAAAAGAAATAATTAAAGCAATAAACTTGAACATGAAACATATATATAATGTGGTAGGAATAATAGATGATACAGAACATAAAGTTAATTATTCAATGTCTGGTGTAAAAATATTAGGTAACAGAGATATAATAATAGATGTTTGTAAAGAAAAGAAAATAAATGAAATATTTTTCTCAATAGCTAAAATAGATGGTAAAAACAAAAAAGAAATATTAGAACTATGTCAAGAAACTAGTGCAAAATTAAGAATTTTACCTTCAACAGAAGAATTAATAAATAATAAAACATTATTAGAAAACTTCAAAGATGTGGAAATAGATGATTTATTAGGTAGAGATCCAATATCTTTAGATAGTAATAATATTCAAACATTAATAAAAAACAGCACAGTTATTGTAACTGGTGGTGGTGGTTCAATAGGATCAGAGCTTTGTAGACAAATATCTAGTTATGAACCAAAAACATTAATCATATATGATATTTATGAAAACAATTTATATGATATTGAACTTGAATTAAAAGCAAAATATAGAGATATAAAAATAGTTGCAGTTGTAGGAAGTGTTAGAGATAAAGATAAATTAAATAGAATATTTTCTAAATACCTACCAAAATTAGTATTCCATGCAGCAGCACATAAACATGTACCATTAATGGAAAATAATCCATTAGAAGCAATAAAAAACAATGTATTAGGAACAAAAAATGTAGTAGATTGTGCTGATGAATATGGAGTAGAAAAATTTATACTTGTATCAACAGATAAAGCAGTAAACCCAACTAACATAATGGGTGCAACAAAAAGAATGTGTGAAATGATTATACAAACAAAAAATAAAATCAGTAAAACAGAATATGCAGCAGTTAGATTTGGAAATGTTTTAGGAAGTAATGGATCAGTTATACCATTATTTAAAAAACAAATTAAAGCTGGAGGGCCAATTACCCTTACGCATCAAGATATTACAAGATTTTTTATGACAATACCAGAAGCAGTTGGATTAATATTACAAGCAATGACATATGCAAATGGTGGAGAAATATTTGTATTAGATATGGGAGAACCAGTTAAAATTTATGACTTAGCAAGATCTTTAATTAAATTATCTGGATTCAAACCAGATGTAGACATAGATATTAAAATAACAGGACTAAGACCTGGAGAAAAATTATATGAAGAATTACTTATGTCTGAAGAAGGATTAGAAAAAACAGCTCACAAAAAAATATTTGTTGCTGAACCACTTGAATTAAGTCCAGAAGAAATAGATGAAAAGGTTAAATCTTTAAAAGATTTAATAACACATAAAAAATATAATATTGATGAAGTAAAAGAAGCAATGAAAAAAGCTGTTCCAACATTTGTTGAACCAAATGTTATGAACAAAGAAATAAAAAACAACAGAGATGAAGTTGTGAAGAAAAAAGAAGTTTATAGTTAAAACACAGTATAGGAGAATGAAAAAAATGAATAAAAAGTATAGCATAATAAAGAGAATAATTGATTTTATATTATCATTATTAGGATTAATAATATTGTCGCCAATATATCTGATTTTAATAATTGCAATAAAAATCGACTCTAAAGGTCCTATATTATTTAAACAACGTAGAGTTGGTAAAAACAAAAAAATATTTAATATATTAAAATTTAGAACAATGAAAATTGACACACCTAAAGATACACCAACACATTTATTAAAAAATCCAGAACAATATATAACAAGTGTGGGGAAATTTTTAAGAAAAACAAGTTTAGATGAATTACCTCAAATAATTAATATATTAATAGGTGAAATGAGTATAATAGGTCCTAGACCAGCTTTATGGAACCAAGAAGATTTGATTAATGAAAGAGATAAATATAAAGCAAACGATATATTACCAGGATTAACAGGATTAGCGCAAGTTAGTGGAAGAGATGAATTAGAAATTCCGGTAAAAGCAAAGTTAGATGGAGAGTATACAGAAAAAATGTCACTGATATTAGATATAAAATTATTTTTCAAAACTATATTAAGTGTATTCAAAAGCGATGGAGTTGTAGAGGGAATGCAAGAAGAAAAATCTGAACCTATAACTGAAAAAGTTGAAGAAAAAGAAAAAGTTACTATAGAAAAATAATACAGGAGAATATATGAATATAAAACAAGTAGTAATAATAGGTGCAGGTGGTCATGCTAAAGTAATAGCAGATATTGTACATAAAAATAACGATATAGTTATAGGTTTTTTAGATGATAACAAACCCATCGGGGAAAAAATTATTGGATCTTATGAAGTTATTGGTAGTATTTCAGATATTGAAAAAATAAAAAAAGACAATATAGAATTCATAATTGGAATAGGAAATAATTTAGTAAGAAAAGAAATTGCTCAAAAATATAAAATTAAATATTATACAGCAATACATAAAAGTGCTCAAATCGGATTAGATGTAATAATCGACGAAGGAACAACTGTTATGGCAAATTCCGTAATTAATCCATCAACTAGAATAGGAAAACATACAATTATAAACTCAGGAGCAATAATAGAACATGATAATACAGTAGGAGACTATGTACATATTGCATCAAATGCTACATTAGGTGGAATGGTACAAACAAAAGATTTAACACATATAAAAAATGGAGAAATAATACAAATTTATTAGAATAAGAGGAAAATACATGATTTTAGTTACAGGTGGAAGTGGCTGGCTAGGGAGTGAACTAGTAGAACAATTATTAAAACAAGACAAACAAGTACGTGTTTTAATAACAGATGAAAATAATAGAATAAAACAATTAAAAGAAGAATATAAAGAAAACTTAGAAATATTAATCGGAAACATTTGCAATATAGAAGATATTAAAAAAGCATTAAAAGATATAGATGAAGTATATCATCTGGCTGCAAAAGTTCATAGTATTCCTAAGAATAAAGAAGATGAAGAATTATTTTATAAAGTAAATAGAGATGCTACTGAGCAGATATTTAATGAATGCATAATTAAAAAAGTAAAGAAAGTAATTTTCTTTAGTACAGTTTCTGTTTATGGAAATCCAGAAGAAATAATAACTACAAAAACTGATAAAAATCCAATAAATGCATATGGAAAAAGTAAAATGGAAGCAGAAAATATTGCTAACATAATGTATAAAGAAAAAGGATTACCAATAATTATAATAGAACCAGTAACAGTGTATGGTGAAGGTGATGTAGGTAATTTTAAGAAAATAGAAAATCTTGCTAAAAAAGGATTTACAGTAAAATTTGGAAATGGTGAAAACAAAAAAACAATTATTTATTATAAAGATTTAGTGCAAATGGTATTAAATATATCAAAAGAAGATTCTAATATTGGTAAAACATTTATATGTGGAACAGAAACAATATCTATAAACAATATTAATAAAGCATTAAAAGAAAGATATAAAAAAGTATTAAATATTTGGATACCAAAGTTTATAACAAATATAATGAGTGCATTTTCAAGAATACTAAGATTAAATGGTATAAATAGAAAAATAACAGCATTAACATCAAATAATGAATTAAAATGTTCAAGTATATTAGATAATTTTACTTCATATAAAGAGTATTATTCTAATAAAAATAAGGTACAAAAAAGAGTATTATTTGTAGCAACATTAACAGCTCATATAAAAGCATTTCACATACCATATTTGAAAATGTTTAAAGAACAAGGATATGAAGTACATGTAGCAAGTAAAGGTACTGAAAAAATAGGCTATTGTGATAAACATTATGATATTCAATTTGAAAGATTTCCAATCAAACCAAATAATATAAAAGCATATAAAGAACTGAAAAATGTAATAAATGAAAATGGATATGAAATAATTCATTGTCATACGCCTGTTGGGGGAACGCTTACTAGATTAGCTGCTAAAAAAGCTAGAAAAAATGGAACAAGAGTTATATATACAGCGCATGGTTTCCATTTCTTTAAAGGTGCAAGTAAATTAAATTGGTTAATATATTACCCTATAGAAAAAATATTATCTAAACATACAGATGACTTAATAACTATTAATAGTGAAGATTATGAATTAGCGAAAAAGAAATTTGGAAAATGTAAAAATATCCATTATACAAATGGAGTGGGGTTTAATTCAGATAGATTAGATATAGAAATGTCAGAAGAAGACAAAGTACAATTTAGAAAAGAATTAGGGATAAACAAAGATGATGTTGTATTATCTTATGTAGCTGAATTAAACAAGAATAAGAATCAAATATTATTAATAGAAACAGTAAAAAAATTAAAAGAAACTATACCAAATATTAAATTATTATTAATTGGTGAAGGTAGCAGTAGACAAGAATTTGAAAAAGCTATAAAAGAACAACAATTAGAAGAAAACGTTAAATTATTAGGAAGAAGACAAGATATAGGAAAACTGCTTAAAATAACAGATATATACACAGCTTCTAGTTTAAGAGAAGGTACACCACTTAATATTATGGAAGCAATGTACATAGGGCTGCCAATTGTTGCTATTGAAAACAGAGGACACAAGGAATTAATAGAAGATGGGAAAAATGGTTTTTTAATTAATAGCAAAAATAAAAATGATATATATACAAGAATTATATATATACTAAAAGAAAAAAAAATACAAATAAAAATCAAAAAAGAGAATATAAAAGAAGTTAAAAAATATGAAATAGAAAAAGTAAAAGAAGAAACAAAAAAGATTTATGGAGGAATTACAGTGAAGAATAAAATAGGACTAATAATACCGAATTGTACAGATTTTAATAGGGGAGATCAAGCATTAGTATTTGAAACAGCAAGAATAATGAAAGAGAGTTTTGAAAACTTAGAAATTCATATGATGTCAGAAGGAGAATCAATTCAATGTCAAAAAGAAGGTTTACAAGTTTTTACGGACATACTAAAACATCCTTCTAGATTTAATAAGAAAAATAAAAATGTTAGTTACAATGCTGTTTTAAAAATAAAATGGGGATTTGTAGCAGTATTCGATTTAATAGTTTCAAAGTTGTTATTGAGTAATATTACAAGAAGAATAGGAAAAATATTTTTGAATGCTGAACAAAAAAGAGCATTAAAATTATTTGAAGATTCAGAAGTATGTTTTGTAAAAGGTGGAGGTTTTTTACATGACTATTCAGGAGGTTTGGTTGGATTATATACAGTATATTATCAGTTATTTCATATAATGTTAGCACAAAAATTAAAAAAACCAGTATATATTATGCCAAATTCATTTGGACCATTTAAAAACAAAAAATCAGCAAAATTAGTAAATAAAGTAATAGATAAATGCGAGTTAGTCACAGCAAGAGAAAGTATTTCAGCAGATGGAACTAAAAATCAATTAGGAAGAGATTTACCGTTATATCCTGATGTTGCATTCTTCTTACAAACAAATAATGAATTTAATGTAGATGAATATTTCAAGTCTAAAGATATAGAAATAGATAAAAAATATGTAGCAGTTACAGTAAGACCGTATAGATTTTCTGGATATGACAATCCGCATAAGAGATATATGGACTATAAACTTAATATGAAAAAATTCATATTATGGTTAAATGAAAAGGGATATACACCATTATTAGTAGTACATACTAGAGCTGAAAACGATCATGAAAATGATTATAGCTGTATACAAGAAATCGCAGATATGATAGAAGATAAAGAATTATTCAGAATATTAAAAGATGATAACTTATCATGTCGTGAAATTAAAAAAATATATAGCAAATGTAAATATATTATAGGAACAAGATTCCATTCAGTTATTTTTTCAATAACACAACAGGTACCAGCAATATCAATTACATATGGTGGAAACAAAGGTGATGGAATAATGAAAGATAGTTCAAGTGATAAATACGCAATTAAAATATCAGAGTTAGAATTTGAAAATTTAAAAAATATATTTGAAGATTTAGAAAAGAATAAAAATGAATCTATAGAATCAATTAATAAATATTTAGAAAAAGCGAATAAAGAAAGAACAAATCTTATTGAAAAAATCAAAGAAACATATAATAAAAAATAAAATGAAAGGTAATTGAAATGAATATAGTATTTATTAATGATCATAAATTAAAAAAAATTGATAATAAAATTTTTTCTGTAGGAGGACTTGGGGGAGATGGATTTTATAAAAAATATGTTAAGAACATAAGTGATAAATTATATTTATACACGCGAGTTGAGGAAATTACAGAAAAAAAAGATTCTAAGTTGTTAGAAGTAGAAAATGATCAAGTAATAGCAATACCAAGTAACGAATATAAGCAAGTTAGTGATAGCGTAAAAAAATCAAAAAAGATTAAAGAGGAAGTTAGAAAAGTTCTAACTGGAAAAGATTTATGTATAATCAGAGTACCAAGTGTTTTAGGTAATATTGCATATAAAGAAGCAAAGAGAGTAGGAATTCCAGTATTTGTAGAAGTTGTAGGTTGCCCAAGAGATGCATTATATAATTACGGTAATCTTAAAGGTAAACTGTTAGCTCCATATATGTATATAAAGACTAAAGAGATTGTAAAAAATGCGAAAAATGTACATTATGTTTCGAAGAAATTTTTACAAGAAAGATATCCAACAAAAGGAGCACAATTAGCTTGTTCAGATGTAGTTATAAAGGAATTGGATGAAGAGATTTTAAATAAAAGGATAGACAAAATTAAAAGTAATAGAAACAAATATATATTTGGATTGATTGGTTCACTAGATGTAAATTATAAAGGGCACGAAACAGTAATAAAAGCATTTGGAGAATTGAAAGGAAGTTTAAATTTTGAAATTCAATTTTTAGGTGCAGGGAATCAAGAGAGATGGAAAACGTTAGCTAGAAAATGTAATATTGAGGAAGAAGTTAAGTTTATAGGTACATTACCAAGTGGTGAGCCGGTGATGGATTGGTTAGATAGCATAGATATGCATTTAATAATAAGTAAACAAGAAGGATTTCCAAGAAGTTTAGTAGAAGCGATGAGTAGAGCAAATGTTTCACTGGGAAGTAACATTGGAGGTATTCCAGAGTTATTAGAAGAAGAATTTATGGTTGGTCCAAATGATTATAGATTATTAGCGAAAAAGATTTTGGAAAATATTAAAAATAGCGAAAAAATGATAGAAGTAGCTACGAAAAACTTTAATAAGATTAAAGAGTATGAATACGAAAATCTGAATAAAAAGAGAATGGAATTTTATGAGGCAGCTCTTAAAGAGTATAAATTATTAAAATAAGTGAGGAATAAATGAAAGAGTTAATAACAATAATTATAACTACATATAATAGACCAGAGTTTTTAGAAAGAGCGATTAAAAGTGCTTTGAATCAAACGTATAAGAACATTGAAATATTGGTTGTAGATGATAATGCAAAGTTAAAAGAAGCAAGAGAGGAAACTGCTAAAATAGTAGCCTCTTTTGAAAACGTTAAATTAATAAAGAATAAAGAAAATTTAGGTGGTGGATTATCTCGAAATGAAGGTATAAAGCATGCAAATGGAAAATTTATAGCATTTCTTGATGACGATGATGAATTTATAGAAGATAAAATTCAAAAACAATATAACTGTTGGAAGAATTCAGAAAACCCTGGTGTAGTATACGCTTATGCAGATATATATAAAGAAAATGGGACTAAATATATGAGGAAGAAAGATGTTGAAGGAAATGTTATCTTAGAAAATATAAAAGCTTGTCTTGGAGGGTGTTCATACTTGTTTTTTTCTAAAGAGATATTAGAGGAAGTTGGAATGTTTGAAGATGTTTCGAGCAGACAAGATGCAACATTAATGACGAAAATTTTATTAAAAGGTTATAATGCATATAGAGTTCCAGAAGTTTTATTAAAATATTACTGGCATACAGGTGAAAATGGAAACATGAAGTTAAGTAGCAAGACATTAGTTGCAGAGAAGCAATATTATCAATTATTTTTAGATAATGCTAAAAACTTAGATAAGAGTTATAAAAAAAAATGTGAGTATGAGTTTTTTCATAGGTTAATTAAAATATGTATATTTACGAATGAGAAGAAAGAAGCATATGGTTATTGGAAAAAGATGTGGAAAATCAAAAAAATAAGTAAAAAAACAATACTAAATTTAATAATAATATTATTTAGTAAAATGTATGTTAAATTATCGAATGCAAAAGAGAAGAAAATTAGAGTTGGTAAGTAAGGGGAAATAAATGAAACTAGAGTATTATATTATGATGATTATAGTTATATTTTCATCTATGATAAACTTTAATAGATCGTTATACGGTGTTTTAGGCATAGCTATAGTAGCATCATATATAATATTGGCTGCAATTAGTATTAAAAGGAAAAGTATAACTTCAAAAAGTTTTATAATAATTATATTATCAATAATAGTAGGAACGTTAATTATAATAGGTAATCTATATTTTGTATATTCAGATGCAATAGATTCAATATTATTTTCAGTAATAGCAATTATTCCGTTTTTCCTAATGGAAATAAAATTAAATGATAAGCAAAAAAATAGAATTATAGACTTTGTAATAGTAATATCAACTATAAATTTATTTATAACAAATTTTCTTAATCCAGCTCTAAGTGCTGGTGTATCGAATTGGGGAAGAATATCAGTTGCTTTTTACATAGTGTTTGTTTATTTTAGAATATATAAAATTAATAGGAGAAGTATTAATGTAAAAAATATAATATACTTAATAATATTTGTATTGAATATATATGCATTAATTTGGACAGGTAGTAGAAGTGTGTTATATATGTTTTTAGCTTTTGCAGCTTTAGCATTGATTACAAGAAAAATAGATATGAGTAAATGTAAAAAAATTATAAAAATAGTATTTATTACAATTATGATCGTTCAAATTTTTATTCCATATATATACATATTCATATATAATAATCGTGACATAAGAGATACTTTATATGATATTTCTATGGAATTAACGGGGAAACCGTTTTTCACGGGAAGAGAAGTTTTATGGGATAGTATTATTGAAGATTCATATGATGAAATGATATTAGGTGTAGGAGATCAAGATTTTGAGTTACAAGAAAATAGTTCTCATAATATAATTTTATATGTAACCTATGTGTATGGATATGTTATAGGACTAATAACAATAGCTTTCCAAATAAAAATATTTTTATCAATGTATAAAAATATAAAATCTAAGAATCAAGTATACTGGGTTTTAGCATATATATGTATTATTGGATATAATTGTTTTGAAAACTTATATTTTTCATTAACTTATAATTATTTTTATAACCTTATAATGATAATGGTTTATAATTTTGTCAAGAATGAAAATATACTGGAAGACAATAAAGAGGAGAAAAGCAAGTGCTAAAAAATAAAACTATAAAAAATATAATACTACAATTAGTAGTTCAATTAGTTACAATCATTTCAGGATTTATAATACCTCAATTTTTTATAAGATATTATGGATCGGAAATAAATGGATTAGTAGTATCAATAACACAGTTTTTATCGTATATAGTATTATTAGAAGCTGGAATTGGACCAGTAGTAAAATCAATATTATATAAATATATTCATGAACAAAATAAAGAGAAGATAGAATCTATATTGATAACATCTAAGAAGTTTTTCAATAAGTTAGCTGTTATTTTTATAATATATATAATTATATTAATGATAGTATATCCATTTATTGTAAATAATCAATTTGACAATATTTTCACACTTGCATTAATACCTATATTAGCAATAAGTTTGTTATTAGAATATTTTATGGGAATGACATATAAATTATATATACAAGCAAATCAAAAGTTATATATAATATCATATGTGCAAATTATAACAATAATATTAAATATAATTGCAACGGTTATATTAGTAAAATTAGGTGTAGAAGTACATATCACTAAATTAGTAACAGCATTAATATTTGTTGCTAGACCGTTAGTTCAAAATATATATGTAAGAAAAAAATATAAAATTGATTTAAATAAAAAAGTATATGAAAAAATAGAATTAAAAGAAAGATGGGATGCATTAACACAACATATAGCTTATATAATACATACCAATACAGATATTATGATTATCACAATTTTTTCTACAATGAAGGAAGTGTCCGTATATTCAATATATTTATTAGTAGTAAATGCTATTAAAAACATATCAAAATCTTTTATGGGTGGGATAGATGCAAAGTTTGGAAAGTTACTAGCCATAGGAGATTCAGAAAAACTTAAATCATTTTTTAATAAATATTTAAGAATATATAATTTCTTAATATTTACAATATTTTTGTGTGTCATAGTGATAATAAATGATTTTATAGCAGTATATACTAATGGAATTGAAGATGTAAATTATATAAGAATAAACTTCTCGTTAATCTTAATTATAGCTGAATTTATTTGGGCAATTAGAGAACCTTACAATGAAATGATAAAGGCGGCAGGGAAGTTTAAGGACACAAAGATTCCAGCAATAATAGAAGCAAGTATAAATATAATATTATCAATAATATTAATACAATTTTTAGGAATATTAGGAGTAGTAATAGCAACAGCAATCGCAATGTTAATAAGGACAATATCTATGATATATTATGTTTCAAAAGAAATTTCACATACGAATTTTATCAAGAGGATACTAGAATTATTCGTATATATAGGAATAATAGTTGGTATATGGTGGTGTAAAAATACAATAACTACACTAGAATATTCTAATTACTTCGATATAATTAAAGAAAATATAGTATGGATAATTATATCTGCAACTAGCAGTATAGCTGTATTTAGTATAATCAATTTTAAGTATATAACTAAATTAATAACTAGAAAAATTAGGAAAGAGGAATAAAATGAAAATAGCAGTAGCAGGAACAGGTTACGTAGGATTAGTAGCAGGAGTATGTTTTGCAGAAAAAGGGCATAATGTAATCTGTGTAGACATAGACCAAAAGAAAGTAGATTTAATGAAATCAGGTGTATCACCTATTTATGAACAAGATTTAGAAGGATTAATGCAAAAAAACTATGCTGAAGGAAGATTAGACTATACAGTAGACTATAAATCAGCATATAAAGATGCAGATGCAATATTTATAGGAGTTGGAACACCAGAAATGGAAGATGGTTCAGCAGACCTTACATATATAGCAATAGTTGCAAGACAAATAGCAGAATCAGTAGAAAAAGATTGTTTAGTAGTTGTAAAATCAACTGTACCAATTGGAACAAATGATAATGTTGAACAATTTATAAAAGATTCATTAGTACATAATGTAAAAGTAGAAGTTGCAAGTAATCCAGAGTTCTTAGCACAAGGAACAGCAGTTAGAGATACATTACACGCTAAAAGAGTAGTTATAGGAACAGAAAGTAAATGGGCTGAAAATATATTAAACGAAATATATAAACCATTCGAATTACCAATAGTATCAACAACAAGAAGAAGTGCAGAAATGATTAAATATGCATCAAATGACTTTTTAGCTGTAAAAATATCATATATGAATGATATTGCAAATGTTTGCGAATTAGTTGGAGCAAATGTTGAAGATGTAGCTAAAGGAATGAGTTATGATGATAGAATAGGTTCAAACTTCTTAAAAGCAGGTATCGGATATGGTGGAAGTTGTTTCCCTAAAGATACAAAAGCATTAAAATTCTTAGCAAGACAATTTGGATATAAAATGAAAACTGTAGAAGCAGCAGTTGCAATAAATACAGAACAAAAAACAAAATTATTCTATAAAGCATCAAAAAGACTATTAACATTTAATGGACTTAAAATAGCTGTTTTAGGTTTAGCATTTAAACCAGGAACAGATGATTTAAGAGAAGCACCAGCAATAGATAATGTAGAATTATTATTAGAAAAAGGTGCTAAAATATATGCATATGATCCAGTAGCAGTTGAAAACTTTAAAAAGAAATATCCAACACAAGTTGAATATGTAGAAACACCACATGAAGCATTAGAAAATGCTAATGCATGTTTTATATTTACAGAATGGAAACAAATTAAAAATATCAAACCACAAGAATATAAAGACTTAATGAAAACACCATTAGTTTATGATGGAAGAAATATATATAATTTAGATGATATGAAAAATGCAGGAGTAGAATATTATTCAATAGGAAGATAATTAAGTAAAAGAGAAGTATGTAAATAAAAAGGAAAACAACACTTAGTATGTTAAAATCAAAAGATAGAGTAAAATCTATCTTTTTTTATATAAAATAATACTTATCTACATATTTCGACAAAAAGTTTGCGCAAAATGTGATATAAATCTATTGCAACTAGGAGGAATAAAATGAAAATAAGAAAACTAAAAATATTATTTTGTGCAATAATATTAATACTATATATTTTAAATATAAATATATCACATGCACATTCAGGAAGAACAGATTCAAATGGTGGACATACTGTAAGAACAGAAGGACATGGTTATCCAGTAGGATCATATCATTACCATAATGGTAGTGGAACATCTACAACAACTCAAATTTCAAACACAAATTATACAAATACACAAACATATGAAAAACCAGAGATTACAACAGATAAAATAAATGAAATAAATTACGGAGAAGAAAAAGATTTAAATATTAATATAAATAATGATTCAGGAAATATGTATACAGTTACGAGTTCAGATACAAATGTAATAACATGTATAGGTGGAAGAATACAAGCTGTGGGAATAGGGAAAGCAACAGTAAATATTACATATCCAAATGCAGAAACAGAAATTTTGGAAATAGAAGTAAAACCAACATATCCAACAGATATTGAAGAAATAGAAGATATTGAAATTAAAATAGAAGATTCTATGCAAGTAACTCCAATATTAGTACCAGATAATATATCTGAGACTCAAATAAGTTGGAAAAGCATGAATACAGATATTGCAAATGTTAATGAACAAGGAATTGTTAAAGGAATATCTAAGGGAAGTACTAATATATTAGTAGAAACTGAAAATGAAATAAAAGAGGAATTTGAAGTAACAGTAGAAGGAATATATCCAGAGGCAATAGACTTTATCATTGAAGATTTAGAATTAAATGAAGAAGGAAAATATGTGTTAGATTCATATATTAGATATGATTTTCATATATCATATTTTCCAGACAATACAACTGAAAAAGGAATTGAAATACTTACAAATAACGAGAACATAGAAATTAAGGATGATGTACTTACTATAACAAAATGTGGAGATTATACAATAGAAGTAAAAGGTGAAAATGGAACAAGTATTACAAAAGAAATTTTTGTAAATAAGTCAGGTACAGAAGAATTATCTGAGACAACTGAATCAGTAGTATTAGGAATAGAATATTTAATACTTATCTGTGCTCCAACTGGTGCAATAATAACTATAATTGTAATTAAGATAAAAAGAAATAAAATGAGATTACCTAGTGGCAAAGAAAATAAGGATAAATAAAAAAAGCAAGTATAAAATGATATCTGATAACAGATAAACATTTATATACTTGTTTGTTTTTGTATATCAACTTAAGATTCTAATAGAAAATATATTAAGTCTATATATACATAAGGGTTTACTTGTAGAGATGTTAATAAATCTTGAAGAACTTCAAAATAACTCACAATGAATGTGCTGTCTAATGATGTAATTACTTCGCCATCACGGCGTTTCCTGTCCGTGTCAAAACTTCTAAGTGCTATGGTTACAGCACTGTCCTTAGTTGCTTGACTTGCAAAGAAAATTAAAAGCTCTCGTCTATAAAGTCCTTTTAGCACCTTATCTGGTTCAGATTCCAGAAAATCTCTGGCAACTCTTAAATTATTGCAAAAGTCTAGAAAAACTTCATTTTTTTCCAATATCTCCTTCTGGTAATATTGGAAAAAGTTTCATAATCTCTTCATATTCATAAAGAGTTAAGAGATTATGAATTTTTTCTGAATAAACATCGAGACAAACTCTCATCCCATGTAAAAAATCAAATTTAGTTCTTTACAAGTGAAAAACTTTCTAATAATTTCACGATCAACTTCAAAAAGCTCGTGATTATTTTTGATGTATAGAATTTTGACTACAATACATATCAAAAACTTCTGTTCTACTCCAGAGCTCAAAGAGTAAGTCTGGAGTAGAAGCTAAATCATCAAAAGATTTGATTTGATGAGACTTGAACCAATCTAGTATTATTGGATTAAACCGATTTTCTTCAGAATTTGCTGTACCTTTAAAAAAGGCATTCAATTCATCTTTGAAAGTAGTGTTGCATGAATTCATAAGTAACTCTTTTAAATATATTTTTATTAATATGCTAAAAATTAAAAGCATATAATATACAAATTTACAATATTATATAACTTTTTCAATATTATGTCGAGTTAATAGAATATTGTAAAGTATTGAAAAAAATATATATTAATGATATATATATATTAAATATACATATGGAGGAAATCTATGCAAGATAGACAAAGAAAAAGAAAAAATAGGCACATGTTTAAGGTTATATTATTAACAATCATTTTAATATTTATAATACTAATAGTGTTTTTTAATGTGGAAGAAGAAGATAAAGAGGTATTAGCAAGTGGAACAAATACTATAAATTTTTCAGGTGTAATAGTTGAGGTAAAAGAAAATGAAATAATATTAGAGGATGGATTGACAATTGTTATAAATGAAGAAACATGGATAAATGAAAATATAGACAAACAATTTGTAGAAGGAAATTATGTAGAAGGATATACAGAAGATGATGTAGTAACATCTGAAAAGTTAGAAGCAAGAGATATTTATACAAATATTATTGGATTTATTGATGAAGGCTTAGAAATGGATATGTTCAGAGGAAAAGTTGAGCAAATTAAAGGTACTACTGCTACAATATTAATAAATGGAGATGAATGGATAAGAGGTGTTGCAGAGAGTGTAACTATAGATATTTCGGAATATCCAGATATATCTAAAAATGATAATGTAGTTATATATTATACTCATATAAATACAGATGTTACACCTGTTTTTGTGGAAACAATGAATATTGAGATAGAATAGAACTTTTAAGTTCTATTTTTTTACTAAATATTAGCTTAAATGGTTAATATATGCAACCTATATAGATTGAATACTATTTACAAAAATATATGCATATGATATATTGTTAATATAAAATATATGAAATAATATATATTTCAAACTTATTAAAAGGAAAGAGGTAATAATTATGGGATTTATTAAAGCAGCATTAGACTCAATAGGAGGAACATTTGCAGATCAATGGACAGATTTCTTAATGCCACCGACAGGAGTACCAGCTACAGCAGGAGTATATCCAGCAGTACCATCAGGACAAAATGCAGGTAGAGGAGAAAATACAAAAGGATCAAATAATGTTATATCAAATGGAAGTAGAATAATAGTACCAGAAGGTACAGCATTAATTACAATAGAAGATGGAGGAATTACTGGTTGTGTTATGGAACCAGGAGGATTCATATATAGTTCAGATAATGTTAATTCAAAATCTTTTTTCGGAGGAGATGGATTAATAGAATCTATTATAAAACAATCATGGGATAGATTTAAAAAAGGTGGGCAACCAGCTGCATCTCAACAAGCTTTCTATGTAAATTTAAAAGAAATACCAAATAATAGATTTGGAACACAATCAGAAATATATTGGGATGATGCATATTTAAATGCACAAGTTGGAGCTATAACAAGAGGTATATATAGTTTAAAAATAGTAGACCCAATATTATTTATTAAACAATTTGTTCCAGCAACATTTTTACAAGATGGAATGATATTCGATTTTGGAGATATGGAAAATGATGCAGGAAATCAATTATTTAGTGAAGTTGTAGGAAGTTTATCTGCAGCATTTTCAATATATACAAACGACCCAAGTAAAGGGAACCGTATGTCTAAAATTCAATCAGATCAAATAGGATTTGCATTATCTTTATCACAAGCAGTTGAAGATGCATATAAATGGAGATCAGATAGAGGATTAGTAATAGAAAAAGTAGCACTTCATGCAATTGAATATGATGAAGATACTAAAAAATTACTTAGTGATGTTAAAAAAGCAGATGCATTATCTGGTGCAAGAGGAAACTCATTTATGCAACAATCTGTTGCTCGTGGTTTTCAAGCAGCAGGAGAAAATCCAAATGGTGGAGGAGCTGTAGGATTAGGATTCATGGGAATGGGAATTAATTCAGTAGGTGGAGCTATGGGGGGATTACAACAACCTGTAAACCAACAACCAGCGCAACAACCAGCACAATCAGAAGATCCAATGGCAAAACTTAAAAAATTAAAAGAAATGCTAGATAATGGTCTAATAACAGAAGAGGACTATAACAAAACAAAAAATGAGATATTAGGAAATATGTAATATGGAAGATGTGAAAGAAAACGAAAAAGAAGATATTAATGTAGTTGACATGAGTAATGGAAAAACAGATGGTCAAACTAAATGTCCTAAATGTGGTGCAACAGAGATATTACATAGTGCTAAAAAAGGAAAATTAATTTGCCAGTTTTGTAGACATGAATTTGAAGAAGAAAAAGTAGATTCAATGGTTGGAAATGTATCTGAATTAGAAGGAGTTGTAATAGGGGCAGGTGCTCAAGATATAATTGCTGATGAAAAAGATATGATAACAATAAAATGTACTAGTTGTGGAGCAGAAGTTGTTGTAGATACAAATGAATCAACACATGCAAAATGTCACTGGTGTAGAAATATTTTATCTATAAATGAACAAATTCCAAATGGCGCTGTACCAGATGTAATATTACCATTTAGTGTACAAAAACAAGAAGCACAAGGCAAAATACGAGAATTTGTAAATAAAAGAAAATTCTTTGCACATCCTAGATTTACTAAAGAATTTACAACAGAAAATATAAATGGAGTATATTTCCCATATTATATAGTTGATGTAAATGCAAGTGCTAAACTTAGTGGTGAAGCAGAAATTGAAAAAAGAAGATATACTGTAAGAGTTAGTGATGACAGAAGTGAAACAAGATATGATGCAGATGTATATGATGTTGAAAGAGAATTTGATATTGAAATAGATAATTTAACAGTTGAATCAAATAAAGATAAATTGAAATATAAAGATTCAGCAAAAACAACAAATATAATAAATTCAATCATGCCATTTGATATTGAAAATAGTAGTAAATGGGATGCAAATTATATAAGAGGATATACATCAGAAAAAAGAGATACAGATATTGAAGATTTAAGTAAATTAGTTGCTGTTCAATCTAAAGATGTAGCGAGACATAAAGCTAATGAACATCTAAAACAATATAACAGAGGTGTATGTTGGAAAAATGAAGAAATGAATATTAAAGGACAAAAATGGATTTCATCATATTTACCAGTATGGTTATATAGTTACCAACAAGTAAGTGGAGCTAAAAAACAATTACATTATGTTGCGGTAAATGGTAGAACTAAGGAAACAATGGGAAGTGTACCAATTCATTACTCAAAATTAATAGCTACATCAGCTATAGTTGAATTTTTCGGATTATTATTTTCGTTATTTATAGATTTGGATGATATGCAATATGCAGCACTTTTAGCAGGTCCAATATTTTTTGCATATAATTACTTTAGATACCGTAATTCAAATGCAAGACATACATATGAAAAAGAAACAAAAGCAATCCTTAAAAATGTAAAATCTAAAGATCAATTTAGAAAACAAAGAAAAGGTTTATCAAATTCAAGAATACAAGGGGAAAATGGAACATCAGTAAATACTAAAGAATTTGATCAGTTATAAAATATATGGAGTTAGATTAATTTTAATAATTAATTTAGCTCTATTTTTTATTATACTCTTAAATAATAATTTATATAAAATATTTCAATTATTATTGCAATACTAATACCAATATTGTATAGTATGCTTAATATTTAATTATCTCACTTTTAATAAGATAAAAATAAATTTTAATTCTAAATATTTTAGATTCTCTAAAATATATTTTTAAAAAAAGATATTGTATTTTCTCTATTTTATGGTAAAATAGGAAGGAAGTAAATGGTTAATATTCAAAAATTAATCGAAAAGAAAGTCTCACTAAAAGTAGACTTGATATTCAAATTGGTATTTTCAAAAGATAAAGAAATATTACTAGATTTACTAAGAGCAATAATAGGAGAAGAAATCGAAGATATTGAAATAATTAGTAAAGATTTCACACTAGATAGATACAGGAGAGATAGAAAATTTGGAGTATTAGATATAATTGCGACATTAAATAATGGAACATATGTTAATATAGAGATGCAAGTAGAAGATTACAAAAATATGATAAATAGATTGTTATTTTATCAAAACAAATTACATTCAGATTCTATATTAGCAGGAAAGAACTATAATACTGTAAAGAAAATAATTGTAATAGGAATAGTAGACTATGACTTATTTAAAGAATATTCAGGATATGTTGCAGAAACAGAGTATCATATACATAGAAAAATTAGTAATACTAAGAATATAAAACTAATAGATCTAAATAATAAACTAAAACTATATTTCATAGAATTACCAAATTTTAAAAAATTAAGACCAGATTTGAATAAAAAGTTAGACCAGTGGATTGAAGCAATAAGATGTGAGAATGTGGAGGAAATAAAAGAGGTTATGGAAAAAAATAAACAAATAAAAAAAGCATTTGAGAAAATAGAAGAACTAGCAAAGAATGAAGAAATAATTGAAATAATGACAAAAGAAGAAGATGATGAAAGAAATCTAAATGATTTAATATTTGCAACAAAAGAAGAAGGTAGAACAGAAGGCCGTGCTGAAGGTTTAAAAAATGGAAAAATAAAAGTCGCTAAAAAGTTATTAAGCGAAAAATACAAAATTGAAGAAATAGCTAGATTAACAGAATTAGATATTGAAGAAATAAAAAAGTTGAAAATTTAATAAATTAATGAAAAACAACTTGAAATTGAAAAATACAGATAATTAAATAAATAACAAAAATATTACCATAATAGAGAAAATACCAATTATATTGTTGGTGTTTTTTAAATTCTTTAATAAGTAATAAAAGTAGATAATAAAATTGTATAAAACACTTGAAAAAAGAACTAATTTGCTATATAATACCAAAAGTATTAACTAATCTTTGTATGGAGAGAATTCAATAAAGACCTATGAACCTTGTCAGGTCCGGAAGGAAGCAGCAATAAGT
>CAYJKU010000014.1:0-26367 GCA_964371215.1 uncultured Clostridium sp.
AATCATGTTAAAGTAGCTGAAATGGTATTAGAAAGAGCTAAAAGGGTAGTAGAACATGGAAAAGATGTTGTTATATTACTAGATAGTATTACAAGACTTACAAGAGCATATAATCTAGTTATTCCATCATCTGGAAGAACTTTATCTGGAGGTATAGACCCAGCTGCATTACATAAACCTAAAAAATTCTTTGGAGCTGCTAGAAATATCGAATTTGGTGGAAGTTTAACTATACTTGCAACTGCATTAGTTGAAACAGGGAGTAGGATGGATGATGTTATATTTGAAGAATTTAAAGGTACTGGTAACATGGAAGTTCATTTAGATAGAAAAATGTCTGAAAGAAGAATATTCCCAGCAATAGATATAAACAAATCTGGAACTAGAAGAGAAGACTTATTATTAACTAAAAAAGAAAAAGATGTTGTTTTTGCTTTAAGAAGAGCTATGAATAATATGCCAATATCTGAAATAACTGAAAATGTTATAAATAAAATGACTGAAACAAAAAACAATGAAGAATTTATAGTTAAAATGGAAGAATATGTTAAAAAGATAAAATAGGGGATATATTTGGATTATAAATCAAGATAAAGAGCTTTTACTGCAAAAAAGATCTAACCATAAAAAAACAAATCCAAACAAATGGGCTAAAACAGGGGGACATGTAAATACAGGCGAAACTCCAGAACAAGGAATTATAAGAGAAGTGAAAGAGGAAATAGGATTAGATATTTTAGAAAAAGACTTAAACTTAATTAATATTGTTAAAAATTCTAAAATCCATACTTATATTTATAATTATATTATTAATATTGTTGATTTAGGAAATAATTATATTTTACAAAAAAAAGAAGTAAGTGAAGTAAAATATTTTTCTATTGATAAGTTAGAAAAAGAAGTTAAAAATAAAAATCCAGAATTTACATTTTCAAATTGGGAAGAGAATATATTTAAAGAACAAATAGATTATTTAAAAAATCAAAGTTAGAAAGCTTTGGTTTTTTATTTTATATAAGAAGAGAATAGAGGAGAGTATACACAAGAAAGATATTATTCCGAAATACAACATTGCGCAAAATGTAAGTTTTGCGAATAAGAGTGGAGGTAAAACAATTACTACAGCTAAATCATTCAAATCCCTTATAACAACTACACTTCAGACTGTTTTTTAAAACTAATTTACTCTCTCTAGTTAACTATATAACATGAATATTATTTCACTCTTAAAATCGCTTTTAAGAGATTTTTAATATATATTCATGTATATATATTAGTTTATATATTTTAACTTTAATTTAATTTCTTATTAATCTTTTTTATTTATTAAATTTTTTTTAATATTTTTTTAATTATTTTTATAAATCCCCCAAAGCCTTCATACAAGCCATTTTCAAGACAACATACTATAAGGGTTAAATATTAAAACGGCTTAAAATCGATTCTCGTGCGTCGCTTTTTTGCCTGTTTTTTAACTTATTTTATGTATCTATTAAAAAGCTTATATATCAGTATTTTCAAGATTTTTATAGATATTTTTACAAACAATATAATTAGAATTTTAACAGTTAGTATATACATTATACCACTTTTAAATTTAAACAGTTTTAAAACGATTTTGATGCTTTATAAAATACTATTAAATTATATTATTTGTATAAAATTTATTTAAGTTTCAAAATTGAAAATTTTTAGTTTTAAAACATATTTAATTATCAAATTTCCAAATTTATAAATTTCTAAATTTGATTTAAAAATTAATTTTTATTTTTTAGTTTAATTTATTTTATTTTTCATTATACATAATCTGATTAAAATGCTAAAATTAAAATTATTTTAAGATTATATAAAATTACATTTTTAATTTATTGTATTATTCCTAGTTTTGACACACTCCCCCTCCTCCCTCTTATTACTAACTGATAATTGGTTTTTTTAGATATTTTATTAAATTATAAACATTGCACAAAATTTTCTTTGATTTTTCTATTCCTTTGTGGTAATATCTATATAAATAAATTACTAAGGAGACACATATGATTAATAGAGATAAAAACCCAGATTTCCTAAATTCTTTTTTAGATTATTCTATAACCATATTAAATAAATCACCTAATAGTGTTAAAGAATATAATTATGACTTAAATGTATTTTTAAGGTTTATTAAACTACACTTTAACCTATCCTCTGAACAAGAATTATCTGCTATAGATATTAAAGATGTTAGTATTAATACAATCAAAAGAATTACATTAGATGATATTCATGCTTTTCTTTCACATTTGACTATTTACCATAAAAGCAAAGCAGCTACTAGAGCTCGTAAAGTTTCTACAATAAGAATATTTTTTAAATATCTTTGCAAAAAAGAGAAACTTATAGATATCAACCCTGCTCAGGATTTAGAAACACCTAAATTAGATAAAAGACTTCCTAAATACTTATCATTAGATGATAGTAAAAAATTGCTTAATATCGCTTCTAATGAAGATAATAGGAACTATACTAGAGATTATGCTATAATTACCCTATTTTTAAATTGTGGTATGCGTTTATCTGAATTAGTGGCAATTAATATATTAGATATAGATTTTAGTGATCATAAACTGAATGTAATTGGTAAAGGTAATAAAGAAAGAACTATATATTTAAATAAGGCTTGTGTAAATGCGATTAGAGCGTATTTAAATGAAAGACCTAAGGAAGGTGTCAAACATGATAAAAAATATTCTGAAAAGGCTTTATTTCTTAGTGAGAGAAAAACTAGGATTGGTAATAGAACTGTAGAATATATTGTTAATAGACATTTAGAAGCTGCTGGATTAGATAGTAAAAAATACTCTGTCCATAAATTAAGACATACAGCTGCAACATTAATGTATCAATATGGACAAGTAGATATTAGGGCTTTACAAGAGCTTTTAGGACATGAGAGTATTTCAACTACTGAAATATATACACATGTAAGTAATGATCAGGTTAGAAATGCTGTTGAAAGTAATCCTCTTTCAACTATGTAACAAAAAAGATTAGATTATTTATATTAAAATAGTCTAATCTTTTTTTTATATTTCTGGTACAAATATCTCTTGTCCAATTTGTAAATTTGCACTTTTAATACCATTTATTTTTTTAATTTCACTTATTACTTCTCTAATATCTTTCCCTTTAAAATATGGATTATGTTTTAATTCATATTCAGCAATACTCCATAAAGTATCTCCTTCTAAGATATAAGTTGATTTTAATATTAACTCTGATTTTGAAAAACTGCTACTTGTAATTACTATTGTAGATAATAATATTACAAGTATAAATACTACTATCATCTTATTGTTTTTTATTAAATTTAAATATTTCATTTCATCCTCCTTTTAAGAACATTTGTTCTTTTGTTGGGTTGATTATATATTAATATAATTTGAATGTCAATAATAAATACGAAAAAATGTTCGTTTTTATTCAAATAAAAGAAGGGGATTTCTCCCCTCCTCTTATTTATCTTTTAAGATAATTGATATACCTCCAAATGAATTTAATTTCTTTTCTGTAGACTCATTTATACTAAATATGATGTATTCTTTATTATCATCTATATATTTAGTAAGATTAATATCTACTATTTCTTCTGATCTGTTTATTGCTACAATAACTGTATTGTATTTATTAAATCTTTTGAAAACAATAATATTATTGTATGATTCAAGAAACTCTATTTTACACATATCACTTTTAAAAGTTTTCCTAAACGCTCCTAGTTTAGAATAAAATTTAATTAAGTCATTATCTTCATTTCCCCATGGATAACAAGTTCTATTAAATGGATCTTTAAATCCTACAACTCCTGCTTCAGTACCATAATATATGCATGGAACTCCTGGTAAGAAATATTGTATTAATGCCGCTATTTTTAATTTTTGTACTGCTTGCATATATTGTTCTTTTTCTATTTGCATATTCTGTGATGCAAATAAGCGAAATGCATAAGTGTCAAAAAACAAATTACCATTAATATACTTATGCCATGTAGACATAGCTTTATCAATGTCCCATATAAAATCATATGGTGATTCACGCAGTAACTTAATAAATTTAGGAGTTAATAATGTAAGAACTCTCATTGTATCATGAGTATCTAGTGATATAAAACTAGAATTTAAAACTGCAAATGGTAGTGTATATTGAAGTTCATTTACTTTGCCTTTAAGGAATTGATAATCTCCAAATACTATGTATTTTAATATAGCATTTGAATATACATAGTTTGTAAAAGAATCCAATCCTTTGCCTAATATACTTAGACTTGGCACATGCCAATATTCTCCATATACAATAAACTTTTTGTACATTTCAGCTCTTTGTTTAATTCCTATTAAGAAAAAATCTTTTAATTCTTCTGCAACATCTAATCTAAAACCATCTACATAGTTAGCAAATAAACTAATAACTGAATTTTCACCATATATATATGATTGTAGACCTTCAGAATATTGGTTGAAAATTGGCATATCTTTGAACATTCCAAACCAGTAACTATAATTATTATGGTTATCGAAATAAAACCAATCTCTATATTGAGAATTAGGATCATTCAAAGCTTCTTTAAAAATATGATTATCTGAATGACAATGATTTAATGCAATATCTAACACTAATTTCATATCTAACCGTTTTGTCTCTTCATATAATTCTGCTAAATCTTCAAATGTTCCAACAGCTGGATCAATTTTAAAATGATCTGATGATGCATATCTATCATATCTAAGATTACTTAAGTTTATTGGAGACATGTATACAATATCTACACCTAGTGATTTTATGTATTCTAATTTACTTTTAATTCCTTTTAAATTTCCACCATAAAAATCATTACAATGAAACATTCCATTTATGTCTTCTTGCCAATATGGTATATTTCCCCATATGTTTACATTTCTATTAGGATTTTTTTCCTCATATTCACTTTCACGACAAAATCTATCTACAAAGAGTTGATATCCAATTTTATCATGCATTTGTGTGGCTGTTTCAGATATTTGATTGGTTATTAGTATTGGCCAATATGGGTAATGTTCTTGTGGATATGATAACATTGGTTCACCTGATTGAGGATTGTTCTTTAATGTTTTATATTCTCCATTAACCATTACGGCAAAATGAAAATATATTTTACCAATCTCATAAAATGTTAATTCACCTTTGAAAATGTTTTCTTCCATTTTCTTAAATTCTTGAACAATATTTGTAGATTGTCCTTCATAATTGAAATATGCAGTTACTTTATCTACTTGCATTTCATTTGGAAATATTACTTCGATTTCTAATGGTACACCTATAGTATTTTCCCGAGTTTTTGACATGTTAATAATTATCTTAGACATGTGCGATTCCTCCTTTAAAATTATATATTTTAACTTTACTAGTAATTCTAAAGAATGTCAATATATTCCAATTAAAAACAAAAATGACACCAAATATAGTTATTTACTATATTTGGTGTCATTTTGACAATTAAATACATATCTATATATTTATGTATCTTTTTGTCAATATTTAATTTAATTTAAAATATATAATATTGTACGAAATGCGATATTGTTAGATAAAGAATTATTCATATCTGAAAATCTGTAACTAGCTGTTTCTCCACCACTAGTTCCCCTATGAGTACTTGGATAATTATAAAATCCATCAGTTTCTGATGAGGTTTCTGTACTCCATTCAAACTTGCCACCTAACATATTTTCAATTTTTAAAATTTCTTCATCAGATCCTGTAGAAGTCTTTTGTGAATAATTATTAATATTACTAAAAGTTTGGATATATACTAATGCAGTATCCCATGCTAATGAATTAATTAAGTCACTAGAATATTTTGTTTCACTTTCATACATTTTAATTGATTTTTCTGATGCTTGTACTTGACTTATACCTACATAAGCGCTAGCATTTTTATTTATAATTACCGTTCCACTTCCATTGTTGCCTGATTCATATCTTCCAATATAATAGCCCCCAGCAGTTATTGTTTTTTCAATAAAATCATTTAGATTCTCTGCTACCGCGTTTCCTAATGTATTTGTTTGTTCTTCAAAGTATTCTACATTATCTCCACCAGGATATGATTCATTATAACTATTAGCACTATTAATATCATCAGTTAATCCTTTAGGCGTAGCTGTTCCATTTTCATCAAATTCATATCTTGATAATAATATAGTTTGTCCATTTTCTGTTCCATCATTTATTTTGTTAACTGGAATCCAAACAAACTGATTTCCACTTTTTGCATCTTCTATTACAATTCCTTTGGTTACATCTGTTCCTGAATCTGCCGCTAATCCAAATCCTGCAGGTATTACTATTATATTTTTATATTCGTCTTGTATTTTAATGTTTTCTGTTTGCGAAAAGGCTGTTATAGGTTCTGCATTTGCAGGAATATTTTCTACTACTTTTGGTAATTCTACCTTTGACATTATATAATTTGTTAATTCATTTCGTGCTTCTTGTGTATCTTCGATTTCTCTACTAAGTACTTTTGCCTCAACAAAGTCTGATACAGAAGTTCCTTTATACTCTTCTATTAACCAATCTTGATAAAGTAATTCTATTTTTTCTTTTTCTGCTGCTATTTCATTTTCTTCTCGCGCAATATTAGCTTGGTTTAGTATTCCATTTTCTCCTGTTAATAAAGCTATACTAACACCTGCTAATATTAGTAGAACAATAATTGTAATAACTAATGCAATAAGAGTTATCCCATTATTATTTAAATGTTTTTTGTTTCCTTCATTTTTCATAATTTCTCCTTAGTTTTTTATTTATCATATTATAATATTATTAACATTTTTAGTCAATATTAATATAAACTAATCCTGTAAAATATTACAAATTGAATTTAATGACACAATTAATTCATCAAAATCAATTTCTTTAGCATAAAAATTTGCTTTTTGATAATTTGTCCATAGATTCTTTAAATTTGTATCTTCTTCTATTTTACCCAAAATTTCTGATACTTCTGGTAACAAATGTATTGTTTCTCTATGTTCAAATGTTAATTTAATAGCATCATTTAATATTTTAAAATTAATATTTTTATTTTGTGTATTTAATATCATATATATATCATAATAATCTCTTATTCTTGTAGTTAGTACACCTCTTGAAATAACTGTCTCAAACTTCTCAGCTAGTATTGTTTCAAGATTATATGCCCAAATATCTATTTTCCTTTTCTCAAGCATTAATTCAAACTTATAATTTATTTCTTTATATGTAATCATATCACCTGTTGTTATATCTATTTTCATAATAACTGGCATTGATTTGGCATAATTTGCTTCTAATGTACATCTAAAACCTGCATAATCATCTTTTTCTCTAATCTCTTCAACTCTGTTAATTTTAAATGTTATTTCATCATCTAAATCAATTAAAATTATTTCATTCATTATATTTAGTAGGTTTTCTTCTGTAAGTTCTAAACCTTTTATTGTTGTATCCATATCCATTGTTGTTCTACTATCTATTCCAAGAATTGCTCCAATTAGCATTCCGACCTTTTAATATAAAGTTTTGCTTATATTTAGATATTGCTATTCTTTCTAAAAATCTTTCTAACATATATGTCTGTAAAACAGATTGTGCAGATATTTTGTTATCTTTTGCCATATTATTTATTATTGCTTTAAAACTCATCTTATTTTTTATCAAAATAGTACCTCCATATATTCTCTCACTTTTTTCTCTATTCTTAATTTTTTGCTATATTCATGTAATAAATTAAAATCTATTTTTCTTTTAACTATTTCTTTCATCATATTATTAAAAATTTGTATATCTATCTTGTTTTTATCTTTGATTATATCACAAATTGTTCTTTCAATGTTATATACTTTTATAAATAAATTTGGTTCAATTTCAAAATCTATTTGTCCTAATAAATGATTTTCTTCTTTACAATAATGTCCTATTACTAAATCATTATTTATTCTAACTCTATTTGTAAATGTCATATCAAAATTAAATGGTGTTCTATCTGTTAGATTGTATAAATATAATGCTGTGGCATGTGAAAAAATCCCACTTTTATATTGTTCTGCAAAAATATAAAATTCATTAACATCTGTATTATCTAAACTATACATTCCTTTAGAAACCCATGTTAAGATTCCTTCATCTACTAATTCTTTAAGATATTGTCTATGTATATTATTTTTTTCTAAATCTTTAACTAATAAAATATTATTATTGTTTTTTGCAAGATTTAATATTAATTCTTTTTTATTCATACAATCACCTTCTTTCTTGACATTCATATACATATTATATCATATTTGTATTTAATTGTCAAAATATTATAATTGTATTATATTCTAAAAATATCTTATTATACATAAAAAAATTAATAACTATTATTTATATAGAAAGACCATAACTCTATGGCCTTTCCCTTATCCTAATAATATAGGACTTATTTGCTCTTTTTTCATGGCAAATTCTATTGTTTTAATTACATAAGTAGAGTCAAATACAATACTTCTAGGTTTAGTTATTGGATTATCTTGTCTATATGGTACAAAATAATAATTTTTTCTATTTAATAATTTACCAATGTTTTCTGCATTTCCACTTAACCCATTATTTGTCGATGGTGCTATTACAAGTGGTAAATTGTTTCTTAAATGTGATTTTGCTGACATAGTAGCTGGTGTATCAATTATATCATTTGCAAGTTTAGATATAGTATTACCAGAACAAGGAGCAATAACCATTATATCTGTTAATCTTTTAGGTCCTATTGGTTCACTATCTACTATTGTATGAATTATTTTTTTCCCTGTTATTTCTTCTATTTTTAATATATGTTCTTCTGCCTTACCAAATTTTGTATCAAGATTATATGAGTTAAAAGACATTATCGGCAACACGTCTGCTCCTAATTCAATTAATTCTTCGATAATTGGAATCACTTTGCTAAAAGTGCAAAATGATCCTGTAAGTACAAAACCAATTTTTAAATTTTTAAATTCCAAATTTTACATATCCCTCCTTTTAAGTCTTTTATATATTATATGAGATTATGTAAATTTTGTTTTCTTATATATTTATAATTTAGAAATATATATTTATTATCTTTTTTTATTTCGAATTTTCATTTATTCCTTTTAGTATATCTAACATGAAATTAATAACATCATTATCATTCACATTTTTACTATTTTTTCTTTCTTCTTCTGTTAAATCAGTTAAATATTTATTATATTCTGGAATAATTGTAATTGAATTTAATGGATAATTTGGATTAGATTTTTCAGATGGCTTGTCAACAAAATAAAAGTTTTCTCTACTCCATGTATATTCATAATACTTATTATCTCCAACATATACAACTAATCCATACACCCATTTAGCTGTGAGTTTTCCACCATATTGTTTTGCTAAATTTATATAATGATTTAACAATTCATCATCTAACAAATGTTTTCCATTTACTCTTCTAACATGTGTTCCTGGTTGGAGTTCTTCTGGTAATTCTTCTATATATAAAGTGTCATCCATCCCTATTGTTATTAACCCTGTTTTATCATAATATGGTTTTGCTTTAAGTAACGCATTTTCTAATGCTGTTTTACCATTTTCATCAATAGTTAATTCAAAATCTAAATTTTTTATAGATATTAAATCAATTCCATTTTCTTTAAATTTTTCTGAAAATCTTTTTAATTTAGATATATTTCCTGTAGCAAATAATACTTTCATAAATTCCTCCAATATATTATGTTTTTAATATATTATCATAAATTTATTTAAATATATATATTTAAAATACTATTTTTTTACATTTTTCGAAATACTTAATATTATATTCTTTTCTGATTATACTAATATTATATTAATTTAAGTAGGTATTATATTATGAATCAAATTCTTCAAATGAAAACTAGTAAATTTAATAAAACTGTCTTTCGTATTTCAATTTTTCAATTTCTTATTTCTTCAATACTTTTATTAATAATATTATTTTATATATTTTCTTCCTATGTTTCCTTACAAGAAAACGAAAAAATATCTAATCTAATTTTAAGTAATTATACTATTTCTAAAGTATATTCTCAGTATACTAATACCTCATTTATTAAAGGTGATGAAATTTTTTGTATCATTCAAATTCCATCTATAGATTTAGAATATCCTGTTTTTAATTTTTTATCTGATAAAAATTTAAAACTAGCTCCAGCAAGATTATCTGGAACTAGTTTAGAAAATGATTACAATATTTGTATAGCTGGTCATAACTATGATAATGGACTTCTCTTTAGTAATATACCTAAATTAAATATTGGTGATATAATTTATTTAACGGATATTAATAATATTCAACATTCTTATATTGTATATTTAAATTACGAAGTTTCTCCTAATAATTTGGAGCCATTATCTGCTAATTCTGAAGAACCTGAACTAACACTTATAACTTGTAATAATTATAATAATATGAGAATCATTATAAAAGCAAAAAAAACCTAAAAAGGTTTTTTCTTTATTTATTATATATTTGAATATTCTTTAATTTTTTTATAAGCAAATATTGCTGATATAGCAAAAACTACTGCTAAAACTACTACTGGAATAGCACTTTCTAATCCTGTATCTGGTAATTCAGTTGATTCTGCTGATACATTATTATATGTGCTAGTACTACTTGAGTTTGAAGTATTTGACAAACTATTTAATGTACTTGCTGCAGTATTACTCATATTTTCCGATTCATTAGTTGTTGTATTATCTGTTGATGTATTTTCTTCTGTAGTTGTATTTGAATCAGTTGTTGTATTTTCAATTATATCCCAACCACTATCAACAGCATAAATTTCAGTTGCTAGAAGTGTTATTA
Source organism: uncultured Clostridium sp. (assembly GCA_964371215.1). GTDB lineage: Bacteria > Bacillota > Clostridia > TANB77 > CAG-508 > CAG-269. Next base: position 10,904 of record CAYJKU010000014.1, read on the forward strand.
TACTCACCATCATTATTATTATTAAACTTATTTTAATTAAATTTGTTGTTTTCATTATTCTCTCCTTTAAAATTACATATATTATTATTATTTATTAAATATTAAATTTTATTCTTAAAATAATAATTTATATTTTACATTTGTTTATAAATATTTTAACTTTAATTTAAAAATATGTCAAGATAAAATATTCAATTTTTTTTAACAATTATATTACAAGTAATTTACAAAAATATTACACATTAAATTTAAATAGAACAATATCTCCATCTTGCATTATATATTCTTTTCCTTCTTGTCTTACTAATCCTTTTTCTTTTGCTGCAACCATATTTCCTTCTCTCATTAAATCATCATATGATACTATTTCAGCTCTAATGAATCCTCTTTCGATATCTGAGTGGATTTTACCAGCAGCTGCTGGAGCTTTAGTTCCTTTTTTAATAGTCCAAGCTCTAACTTCTTGTTCACCAGCAGTTATGAATGACATTAATCCTAATAAACTATAACTCATTTTAATAACTTTATCTAATCCAGATTCTTCTAGCCCCAATGCATCTAACATTTCTTTTTTATCTTCATCTTCTAATGTAGATAATTCTTCTTCTATTTTAACACATAATGGAACTACTTCTGCATTTTCTTGTTTTGCATATTCTCTTACTTTGTTTACTAATTCATCATTATCTGTATCATCTAATTGACCTTCAGATACATTAGTTATATATAAGATTGGTTTAGTTGTAAGTAAAAACATTTCTTTTACTAATATTTGTTCATCATCTGAAAAATCTATTGTTCTTGCAGATTTTCCATCTTCTAAAACTTTTAATATTTTTTCAAGTACAGTTATTTCTTCTTGATATTTTTTATCTGATTTTAAATTTTTTCTTGCTTTTTCTAATCTTTTTCCAACTATTTCTATATCTGAAAATATTAATTCTAAATTAATTGTTTCAATATCTCTTATTGGATCAACTGAACCATCAACATGTACTACATTTTCATCTTCAAAACATCTAACTACTTGAACTATACTATCTACTTCTCTTATATGTGATAAGAATTTGTTTCCTAATCCTTCACCTTTACTTGCTCCTCTTACAAGTCCTGCAATATCTACAAATTCAATTACCGCATTTATTGTTTTTTTAGCATTGTTCATTTCTGTTAAGACTCCTAGTCTTTCATCTGGTACTGGAACAACTCCAACATTTGGTTCTATTGTACAAAATGGATAATTTGCACATTCTGCTCCTGCTTTTGTTATACTATTAAAAAGTGTACTCTTCCCTACATTTGGAAGTCCTACTATTCCTAATTTCATTTATTTTCCTCCTAATTATCTGATTTTTTCTTCGATTTCTTTTTGTATTTTTTTTATAAACTCTTCTACACTAATTGCACCTTCATCTCCATTTTTTCTTGAACGAATTGCAACTTTATTTTCTTGAACTTCTTTTTCACCAATAACTAACATATATGGTACTTTTTCTAATTGAGCTTTTCTTATTTTATACCCAATTTTTTCTGATGAATCATCAAATTCAACTCTTATTCCTAAATCTCTTAATTTAGTAAATAATTTATCTGCATACTCGATTTGATTTTCTCCAATAGGTAATATTTTAACTTGAATTGGTGCGATCCAAGTTGGGAAAGCTCCTGCATATTTTTCAATTAATATAGCTAATGTTCTTTCATAACACCCTAAAGAAGTTCTATGAATTACAACAGGTCTTACTTTATTCCCTTCTTTATCTATATATGTCATGTCAAATCTTTCAGCTAGTTGGAAGTCTACTTGTATAGTAATTATTGTATCTTCTTTCCCCCATACGTTTTTACATTGTATATCTAATTTAGGTCCATAAAATGCTGCTTCACCTTCTGCTTCATAATAATTGATATTTAAATGATCTAAAATGTTTTTAAGTGAAGCTTGAGCATATTCCCAATCTTTTTCATCACCTAAATATTTTTCACGATTATTTGGATCCCATTTTGAGAATCTAAATGATATGTCATCTTGTAATCCTAATATATTCATGAAATAGTTTACAAGTTCTACACAACCTTTTATTTCATCTTCTAATTGATCTATTCTAACTGCTAAATGTCCTTCTGATATTGTAAATTGTCTTACTCTTATCAATCCATGCATCTCACCAGATTCTTCATTTCTAAATAAAGTAGAAGTTTCATTATATCTAAGTGGTAAATCTCTATAACTTCTTTGTCTATTTTTATATGCCATAAATTGGAATGGACATGTCATAGGTCTTAATGCAAATAATTCTTCATCACTTTCTTCATCCCCCATTATAAACATTCCATCTCTATAATGATCCCAGTGTCCAGAAATTTTATATAAATCCGATTTTGCCATCAAAGGAGTTTTTGTTAATTGATATCCCCTTTTTCTTTCTTCATCTTCAACAAATCTTTGTAATGTTTGAATTATTGTACTTCCTTTTGGTAGTAAAACTGGTAATCCTTGACCTATTTCTGGAACTGTTGTAAACAACTCTAATTCTCTTCCTAATTTATTATGATCTCTACTTCTTGCTTCTTCTAACATATTAATATATTCATCTAATTGACTAGCCTTAGGAAAACTAATTGCATAGATTCTTTGAAGCATTTTATTTTTTTCATTACCTCTCCAATAAGCACCAGAAGAAGATAATATTTTAATACTTTTAATTTTACCAGTACTTTCTAAATGAGGCCCTGCACATAAATCTGTAAACTCTCCTTGTTTATAGAAACTAATTTCTTCCCCATCTTCTAATTCATTAATTAATTCTATTTTATATGGTTCATTTCCCATTAATTTAAGTGCTTCATTTTTAGGTAATACGAATTTTTCTATTTTATTATTTTCTTTTATTATTTTTTTCATTTCAGCTTCTATTTTAGTTTTATCTTCATCACTAAATGGTTTTTCTATATCGAAATCATAATAGAATCCCTCATCTATTGCTGGACCTATTGCTAATTTAGCCTCTGGAAATAATCTTTTTACAGCTTCGGCAAGTATGTGTGAACTTGTATGCCAATAGGCTTTTTTACCATCTAAACTTGATTCAAAAGTATGTATTACTAGACTTGAATCTTCATTTACTTCATATCTTAAATCAACTATTTCTCCATTTATTTCAGCACATGTTGCAACTCTTGCTAAACCTTCACTTATACTTTTAGCAATTTCAATTACTGATGTTCCTTTTTTAAATTCCAATACATTTCCATCTTTTAAACTAATTTTAATCATAACATTTCTCCTTTTCTATTATAAAATACAAAAACACTCCATATGAGTATTATTGTTACCCATAGGAGTGTATATTACACGGTTCCATCCTATTTTTTACTTAATTCAAATTATAACGTAATTATCGTCTAGTTTTACTAGAAACTAAAAAGGTAGTTTTTCAAATATGTTTTCTTAAGTCAGTTTACAGCTAATACCAACTCTCTCTTTAAGTAACCTTTATTTTACTTTGTCTTTTTATTGTTTTTATTTATGTTAATAGTATATGATAAAATACCTCGTTATGTCAATACATTTTAATATATTTATGTATTATATCATTTAAAATATCTAATTCCCAAATCCCTTTATTTTTATATTATATCTCTTAAATCAAAACCTTCTTGCTTTCTAATAAATTATGATGTGTACTTTTTAAGGATTTCCATATGCATTTTTTAATATTTTTATATGTATAAAACACATATATTTGGAAATAATTATATAAACACTTAAAATGGAGGTGCAAAAATGGCTAAAAATAAAAAAGGGAATAAAAATACTAATCCTTCTGATTGTCCTAATGACAATCCAATGAAAAAAGGATCAGCTAAAAATGAACCTGAAAAAAAATAAAAAGAAACCGCATTATTTTGCGGTTTTTATTTGTTTTTATATCTATTTATTTATTTATTATATATTAATCTGTGTATTTTTCTTTTTTAGCATAATGAGTATGTAATAATTTATGTGCCATGTGACTTCCTGGTTTTTCTAAATACTCTTTATATATTTTTTTAATAGTTGGATTCTCATGAGATTTTCTAACTATACTTTTTTCATCAATACTATATAAACAATTTGCCCTTAAAGCTCTTACATCGACTGCTTCTCGTACTTGAGAAGTTTTAATAGGTTGACCTCCCCCCATTATACATCCACCAGGACATGCCATTATTTCTACAAATTGATAATCTGCTTTACCAGATTTAATTTCTTCTAATATTTTTTTGGCATTTCCCAGTCCACTTGCTACTCTTACATTTATTTCAGTATTATTAATGTTTACTTTTGCAGATTTAATACCTTTTCCACCTCTTACAGCTTCAAAATCTATTTTATCTAAATCTTTACCTGTTAAAGTATCTTGTGCTGTTCTAAGTGCTGCTTCCATAACTCCACCTGTAGTTCCAAATATTGCTGCTGCACCACTTGCTTCTCCCATCGGAATATCAAATTCAGAATCTGGAATATTTACAAAATCTATATTAGCTTCTTTGATCATCCTAGCTAATTCTCGTGTTGTTATAACATTATCTACATCATTTAATCCGTCTACATTCATTTCTTGTCTTTGACTTTCAGATTTTTTGGCAACGCATGGCATTACAGATACTGTATACATATTTTTAGGATCTATGTTTTCTTGTTTTGCGTAATATGTTTTTAATACTGCACCAAACATTTGATGAGGAGATTTACAAGTAGATAGATGTGGTAATAACTCTGGATAATTCATTTCTATAAATCTTACCCAACCTGGACTACATGATGTAATCATTGGTAATACTCCACCTTTTGTTACTCTTTCTACGAATTCATTTGCTTCTTCCATTATTGTAAAATCTGCACCTGTATTTGTATCAAATACTTTATCAAACCCTAAAGATTTTAAAGCTGTTACCATTTTACCAGTAACATTTGACCCTATTTCCATTCCGAATTCTTCACCAAGTGCTGCTCTAACTGCTGGTGCTGTTTGTACTACAACATATGTCTCTTTATCTTTTAATTTTTTCCATAGTTCATTTGTTGTTTCTTTTTCATGTAATGCTCCAACTGGACAAGATTGAATACATTGCCCGCAATATGTACAATTAACATCTTTCAAACTTTTATTTTCTGCTGTTGATACACATGCTTCAAAACCTCTATTTACTGTATCAATACTTCCTACTTGTTGAACATTTTTACAAGTTGCAACACATCTTCTACATAATATACATTTACTAAAATCTCTTACAACAGATGGAGATAAATCATCTATTTCATATTCATTTCTAGAACCTTCAAATTCTATTTTATTTATATTAAATTTAGTTGCTAAGTTTTGTAATTCACAATTACCTGAACGTATACAAGTTAAACAATCTCTGTTGTGATTAGATATAATTAAATCCAGTATAACTCTTCTTGATTCAATTATATCAGTTGTATTTGTTCTTACAACCATTCCCTCTTCTGCTTTTTGGACACATGAAGTTGCAAATCCTCTTCTTCCTTCAACTTCAACAATACACATTCTACAATCTCCAACTTCATTTATCTCCTTTAAGAAACATAGTGTTGGTATATCTATTCCTGCTTTTTTTGCTGCTTGAAGTACAGTTGTTCCCTTAGGTACTACTACTTCTTTATTGTCTATTTTAAGTGTAATCATTTCGTTTTCCATTAGATTTTTCCTCCTACCTAAATTAATTTCCGATTGCTTTAAATGGACAACTTGGAATACAAGTACCACATTTAATACATTTTTCTTGATCTATAACTCTTAATTCTCTTTTTTCTCCAATTATTGCATCAACTGGGCATGTTTTTTGACATAGACCACATGCTTTACATTTTTCAGGAATTATTACTATTTTACTAAGTGCTTTACATTCCATAGCTCTACAATTTTTTTCTACACAATGTTCAATATATTCATCTCTAAAATATTTTAAAGTGCTTAAAACTGGGTTTGGTGCTGTTTGCCCTAATCCGCATACACTCGAACGAATTATATTAACAGAAAGTTTTTCTAATTTTTCTATATCTTCAAGTTTTCCATTTCCTTCACATATCTTTTCAAGTATTTCATGCATTCTTTTTGTACCAATTCTGCAAGGTGTACATTTACCACAGCTTTCACTTACAGTGAAATCTAAATAGAATTTAGAAATTCCTACCATACATTTTGTATCATCCATTACAATAAGTCCACCTGATCCCATCATTGACCCTATTTCTTTTAATGATTCATAATCTATTGGTGTATCTAAATGTTCTGTAGGTATACATCCACCTGAAGGACCACCTGTTTGAGCTGCTTTAAATTCTCTTTTATTTGGTATTCCTCCACCTATTTCAAATACTATTTCTCTTAAAGTTGTTCCCATAGGCACTTCTACTAATCCAATATTATTCACATTTCCACCTAATGCAAATACTTTTGTTCCTTTAGATTTTTCAGTACCAATTGAAGAATACCAACTACTTCCATTTAATATTATTTGAGTTATATTTGCATATGTTTCAACATTATTAATTAAAGTAGGTTTCCCCCATAATCCTTTATTTGCTGGAAATGGCGGTTTTAATCTTGGTTGTCCACGTCTTCCTTCTATTGATTCTAACAACGCTGTTTCTTCACCACAAACAAAAGCTCCTGCTCCTAATCTTATTTCAATATCGAAAGAAAATTCTGTTCCAAAAATATTGTTACCTAACACTCCATATTCTTTTGCTTGATTTATAGCTATTCTTAATCTATCTACTGCTATTGGATATTCTGCTCTAACATATATATATCCTTTATTAGCTCCTATTGCATATCCAGCTATTGCCATTGCTTCTAATATTGTATGAGGATCTCCTTCCAATATACTTCTATCTATAAATGCACCTGGATCACCTTCATCAGCATTACAAACTACATATTTTTGTTCATCAACTGCATTTTTGGTAAATTCCCATTTCATACCTGTTGGGAAACCTGCTCCACCACGACCACGAAGTCCAGATTCTTTTATTGTGTTTATTATATTATCTGGATTTGCTTCTTTTAATATTTTTTCTAATGCTAAATATCCATCAAAAGCAATGTATTCTTCTATTTCTTCTGGATTTATAACACCACAGTTTTTAAGTGCTATTCTTTTTTGTTTTTTATAAAATCCCAATTCATCTAATCTATTTACAACTGTTCCATCAACATCTTTACATAGTAATCTTTTAACTTTTTCTTGTTTTTCAATATGTGTTTCAATTATCTCTAAACAATCTTCTGGTGTTACCATTGCATAAAAAGTATCTTCTGGCCTAATTATTACAATTGGTCCTTTTGCACAAAGTCCAAAACATCCTGTTTTAATAACTCTTACATTATCTATCTTTTTTTCTTTTAATATATTATTAAAGTTTTCTAATATTTTATCTGATTTAGCAGATGTACACCCTGTACCATGACAAACAAGTATATGTTTTTCTCTTGTATCTGCTGCAGTATTAATTCTTAAATCTAATTCTTTTTTCTTGTCTTTTCTTATTTTATTAATATCTTCAAAAGTTTTCATTAATATTAAACCTCCTTGCTTTTTTCAAATAATTCATCTAATACTGTATCTAATTTTTGAACTGTACCTTTTCCATAAACTTCTCCATTTACTGTAAATACAGGAGCTAATCCACATGCACCAATACATCTAGTTTCTTCAATTGAAAACATTCCGTTTTCAGAAGTTTCCCCTGGATTTATTTCTAATCTTTCTACTAATCTATCTAACATTTTTTGTGCACCTTTAACATAACAAGCTGTTCCCATACAAATTGATACATTATATTTCCCTTTAGGCTCTAATGAAAATCTCGAATAAAATGTTACAACTCCATATATCTCTGCAAATGGCATACCTAAGAATTCTGCCATCTCTTGTTGTACATATCCAGGTACATAACCATAATGTTCTTGTACTTCATTTAACATTTGTATTAAATTATCTTTAACTGGTTGGTATGTTTTAAAAAGTTCTATTAAAAATTCATCTTTCTTATTGTTTCCACATTTACATTTACATTCTTTTCCACTGTCTATATTTTCTTCCATGATTAACCTCCTAATATTTTTAAAATACTATTCGAATTATATCAAATGAATATATATATTACAACAACTTTTAGTATATCTTAAAAATTTAATTTTCTTCTTTTATTTAAGTATATCTTATCTATATACTTGTATTTCTTGATACTTTATGGCATAATATGTGTATATGATTAATTTTATTTGAAAGGGGGATTTTTTATGTATTCATCATATAATTATGATAGCTCAAGTGAAGTTTTAGCAATATTTTCAATTATTTTTATAATATTTGGATTTATTATTATACTTTCTATGATACCAGCTATTATTCAATTAATTGGTACTTGGAAAACTTTTAAAAAGGCTGGTAAAGGTGGTTGGGAAGCTCTTATTCCTTACTATAGCCAATATGTTCAATTTAAAATTTCAGGTGTATCACCTTGGTTTTTATTAATGTATTTAGTGCCTATTATTCTACTTCCACTAATTTTTTGGAGTGAATTCGTTTTTGAAATTAGCAATGATCCAGCACTTATAATTCCTGTTATAGTTGTTAACTTGCTTGTATGTGCATCTTCAATTGCTTTAACAGTTTTACAATGTTATGCTTTTCACAAGTTAGCTAAATCATTTGGAAAAGATATTGGATTTACTATAGGTCTAATATTCTTCCCATGGGTATTCTTACCTATAATTGGATTTAGTAAAAGTATCACATATGTTGGTCCAAATGGAGTAAGTATAAATAACGATATAGTAGAAAATACAGAAGTTGTTGAAGAAAACACTGTAGTTAATGAAGATCCAATAAAAACTGATGAAAATTCAGATACTAACTAATTTAAAATAGAGCATACACTTAAAGTGGTGCTTTATTTTTTTGCGATTTTAGTCAAATGATGTACTTTGGGCTGTAACTCAGCAAAAATAAAAAGAACACATCTCTGCTTGACCGTTAGAGATGTGCTACAAAATGGATTAACTACGATACATCATGTTATGGTGTTCTTATCTTCAAATTCTTTTATTTATTATCCTCCAAAATATGGATATTCATTTTCTTCTGGTTTTAAGATAAATATTGATTTATCCAATTTTTCTATTTCTAAAATACTTAATGTTTGGTCTATACTATCTAGTAAATATGTATTTTTCTCAAAATCAAAAACTAAACATCTAGCATATCTTTTTTCTGGAAAGCTTGTAACCTGTTTCCAAATTTTATCTACTGTGATTCCTTCTTTTTCTATTAATGATCGTATGTATTCACAAAATCCTTGAGAATCTAAATTGCATTTTTTTAATATATCTACTACTTTATATAGATAGTCTAATATATCTACCTTCTCTAATTGAGCACTTTCTATTTCAGATAATTCTACTGCTAGATTTTTATTAAACTCTGTAACAGCATTAGTGATTTTAGCAGAATTATCCTCTAAAATTTTTATTCCTTTTAAACTTAGACCTAGCTTTAATCTAGTAAGATCTTTTATGCTATTAAAATTATCTAAATCTAATATAATGCTGTATTCTTTTCCTGCTAGTGCTGTTACATAATGTAAATTCTCTTTATCTCCTAACATAAAAGCTTCCATATTTTCATTATCTAATAACATGTTAATAGCTTTTGCATAAAATCTGCTAAATTCATAGCAAATTCTTCTATTGTGTTTTTTTCTATTTTCAATCCATTTACTATCTGGTATTCTACCATACCAGTCTACTGCTATATATTTTATATTTTCAGGGTCACTTATATCTCTTCTAAAAAAATATAAAACATTATCATCATAAATATAATTTAAACAAATGTACTTATATATATTTAATAATTTTTCTTCAAAAGTCATTTTATTGTTTTCAGATAATTTTCGAATCAGCTCGATCATGTCTTCTTCTAATTCCCATTTAGTATTATCATATTCTATCCATTCTTCTTGAAGACTTCTTTTAGGCTCTAGTATTATTTTGTAATCACCTTCAAGTGTATTACAAACTTTATTATAAAAACTTTTAATATATTCATCACTCATTCCAAAACCTCCATTACTTATAGATTGCTAATTACAACTATTTGTATCTATTGTACTACTTTTAATACATTTTTTCTACCCTTATCTCCCAAAACAAAAGAAGCATTATGTTAATTACATTATACTTCTTTATTTTGTTTTTCTTTTATTTTATTTTACCAATTAATTCATTTCAACAGTTCCAACTATATCATTTATATCTTCAATATTATATTTTTTCATATAATCTTCTATACCTTGAACAGTAATAGGTCCTGCATATGGATTTACAAAAGTTCCTGCACCAATTGAAACTGCATTAGCACCAGCTAACATAAATTCAATTGCGTCTTCCCCATTCATAATTCCACCCATTCCAAGTACTGGAATATTTACAGCATTTGCTACTTGATTTACCATTCTAACTGCAACTGGTTTTACACATGGTCCAGATAATCCACCTGTATTATTTGCTAATACTGGTTTTCTTTTATGTATATCTATTTTCATTCCTAATAATGTATTTATTAAAGATATACCATCTGCTCCAGCTTCTTCTGCAGCTTTTGCAATACTTGCAATATCTGTTACATTTGGTGTTAATTTAACTATTAAAGGTTTTTTAGTCAAAACTTTTTTAACTTCACTTGTTACTAGTTTAACACCTTCTACTGTACTTCCAAAAGCCATACATCCTGCTTTAACATTTGGACAAGATACATTTAATTCCACACCATCAATATCTAACTCATTTAATATTGTACATAATTCAACATATTCTTCTACTGAGCTACCACATGCATTTACAATTATTTTTGTATCAAATTGTCTTAAAAATGGTAAATCATTTTTAGCAAAATATTCAACACCTGGATTTTGAAGTCCAATACTATTTAACATTCCACCAGCTACTTCTGTAACTCTTGATGGTTTATTTCCACTTTTAGGTTTTAATGATGTACCTTTTGTAATTATTGCTCCTAATTTATTTAAATCATAAAATTCACTTATTTCTCTACCATATCCAAATGTACCAGATGCAACTGTTACTGGATTTTTCATTTCAATACCTGCAAAATTAATTTTTGTATTCATAATATTCTCCTTTAATATTCAATTTATATTTCTACATATGTCGCATCAAATACTGGTCCAGCTTTACAAACATGAACATATTCTGGTGCTTCACTTGAACTTGCAGCTGTTTTAACAGCACATCCTAAACATAATCCTAATCCACATGCCATATTTTCCTCTAAAGATAATTGACATGGTATATTTTTTTCTATTGCTAATTGTCTTAATGCTTTTAACATCACCATAGGTCCACATGCATATATACAATCTACTTTTCCTGCTTCAATATCTTCTTTTAAGAAATTAATTGCATAACCTTGTTTTCCATAACTTCCATCATCTGTTGCAAGTACTAACTCATTAGAAACAGATTTAAATTCATCTTCAAGTATTATGAAATCTTTATTTCTAAATCCTAAATATGTTGTTACATTTTTGTTGGCATTTTTTGCTTGTTTAGCTAATTCATATAATGGGAATACACCTATTCCCCCACCAATTATTGCTAAGTTTTCTCCTTTTGAATAATCAAATGAACCATATCCTAATGGACCAATTATATCCATTTTATCTCCTACTTTAGTAGTAGCTAAATATGTTGTTCCTTTTCCTCTTAATTGAATTATAAATTCTAATACTCCATTTTCACTATCTATATTGTGTATACTAATTGGTCTTCTTAAAAACGGATCTATTCCTTCAGATACTCGTATTTCTACAAATTGTCCTGGTTTAGATTTAGATACAATACTTGGTGCTTTTACACTAAATTTAATTATATCTTCTTTTAAATTTTCTTTTTTTACTAATTCTGCTAAAAACATTTCTGGCATAACTTTTCCTCCTATATTCATTTAAAAATTATTTTTGATTTAATTCATCTCTCATTCTTATTGCTTCTTCTCTTGTTGCTAAATAGTATTCTTCTTCACTATATTTATCTTTATATAATGGTGATTTGAATGCACACATTAAACTTCTTGATGCATTTACAATTCCACCTAAACCATTGTTATCGAAACCTAATAAAATATCTTCTACTTTTCCACCTTGAGCTCCATAACCTGGTATTAAGAAAAATGTATGTTTCCCTAATTCACGTATTCCTTCTAATTGTTTTGGATATGTTGCTCCAACAACTGCTGCAACACTACTATATCCATATTCGCCTCTTACATCTTCTCCCCATTTTTCAATAAGTTCAATAACTTTATTATATACTTCTTGTCCACTTTCTAGTTTTAAATCTTGTAATTCTCCTGATGAAGGATTAGATGTTTTCGCAAGTATAAAGATTCCTTTATTATATTTTATACAATCTTTTACAAATGGCACTACTGAGTCTGAACCCATATATGGATTTACAGTAATAAAGTCTACATCGAATATACTTTCTTCTATATCGTCGATTTGAGTTTTTCCTAAATATGCATTAGAATATCCTTCTGCAGTTGATCCAATGTCTCCTCTTTTTATATCTGCAATTACTACCATGCCTTTTTCTTTTGCGTATTTACATGTTTCTTCAAATGCTACCATTCCTGGTATTCCAAACATTTCATAAAATGCTATTTGTGGTTTTATTGCTGGTATAATATCACAAGTATTATCTATTAGAGCTTTGTTGTATTCTATAATTGCTTCAGATACTCCTTGCAATGTTTTTGGATATTTGTCTGTTACTGCTTTTGGTAACATATCAAATCTTGGATCTAATCCCATTACTGTTGGATTTCCTGTTTCTTTAATTTTATCTATTAATCTATCTATTGCTAATTTCATTTTTCTCTCCTAATATTTATTTTTCACCTATATCGTTTTCATCTGTTTCTTTTATTCCCATTGACACTTTTATATCATCTGTTTTAATTGTATTTTTCTCCATAGGTACATATGTAAAAACACCTTTAATCTTACCTGTATATATTTGTCCAGGTTCTTTTTTCGGCTTATTTTTTAACTTTTTTGTATATTTTGTAGTAGATCTTTCTGCTGCAATTTCTGGTGGTCTATCCGTATATATAATTGTATAATCTTCATAAATCCCTTCACTTCTTAGGTCTTCTCCCATAACAATTACATCTATTGGTGTACCTTCTCTTTTCTGTATCCAAGAATCTGCTATTTTTGCATCCCTTGTATAATATTGAAATACATTGTCTACACATTTAAAATGTCTAAGAATTTCCATTCTTTCCACTGCAGAAATATGAGGTTCTCTGTTTTTATGCTGTCTTACTAATTCATCTGATTTAACACCAACAACTATTTTATCTGCAATTTTACTTGCTGCTAAAATATTTTCTAAATGACCATAATGAAATAAGTCATATGTACCAGGAACATAAGCTAATTTATATTCTTTTTGCTCTGCTTTATTTTCTAGTTTTAATATTTCTTTTTGTTTTTCCAAATATTTTAAATATGCTTCTTCTATATTCTTCTTAGTTTCTTCTACAATATTTGAATCTACAGTAAAAGTAAAATCTACACCAATAATTTCTTCCATTATAGCTTTTCTTTCATTAAGTGTTTTCAAAGGTTCGTCTATTCCTAGTTCTTCACAATATTTTTCACTATATATTCCTACAGCAAATATTTTATTATCTCTTTCTTTACCTTTTTGAATAGCCTCATCTAATTTATTTAAATTAGATTCTCTTAATATATCATATGTACCTGTTACATATGCAATCATAATCCACCTCTTTTTCTAATCTACAAAACTAGACCATTTAATTTCATTATTTAATACTTCTTCTTTTACTTTATCTAAATCTAATATACATATTTCTTCTATAACTTTCATAGCTAATTCTAAATGAAGTACTTTTGTATTACCTTTTATAAATTTAGCAAATGGTTTTACTTCTTCTGGAATATTTATATTATATTTTTCTTTTAAATCTTTATTTATTATGTCATAATCTGAATATAGTCCACCTTCTGGAAGTTTAGTTATATACTTGTTATAAAATAAGTAATCTGATACTAAGTGCATAAATATACCTCTATTATAACTCGAGTCTATATTATTGTTTTCTAAGAATTTCTTCAGATTTGTGTATATTGGTGATTTCCCATAATGTGAAAGAGACTTAGGTGCAACAAAGTCTGGCTGAATTACACCTTTTAAAAAGTCTTCTTCGTTTTCTTCTTTATTTATTTTCAAATATTCTTTTGCTATGGCTAAATGTATTACAAAACTTGGCATTATTTTCTCCTAATTATTTATTTGTATCATCAAATACAACATTACCATTAACTAATGTATATTTAACTTTACCTTTTAGTTCCATTCCAATAAAAGGACTATTTTTAGATTTAGATACTATCATTTCTTTAGTATATGTATATCTTTCATTTGGATCAAAAACAGCTAGATCTGCAATTTTACCTTCTTCAATAACACCTTTATCTATTCCAATTAATTTAGCTGGATTATATGATGTTAATTTAACTAAATCTAAATAAGATATATCTCCTGTGTCTACAAGATTCATTATTTCAGCTGCAAGAGCTGTTTCAAATCCTAATATTCCATTTGGTGCTTTTTCTAATCCTAAAGCTTTTTCTTCTGGAGCGTGTGGTGCATGGTCTGTTACTATTGCATCAATTGTTCCTTCTTTTAAACCTTCTATTATTGCTAATCTATCTTTTTCATCTCTTAAAGGAGGATTCATTTTAGCATCAGCACCTGATTTTAAAACTGCATCCACAGTTAAAGCAAAGTGATGTGTACAAGCTTCACAAGATATTTTAACATCTCTTTTTTTAGCATCACGAACCATATCTTTAGTTGTTTTTGTACTTATATGACATATATGTGCTCTTACATTATTTGTTTCAGATATAACTATTTCTCTTGCTGCCATTATTTCTTCTGACTCTGGAAGTACACCTTCTACACCTAATTGTTCAGCTACTTTACCTGCATGTATTGCTCCAGATGCTACAGATTTTTCTTCACAATGTGATGCAACAAATGATCCTACTTTATCTGCAGAAATAATTGCTTCTCTCATTGTTCTACTATTTGTAACTGGTATTCCATCATCTGAAAAAGCAACTGCTCCAGCTTTTTTCATTGCTTCAAAGTCTACTAATTCTTCACCTTTTTCACCTTTTGATGCAGATGCATATGGTAATATATTGCATAGACCTTCTTTTTTGCATTTTTCTATAATTTCTTGCAAAATAATAGTGCTATCAGGTACAGGTTTTGTATTTGGCATAGGACAAATAGTTGTAAAACCACCACTAACGGCACTTT
>CAYJKU010000015.1:0-26271 GCA_964371215.1 uncultured Clostridium sp.
AACCTCAGCCTTCCAAGCTGATGGCGTGGGTTCGATTCCCACTACCCGCTCCAAAATTAAACTTACAGACTAATGTTTGTAAGTTTTTTTGTTTTAATATTAATTTGTATGAAGGTGTATAAAAAGTTTGAAAAAAATAAAATAATTATTGATAAAAAAAAAAATTAATGCTAAAATCATATAAAATATGTATGGAGGATAAAAATGGAAAATATTGGATTAATATCAAAAGCAAATAAATTTTTAGATGATACAATTGAGTTAAAGGAAATATTAAAAGAGGAAAGAAAATTAATATACTTTTTATTAGAAAATAAAGAGATGGCAGAGGTTAATGATGTTCTTAAAAATACTTTGAATATTTGTTATAATAGCAGTAAATTAAAACAAATTAAAAAAGTTATGTATGATGAAAATAGAAATGCAATTAGAAAAGAGGATGAAAAGAACATAGAAGATGTAACTATATTTTCTACAAAAGATGATGAAGATAAACAATATATATTTTTGACAAGAAAATCTGCAATAGAATATATTCAAAAAAATAAAGAAAATTTTACAAATATAAATATAGAAGTGAATAAAATAGCAAATACAGATATAGAAAAAATAGCTAATATATTGAATAGTGATTAAAAAATATAAAAAACGTAGATAATATCAATAAAATATGAGATATATTTAAAGGAGAAAAATGAAAGATATAGTTATAAATTCAAAAGGAATTACAATAGTATCATTAATAGTTATAATAATTGTATTACTTATTTTAGCAGGAATATCAGTTGGAGTATTAACAAATGGAAATGGAATAACAGAACAAGCACATAATGCAAACGAAGAATTAAGAATTCTTCAGATTCAAGAAGCTGCAAATACGTGGGAAAGAGCAGCTGAAATTAATGGATCTGGTAAAACATATAACGAATATTTAGAATTTATCCAAAACTTGATAAATGAAAATGTATTAGGTTCAAATGAATTTGATAAGGAATCATCTGAAATAATAATTAATAATGAAACTGTATATATGTTTGATGGAATAGTTATAACATCAGTGGAAGTAGAATCATTGGAAAATGGAACTACTGAAATAGAAAAAGCAACTTTTGACGATAGGATAAGCAATATACAAGTATATCTACCACAAGAAAGTTCTATATTTAGCTATAAAGTGGTGATAACAAATTTTACTAATAAGACATATATGCTTGAAGAAATAAAGGAATTAACAGATAGTTTAGGACTAGAATATGAAATAGAAAACTTTAGCATCGGAGACAGAATTCAACCAGGGCAAGTAAAAGAATTTATTATTAGATATAGAGGTGGAGAAAGATTAACAAACACAAATTTTGAGGTGAATCTTGAATACATACTTGCAATAGCACCAATATATGAAGAAGGTATATTAAATGGGTCAATTCCAAATATGACAGAAGGAATGATACCGGTTGTATATGACGAAAGAGATGAAGAATGGGAAATTGCAAATATATATGATATATGGTATAGATATGAAGAAAGACAATGGGCAAATGCAGTAACTGTGGTAGCTGAGAAACGAGATAGTTATTTAAATGCGAAATCAGGAACTGTTGTTAAAATGGAAGATATAAATTCAATGTATGTATGGATACCAAGATTTTCATATACTATAAAAAATGTATATGGAGAAGCGGGATTTGGTAATTCTGTAGCAGATATATCAACACCAGGTGAATTTAACATTAAATTTGAATCAGTAGATGATATAGAAACTGGAAGTGCAGTATATACATCATTATCACCTTCAAATTATTACACTCCATCTGCGTTTGCATGGGGAGAAACGATAGATAATATAGAAACTAGAATAGAAGATAGTGACAATCAAGAAATATCTGGTTTTTGGATAGGAAAGTTTGAACCTGCAGCAGAACAACCACTAGCAAATATAGAACAACAAATTGTTATAAAACCAAATGTAACAAGTTGGCGAATAGCTAATATGGGAACATTTCATAAAAGTATTTTAAAATACATGAATGGAGAAAATGGGTATAATATATATGGATTTAATGGAGAATATAATAATCATATGATTAAAAACACTGAGTGGGGAGCAGTAGCTATATTATCCCAATCAGAATATGGTAAATATGGTGATTCTAGATATACAGGAGAGTACAAAGAAGTGTATAGTAATCCATCATATATAACAGGTAAATCAGCAGGAGATGCAAATAAATTATATAATATATATGAATACAATGATTTGGAAATAATAGGAGATACTCAAGGTGAGGCTGGTCCAGGAGCATCTACGACTGGAAATATAACAGGTGTATATGATATGAATGGAAGTGCATGGGAATATGTTATGGGAATAATGTATAAAAGTGGAAATCAAGAAGTAAATTGTGTTACATCAACATCACAATTAGAAAGTGTACCAAAAGATTTAGTAAATGCATATATGTACAATACCCAGAATCATATATTAGGAGATGCAACAATTCAAACAAAACATTTTTATGGTGATATGAACTTCTTTATAGCACCAACATATCCAATTTTTCTACGAGGTGGAGATAAAGATGAATGGGATAATTCAGGTGTATTTGCATATAGTAATGGAAATGGAAGGGCAACAGATTCATATACTACAAGAGTTGTATTAGTAAATGATATATAATATTTTAAATACCAAAAGTTTAAATATAGCTTTTGGTATTTTATATATGAATAATGTATGATATTATTTATTAAAGAATTTGGTGGAGAAGGAAGTAGGTATAATATGAAGAAAATAGCAATAATATCAGATATACATTCAAATATGTTCGGAGTAGAAATATTTAAAAAAGAAATAGAAAAAGAAAAATTTGATGAATATATTTTCTTGGGAGATTACATTACTGATGGAGATAAGACAAATGAAATATTAGAATTTGTAAAATTTAAATCTAATAATGTAATATTAGGAAATAGAGAAAATAATATATTGAAATTAGATAAATATATTAATTCTAATCGCTGGTTTCCAACAATGTATGCATATAAAGAATTATCTGAAGAAAATATAGAATTTTTAAATACTTTAAATATATATAAAGAAATTATTATAGAAAGCAAAAAAATAATAATGTCACACGGAAATCCTTATGATGTGGCAGGAACAGTAAATTTTGAAAATGAAGAAACTTTAGATGAATTAATTAAAGATTTTAATTCAGACATATATCTATTTGGACATAGTCATCAAATGAAATATAAAGAATATAGAAATAGGTATTTTATAAATTCAGGTGCAATTTCGAGGGTAAATACAGATCCTTGTTCAATAACATATGGAATATTATATATAGATAATAAAAATATTAAATATGAACAAAAAATAGTGAAATTTGATAAAGAAGAATATATATCATATATGATAAATTCTAAATATTTTAAAGAAAATCCAGTATGGGGAAATATTTGTATTAGTAGTGAAATACTTGGTATTAACTATTATTCACTATTTATACAACATATATTGTCATTAGAAGAATCTGATGAATATATAGAATCTAATTGGGAGGACATATATATTAAATTTGCTAAAGAAAACAATTTAAAATATTATGTTTAAAAATATAAAATATATAGTTTTTAAATAGTTCTTGTGATAAAATATTAATGAAAAGAAGAAAAGAAAGGAAGAAGTAAAATGGGATTAGTTTTAAAAGATGTAATTAAAAACTTTGAAGAAAAAATAGCAGTAGATAAAATATCTTTGACATTAGATAAACCGTGTATATTCGGCTTATTAGGGACAAATGGTGCTGGTAAAACAACAACTATTAGAATGCTTTTAGGAATAATTAAAAAAGATTCTGGGGATATTTTGTGGAATGGTAAAGAAGTTAAAAGAGAAACTGTAAATTTTGGATATTTAACATAATAAAGAGTGATTTATAAAAAAACAAAATTATATGATCAAATTATGTATTTTGCTGAATTAAAAGGTATGGATAAAAAGGCAGCAGATATAGAAATTAAAAAATGGGCAAAAGAATTAAAAGTTGAAGAATATTTAAATATGAAAGCAGAAAAATTATCTAAAGGAAATCAACAAAAAGTTCAATTAGTTGCAGCATTAGTACACAATCCAGATTTAATAGTTTTAGATGAGCCATTTAGCGGATTAGATCCAGTTAATGGAGAACTTCTTAAAAATATATTAATAGATTTAGTAAATAAAGGTAAATATATAATAATGTCTAGTCATCAAATGACATCAATTGAAGAGTTTTGTACAGAAGTATTAATATTAAATAGAGGTAAAACAGTAGTACAAGGTAATTTAAATGAAATAAAAAAAACATATAAATCTAATAGATTAGAAGTTGTAGTAAATAATGATATTAAAAAAGATATAGAAGAATTAGGAATGAATATAGAAAAAGAAATGGATTATTCATATTACATTAAATTAGAAAACGAAGAACAAGCAAATATATTATTAAAAAGATTAGTAGAAAATAATATTGAGGTTATAAAATTTGAAATGAAAAAGCCTACATTAAATGATATATTTATTGAGAAAGTAGGTGCAACAAATGAATAATTTAAAAAGTTTATTAACAGTAATAAAATTTACTATGAAAGAAGCAATGAGTAGAAAAGCTTTTATAGTTACAACAATAATATTTATATTATTAATAATTGCAGGATTTAATATTCCAAGAATACTAAGTGCTGTAGGTATGAATGAAATGGATTTTACTTCTAAAGTTATGATAGTAGATTCAACAAATATGTATGAAGGAACTTTAGACAATATAAATCAAATGGATTTAGGATATGAAATATTAGTTGAAAATACTCAAATTTCAACAGAAGATTTAAAAGCTAAAATTAATAATGATGAAGTAGATTCAGCAATTATAGTTAAAGTAGAAGATAATATATTGAAAATGGATTATATAGTTAAAAATTTAGGGATGGGTGGAACATCAGATTTATTAACAAATATTTTAGTTGAACAATATGAAGGAATACAAATTTCTAAATTAGGCTTATCAGAAGAACAATTGCAAACAATTTCACCACAAATGGAATTAAATACAATGCAAGCAGAAGAACAAGAAATCGGTTCAAATATGTTTGCGGTTATGATTGTATCTCTTGCATTATTTATGGGGATATATATGTTTGCATATCAAGTATCATTATCTATAACAACAGAAAAAACATCGAAAATTATAGAAACATTAGTAACAATTACATCACCAAAAATAATTGTATTAGGAAAAACAATTGGAATAGGGACAGTTGGATTACTTCAAATTTTATTATATGGTATTGTTGCAGTAATATCTGCTAATATATTCTTAGAACCAGGAATGTTAGATGAATTATTAAATTTAAATAATATAACACCAGAATTATTTATAATAACAATAGTATATTTTGTACTTGGATATTTCATGTATGCATTTATGTATGCTCTTACTGGATCAACAGTTAGTAAACCAGAAGATGTTCAATCAGCAAATGGACCTGTAGCTATACTTGCAGTTGGAGGATTTTACTTATCATATTTTTCAACAATGAATCCAACTAGTGAAATAAACTATTTTTCATCAATATTTCCATTATCTTCACCATTTTCAATGCCACTTAGAATTATAATGGATTTAGCAACAACTCAAGATATAATAATATCAATTGCATTATTAATATTAACAATAGTAATAGTTGCATTTATTTCTATAAGAGTATATGAAAATGCAATATTAAATTATGGAACTAAATTAAGTTTGAAAAATGTAGTTAAGCTATTTAAAAATAAATAAAAATCAAAGATAAAGAAGTAATATAGTAAATTACTTCTTTTATTTGTGAAAAAAGTGTGTAAAGATTGCAAAATTTCCTGAAACTTGATACAATCATATAGATAAAAATAAAAAGGAATATAAAATGAGAAATATAAAAGATTTAGATTTAGAGGATTTAAAAGAAGAATTAAAACAAATAGGAGAAAAACCATTTAGAGCAGAACAAATATTTAAATGGATACATCAAGATAAAATATCTAATTTTGATGAAATGACAAATATATCTTTAGGATTAAGAGAAAAGATAAAAGAAAATTATACAATCTGTGATTTTAATATATTAAGAAAATTAGAATCAAAAGATGGGACAATTAAATATCTTTTTGATGTATTAGATGGAAATGTAATAGAAACAGTTTTAATGAGATATAAACATGGAAATACGATATGTGTATCTACGCAAATTGGATGTAAAATGGGATGTAAATTCTGTGCTTCAACTGGAATTGCATTTATAAGAGATTTAACAGCAGGTGAAATTGTTGAACAAATAATTAAAGTAGAACAAGATACGGGTGAAAGAATATCTAATGTTGTATATATGGGGATTGGTGAACCATTAGATAATTACGATAATACAATTAAATCAGTACATATATTAAATAATCAAAAAGGTATAAACATTGGAGCAAGACATATTAGTATATCTACAAGTGGATTAGTACCTCAAATATATAAACTAGCAGAAGAAAAAATACCATGTACATTATCTATATCACTTCATAATACAACTAATGAACAAAGAAGTTCAATGATGCCAGTAAATAAAAAATATCCAATAGAAGAATTAATAAAAGCATGTAAAGATTACATAAAAAGTACAAATAGAAGAATTTCTTTTGAATATGCACTTGCCAAAGATAATAACGATAATTTAGATGATGCGAAAAGATTAGTATCATTAATTAGAGGGATAAATTGTCATGTGAATTTAATTCCAATAAATAAAATTGAAAATGGAGATTTTATAAAATCAAGTAATGAAAATATAATTAAATTTAGAGATTATTTAAATAGTAAAGGAATTGTAGCAACAATAAGGAGAGAATTAGGTTCAGATATTGATGCAGCTTGTGGACAATTAAGAAGACAAAATATAAAGAAATAATAAAATATAAAAAACACAATGAGAGAAGAAGTAAGAGAGGTTTTTAATGATTAATTTAAGAGAACTATTTCCATTTTTGACAAAAATAAAAGTATATGCTTTTGTTGGACCATCAGGAACAGGGAAAAGCTACAGAGCACAAATGGTTGCAGCAGAAAAAAATGTAAAATATATAATCGATGATGGACTATTAATTAGAGGAAATCAAGTAGTAGCAGGAGAATCAGCCAAAAAAGCTTCTACTAAAGTTGCAACAGTTAAAAAAGCATTATTTTATAGTGAAGAAGAAAGAAAAGTAATTGCAATGGCACTAAAGAAATATAATCCAGAAAGTATCCTTATTTTAGGAACATCAGATGGAATGGTTCAAAAAATTGCAGCAAATTTAGGACTTCCAGAAATATCTGAAATAGTATATATTAAAGATATTGCAACAGAACAAGAAATGCAAACAGCTAAAAGAATTAGAATGACAGAAGGAAAACATGTTATACCAGTACCTACATTTGAAATAAAGAAAGATTTTTCAGGATATTTATTAGATCCACTTCAAATATTTAAATCAAAAGGTAAAGGACAAAAACCATATATAGCAGAGAAATCAATAATAAGACCAACATTTAGTTATATGGGAAATTTTAGAATATCTGATGTTGTATTTAGACAAATATTAGTACATTTAGCAAATGAAACAGATGCAATATATAAAATACTTAAAACAAGAGTAGAAAATTATGGTGAAGGTGTAAAACTATATATGGAAGTTACAATGATGTATGGATTTAATATTGTAACAGGATTAAATGATTTTAAAATAAAAGCAAGAAGAGAAATTGAAAATTTAACAGCAATGAATGTTGTTGAGTTAGAAGTAGTAGCAAAACATATTTATGTACCAGAAGGAGAAAAATAATGGGATTTGTAGTAGCAATAGATGGACCGGCAGGTTCTGGAAAAGGGACAGTAACAAAACAAGTAGCAGAAATATTAGGATTAGTAAGTATAGATACAGGAGCAATGTATAGATGTGTAACATTAAAATGTTTAGAAGATAATATTGAAAATACAGATATAGAAAATATTAATAAAGTTTTAAAAGATATTAAAATTGAATTAAAAAAAATAGATGGAATACAAAAAGTATTTTTAGATGATAAAGATGTATCTGAAGAAATAAGAACACAATTAATTGATGCAAATGTAACCAAATATGCATCAATTAGAGAAGTTAGAGAAAAAGTAACACCTATGCAACAAAAAATGGGAGATACAGAAAATATAATAATGGAAGGTAGAGATATTGGGACAACTGTTTTTCCAAATGCAGATGTAAAAATATATTTAGATGCTTCTATAGAAGAAAGAGCAAATAGAAGATATAGCCAAAATATTAAAAAAGGTTTAGAATGTAATTATGAAGAAATATTTGAATCAATAAGACAAAGACATATTGATGAAACTACAAGAGAATTATCTCCACTTAGACAAGCAGATGATGCAATATATTTAGATTCTAGTAATTTATCTATTGAAGAAGTTGTAAGTAAGGTTGTAGAGATAGTTAAAAAAAGATTAAATAAATAATAGAAAGAGGGATACAATGGAAAAAGTATTTAAAAATATTAGTAAAACAATTGTAAGAGCAGCTATGTATATATTTTTTAGAATTGTATATAAAGCAGAGGTAAAAGGATTAGAAAACATACCTAAAAATGAAGCTCTACTTTTTTGTGGAAACCATAGAAATTATGTAGATCCACCACTTATGGTAGCAACAGCTAAAACTGATTTAAGATTTATAGGAAAAGAAGAATTAGGAAAAAATAAATTTTTTGGTTTTTTAAAATATATATTTGATGGTATATATGTAAAAAGAGATTCAAAAGATATATCAGCAATTAAAGAAGTTTTAAGAGGACTTAAAAACGGAGATCGTATTGCGATGTTCCCAGAAGGGACTAGAAATGCAGCAGAAAAAGGAGAAAAAGCAAAAAGTGGAGCAATATTTTTTGCATTAAAAGCAGGTGTTAGAATTATTCCAGTAGGTATAAAAGGTGGAATGAAAAAATGGGATAAAGTAACAATCAATTATGGAAAACCATTAGACTTTAGTAAATATAAAGATAGTAAAGAAAAAGATAATCTTGAAAAAGCGACAGAAGAATTAATGAATGAAATATTTGAGCTTGCTAAATAATTTGACAATTAAAAAAAAATATAGTATAATTTATAGAGTTTTTAAGAGAGATAGACGTTTTTCAGAAACAATGAAAAGCGTTTTAGTTTTTGCAATAAATATATTGTAAAAAAAGATGTTAAAAAACAAAAAAATAAAAAGAAGAGGGAAGAAAAAATGAATAAAAATTTAAGAAACATAGCAATAATAGCACACGTTGACCACGGAAAAACAACATTAGTAGATGGATTACTAAGACAAAGTAGTGTTTTTAGAGAAAACGAACAAATTGATGAAAGAATAATGGATTCAAATGACATCGAAAAAGAAAGAGGAATAACAATACTAGCTAAAAATACATCTGTAATGTATAATGATATTAAAATAAATATCGTAGATACACCAGGACATGCTGATTTCGGTGGGGAAGTAGAAAGAGTTTTAAAAACAGTTGATGGAGTACTATTATTAGTAGATGCTTTTGAAGGAGCAATGCCACAAACAAGAGAAGTTCTTAAAAAATCTTTAGCATTAGGATTAAAACCAATTGTTGTAATTAATAAAATAGACAGACCAGGTTCTATTCCAGAAAAAGTAGTTGATCAAGTAATTGAATTATTTATAGAATTAGATGCAACAGATGAACAATTAGATTTCCCAGTTGTATATGCTTCAGCTAAAAATGGAATAGCTAAAATGGATTTAGCAGATGAAACAACAGATTTAAGTTGTTTATTTGAAACAATAGTAGATATTATAGAAGCACCAAACTGTGATGAAAATGGAACAGCGCAAATGTTAGTTTCTAACATAGATTATGATGATTATGTAGGAAGAATATCTGTAGGAAGAATTGAAAGAGGAGTTATAAAAGTTGGAATGCCAGTATCTATATGTGGTAAAGAAGATAAAGTAACTCAAGGAAGAATAGCAAAATTATATACACATGTTGGATTAAATAAAGTTGAAGTTGAAGAAGCTTCGGCAGGAGATATAGTTGAACTTGCAGGATTACCAGATATTAATATAGGTGATACAATATGTGATTTCAATAATCCAGAAAAAATCCCATTTGTAGATATTGATGAACCAACAGTATGTATGACATTTAGTGTAAATAATGGACCATTTGCTGGTAAAGAAGGTAAATATATAACTTCAAGACATATTAGAGATAGATTATTTAAAGAATTAGAAAGAAATGTATCTTTAAGAGTAAAAGAAACAGATTCAGCAGATTCATTTGAAGTATTTGGTAGAGGTGAATTACATTTATCTGTATTAATTGAAAATATGAGAAGAGAAGGATTTGAATTATTAGTTTCAAGACCTAAAGTTGTTATAAAAGATATTGAAGGTGTTAAATCTGAACCAATGGAACGTTTACTTGTAAATGTACCAGATGATGCAGTAGGAACAGTTATTGAAAAACTTGGAAAAAGAAAAGGTGAAATGACTAACATGGAACCTGCTGAAATAGGACATACTAAAATAGAATTTAAAATACCTGCAAGAGGAATAATTGGATATAGAACAGAGTTCTTAACAGATACAAAAGGTGAAGGAACAATGAACTCAATATTTGATTCATATGAACCATTTAAAGGTGAAGTAATATCTCGTGTAAGAGGAACAATAATAGCATTTGAAAAAGGAAAATCAGTAACATATGGTTTATATAATGCACAAGACAAAGGTGATTTATTTATTGGAGCTGGTATAGAAGTTTATGAAGGTATGATAGTTGGATTAAATGGTAGATCAGAAGATTTAGTTATAAATGTATGTAAAGAAAAACAATTAACAAATACAAGATCATCAGGAGCAGATGAAGCACTTCGTTTAACTCCACCAATTGTTATGTCATTAGAAAAAGCTATAGAATTTATTCAAGATGACGAATTAGTTGAAGTAACACCATTAAACATAAGATTAAGAAAGAAAACTTTAGATAGTAAAGTTAGAGAAAGAGAAAATAAAAATAAATAAGGTGTGATATTTATGGAACATATTACTAATGGAAAAAGTTATCCGAAAAGTGTTATTGCAAGAAATAAAAGAGAAGTATATGATACAATGGTTAAAAGAAATGGTAAGTTAGAAATAAAAAAGGGTCCTAAAATTACTTATTTAGAGCTTTTGAAAAATATGAGTGTAAAAGAAGCATTAAAACAATTTTTGAGAGAATTTGAAGTATATAGAGATGAAAAAATGCTTAAAATTGTATTTGATTGGACACCTGAGTTGAAAAAAATAGAATTTAAGAAAGCTTGGATCGATGAAGAATTAAGTGAAAGTGAAAGTGAAAGTAAAAGTAAAACAGTAATGAAAGGTGATAGTCTTGAAAAAGAAGATTAATATAATAAAAGAAAAAGCACTTGAAAATAAAGTACCAATTATTATGGATGAAACTTTAGAAATAATAAAAAAGTATTTAATAGAACTTAAACCTAAAAGAATCTTAGAAATAGGTGCAGCAGTTGGATATTCAGCTATTTGTTTTACAGAAATATTAGAAAAAAATTGTGTAATTGATACAATTGAAAGAAATGAACAAAGAGCAGAAGAAGCAAGAAAAAATATAATTGAATTAAATTTAGAAGATAATATAAAATTATATGAAGGTGATGCAGTTGAAATATTACCAACATTTAATGATAAATATGATGTTATATTTATTGATGCAGCAAAAGGAAAATATCCATTTTTCTTTAAAGAATCTTTAAGACTGTTGAATAATAATGGTATAATATTTGCAGATAATGTATTATATAAAGGTTATGTTATGGGAGACTATAATGAACATAAACATAGAACAGCAGTAAGGAATTTAAGAGAATTCATTAAAGAAACAACAAATGATCCTAAGCTTAATACTCAAATACTTGAAACAGGTGATGGATTAGCAGTTATAAGAATAAAATAAAGAAACCCGTAGTTAATATACTACGGGACTTTTTTATTGGATTTTGACTACTATTGCCTCTGATAGTTCGTCAGGGTATTCAAACTCAGCAAACTCAGCAAACACAGATTTGTATTTTGACTGTTTATACTCACTATGGTTAGCTAAACCTAGTTCGGCCCTGTTGTTCATATTTTTAGTGCGTATTTGTATTTCCAAAAATCTGCCGAATTTTAAATCACGAGCCCGCAAATGTACGCCTTGGTATCCATTTTCTTTAGGCCAAGCTATATAATCCTTAAAACAGTTCGCATATTCGGGTTCAATCAAACTTTGAAAAGGTATGGTAATATCACTACCTTTATATAAGTTCGACTTAATAGGTCTGCTTTCGCATAAAATGAATCCGTCTTGCAATAAATAATGTGCAAGAGCATTTGAAATCTTATAACAGTCATTAATTGTACCGTCAATGATAATTCTAAATGCGATGCAATCCTTAATGTCTAATGATTTAGATTCATTAGAATTTTTCAAAAGTTTTTGCATAAAACTTTTGAAACTCTTGAATCTGAAAATGACATTAAATTTTATACTCGGGTGTGCTTGAGAAAAGAATAATGAGAATGTTGCAAACTCATTTATGCAAAATTGTAAAAAATCAGTATTGCTAATTAATGCTGAATACTCTAAAATTTTATTAGAAATTTGTAATTCAGCAGGACTTCCTTTTAATCTTAAATTAGAAGATAGCCTTAATAAAAAATCTTTTGCTTCATTTGAAATCCGGTAATTGAATTTTGGAATCATAAGTATGATCTCCTCCTTTTATAAAAAATAAAAATTGACATATATCTATTATATCATAAATATGCTTAAAATAGAACCTTTTAGCTAAAATAGATTGCTACTCAAAAAAGAGATAAATAATACTAAAACATGTAAGTACTTAATACACTTGTATAAAGGAGTTTTAAGTAATGAAATATTTTTTTGATTTAATAAAAGGAATAGTAGTAGGAATTGGAGTTATATTACCAGGAGTTAGTAGTGGAGTACTTTGCATGATAATGGGGATATATGAAAAAATATTAGATTCAATATTAACATTTTTTAAAGATATAAAGAAAAATACAAAATTCCTATTACCATTTGGAATAGGAGTATTAATAGGTGTAATAATTCTAAGTAATGTTTTAAAAATAGTGTTATATAATTATCCTGTACAAACAAAAGGGATATTTATAGGATTAATATTAGGAAGTATGCCACTATTAATCAAAGAAGTTAATAGTAGAGAAAAATTTGATAAGAAAAATATAATATATACAGCTATAGCATTTATGATTGGAATCTCGATGACACTTATAGAAGAATATGTCTCAATACCTAGTACAGGTGAAGTTAGTAACATATATCTAGTAATATCTGGACTCATAATGTCAATAGGATATGTTATACCAGGTGTTAGTAGTACAATTATGCTTATGTCTTTAGGAATATATTCCCTATATCTTCAATCTATTTCAGTGATGTATTTACCAGTATTAATACCACTTGGAATAGGTCTTGTAATTGGTGGAATATTTTGGATGAAGGCAACTAAATATTTGCTTCAAAAGCACTATGCTAAAATGTCATATGCAATAATTGGATTTACGTTAGGATCAATATATGTATTAGTACCAGAAATACAATATTTATTAGAAATAGTAATATTAGGGATAAGCATATTTTTAGGTGTAATAATTACTAGGATATTAACATGTAAGAATTAGGTATAATTAAAAGAAGAGGATTCTCTTCTTTTTTTGTAACCTTTTTTAGGATAGAACATATAATGTATAAAAATATATAGAAAGGTTTAGTAGGTATGGAAGAAGAATATAATGATGAAATAGCACCAGTTGAGGAAATTGCAGAAAGTACAATATGTGAAGAAAATATAAATGAAGAGACAATAGAGGGGGATTCAAATGAGTAGAGTGTATTTTAATCAAATGGATTCAAGATGGAAAAATATAATGTATTCAAGTGTAGGTAATACAAATCAGACAATTGGATCTAGTGGATGTGGTCCAACATCTAGTGCGATGGTAATAAGTTCATTAACAGCAAATATTGTGTATCCAAATCAAATGGCAGATTGGTATGTATCAGCAGGATATAGGAGTGCAAATAATGGGACATATTTTAGTGCATTTCAAGGAACAGCAAATAGATATGGATTAGATTTTAAACAAACAGGAGATATAAATGTTGCTGTGGATTGTGTTAGAAATGGTGGAATGGTAGTTGCATCAACACCTGGTGGAAGTAAAAATCTATTTAGTACAAATGGACATTATGTAGTACTTGTAGGAATAAGTGGAGATACATTTACTGTATATGATTCATATCTATATAATGGGAAATATAATAGTTATGGAAGAGAAACAAAAGCAAGTGTTTCTGGAAATGATGTATATGTATCAATAGCAAATGTACAAAATGAAATACAACAATATTTTTGTTTTTATCCGAATTCAAAAACAGAGATTGTGACTAAATCTAAATATGTAAAAGTAAATACAGCTTTAAATGTTAGAAGCGGACCTAGTACTAATGATACAGTTGTAATGACATTATCTAATAACACAATGGTAACAGTATATGAAGAACAAGGTGGATGGTCAAAAATAGGTGAAGGTAAATGGGTATCAAGTGAATATTTATCTGATTCACCATCAGGAACTAATGTAAACACAGTTATGACTGTAACAGCAAATACGGGATTAAATGTAAGAACAGAGCCAAACACGTCAGCAAGTATTGTAACAGCATATAAAAAAGGAACAAGAGTAACAATATATGAAATAACAAATGGATGGGCAAGAGGAATAAAAGGTTGGATGTATGCTAAATATTTAGTATAAAATTTAATAGAAAAGCAAAATGCTAAAAGTAAAACGCATGAATTAGTGCGTTTTTACTTTTACAAAGAATATTTGAAGAGGTCAGGCACAATTAGAAATATTAGACATATAATTAAATATGAAAATATGGAGGTGCAATATGGTGGAAGCACTATTTTTAGGGTTTGGTATAGGTTTTTTAGAATTTCTAAAAACTGCAGTATTTATGGTAGGGTATATTCAAGTAGGAAACCTATTTCCAGAACCGTTATCAGCAGAAGAAGAAAGAAAATTTTTAATACAAATGTCAAAAGGGGATGAAGAAGCAAGAAACATATTAATAGAAAGAAACTTAAGACTTGTTGCACATGTTAGTAAAAAATATTCGAATGGAAAAGTAGATCAAGATGATCTTATATCAATAGGTACAATAGGATTAATTAAAGGAATTAATAGCTTTAATGTTGAAAAAG
The DNA here is from genome assembly GCA_964371215.1 of uncultured Clostridium sp. Lineage (GTDB taxonomy): Bacteria > Bacillota > Clostridia > TANB77 > CAG-508 > CAG-269. The sequence continues at coordinate 15,424 of CAYJKU010000015.1, forward strand.
GAGCAAGATTATCTACATATGTTTCGAGATGTATAGATAACGAAATATTAATGCATTTAAGAGCAACTAAAAAATTAGGTGCAGAAGTATATTTAAATGAACCTATAGGAAAAGATAAAGATGATAATGTAGTAACACTACAAGAGATATTGGAAAATAATGAGAGGAATATCGAAGATGAAGTAGATATAAAAATGAAGATAAAATTACTATATGAAAAAATGAAAGATATATTAAAAGATAGAGAAAGACATATCTTAGAACTTAGATTCGGATTAGATGGACATAAACCTAAAACACAAAATGAAATAGCTGAAATGATGGACATATCTAGAAGTTATGTGTCAAGAATAGAAACTAAAGCAATAAGTAAGTTGGCTAAAGAAATAAAAGAATAAGAGATGAATAGTAGGTAATTTAATATCTACTATTTTCAATTAGTAAGAATATACAATTATGGAAAAATCTATTTATTGAATAAGGAGATAAAGGAATATATAATTTATATAAGGGGGAGCAAAAGATGATTATTGAAAAAGAGTTAAGATGTAGTTATGAATTTTTTAATAAGGAAATAAACTTAGATGAAAATAGTAAAGGGTATGGGCTTATTAAAGATAAAACTAAATATGCAGATGATGTTGCAAGTATTGCTTCAGTGGGCTATGGTTTTGGAGCAATAATTATTGGAATAGAACATGGATGGATGACATATGAAGAAGGGCTAAAAAGAGTAGATGGAACATTAAATACATTTATAAACAATGTAGAACATGTAAATGGATTTTATTATCATTTTGTAAATATGGAAACAGGAAAAAGAGAATGGAAATCTGAAGTATCAATAATAGATACTGGGATATTCATATGTGGAGCATTAACAGTAGGAGAATATTTTGGAGGAGAAGTAAAAGAAAAAGCTAAAAAAATATATGATAGAATAAATTGGCAGTGGTATTTGAATAAAGAAACAAATCAATTTTATATGGGATATTTACCAGAAAGCGGTTTTTATGGATCATGGGATATGTATGGAGAACAATTAATGTTATATATTTTAGCTGTTAGTTCAGAAACATTTCCTGTACATAAAAGTATATATCAAGATTTTGAAAAAGCTAAAACTAAATATAATGAAAATGAAATAATTTATACATATTGTGGAACACTATTTACATACCAATTTACACATGCATGGATAGATTTTAGAGGAAGATTAGATCGAGATGGAATAGATTGGTTTGAAAATTCAGTTAAAGCGACAAAAGCACATAAAGAATATTGTTTAGAAAATGTAGATAAATTTAAAACATATGGAGAAAACTCATGGGGCTTAACATCGTGTATTGGACCAAAAGGATATAGTGAATATGGAGCAAAACCATGTAGAGTAGATTTAGAATATCAAAATGATGGAACAGTGGCACCATGTGGTGCGATAGGTTCAATAGTATTTTTGCCAGATGATGTAATAGAAACAATGAAATATTTTGAAAAAATACCAGAGCTATGGGGGGAATATGGATTTAAAGATGGATATAACTTCGAAAAACAAGAAAAATGGTTTGCAGATGAATATATTGGAATAGATAAAGGAATAGAAATATTAATGATAGAGAACTACTTAAGTGGAGCTATTTGGAAGTATTCAATGAAAAATGAAATTATTTTAAAAGGACTAAAAATATTAGAAATAAATAAAGTAGAGATAAATAACAAAGAAAAAGAGATGATTATGAATAGATAATAAAATAAGCAAGAGGTATTATATACTTTTTGCTTATTTTAATTGATATTATAATGCAAATGTTATATAATATCTGTGATTTATACAAAAGATTAAAAGGATTGAGGAGATAGATATGTTTAAGAAAATATTGATGATAGTAACAATGATTGTATTGTTAGCAACTTTAGTAATAGCATACAACTTTTATCAAACAAATAATTTAAATGGTTTTGTAAGAAGTGAAAGAAAATTAGGAATATCAGAGTTTGAAAGAGATGATGAAATTAAATACTCAGAAGCAAGAAGTTATAAGATTGAATCTGAAGTGTATAATGATGCTATGATTTTTAAAACAGTCGACGTACAAAAAAATACACCATATAAAGTTACTTGTATGGTAAAAACAAAGAATGTTGAGTCGGAAATATTTTCATCTGGAGTAGGAGCTCAAATATCTATAGAAGGAACAAATGAAAGATCTATAGCAGTTTCTGGTACTGAGGAGTGGCAAAAGATAGAATTAATAGTAAACTCCAAAGACAGAGAAGAATTAAATATAGGTTTTAGATTAGGTGGATATTTAGGTGAAGTTAAAGGAACAGCATGGTTTTCAGATTTTACAATTGAAGAAGGAATTGTAGGGACAGAAAATAATACTTGGAATTTTGGATGTTTTATATTTCCAACAACAGATGTAGAAATTGAGGGAGAAGATATAGAAATATCTATGAGTAGAAATGAAATGATAGATATTTCAGATACATTAGAAAGATTTCAAAATTCAACAGGACAATTATCTGAATATAAAATGGAAGTAGAATATGATTTACATCATATGACAGAACCATTAAGTACTTTGTCATATGACGAAACATTTGGATATTTTGTTGCTCCAGAAGATGTTGAATCACAAATAGAGGAAATAGTAAAAGCAAATAATTATGATCATATATTTGTAATAATCAAATTACGGTGATGAAGAACATATGGAAAGTATAGAAATAAATGATTGGATAGGATTAGGATATATGGACTATTTTGGTATAGGATATTCTAATATAAGATTACCAAATGATTCAGCTAGTTATGTATATAAATATGATTCGAGAATAAATACTTTTCCAGAAGAAGTATTTTTACACGAATTTTTGCATTCACTAGAAAGAACAGCGGATGAATATGGATATGAAAGACCAGATTTACATGATTATGCTAAATATGGATATAAAGTAGAATTATTAATAGGACAAAGAGAATGGTATAGAGACTATATGAATAAAGAAATTGAAAATTCTGAAGGATTAATAGGGCTTCCAGAAGAAGTGTATACATTAAAACCAGCGAAAGTATCTAATTTTAAAAATTCATATATGTTGGAAGATGTTTTTGAAGAGCCAGAAAATATTATAGAAGAAATAAATTTAATTATGGATAATGTGGGACAAAATTTATCACTTATCTTTAATTAAAAACAGTTAGGAGAATAAAAGTGAAAGTATCAGACTTTAAGTATGACTTACCAGAAGAATTAATAGCACAAGTACCTCTAGAAAAAAGAGATGAATCAAGACTTATGGTATTAAATAGAAAAACAAAAGATATTACACATAAAGTTTTTAAAGATATATTAGAATATTTGGAACCAGGTGATGTTTTAGTTAGAAATAATACAAAGGTATTACCAGCTAGACTATATGGAAAAAAAGAAACTGGTGCAAAAGTTGAATTTCTATTATTAAACAATATAGAAGGAGATATTTGGGAAAGTATTGTAAAACCTGGAAGTAAGTTGAAAGTTGGAACTAAAGTGATATTTGGTGATGGAATATTAGAAGCGGAAATATTAGATATATTACCAGGTGGGACAAGAAAAGTAATATTTAAATATGAAGGTATTTTTAATGAAATATTAGATAGAATTGGAATGATGCCACTTCCACCATATATTACAGAGAAATTAGAAGAGAAAAAAAGATACCAAACAGTATATGCAAAACATGATGGTTCAGCAGCAGCACCAACAGCAGGATTACATTTTACAGATGAATTATTAGAGAAGTTAGAAAAAAAAGGTGTAATTATAGCTAATGTTACATTACATGTAGGGATAGGAACATTTAGACCAGTAAAAGTTGAAAATGTTGAAACACATGAAATGCATTCAGAACAATACTATATTAAACAAGAAGATGCAGATAAAATAAATAATGCAAAACAAAATGGAAAAAGAGTAATATCTGTTGGAACAACTTCATGTAGAGTTTTAGAAACTGTTGCAGATGAAAATGGTATATTAAAAGAATCTAGTGGAGATACTAAAATATTTATATATCCAGGATATACATTCAAAGTATTAGATGGAATTATAACGAATTTTCATTTACCAGAATCTACATTGTTAATGTTAGTATCTGCTTTGGTAGGACAAGAATATATTATGAAAGCATATAATGAAGCAGTAAAAGAAAAATACAGATTTTTCAGTTTTGGTGATGCGATGTTAATACTTAAGAATTAATAGGAGAATAAAATGAAACAAAAAATTTTAAATAATAAATTAATAACAGCAATAATTGTTATTATAATAATACTAGTATTAATAAATGTAATGAGATTAAATATTAGTTATAACTATCAGATTTTTGACAATCCAAAACCAGCTCAAACTGAAAATGTAAATACTATGTTACCAATGGAAATAGTAGAGAAATATTATTATACATACTTAATAATTACTAATTTAATTTTATTGATAGCAATTACTATATTATCTGTTATAACAATGTGTTTACGAAAATATAGGATAAAGATGAAAATAGGTATAGCTATATTACTTATATTAGTAATAGCATTTACACCAATCATGATATTTTCATCAAGGCCAGCAGCGCCTGGTGAAAAAGTTATGGTTGGAGATATAGAACTGTATAGTAATACCGAAATAAATAGTGAAGAAAAAGGAATACATTCAATTAATATAATCAGTATGATAATGAGAATGTTATAAAAAATAGAAAATAGAAAGAGGAAATAGAATGAAAGAAGCAGTAACATATGAATTGTTACATATATGTAAACAAACAGGAGCAAGAAGAGGAGTAATACATACACCACATGGAGATATACAAACACCAGTGTTTATGCCAGTAGGAACACAAGCAACAGTAAAATCATTAACACCAGAAGAATTAAAAGAAGATGTAAAAGCAGATATAATATTATCTAATACATATCATTTATATTTAAGACCTGGAAATAAACTTGTAAAAGAAGCTGGTGGACTTCATGAATTTATGAAATGGGATAGACCAATACTTACAGACAGTGGAGGATTTCAAGTATTCAGTTTAGGAGATTTAAGAAAAATAAAAGAAGAAGGTGTTGAATTCAAATCACATTTAGATGGAAGTAAACATTTCTTTTCACCAGAATCTGTTATGGAAATTGAAAATGACTTAGGTGCAGATATAATAATGGCATTTGATGAATGTGTTGAATATCCAGCAACATATGAATATACAAAACAATCAATGGAAAGAACAACAAGATGGGCCAAAAGATGTAAAGATGCACACAAAAATACAGAAAAACAATCTTTATTTGGTATAGTGCAAGGTGGATTTTATAAAGATTTAAGAGAAAAAAGTGTACAAGATTTATTAGAATTAGATTTTCCGGGATATGCAATTGGAGGAATAAGTGTAGGAGAACCGAAAGAAGAGTTTATAGATATATTACAACATACAGCACCACTTCTTCCTGAAAATAAACCGAGATATTTAATGGGTGTAGGAACACCAGATTATTTAATAGAAGCTGCAATGTCAGGAATAGATATGTGTGATTGTGTATTACCAACAAGAATTGCAAGAAATGGAACAGCAATGACATGGAATGGAAAAGTTGTAGTAAGAAATGCTACATATGAAAAAGATTTCACACCACTTGATGAAGAATGTGATTGTTATACTTGTAGAAATTATACAAAAGCATATATTAGACATTTAATTAAAGCAAATGAAATATTAGGTGTTAGATTATTATCTATTCATAACTTAAGATTCTTGACTAAATTAATGGAAAGAGTTAGAATGGAAATAGAAAACGACAACCTTGGAACATTTAGAGAAGAATTCTATAAAAAATATGGTTATACGAAATAGGGGGAATACAAATGAATCTAATAGATGAAGAATTTCAAAATAAAAATGCTAATACTTCAAAGGCATTGCAAAAAATAATAGGAGGTTTAATAGTTATAGTAATAGCAATTATTATTACTATTGTAGTATATCTATATTATGTCCAATCATCGTATTTAAGTGTTGAAGTAGATGGTGTCGAAAATAATGTATTAAAGCAATTATTAGTATTTGAAGAAGATGGGAAAATATATTTGCCAATAAAAGAAGTATCAAAAGTTTTTGGGGCAGTAGAAAGCTATAACGGACATTACCAAGAAAGAACAGAAGATTCAGATAAATGTTATATAAAAACTGAACAAGAAGCAATAAATTTTACATTAGGATTGAGTGAAATTGAAAAATTAAATTTAGAAGATTCATCTGAAAATTATCAAAGTATTAAAGTTGAAGATAAAGTAAAAGAAATTGATGGCGTATTATATGCATCAAGTGAAGTTATTGCAGAAGCACTTAATTTAAGTTTTGAGTATAATCAAGTAGATAATAAAGTTGAAGCATATACATTACCATATTTAGTTGAAGCATATTCATCTTGGGCTATATCTGAAGGATATTCTGGTATTAGTGAAGAATTCGAAAATCAAAAAGCAATAATAGATAACAAGTTAGTTGTAATTGATAAAAATGGAGATCAATTTGGAGTTATTGATTTACTAGAAAATAAGATTATATTAGAACCTAAATATGAAAATGTGACATATCTATCAGACACAACAGATTATTTAATAGAAACAAATGGAAGAAAAGGTATAGTTTCAGAAACTGGTGGGATAAAGATTACTTCAGACCATGATGAAATAGAGGTTTTAGATTATGATGCAGAATTATATTTAGTTTCAAAAGCAAATAGATATGGTGTAATGGATTTTGACGGGAATATAGTAATGCATATTCAATATGATGAAATAGGGATAGATACAAAAGTATTTGAACAACCAGAAATTAAAAGTGGATACTTGTTAGTTGAAAATATAATACCAGTATATGAAGATAATAAGATTGCATTATTTGATAAAACAGGAAAAAGATTAACAGAATTTAAATATGATAATCTAGGATATATTGCTAAAAGTAATGAAGATGAAATGAGTGCATTAATTATCCCTAATTTTAATATGATAATAGTGGAAGAAAATGGGAAATATGGACTAGCAACAGCCTTAGGAGAACAAATAATAGCACCTGTTACAGAAGAAATATATATGGTTGTTGAAGAGGGAAAAGTAAACTACTATATATCTGCAAATGGAGAAACAAGAGATTTAGAAGAATATCTAAGTACAAGTGGTATAAAACCAGTAGAAATAGATTAATATTGAAATGTCGCAATAGGGAAAACTTATGCGACATTTAGACTATATAAGTAGTTAAAAGCAATTCTGACCACCTATACTAATAGAAATAAGTGAGGAAATAGTGTAGAATATATAGGAAAATAAAGGATTGTAAATAAATATATATAATATGAAAGGAATTGTTGAAATGAAGAGAGCTTTTTTATTCCCTGGACAAGGGGCACAAGTAGTTGGAATGGGAAAAGATATATATGAAAAATATGAGGTTGCTAAAAAAATATATGATGAAGCAAGTAAAATATCTGGAATAGATGTTGCTAAAATATGTTTTGAAGGACCAGAAGAAGAATTATTGAAAACTGAAAATACACAAATAGCAATACTTACAACATCACTTGCAATATTAGAAGTATTAAAAGAAAATGGAATAAATGCTGAATATGTAGCAGGATTAAGTTTAGGTGAATATACAGCACTAATATATTCTGGAATAATCAGTTTTGAAGATGGAATAAACTTAATTAAAAAAAGAGGCTATTACATGGGGAATTTAATACCAGAAGGTACATATGCAATGGCAGCAGTATTGAATTTTGAAAATTCTAAAATTGAAGAAGTTTGTAATGAAATTAAAGCTTTAGGAAAATTTGTTGTTCCAGCAAACTATAATTGCTCGTCACAAACAGTTATTTCAGGTGAAGAAGAAGCTGTAGATATGGCTATAGAAAAATTAAAAGAAGCAGGAGCAAGAAGAGTAATAAAATTAAATACAAGTGGACCTTTTCATACAGAAAAATTAGCAGATGCAAAAAATGCTTTTGAAAAAGAATTAGAAAATATAAAATTTAATCAATCAGATATAAAAGTAATAAAAAATATGGATGGAACTATATATAATAAAGAAGATAATATAAAAGAGATTTTAGGAAGCCATATAGTAAATCCAGTAAGAATGGATAAAGCAATTGAATTAATGCAAAAAAATGATATAGAAGAATATATTGAAATTGGACCAGGAAAAGTTTTAACAGGGTTTGTTAAAAAAGATAATAAAGAAGCTATAACATATAATATTAATTCAGTAGAATCTTTAGAAGAATATTTAAATAAGTAAAAGGAGAAAAATAATGAGTGAAAATAAAGTTGTTTTCGTAACAGGTGGATCAAGAGGAATAGGAAAAGAAGTTGCACTTAAATATGCAGAAAATGGATACAATGTTGTTATTAATTATGTATCAGACAAAACAGATGTGGAAGTTTTAAAAAAAGAATTTGAAGCAAAAGGTGTAAAATCTTTAATATTAAAAGCAAATGTAGTAAATAGTGAAGAAGTTGAAATAGTAGTAAATAAAGCAATTGAAGAATTTGGACAAATTGATGTACTTGTAAATAATGCAGGTATAACAAAAGATAATTTACTTATGAGAATGTCTGAAGAAGAATTCGATAGTGTTATAAATATAAATTTAAAAGGAACATATATAGTTACTAAAATAGTTTCAAAATATATGATGAAAAAAAGAACTGGAAGTATAATAAATATGTCATCAGTAGTTGGTGTAACTGGAAATGCAGGACAATGTAATTATTCAGCATCAAAAGCAGGAATAATAGGGTTTACTAAAAGTTTAGCAAGAGAACTATCTTCTAGAAATATAAGAGTAAATGCGGTAGCGCCTGGTTTTATTGAAACAGATATGACAGAAGTATTATCAGATGCAATAAAAGAATCAGTACATAATCAAATACCGTTAAAAAGAATGGGAACAGCTAGAGAAGTAGCTAATCTTACATATTTCTTAGGTACAGATGAAAGCCAGTATATAACAGGTCAAGTAATAAATATTGATGGTGGAATGGTAATGTAATTAAATAAAATCATAACATAAATGTAAATCAAAAAAATTAAAATAGGAAGGTACAAAAATGGAAAGAAGAGTAGTAATCACTGGAATGGGAGCTTTAACTCCAATAGGAAACAGTACAAATGAAATGTGGGAAAGTTTAAAACAAGGAAAATGTGGTATTGATGAAATAACAAGATTTGATACAACAGATTTTAAAGTTAAATTAGCTGCAGAATTAAAAAATTTTAATGAAGAAGAATATATTGATAAGAAAGATGCTAAAAGATTAGATAAATTTTCTAAATATGCAATGATAGCAGCAAGAGAAGCTTGGAATGACAGTGGATTAGATAAAGAAAAACAAGATATGGAAAGAGTAGGTTGTATAGTTAGTTCTGGTATAGGTGGAATTGAAACAATTGAAACAGAAAATAGGAAAATGGTAGAAAAAGGTGCAGATAGAATATCTCCAATGTATATACCAATGGGGATAGTAAATATGGCAACTGGAAATGTAGCAATAGATTTAGGGACAAAAGGGGAATCTGTTGCAATTGTTACAGCTTGTGCGTCAGCTACACATAGTATAGGTGAAAGTTACAGAATAATTAAACATGGGTACCAAGATATAATAGTAACTGGAGGAACAGAAGCTAGTATAACACCATCATCTATATCTGGATTTGCAAATGCAAGAGCATTATCAAAAGCAACAGATAAAACTAGAGCAAGTATTCCATTTGATAAAGAAAGAAATGGATTTATCATGGGAGAAGGTGCAGGAGTTTTAATTTTAGAAGAATTAGAACATGCTAAAACAAGAGGTGCTAAAATATATGCTGAATTAGTAGGATATGCTGCAACATCAGATGCATACCATATTACATCACCACTACCAGACGGTAATGGTGGAGCAAGAGCAATGAAAAATGCTATTGCAGATGCTAAAGCTAAACCAGAAGATATTACATATATAAATGCACATGGTACATCAACACCATTAAATGATGCTTGTGAAACTATGGCTATAAAATCAGCATTAGGGGAATCAGCTAAAAATGTATTAGTAAGTTCAACTAAATCTAATACAGGACATTTATTAGGAGCAGCAGGAGCAATAGAAGCAATAATATGTGCAAAAGCGATAGAAGATAGTTTTGTACCGCCAACAATAAATTATCAAATACCAGATGAAGACTGTGATTTAGACATAGTTCCAAATGAAGGAAGAAATGTAGAAATCAAATATGCTATATCAAATTCATTAGGATTTGGTGGACACAATACAAGTATAGTATTAAAAAAATACCAAGATTAGTAATTAATATATATATAATATAATTTCAAAAATTTTAATTGAAAGAAGGATATAAAAATGGATTATAAAGAAATTAAAAAATTAATGGATGATATGGGGAATTCAAAAATAGATTCTTTAGAAATAGAATTTCCAGATGGAATAAAAATTAGTATGGCAAAAAATAAAAATACTGTAGTAAGTGCTCCGGTTCAAAGTGTAATTGAAGCTAGTGCTCCAATATCTGTACCAATGGTAGTAAAAGAACAAGAAAAAAGTTTAGTAAATGTAGAACAAGAAGAAAATTTTAAAGTTGTTAAAAGTCCAATGGTAGGAACATTTTATAAAAGTGCATCACCAGATAAAGATGCATATGTAAAAGTAGGAGACAAAGTATCAAAAGGGCAAGTTTTATGTATTGTAGAAGCTATGAAATTAATGAATGAAATAGAATCAGAATTTGATGGTGAAATAG
>CAYJKU010000016.1:0-19452 GCA_964371215.1 uncultured Clostridium sp.
ATTTCAAAGGCAGTAATAACAAGAAAGTGTGACATATGTTTGACAAACCTACACTCCTTTAAATACTAGTGGTAAGTATCAAAATTGACTTTTTATGTTAATTTTGATATAATATATATATTTAATGGCTATATTGCTAACCAAAATATATTTTAAGTTAATAATTTAACTAAAGGAGAATAAAAATAATGCACACCAGTTTTAATTTATTTAATTTTTTATTAAATGAAAAAGAAATTCTAGAACAAAACCATGCTGGAAATCTAGATTTATTCCATAAAATATGGTTTTTGAAAAAAAAGATCCAGAACCAAGGAGTTTTAACACGTACAGAAAACTTGTTAAACAACAGTCTGGCTTCAATTAAGTCAGATTGTGAGTCTATCATCTTAGACTCTAATGTACAATCAAGGATATTGAATATTAATGATTGTAATCCTAATTTAGATTCAAATAGAATTAGAATTAATACTTCTCACTACGGATATTTTCATATCCAAAATCTCATAAGCGAGGATCTTACAGACTTCAATCAGAAGTATGTATATTATCTGATTATACTTGAAATAATTAGATTAATTGAAAATAAAAATAATTTTTATTTTCATTCACTAATATTTATCTATTATAAAGATATATTAAATAGTGATTTTTTCTGGAGTCTTTTAGTCATTTCTGAAAAACTAGATAATTTAAAAAATTCACAAATTGTGGATTCCCAGGTCCTTTTAGACTTGGAAGTAGGATTATCATCAATTTGTAGTAATAGTACTACAAATAGTATTTCTTTGTTTATTTCTCATTTTAAGAATTTGAGTATTCAGTTTTTAAAAAAAGAAATAATTGATATCAAAGTTATAAAAGGTATCCCTCTCATATAAAAAAGCCCCTCTTCGGAGGGAGCTTTTTTGCTTATTTATCAATCTATTTCTCTATTTTCTATTCTGCTTCAAATATTTGTTTAAACTCATATTCATTAATTTTTTCTTTTCTTAATAACTCTTGTGCTATTAAGTCTAATTTATCCCTATGAGCAATTAATAATCTTTGTGCATCATTATATGCTATATCTATTAATTTTTTAACTTCTTGTCCTATTACATCATTAATATTATCTCCAAATACCTGTATCTCATATTGGTCTTTTGTGTGTAAATCTATTGGACCTAATACATCACTCATACCATATTTGGTAACCATATCTTTAGCTATTTGTGTAGCAACTTGGATATCATTACTTGCACCTGTAGATATATCATCTAATACTAATTTTTCAGCTGCTCTTCCACCTAAAAGTGCAATTAATTTTTCTTGCATTTCTACTTTAGATATATAATATTTATCTTCATCAGATTTATACATTGTATATCCACCAGCTACTCCTCTTGGTATTATTGATACTTCTTTAACTTCTGTTTGAGTTTCTAAATATTTACTTACTACAGCATGTCCTGCTTCATGATATGCTGTTAATTTTTTATCTTTTTCAGATATTTCTCTACTTTTCTTTTCAAGTCCAACAGTAGTTTTCTTAACTGCTTCTTCAATATCTTCATTTTCAATACATTCATGATTTTGTTTTGTAGCAATTATTGCTGCTTCATTTAATATATTAGATAATTCTGCTCCAGTAAATCCTGCTGTATCTTCTGCTATGCTTTCTAAATTTACATTTTCTGATACTTTTTTATCTTTGGTATGAATTTTTAATATTTCTAATCTTCCTTTTAAGTCTGGATTAGGAATTGTTATTTGTCTATCAAATCTTCCTGGTCTTAAAAGTGCTTTATCTAACATTTCTGGTCTATTTGTTGCTGCTAGTACAATTATTGTCTCTTCTGAACTAAATCCATCCATTTCAACTAGTAATTGATTTAATGTTTGATTATTTTCTGTTTCAGCTCCACTTCCAGATGTTCTTCTTGAACCAATTGCATCTATTTCGTCAATAAAAACTATACATGGAGACATTTTTCTTGCTTTTTCAAATAATTTTCTGACTCTTGAAGCACCTAATCCTGCAAACATTTCAATAAATTCTGAACCACTCATAGATATAAATGGTACATCAGCTTCACCTGCTATTGCTTTTGCAATTAATGTCTTACCAGTACCTGGTTTACCATATAACAAGACACCTTTTGGTATTTTTGCTCCCATATTTGTAAATTTTTCTGGTTTTCTTAAAAAGTCTACAATCTCAACTAATTCACCTTTTTCTTCATCAAGACCTGCTACATCTTCAAATTTGATTTTAGTTTTTCTTTCTGTATCATCATATACTTTTCCTTTTTCACCAATACCTTGCATTTTAAAAACTACAACTAAAAGTGCTAACATTATTGCTGTTGGAAGAAGTGCAAATACAGTCTCAGGTAATTGCTGAATAAAACTTCTTGGTTCTTGTATTAATTCAATCTCATTCCCTTCTGCTACTTTTGTTTGTATCAATGTAATAAAACTTTGTGTATCTGGTACAATTGCAACCTTTTCTTCTTCTTGATCCTTTATTTTTATTTTAGCTGTTGTACTACCAACCTGCATTTCTACTTTTTCTACATTTCCAGCTGATATTTCTTTTACTAAATCTGTATATGCTAATTTGTTTTCATCTGCATTAATATTATCTATAACTATAAAAACTATTATTGCTATTAATAATATAACTGGTAATATCCATATTAAGTATTTAGTTGCTTTCTGATCTTTCTTTTTGCTTTTTTTATCTTTTTTCTCTCTTGGCTCTTTCATATTTCCCTCCTGCTCTTATTAAACCTCATTTGCCTTTGGCTCTTCAGAATCACCATTGTCATCTTCTTCTTCTTTTTTTGTTTTACCTTTTTCTTGTTTCTTCTTTTTTGGTTTCTCAGTTATTACTTTTTCTTCTTGCTCTTTTTCTTCAATTTCTTTTTTAATTTGTTCTTGCACTTCCGCTATTTTGACTAATTCCATTTGTTTTTTTATTACTTCTGTTTTTAACATAAATATTGCTGCTATTAAGTATATTGATGCAACACCTAAGTACATTACTTGGAAATATTCTATATTAAAATCTACAAATATATTAATTCCTATATATATTACATTTAAAGTAATTGATAATGTTGTTGCATATACTGTCATATTAAATATTGCTCTATATTTCATTTTTATTCTTGTTAAAATTGTAGTTAAATATCCTAAAATACTTAAAAATATTACATTCAGTATATTTATTATGAAATATAGCATGAAACCATATATTAATAGTATAAAAAATATTGTAGTATATATTCCAATAATTTGTGAACTATTTATATACTCTATTATATCTTGCTTATTAAATGTTTCTATATTTAATTCTCCAAATAAGTCTGCATATCTATATGATATTACTGCTGAAGCTTCTGAATTTTTGATTAATATTTGATCAAATGCTATTACTATTGTGCTACCATTAGATAATTCTTCATCTTCGAAATATATTTGCTGTGTGTGTTTTTGTTCTCTTTGTGTTGTATCAACAATTATATTTCCTATTAAGAAATTTTCATTTTCAAAATATATTGGTTCTTCACTATCTACAACTAACATTTCATTTTCATATTTTAATTCTGGAAACTCATTTTCAAAATATTCTTTACCACCATCTACAAAACTATTTAACTCATAAATAATTCCTAAAGAGAACACCATTGCTAATATCATTACCAGTCCTGCAAAATACATTAATGCTTTTTTCATTCCTGTAGCAGATAATAGCGGATACATTTCTATTTTTGTTATACTAAACCAAAATCTTTTGAAGAAATTAAGTTTCATTTTATAATCTTCTGGAATTTGGTCTTTTTTATCTATATCTTTATTTTTATCTTTTTCTTTTTCATCATGCATTATTTGTACTCCCTTCTTACATTTGAATCTACAAATTTAGGATTTATATTAATTTTAACAATATCTCCAATATTAACATTTTTATTTGTAACATCACATATTACATGATATGTACCTATTCTTCCTAATATTTTGCAATTACTATCATTTATTTTTACATACATATCTTGTTTTTTAAACAATCTTTTTATGTCTTCTGAAATATATCTAATTTTATCTACTAATCTAAACATATCTTTATCACTTTTAACATTTATGCCATCCATATATCCAACTGGTATTGTTGCCAAAGTCATTGTATTTTTAGTTTTATAGATATTTGAATACCCTATATTAAAACCTTTGGGAACATCTTTAATTTCTGATACAGTTGCTTCTAAATATGCTATTTTTTTCAACCCTAATGTATTTGTAAAAGATAATCTACCTAAAAATGCCGAACCTATTCTAACCGCATCTAAATGTTGCTCTTTAAATTTTAATGCTGCAGATGAATTACATATATGCAATATTCCTAATTCTACACTATTTTCTTTTAAATATTTAGTTGTTTCAATAAATCTATTAAATTGTTCTTCTGTATATTTATCATCATAATAACTATTTGAATAATGAGAATATGTACCTTGTATATTAATACATTTTAAACCCTTGAACATTTTTAAAAGTTTTTCTTTTTCTTGATATATAAATCCATATCTTCCAAATCCAGTATCTATTTTTAAATGTACCTGAACTTTTTTATTTAACTTACTTCCTATTTTTTCTGCAATCTCAATATCCTCTTTTGATCCAATAGTTATTATTATATTATTATTTATTAATAATTCCACATCACTTTCAATAGCTGTCGAAGATAACATTAATATTTTTTCTTCTATCCCATTTTCTCTTAATTTTATAGCTTCTTCTATTGTTGAAACAGCAAAAAATGAAATTCCATTATCTATTAAAAACTTCGTATATTCTATTAACCCTAAGCCATAGCTATTACCTTTTACAACAGCTATTATTTTAGTTTTATTTTCATTACTACAAATATAGCTTTTTATTTTATCTATATTATGTCTTAAATCTTCTTTTTCTATGATAAGTTTTGCCATTTCTCCTCCATTATTCTATTATCTTATCTATTTTTTATCTTTAATTTTTCTTTTTATTTGTCTTAATGTTCTGAAAGCTTTTTCTGAAAATTTATATGCTGAATATGTCAGTGGCTTAAATGGCATATATATTTCTCCTATAAACTCTGTAAATGTAGCTCCAAATCCTTGTTTAAATCTATACAATCCATATTGAGGATGTTTTTCATCTACAACTCCTGAAACTCCTCTAAAGTCATATACATCATCTTTTCTAGCTATTGCCATTTTTATCATTTCCCATTGTAACAAATAATTTGGCATTAGATTCCTATGACTATTACTACTTGCTCCATATAGGTACCATGTTTTATTTCCATAAAAAATTGGTATAACACCAGATATTGGTTGCCCCTCATGATATGCCATTAATAATTTCATATGTTTATCACCTAATTCATCATACATTTTTTCGAAATATGATAATGGTCTAATAATAAACCCATCTCTTTTCCCTGTTTCTATCATTATTTTATGAAAATCTTTTAAATCTTCTCTTTTTCCTTCTTTTATTTCAACACCTTTTTTTGTTGCTACCTTAATATTATATCTCCATTTTTGTTTAAATCCAGCTAATATATCTTCTTCTGTTTTACCTTTTATATCTAATCTAAATACAAATCTCGGTTGAATTTCATCTTTGAAATCTTTTGCATCATCTTTTATTTTATATCCTAATTGTGTAACTACTTCTCTAAAAACATTATCATTATGATTAATATCTGGCTCTATTCTAAGCACGATAGCTTTATGCTTTTTAGCTAGTTCTTTTGCTCCGTCTGTTAATTGTTTCATAACTTCAATGTCATGTATATCACAAACTGGCCCTCTTGATGCATACATAATATTACCAAATATCGGAATTTTTCTTATCCATACACATAATGACCCTATTATTTCCCCATTATCATCTTCTGCTAATATAACTTCTGGTTTCCAGTTATCTTTTTTCACATTAGCCCATTCCATCGATTGTTGAAAATTACATCTTTCATGTTTTTCTAAAAATTCTTTATATTCTACTTTTGATTTTTCGTCTGTTACAAATTTCATTTGTTGTTTTGCCCCCTAAATAATTATTTACAATTCCCTCACATTTTACACTAAAACACTAAATATTACAAGAACTTTACCAAACATTCACATTGAAAAACAAATAAAAAAACACTTAAAAGAATCTCTTTTAAATGTTTTTACTTATTTATTATTTTTACTTACGTTTTTATTCATTTCTTTTATTGGTCTTAGTATTTGATTTACTACATATTCTTTATGCTCTAACTCTTGTTTTAATTCTTGTTTTTTATCTTCTAAATTTCCTTTCGACTCTTCTCGATAGTTTTTTTCAGCCATATATTCATTAGTTGTATAACCAATTATATTATCTATTTCTTGAATATATATTCCTGTTTCATATTTCTCTTTTTTAGATAATACTTTTGCACCACTTAAATATGAATTAACAACTTCTTTTTCTTCTCTATTAAGTTGTTCATATCCTATGCCCAAATATTCATACCTCCAAATTATATGTCTTTGATAACTAGTTAGATAACTTTCACTTAAATTTGTATAATCATATTCTACTTTAAATTTAGAATTATGAATTATTATTGTTAAATTGCTCCATATTTCTGATGGTTCACTTTTTTCGAATTCTTTTCTTAATTCTTTAATTTTAGTATATAAATTTTTAACTAATTTAAGATATTGCGTTTCATCTATATTAAATTTTAACGGTATTTCATATACATTAACAATTTTTTTTCTAAATATTCCTTTTGGTATATAATAGAAGAATAGTTCTCCACTATTTCCCTCTATATCTTTTTTATCCAAAATAGATGTATATAGATATAAACTGTCCCATTTTTCTGGTACCATGTAATATAGTTTTCTTTGAATATCTTCATATAGTTCTTTTATCTTTCTTGTATGTTTTAACATATTCTTATTTCCTATCTAATAAACTGTTTCCTGTCATTTCGCTAGGTTTTTCCAAATTCATTAATTCAAGCATTGTAGGTGCTAAATCTGCTAACTTCCCATTTTCTTTTAATTTTAATGTATCATCTTCTGTTATCAAAATTAAAGGAACTGGGTTTGTTGTATGTGCTGTATATGGTTCACCATTCGAACTATCAATCATCAATTCTGCGTTTCCATGATCTGCTGTAATCAATATATTTCCACCTATTTTATTCACAGCGTCAACTACTTTACCAACACATTCATCAACAGTTTCTACTGCTTTTATAGCTGCATCTAAATTACCTGTATGTCCTACCATATCTGGATTAGCATAATTTAGTATTATACAATTGTATTTTTCTTCTTCTATTGCTTTTATTACTTTTTCTGTAACATCATATGCACTCATTTCTGGTTTCAAATCATATGTTTCAACTTTGGGAGATGGTATTAATATTCTGTCTTCACCTTTATATTGTTTTTCTTCTCCACCGTTAAAGAAAAATGTAACATGTGCATATTTTTCTGTTTCTGCAATTCTTAATTGAGTTAATCCTTTTTCACTTATATATTCACCAAATGTATTTGTAAGTTCTTCTTTCTCAAAAGCTATTTCTACATTTGGTATTGTTTCATCATATTTTGTGAAACAAACAAAATATAAGTTTAAATCTTTTTTAGTTTCAAAACCATCAAAATTAGGATCTACTATTGCTCTTGTTAATTCTCTTGCTCTATCTGGTCTATAATTAAAGAAAATTACAGAATCGTTTTTATCTATTGTTATTGTTCTATCATCTAATGTTGTTATTAATGTTGGTTCTATAAATTCGTCAAATACTTCTTGACCATATGAGTTTTCTATTGCTTTTACAGCATTTCCAACTTTCAAACCTTCTCCATTTATAATAGCATTATAACATTTTTTAACTCTTTCCCATCTGTTATCTCTATCCATAGCAAAAAATCTACCAGATATACTCGCTATTTTACCAATTTTTTTCTCATTCATTTTTTCTTGTAAATTAGATATATACATTTCTGCTGATGCAGGAGGTGTATCTCTACCATCCAAAAAGCAATGTACATATACATTTTCAAAATCTCTTCTTTTAGCTAATTCTAGTAAAGCATATAGATGTCTATCATGGCTATGTACTCCACCATCAGACACTAGCCCTAAAATGTGTAAATTCGAATTATTTCTTTTACAATTTTCTATAGCTTCTATGAATTTTTCATTTGAGAAGAAGTCCCCATCTTCTATTGATTTTGTTATTCTTGTTAACTCTTGGTACACAATTCTTCCTGCACCAATATTAGTATGACCTACTTCTGAATTCCCCATTTGTCCTTTTGGTAATCCAACTTCTAAACCACTTGTATTTATTTCTACTGTCTCATATTTTTTCTTAAGTTTATTAATATTAGGTGTGTTTGCTAATTTAACAGCATTTCCTATTTTTTCGCTGTTGTTTCCATATCCATCTAATATCATTAGCATATTTAATTTTTGTTTCATTTCTACCTTCCTTTACTTGTAATTATTTATAATTTACAATTTTACTGAATTCCTCAAGATTTAAGCTTGCTCCTCCAACTAATCCACCATCAATATCTGACATTTCAAATAATTCTTTAGCATTAGATGATTTAACACTTCCACCATATAATATAATTATTTTTTCTGCTATTTCATTTCCATAGATATTTGCTATTTCATTTCTTATTGCTTTTATTGAATTATTTGCATCATCACTTGTTGCTGTTTTACCTGTTCCAATCGCCCAAATAGGCTCATATGCAACTATTGTATTTGCAACTTCCTCTTTTGTCAAGCCTTCTAAAGCTTTTTTAGTTTGAGTTGTTATAATTTCTTTTGTTTTACCACTTTCTCTTTCCTCTAATGTTTCTCCAACACAAAGAATAGGTTTTAATTTATTAGAAAAAGCTGATTTTACTTTTTTATTTACTGTTTCATCTGTTTCATTATAATATTGTCTTCTTTCAGAATGTCCAATTATTACATATTCAACATTGATACATTTTAACATTGATCCAGATATTTCTCCTGTATATGCTCCTGTTTCTTCATAATGCATATTTTGAGCACCTATCTTAATAGTTGTTTCTTGTGCTGTTAATAAACTATAAAATAAATCTGTATATGGAACACATAACACTACTTCATTATCTGTATTCTTTACTAAAGGTGATAACCCTTCAATATAGCTTATTGCTTCATTTGGAAGCATATTCATTTTCCAGTTTCCTGCAATTATTTTTTTTCTCATAAAATCCTCCTTTATATATGTTATCAGTTCTTAAGCTATTTTATAACAAAAAAGAATACTTTTCAAGTATTCTTAATCATTCTTTTTGTAATTTAATATTAATTCAAACATTCTATACCAGGTAATTTTTTGCCTTCTAAAAATTCTAATGATGCTCCTCCACCTGTTGATATATGTGTCATCTTATCTTCTAATCCAACTTTCTTAACTGCTGCTGCTGAATCTCCTCCACCTATTATTGTTATAGCATCTATTTCAGATAGAACTTTTGCTATTTCATTTGTTCCAATTGCAAATTGAGGAAATTCAAATAATCCTACTGGGCCATTCCAAATTACTGTCTTAGCTTTTTTAACTTCTTCTGAGAACATTTTTATTGTTTCTTCTCCAATATCAAACCCTTCCCAATTCGCTGGTATTTCTGTATATTTTACTGTTTTACTTTCTGTATTTTTATCAAATTCTTTTCCTATTTTTGTATCAACAGGAAGCATTAATTTAACACCTTTTTGTTTTGCTTTTTCCATTAATTCTTTTGCTAAATCTAATTTATCCATTTCACATATAGAATTACCTACTTCATATCCTTGTGCTTTGAAGAATGTATATGCCATTCCTCCACCTATCATCAATGTATCCACTTTATCTAATAAGTTTTCAATTACACCTATTTTGCTTGAAACTTTTGCTCCACCTAATATTGCACAAAATGGTCTTTCAGGATTTGCTAATGTTTCTCCTAAAAAATTCAATTCTTTTTCAATTAAAAATCCAGATACTGCTGGTAGAAATTTAGCAACTCCAGCTGTTGAACTATGTGCTCTATGTGCTGCTCCAAATGCATCATTTACATATATTTCTGCCATACTAGCTAATTCTTTTGCAAAACCTTCATCATTATCTGTTTCTTCTCTATGAAATCTTACATTTTCTAATAAAAGTATTTCACCACTTTTTAAATTTTCTGCTTTATTTTTAGAATCTTGCCCAATTACATCTTCTGACATAATTACTTCTTTATTCAATAACTTTGTTAATTCTTTTGCTACTGGTTTTAATGAATATTCTTCTTTAAATTCTCCTTTTGGTCTACCTAAATGTGATGCTAATATTATACTACATTCATTTTCTAATAAATATTTTATTGTTGGTAATGCTCCTACAATTCTTGCATTATCTGTTATATTTTTTTCTTCATCCATAGGTACATTAAAATCACACCTAACAAAAACTTTTTTTCCTTTTAAGTCAATATCTCTAATTGTTTTCTTGTTCATTTTTTTACCCTCCAAATTTAAAATTAATTTTTTACTATTATTTACAATTTTGTAATTGTAATTCAATTCTATATTAAAAAAGAATACTTTTCAAGTATTCTTTTACTATTTATTCTAATTTTGATTTCACTTTTACTTTTACTTTCAAATTATTTTATTTACCTTATTGAAATGTTATTCTTATTTAGATGCAATATAACATGTTAAATCAACTAATTTATTTGAATATCCCCATTCATTATCATACCATGCAACTAATTTAACAAATGTATCTGTTAACATGATTCCTGCTGTACTATCAAATATTGATGTATGTGCATCTGTTGTAAAATCTGATGATACAACTGGTTCGTCAACATATTCAATTATACCTTTAAATTCGTTTTCTGCGGCTTTTTTAACTACTGCACATATTTCTTCATATTTAGCACCTTTTTCTAAATTTACAGTTAAATCTACTACTGATACATCAACTGTTGGTACTCTAAATGCCATACCTGTTAATTTACCATTTAATTCTGGTATTACTTTACCTACTGCTTTTGCGGCTCCTGTAGATGATGGAATGATATTAACAGCTGCTGCTCTTCCACCTCTCCAATCTTTTCTTGATGCTCCATCAACTGTTTTTTGTGTAGCTGTTGTTGCATGAACTGTTGTCATTAAACCTTCTTTTATTCCAAAATTATCATGAATAACTTTAGCAAGTGGTGCTAAACAGTTTGTTGTACATGATGCATTTGATACAATATTCATACTTGGATCATATTTATCATTATTAACTCCCATTACAAACATTGGTGCATCTGCAGATGGTGCAGATATTATTACTTTTTTAGCTCCTGCCTCAATATGAGCATTTGCTTTTTCAAGAGTTGTAAATACTCCTGAACATTCTAATACATAATCAACTCCATTTGCTCCCCATGGTATGTTTTTAGGATCCATTTCATTAAATACTTTTATTTCTTTTCCGTTTATATATAAACTTCCGTTTTTAGATTCTACTTCTCCTTTAAATCTTCCGTGTACTGAATCATATTTTGTCATATATGCCATATATTCACTGTCTATGAATGGGTCATTTATTGCTACAACCTCTACACCTTCTTTTGCAAGTGCTGCTTGGAATGATAAATTACCTATTCTACCAAATCCATTAATTCCTATTTTAACTGACATAATTTTCCTCCTTATATTTAAATTCTATTATAGTATTTGTCTTTTTCCCAAAGACAATTCAATTCTATAATAAATATTTTAACATTTCAAGTATTATTTAATTTTTTTATTAAATTACAAATATTAGTATATTAAATTAATATTTAACATACTTTTGGTTATTATATATTTAAGAAAGGAATGATTAATATGGATAATCCAGAATATATTTTAAATCAACTTACAAAAGGAATCAAAATGGGAATGGATTCTATTTCAAATATTAGTTCACAAATATCTGATAGAGGATTAAAAGATGAATTAAGTTTTCAATATAATGAATATAATAGAATATTAAATACTGTTGATACCGAACTTAGAAACTATGATGAATTCCCAAAAGAATTAAATCCTATGCAAAAGGCAATTGGTTGGATGAGTATTAAATGGTCAACTATGGATAATAAGAGTGATTCAAAAATTGCTGAAATGATGATTCAAGGTCTAAATATGGGAATTATTGAAGGTGTTAAACTTTCTAATCACAATAAAAATGCTGATGGTAATATTAATAATATACTTAACTCTTTTGTAAATTTCCAAGAAAATAGTATTCAAAAATTAAAAGTATATTTATAACATTAAATTAAAATAGTGATATGTATATTATAACATACCACTATTTTATAGTTTTTTAATTCTTTTACATCATTTCTTTTACATACTGAACCACACCGTCTATATTTCTTTCGTTTCCCCTCAAAAATAGTATCATAAAATTTTCATTTGGTACATCAAACGGAGCTTTTATTCCATATTGATTTGCTGGTTTATATCCAACTTTAGGATAATACTTTTCACTACCTAATACAACACAAAATTCATATCTCATTTCTTTTGCTCTTTTATGTGCTTCATTCATAAGGGCAGTACCTACTCCTTTTTTTTGCATATTAGGGTGTACTGCTAAAGGTGCAAGCGCAATTCCTTTTTCTTCACCCACTTTTACTTCTGTAAACATTATATGTCCTACTATTTCCCCATTTTCTTCAGCTACTAATGTTAACTCTTTTATAAAACCTTCACTGCTTCTTAATTTATCTACTAATGTATGTTCATTTCCGTCTGTATGTTCAGCATTTTTAAATGCAGCTTTTATCATTTTATTAATTTTTTCATAATCTTTTTCTTCTTCATTTCTAATTAACATATTAACCCACCTTTATATATTTTCTTCTTCAATTTCTATTAATGAAAATACATTATCATTATTTAATTCTTTTATATTAATAATTACACCACTTGCAACTACTTCTCCTCCTAAATCTTCAACTGCTTCAATTATAGCCCTTACCGTGTTACCTGTTGCATAAATATCATCAACTATATAAAATGTTTTGTTATTGTATGTTTCGTTTATTAATTTAGGCAATTCTAAATAATCTACTCCATATTCTTTTTCATATTCAAAACTTTTTTCGATTGTAGTAGGTGGAAGTTTCCCTTTTTTTCTAATTGGTATAACACCTATTCCTAATTTTTCTGCTATACTACTACCCAATAAAAAACCTCTTGCTTCTGGTGCTAAAATATAGTCTACTTTATATTTTTTAATTTCTTCTGCTAACTTTTCTATCATCTCTTTTAACAAGTTTGAATCCATAAACATTGGTGTTATATCAATAAATTCTATACCATCAACTGGATAGTTTATCTCTGTTCTTAATTTTAATTCATTTTCTAATTTATTTTTTAATATCTTCATATATTACTTCCTTTATTAATATTTCACTTATCTAATAAAATTTGTAAGTATTGTTTTTTCATTTTTAGGTAATTCTACTCCTGTATTTCTCCCCGCTTCTACACATTTTAATAACCAACTCATGTTATTCCCTAAATGTCTCATATTTTGCATTCCTTCTTCATCTTTGACAACTTCTTCAGGTGTATTACCATGTACCATATTCCAATAACCACCTGAAACTATTGGCATATTACTTAAGCTAAAATATTTATTAATTTCATCAAGTGCTGCTGTTGAACCACCTCTTCTACATGTAACTATCGAACTTGCTAATTTGTTTGAAAATACTTTTTTCCTTTTATAGAAAACTCTATCCATAAAACAAGATAAAAAACCTGAACATGCTGCAAAATGAACTGGTGAACCAAAAATAAACCCATCTACTTCTTTTGCTTTTTCTATAAATATATTTACATTATCATCTATAAAACATTTTCCTGTTTTAAAACAAGCTTGACATCCTATACAACCTGATATAGCTTTATTTCCAACCCAAAACATTTCTGTTTCAATTTCATTTTCTATTAACTTACTTTCTATTTCTTTTAATGCTGTATATGTACAACCATTTTCATTTGGGCTACCATTTATTAAAATTACTTTCATAAATCCTCCTTGAATTGATTTCTATAAATAAATTATATTAGCTTATATCTATTTAATTCTTATTTTCTACTTCTTCTTTTTTAGAAAATAATCCTATTTTATATTTATCTAAAATGTACCCTAATTCTTTTGAGAATTCTTTTAACATTACATTTTTAATTACAACATTTTTACCTTTTAAATATTCATCTATTGTTGTTTTTAATTGTTTTATATTTTTCATTTCAGGTTCTATTTCATTTTTATATTTGTTAACTCTGTCTACTAATTTTTCTTTTATAATTACAATATCTTCATTTGATGCACAAGACAATCTTTGGAAAAATTGGAATGGAGCATAATATTTGAATATAGGTACATTAATATACTCTTTATCAAATTTCTCATAAAATTGTTCCATTTTCATAGGTATACATTTAAATAATTCTTCTGCCTGTTCTGTAAATTCTTTATCTAATAATTGCTCATTTAAAATATCAAAATGTTTTAATACTTCATTCATATCTTCTGATACTTCTTCTATCGCTATTTTTGATAATTCTTCATCTTTATTTTTGCAATGTGATGATTTTAATGAAGATAAATTCATTCCTTCAAAAAATATATTTTTTAATGTTTGCAAATCATATTTTATTAACTCTTTTCTTGAAAAATAACTATAATATGCAAACAATTTTAATATATCGATTAATGGTATTTGACCAACTTTTATTTGTTCTAAAACTTCTTCTATTATTGATTCAAATTTATCGTCTTGAATTTTCCAATATTCTTCTGTAAGTATTCTTTTATATGCTGGAAGATTTTTTGAATCCACTGAATTTAATATTGCTTCCATATCAAATTTCAATAATTTCATATCAAATATTCTAGTTCTAATATAAAATTCTATGAATTTAAAAAAGCTATATTCTGTCTTAAAATTATTATAATAATTTCCATCAAATTCTTTTATATAAAATTGTCTATTATCTATTAATGTTCTTGAAGATACAAGTATTGATTTATATTCTTCATTATCTTTAATATTCATAAATTTATCTTTAGTTATTTTACCTGCTTTAATTTCAAAAGATACAGCTATCGTAAATATTAACATTGTTTGTATAATTCTATTACTTGTATTTGGGTGTGACTTAGTTACCATTTCGAATATTTTTTTAAAGTCATTTAATGCATGTTTTAAAATTCTTAAATTTCTTGTACCACTTCTATGGAATGTTGCTATTATTAACCCTGTACTTTCTCTTAAAAATCTTATTAAATCTGGATTTGATTCATATCTAAGTAATATTCCATTTATTATATAATTAAATTTTGGTGCATACTCAAATGTTTCACCTATTAATTTTTCTTTTATTCTTTCATAATCATTTGCTTTATCAAATACATGTTCAATTTTATCTTGTATTTTTTCAACCATTGGTTTATCTGATTTTACAAGTTCATTTTGCTTATCTAATAAATATGTTGCTATAAATGTTTTCATTTCTATATTAGAACTTTTAAATTTTGTTGATAATTCTTTTTCATTACATATAATTATTGTTTTTATATGATCATGTTCAACAAAGTTATTTATATATCCTAATATATCTATAACATCTACATTTGCTCTTTCTAAATCGTCAAAACATAAGACTTTATCTTCAGTTGAAAAAAATTCAGCATAATTTATTTTATCATTATTTTTGGTAACTCCAAATAAATTTGCCATATCCATTCCAGTTTTTGCATATTCTGGAATATTTTTCATTTCATTTGAATTCATGTATTTTTTTAGATTTTTATCCATTAAATGTGTTGTTTCAATAAATATTTTTTTACTTATTTCCTCTAAATTTGAAATACCATATAATGACATATATATTGTTGTATATTTCTTTCCATTTAATTGTAATGACTCAATTTTTCTTCTAACTTTATTGTTCCAAAAATGTGTCTTTCCAGCTCCCCATTCTCCATTTATCATTACTGCATAATCTGTATAATCTGAACGTATATAATCTAATATACTTTCTACTAAATCTTCCATTTCTTACCTCCTAGTTTAATCTTTTGCAATTACAAACACATCTAATTTTTTTAAATATATTTGTTTTAATTCTTTTGCACATTCATTTACTGTATTACCTGTTGTGTATATATCATCTACTAATAATATCTTTTTATTCTTTAAACTTTCCATAGTATCAACATTTATCATATATACATTTTTTACATTTTCTATTCTTTCTTCTTTATTTAAGGAACTTTGTTCTTTTGTATCTTTAATTTTCAAAAGAATATTTTCCTTATAATCTATTCCAACTCTTTTAGCTAACTCTTTAGCAATTAAACCAACTTGATTATATCCTCTTTTTTTCTTCCTTTTTTCACTTATAGGAACTGGAATTATTGTATCATAAGATTTTAAAATTTCAAATACATTTTTATCTTTTAAAAGAATTTCACAAAACGTTTTATACATATATGACTTTTCATTAAACTTATAATTTATTAAACTTGCTCTTATTATTCCTTGATACTTAAAACAATATATTAAATTATCAAAATTTTTGTAATAACTTTTAATTTCTTCACTTTGTATTTTATATTCTTGTTTTAACATATTTTCACATTTAATACATAGATATTCTTTATTTAATTTATTACATATTCCACAACATGGTGGATATATTAATTCACAAATTTTATTGTATATTTTTAATATTTCATTTTTTATATGATTTTTATTTATATTATCACTCCTCAAACATTTTATATACTTAAAAATATTGCTAAAAAAATCATATTGATTCCCCTAGCAATATTTATTAATTTATCATCTTATATTTTAATCCTGTATTTCTTTTTTTGCTTTCAATATTCTGAATCATATATTCTAATACTTTATCACTACCAACAGCAATTAATAGTTTTTTAGCTCTTGTTATTGCAGTATATAGTAAATTTCTTGTAAGTAACATTGGTGCTGATTGTGGTATTGCAAGTATTACTACATCAAATTCACTTCCTTGAGATTTATGTATTGTTACTACATAACTATGTTCAATTTGATCTAATTCTGAAAATTCATAAATTGCAATTTTTTTATCATCAAATCCAATTTCTAATTGTTTTTCTTTTTCATATATATTTAGTATTGTTCCATATTCACCATTAAATACCCCTTTGCCATATTCCATTTGTTTTTTTCCTTGTTTTTCCCATCCGATATCATAGTTGTTTTTAATTTGCATTACTCTATCACCAACTCTATATATTACACCTAGTGTACTTTTTTCCAGCTTATTTTCTTTATATGGATTTAAATATGATTGAAGTACTTTATTTAATTCTCTTGTTCCTAATGCTCCTTTTTTCGTAGGAGATAATACTTGTATATTTTCAAAAAAATCATAATCTCCAAAATTTTTTAATCTACCTGTACATAATGATACTATCTCATCAACCATTTTTTGTTGTACTGTTTGTTTTATAAAAAAGAAATCGTCTTTCATATCATCTTTTTCAGATTTAAGTATTAATTTTTCTCCTCTATTTACATTATGTGCATTTAAAACTATTTTACTTTTTGCTGCTTGTCTAAATATTTTATCTAAATGTACTGTTTGTATTTTTTTAGATTCTATTAAATCTTTTAATACACTTCCAGGTCCTACTGATGCTAATTGATCTTTGTCTCCTACTAATATTAATTTAGATCCTTGATATACACTTTTTAACAAATAATTTATTAAAAACATATCTACCATCGATACTTCATCAACTATTATTATGTCTCCATCTATCATTGAAGTCTCAAAATCATTACTTTCTTTAAAAAGATTATCCTCATCTATTTTTCCAATTTCTAGTAATCTATGTAATGTAGAGGCTTCTCTTCCTGTTGTTTCTGTCATTCTCTTAGCAGCTCTTCCTGTTGGCGCACATAGTACTACTTTCTTATCTATAGCTTCATATATTTCAATTATTGTTTTAATTACAGTTGTTTTTCCAGTTCCTGGCCCACCAGTTATTATTACGACATTGTTGTCATTTACTAGTTCTACTGCATCTTTTTGTCTTTCAGATAAATCTATATCTGAATTCGTTTCTACTTTTTTCAAATCCTTATTTATATTTTTAATATATTTCATGTTTTTGGCATTACTTAATAAAAATAGTCTATTTGCGATTTCTTTTTCTGTTAAATAATATGATGATATATATACATATTCTTGAATTTCTTGAATATTTCCATCTTCATCTTCTTCATTTTCTCTTGTTTCTATAACAATTTCTTTTTCTTTATTCAATCTTTTTATATTCTCTATTATCATATCTTCTGATACATTTAATAAATTAATAACAAATTCTATTAACTTTTCAATAGTGACACATGAGTTTCCATTTATTGTACTTCTTATTAACCCATACTTAATTCCACTTTTTATTCTTCTTTCATTTTCTTTATCAATACCTATTTTCATTGCCATTTTATCTATTTGTATAAAATCTACACTCTTAACTATATCTATTAATATATATGGATTTCTTTCAATTTCTTGTATTGTATTATTACCTAAAATGTCATATATTTTTTTAGTATGTTCTGCCCCTATACCTAAGTTTTCTAAAAATCCTACAATCTGCCACATTTCCCAATTTTCTATAAATTGTGCTGCGATTTCATATGCTCTTTCTTTTGTTATTCCTCTAATATTTGCTAACTTTTCTGGCTCTAATTTAAATATATTTATTGTATCTTCACCAAATGTAGTTATGATTCTATTGGCTAATTTTTCACCTACTCCTGTTATATTTCCACTTCCTAAATACTTTTCTAGTGATTTTAATGTTAATGGCATTAATTTTTCAAATGTTTGTACTTGTATCTGTGTTCCATAGTCTTTATGTTCAACTACTTTTCCTATTATTTTTAAGCAATCACCTTCATTTATAAATGGCATATATCCGACAATTGTAAATATTTCTTCATCTACTAAGAATTCTGCTACCATATATGCATTTGTTTCATTTCTGTATATTATTGTCTCAATTTGCCCAACTATTTCCATTTGTTTTCTCCTTTGCTATTTGTTGCTATATAGTATCATAATTATATTTTTTTTGCAATATAACTATACTTCTAAGATTTAATATATTCTTTTAATTTGACTTTTTCCCGTTTTTGTAGTATTATGTATACATATTTTTTGAAAGGATGTTAATTATGGAAATTTATTATGCACATAAAAATTATGTTGAAAATGAGCATATTCGGCAATTACTAGGGAAAGAGCTAAGAAAATATTTTAAAAAAAATTTCAAACTGG
>CAYJKU010000016.1:19462-23018 GCA_964371215.1 uncultured Clostridium sp.
CTGGCTCTAAGAGAGGAAGATTTTAATCATTTTTTAGATTTAATAGTATTTATTTATATAAAAAACGAATACTCTAATAATCTGATTAGTGATTTTTGTAAAAAGAAAAGTCTAAAATTTATACAACTTAGAAATAAGTTAACTCAATATTTCTTATACCCATACGTAAAAAACGAGACAATTGATGTTATAGCAGAATTAAATACTTTTTTACTTAAATTCACCTACGATATGCATGCACTGGTTGAAAAAAAAGAAATTAATAATTCAAATCTATATCTAAAGAAAGATATGGAAAGAAATGTTCTTTATCAAATAAAGAACAAACTTGAAAGTTTGGGAGTTATTTATTATGACTCTAGCTTTACACCATTGGTCAAAAGAATATATGAATTATATTCAAAATACACCAATTTAACTTCAACACACCTATTTATTGCTAGAGAGCTAGGAAGTCGAGATTTAGAATTTTTTGATTTAATTTTTGAAATCTATTTTGACTTACATGAAAAAAAATTTTACAATATGGATTTAAAAAAACGAGATCCACTTGCATTAAACTATGTTATTCTTAAATCATTAATTGTTGCAAATGTAGATTACAAAGATAAAAACTTTTATTATTTAGGTTCTCTATTTTTTAAAGTTTTATCAAATGGTACTTTAAAACTATCATTAAAATCCTATTTAGGCAAAAATCCCAATTACAATAAAGCAGCCATACAATTTACTGACTGCTCTAAAGAAGAAAAAGTAGATAGCCTTATAGACTTTATGGAGAAAAATATACTTTCTCAACTTAGTTAACATCACAAAACTTCAGTATTTAGTAAATTTACTAATAACTGAAGTTTTTTATTTATGAATCATCGATATTATCTATCAAATCTTTACATTCTTTCCAAGATACATATTTAGTAAAATCATGTTCCTCAGATATTTTTTTTAGAATTTCTTTTGTCCCATCTTTAGATTTTAAATCTGTTATAATTATATTCTTGAAACAATCTTCTTTTCCATATATAATTCTAAACAAAGCTGGTCTTAATATTCCTTCTATTTTATCTTCTTGGTTTTTAACTGCAAATATAAGGTATATTCCTTCAGATTTTAAATTCGTATATGTACTTATATATATTATATTCTTAATTATCTCTAACAAGCCGTAAATGGCTAATGTCCAAAATATAGCATTTAATATGAATTCTCCCATTTTGTCCCCCTAATATAGTTATTTCAATATATCTTATGCTAAAAAAAGATATAAGTGAAATAAATTTATATTATCCCACTTATATCTTTAAATTAATTTATATTAACCTCTTGCTGGTAAATATGGTATTATATTCCCTGCTACTTTTACCATTGGCATTGTTTGAATCCATACTGTCCCTTGGCCTGTTAGTGTTGTTAAAAATAGTCCTTCTCCTCCAAATACTATATTTTTTAATCCTTTTACCATAGTTATATCTAAATTTACACCTTCTGTCATTGCTGCAACATAACCATTATCTATTTTTAAAGTTTCACCAGGTTTAATTTCCTTTTTAATAACTGATCCATCTATTTCAACAAATGCTTTACCAGTTCCAGATAGTTTTTGCATTATAAATCCTTCTCCACCAAATAGACCTCCACCTATTCTTTTTTGGAATGTAATTTGCATATTTACACTTTTTTCTGCACATAAAAATGCTCTTTTTTGACATATAATTGATTGATTTGATACATCAAATTCCAATATATTTCCGGGAAAAGAAGATGCAAATGCTATTTCACTATTATCTCTTGTACTTTTATATATGTTCATAAATATTGATTCACCTGTAAATGCTCTTCCTAAACCTTTTAAAAGCCCTCCATTTGTATTTGTTGACATTTCTATTGTATCATCCATCCATGTCATACCACCTACTTCTGTAAACATTTCTTCACCATTATCTAGTTTGCAAATTAATACTGGCATATTATCTCCTTTAATTTCTGATCTCATATTCTTCCCCTTTCAATCTATGTTTATTATTACTAACAAATTATATTACTTTTATTTTAAAAAATCAAGATATGTGTAATATAAAAGAAACCTAAAAACTAATTTCTCTAATTAATTTTTAAGTTTCCTTATTTATTATAAATATTAAATTATTATACTAATTGTAATATTACAACTTCAGCTCCGTCACCTTTTCTAGGTCCAGCTTTTAATATTCTAGTAAATCCACCTACGTTTTTACCAGCATATTTAGGTGCAATTTCATTAAATAACTTAGAAGTTAAATCAACTGTTTCACCTTTTATAGTTACTTTATTAATTTTAGTCATCATTTTTCTTCTAGCATTTAACCTTGTTGGCATATCTTTTTGTCTACTTTCAGTAGTTTCTTCTTTTACTACTTTTAAGTATTCTTTACCATTTTTACTTTTAGCTATAGCTGTTTCTTTGTTTCCTTTGCTATCTAATTTAGCTTTTATAACTTTAACATCAACCATTTCAAAGTTGTCTTTTTCTTTAACTGCAAGTGATATTAAACTATCTACTATTGATTGAACTTCTTTAGCTCTATGTAAAGTAGTTTCTATTTTACCGTGTAAAAAGAAATCAGTTGTTAAAGTTTTTAAAACTGCTAATCTTCTATCAGTTTTCATTCCTAATTTTCTGTGTGTTCCCAATTCTTTCACCTTCCTTTATGTTATATATATGAATTATATTACTCATCTTCTTTTGCAAAACCTAATCCTAATGAATGTAATTTAGCTGTAACTTCGTCAAAAGATTTTTTACCTAAATTTCTAACTTTCATCATGTCTTCTTCAGTTTTACTTGTTAAATCTTCAACTGTAGAGATTGCTGCTCTTTTTAAACAGTTAAATGATCTTACAGATAATTCTAATTCTTCTATAGACATTTCTAAAACTTTTTCTTTTTTAGATTCTTCTTTTTCTATCATTACTTGAGTATTTTTAGTAGCTTCTGATAAATCTATAAATAACTCTAAATGTCCTGTCATAACTTTTGCTGCTAAACTTAGAGCTTCATCAGCTTTTAGTCCACCATCTGTCCATACTTCGATTGTTAATTTATCATAATCAACCATTTGACCAACTCTTGTATTTTCTACATTATAGTTCACCTTTTTAACTGGTGTATATATAGAGTCAATTGGAAGTACTGATATATCTTGATTTTGTTTTTTATTTTTATCTGCTGAATTATATCCTCTACCTTTATTAGCAGTCATTTCAATTTTAAGTGTTCCACCTTCTGAAACTGTTGCTATATGTTGTTCTGGATTTAATATTTCTATTGAAGGATCTGCAATTATATCACCTGCAGTAACTATTCCTTCTCCTTTAAAATCTATTCTTAAAGTTTTTTCTTCTACATCATCAAAACGCAATCTGATATTTTTTAAATTAACGATTATTTCTGGTACATCTTCTACAACATTTGCTATTGTAGAGAATTCATGTAATACACCATCAATTTTTGCACTAACAATAGCACAACCTGGAAGTGAAGAAAGTAGGATTCTTCTTAAAGAATTTCCTATTGTTA
>CAYJKU010000017.1:0-16485 GCA_964371215.1 uncultured Clostridium sp.
TATCTTCTCCCCTCTTTTTTATTGCATTTTATATTAAGATTTTATATAATACTAAATAAAGATTATTTATATAATATGAGACACTTCATTATATGAAAAATAAATTTTTAATAGGTATTAGTACTGTTGTAATTATTTTACTTGCAAATATTTTATTCATTACTAATGCATTTAATTATACAATAGCTACTGGTATATGAAAGGATGTTAAATTATGGAAAATAAAAAAAATAAAGAAAGTACTATTTTACTATATAAAACTGAAAATGGAAATGTTAATTTAAATGTTATATTTAAAGATGATACTATTTGGCTTTCTCAAAAATCAATAGCAGAATTGTTTGAATGTAGTTCAGATAATATTTCTCTTCACTTAAAAAATATTTTTATTGAAAAAGAATTAGAAAAAAAGTCAACTACCGAGATTTTCTCGGTAGTTCAAAAAGAAGGGCAAAGAAATGTCAAAAGAAATGTTGAATTATATAATTTAGATGCTATTATTGCTGTTGGTTATAGAGTGAATACTAAAAAAGCAACTGAGTTTAGAATTTGGGCAACAAATACTTTAAAAGATTTTATTACTAAAGGTTACGTTTTAGATAAGGAAAGATTGAAAAATGGAATTAAATTTGGAAAAGATTATTTTGACGAATTACTAGTTGAAATTAAAGAAATTAGATTGAGCGAAAGAAGAGTATATCAAAAAATTACAGATATATTTGAAATAACAAGTAGTGATTATAATAAAGATTCAGAAGAGGCATATACCTTTTTTAAAATAGTACAAAATAAATTACATTATGCAATAACAGGTAAAACGGCAGCAGAGCTCATTTTTGAAAGAGTGGATAGTGCACATGAGAGTTTGGGATTAACAAATTGGAAAAATTCTCCTGATGGTAAAATATACAAATATGATATAAGTGTTGCTAAAAACTATTTAAGCAAAGACGAAATAAAAAAATTAGAAAGTTTAACAATTTTATTTTTAGATTATGCAGAGGATATGACATTGGAAAGTACAGTTATGACTATGAAAATGTGGATTGAAGCTACAGATAAATTATTAAGTTTTAGAAATAAACAAATATTAATGAATAGTGGGGAAATATCTCATATAAGAGCTATGGAGAAAGCAAATATTGAATATGAAAAATATCGAGTAAGTCAAGATTTGAAATATTTATCGAGTATGGATAAATTATATATAGATTATTTAAAAAATGAAGAACAGTAATTTTACAAACTGCATATTATGAGCATAATCTTTATATAAACTATTAGATTCTTCTACTATTTCAAGCACTACTAACAACTCATTACATCCAATACATAATATACAGAATCTCATCTAACCGTTGATATTACTCACTTTGTTTTTAACAAAAAGATAGGATTAGAGTTATATATACAACTAGAAACCTTAGAAGTTTACTTCAAGGTTTTTATTTTTTTACATGAAATTTTTTTTATATCTTCTCCCCTCTTTTTTATGTTTTTTCTACTTTTCTTTTTTGATTAAATCATTTTGTACATCTAAAAAAACAGAATTTTCTTTATCAAAATCTCTAACAAGAGATTTTGAAGAAACTGCAAATTTAGAGCATATCCATTTGATAAAACAGCTAAAGTCGTTTCAGACTTATTTATAACTCTTTTTAAAAAGTTGTTTTCTTTTTCTAATGTGCGAATTTTATTTTTTGCTTAAATAAAAGATTGAATAAAACCTTAAATAAAAATGAAAATCTGTATACTATACAGTAAAAAAGTTACAGAAAAAAAGAATAAAACTTTGTAAAAATATATTAAATAGTGTATAATGTATATATGACGTAAATTTACAAACTAATTGAATGGAGTGATTTTTATGAATAATGAACTTTTATTAGCGAAAGAAGAACTAGGTAATGAGCGGTTTAAAAAACATTTTAGAAAAGTGTTTAATAATAATTGTTTAGATTTTGTCGAGACAATTGTACTTAATTTGCCAGAACCATGTTATGCAGATTGCGAGTATTGTATAGATAAAGAATTACGTAAAAATGCAATTTGTGCAAATGAATTTTTGGCTGTCTGTAAAAAAGTTCTTGCAGAATTTCCTAATGCAAAAAATGTATCAATTACTGGAGGTACACTGAGTGCAACAAGCTTTTATCAATTAATCTGTTTAATAAAAGAGTATTTGCCTTCGGCATTTATTATATGGAATACAAATGGTGTTAATTTAGATAAAAGTTATGAGAAAAGTATCTCGGGAATAAATTATATCAATTTGCACAGAAATGCGATATCAGAAAAAGAAAACGCTAAAGTTTTTAAAGCCAATAGAAAAATCATAACACTAGAAGAAGCAAAACAGCTTATTGGAGATAAATTATTTATTCGTGTTACCGTAGATAATAATTTCGATTTTGATGAATTTATAAAGCTTAAAATACCATTATATTTAAATAGGTTCATTCCTGTAACTGTCGAAAGTGAAACGGTATTTAAAGATATAATAAATAAATTAAACATCAAGGAAAGTATAATAAAGCGACGAAATGTGTATCTTGACACTAATTATTCTAATATTCCAGTTCGAATTTGTTTAGGAGATAGTATAGCAAACCACATTCCTGGAAGAATAGCGACATATTTAAATGTTGCTATTGTACATCGGAGTGGTATTGTATGCGGATCATGGTTTGAAGATGATAAAGTGATTTATTCTAATTATTAAAAAGAATCTTTTAAGTAAAAGGTTTCATAAAACTTCCTAAAAATCATGTATAACATATGTACATTGATTTTTAGGAGTTTTTTTAATAGTAAAAAAATATCCAAGAAAAAATGGTGTAATAAATGTATTAAAAAATGATAAAATTATAATATACCCTTGGCGTGAACAATATAAAAAATGGGTACCATATATTATGAGCATAATCTATATATAACCTATTAGATTCTTCTACTATTTCAAGCACTACTAACAGCTCATTACATCCAATACATAATATACACGTAATATGCAAAATCTTATCTAACCATTGATATTACTCACTTTGTTTTTAGCCAAAAGATAGGATTGAAATTATATATACAAATAGAAACCTTAGAAGTTTACTTCAAGGTTTTTATTTTTTGCCTATTTAATTTTTCTATCCTCTTCCCTCTTTTTTTCTTGCATTTCATATTAAGATTTTATATAATAACGAAACAAAGTATATTGGAGTGTAAAAAATAATAATGAATAAAAAATTAGTTTTAATTTGCGGATTGACAGTTATAATTTTAAGTATAATTTACTTCTTTTCTTGGAATATTAAAATTATTCCAGAGAAAAAAGAAAATACTTATAGAATAGTAAATTATAATATAAAATATGCTGAAGATTGGTTAGATGATTTTGAAGGACGAAAAAACATTATTTTAGAACAGTTACTAAGTTATGAAGCTGATATTATAACACTTCAAGAGGCAAATTATGGATGGATGAACAATTATGATGGATTACCAGTATTACTAGAAGATTATAGTTTTGTAGGCGTTGGTAGAGAAAATGGATTAGATGAAGGTGAGTATGTTCCGATATTTTATTTAACTGATAAGTTTGAAATTATAGATAGTAATACAATTTGGCTATCAGAAACACCTGAAAAAGTTTCCATAGGCTGGGATGCCTCAACATATAGAATAATGACAAGTGTAACTCTTAAAAATGTGGCTACTGGAGAAATCTTTTCTATAAACAATACTCATTTAGATCATGAGGGGTCTATAGCTGTAGATGAATCGATTAAACTTATAAATGAGACTATATCAAAAAATGACTTTCCATATTTATTAACTGGTGATATGAATGTACCTAGTATCTTTTGGGATTATAATAAATTTGCAAAAAGCTTAGATGACACACAAAATATTGCAAAAAATAGTATGAAATACGGAACTATAAATTATAATTCTAATAATAAATTATTACATTGTATTACTATTGATTATATTTTTGCTAGTAAAAATAATTTTGAAGTTTATAATTATAGAGTTGACCCTAGTTGGTTGTACTTAGATAAACCAGTAAGTGATCATTTTCCTATAATAGTAGATTTTAAAGTTAATAATTAATTAACCATAAAATGAGTATGATCTGTATATAAAACATTGAATTTTCTACTATTTCAATCACTTCTAACTCTCCCTCACATCTAATATATAATATAGACATAATATACAAAATCTCATCTAACCATTGATATTACTCACTTTGTTTTTAGCCACAAGATATGATTGAATTTATATATACAAATAAAAACCTTAGAAGTTTACTTCAAGGTTTTTATTTTTTTGCATGAAATTCTTTTTATATCTTCTCCCCTCTTTTTTATTGCATTTTATATTAAGATTTTATATAATACTAATATAAAGATCATTTATATTACTTTGGGGAGGATAAACAATGTCTGAAATTATACTTGTTTGTGGAAAAACATGCAGTGGTAAGACAACTTATACTAAAAAATTGATACAAGAAATTAAAGCTGTGCATTTATCAGTGGATGAAATTAGTCTTGCCATTTTCGGTGGGCACATTAGTGAATTTCATGCTGAAGTAGTAGAAAAAATAATCAACTATCTATTTGAGAAATCTATCGAGCTTCATAATATCGGATTTAATGTTGTCATTGATACAGGATTTTGGCAAAAAGCAGACCGTGATGAAGCAAATAACTTTTACAAAAAATACAACATTACACCTTTGTGGCATTATATTGACATTAGTGATGATTTATGGCGACAAAGAATAGCCAGACGAAATTATGCTGTTAAAGCTGGCGAAGTGATGGACTATTTAATTGATGATAATACTATAGATTTCTTTTTAAATCTATGGGAAACGCCAAAAAAAGAAGAAATAGATATATGGATTACTAACTAAAATGGACATAATGCTTGCAAATAAAATTTATATAATGAATGAAGAATTAAAATGAAAACTAAAATCAATTATTTACTATCACCTGTTAATGCTAAAGCAGTAGCTTATACCACAACAATACTTAGTATTGCTTTTTCAGTATTAGGTATTTTTATTTATGAACTATGGTTTTTAGGAATATTCGGGATTGTTTCTTTTGGGCTTTTAATGTATTTGGAAAAGTGCAAATTTTCTATGAATGATAATTCAGTTTGGGCATATGCAACTGGAGCTATATCCTGTATTTTCACAATAATATGTTTCTTTTTTATGTTAGGAAGAACATTCATTAATATAGTTTTGTAATGAATATTTTAGATTTCTCTACTATTTCAAGCACTACTAACAACTCATTACATCCCATACATAATATACAAAATCTCATCTAACCATTGATATTGCTCACTTTGTTTTTAACAAAAAGATAGGATTAGAGTTATATATACAAATAGAAACCTTAGAAGTTTACTTCAAGGTTTTTATTTTTTTACTTTAAATAATTTTTATATCTTATCCCCCCTCTTTTTTCTTGCATTTTATATTAAGATTTTATATAATGCTAAAATGAAGATTATTTATATAATGGATGGAGAAGTTTAATGATAACAAAAATGCCTACTGATGCTGTAATTGAGCAGTGGAAACATACATTTGAGGAATATAAAGCTAAGTTAAAACCCAATCGAATAAGTGGTAAAGAATTGCTGAATTATTTACAAACACATTACACTTTGACGGAAATATATGATGATGAGGCACTAAAAGTAGTTTGTGATAATATAATTATGAATGAACATTATAAAGAAAAACTACCTGTACACACTTTACCTATTCCAAAAGCCTTTTATCTTGAAAACATAGGAAATGGCGAAAAATTTTATTACTCTGAAAATAAAGATTGCAAGGATATATGGGGTGGTGATATTACTCGTATTTTTATTGGCATTGATACTATAACTGGGTTTTATACAGTTGAAGGTAGTACAATGCTTTATGATGAATTAAATGCAATTAGAGGTTTAGATGAAAAGGATTTGCAAAATTTTGTAATCGTCGCACAGTATATAGAAGCGTTGCAAAAACTTAATATATTGGACAAAGTGATTATCGAATAAAATGAGTATAATAATGGTAAATAAAATTTATACTAGTTAATGACATCTATAGAAGGTTAAAGTATTTAAACAATCAATGTAGAAATGTTTAATACAGATATGTAAAAAAGTAATTGAATGGAGTCTTAAAAAATGTTAAAAAAAATATTTATGAAAAACAAAGGTATAACAACAATTTCTTTAGTAATAACAATAATTGTTTTATTAATATTAGCAGGTGTAAGTATAGCAATGTTAACAGGCGAAAACCAAATAATATATCAAGCTGCAAAAGCTACTTTAAAGACT
This sequence comes from uncultured Clostridium sp., assembly GCA_964371215.1. Lineage (GTDB taxonomy): Bacteria > Bacillota > Clostridia > TANB77 > CAG-508 > CAG-269. The sequence goes on from CAYJKU010000017.1 coordinate 6,361, forward strand.
AAATTTGCAGGATATAAAGAAAGTGTTAATTTGAAATTATTAGATATAGAAATAACAGGAGATAAAGAAGAAATCCCTGATCTAATTACAAATGTGAGTGAATATATACCTAATCTTGAAGAAGAGTATAAAGATAATATAATAATATATAAAAGTAAAATGGTATATATAGGAGAACCAACAAATGAGTTAAAACAAGTGTTAGATGAGCTTGAAATAAAATACTATGCTATTGATGAGGTAGAAGAAATAGAGTTTGCAATTAAGTATAAAACATTGGAAGAAAATCAAAAAGTTGGTTTTGATACTAAAAATCCCCCAGAAGATGGAATATGGGCATTAAATGGGATTAAATTAAATTTTGGGAATAATACAACATATAATCAAGAAAAAGGCTACTTTGAACAAGTTGCAGGAGTTGGAACATCAAAATATATCTTAACAGATCCTTTTGTAATAAATTATGATAAAAGTTTTACAATAGAGTATTCATTTAAAATGGATAACTTAGAAACTAATGTCGGGGATATTCAAATGATGTCAATTGAAGGTGTTAATCCTAAGTTTGAACATATATTGTTTTATACATATAGTTATGTACCAGAAAAATGGTTTTCCATGTATTCACCTGTAAATGGACTTTTGAATGGTGAGCGTAATATAGAAAAAGGAAATACACCGTCTCCATTATTATTAGATGATAATTTAATAACATTAGGATTAGTATATGACAAAGAAGAAGGTTTAGTAAAACAATATGTAAATGGTGTGTTAAATAAAGAAGAACCAATAACAGGAACATTAAATGGGGAAACACTTGTAACATGGTCAAACACAAGGCAGATAGGGACAAATCAAAATGGAATAGCTGGAGAAGTATATAAGTTTGCATTATATGAAGAAAAAGTTTCTGATGAGCAGATGTTATATAACCATAATTTGTATACAGAAGAATATAGTAAATAAAATGAGCATAATTTGTATATAAAGCATTAAATTTCTCTACTATTTCAAGCACTACTAACAACTCATTACATCCAATACATAATATACAAAATCTCATCTAACCATTGATATTACTTACTTTGTTTTTAACAAAAAGATAGGATTAGAGTTATATATACAAATAGAAACCTTAGAAGTTTACTTCAAGGTTTTTATTTTCGTTTTCATTCAACTTTTACTTACACTCTTTTTTACTTTCTATTGCATTTTAATAAATTCTTTTATATACTATTTATAATATTTCAAAAAAATATTTAATAAAAATATATAAAACAACTATACTATATAATAATATATATTATTTAGGAAGGAATATAATACAAATGAAAACTCAAAACGGAATAACACTAATAGCACTAGTGATAACCATAATTATATTATTAATACTAGCAGGTGTTTCTTTTTTAATGCTTACTGGCGAAAATGGCATTATTACTCAAACAATTAATTCTGATGAAACATTTAGAATCTCTCAAATCAAAGAGGTTATAGAAATTTGGAAATTAGAAAATAATATAGACAGCTATGTAAATACTTCTCAATTTGAAGAACCTATTATATTAGATGAAAAAATTATCTCTGATTTAAAAAATCAAGGATTGTTACAAGATGAAGAATATTATGAAGATCTTAATAGTATAATTATTGACAACACTCTTATATATGGTACTGCTTTTTCAGCAGATATTAGCGGAAAAATATATAGTATTGATGTTAAAATTTTAGAATATGAAAATACACTAATTTCTAATGCTAAATATAAATTAAGTATTGATAATATTAATTGGTCTGAAGAAATTTCTAGTGATAGCATTTATATATTTGAAAATTTAAATCCAAATACACAATATACTATCTATATAAAGCAAGTCTTACCTAATAATAGTGAGTTAAATATTACTAAAATTGGTAAAACTGGCTCAGAACCTGAAAATTATATGAAGCTTGCCGGTTCTTCTCATATAGTATTAAATAAAACATATACAAATGAAAGTGGTCAACAGAAAAAATATTTTGATCAATTTGATTTTCTTGATACAGGATATACAATTGCAACAAGAGTCAGAGTTGATAGAACTACAAATAATAAATCTTGGATGGGAGTATATGGAGGTCATTCTGGATATACTGGTATATTAATGCAATTTTACAGTAATGAAAATAGATTACAAATGTATTCATTTGCAGATTTCACGCCATATAATAATAAATGGGTAGATTGGGTTCAAACTTATGATCCAAATACAGGAACACTTGGAACTCAAGTATTGTATGCAGATGGTATAGAAGTAGGAAGATCAGATTACGAATTCAAGGCATATAGTGGTGATTTTTTCATTGGTAAACCATACTTTTCTGATGACAGAAGGTTAGTTGGTGAAGTAACATCTTTTAGATGTTGGGATGTTCCTCTATCTGCTGACGAAGTTAAAAATATAGATTTAGATAATCAGGAAGTATCTGTTAATCCAGAAAATCTATATCTAAATATAGATTTAACTGATGGTGAAGATATATTACAATATGGTACAATTATAGGAACAGGACATACTTATGAATAATACAGATATTCTAATATTTTAAAATTACTATAATAATTAAAAAATAAAAGACCTTAAGAGTAATAATACTTTTAAGGTTTATTTTTACTTTCTTAATTCTTCTTCTAACTTTTCTCTAAACTCACTTTTAAGAAAATTAGATAATGAAACAAATATATTTTCTGGTAATTCATTTAATGTAATCCAATTCCAACCTTCACACTTATGAGGTTCTAATAATTGTGGTTCACCGTCTTCACTCTTCCCTGATACAAATATTGTAATATAATGTTTATTTTCTTTTTCAAATATATCATTTGTAACACCTAAAAATTTAATATCTGAAACATCTAATCCAGTTTCTTCTTTAACTTCTCTTTTTGCAGTTTCTTCTAAGCTCTCTCCAAACTCCATATGTCCACCAGGAAAAGAAAATGTTTCACTACCATGACTATTTAATCTTTTACCAATTAAAAATTTGTTTTCTCTAATAACACAAATACCTACACCAACTCTTACTATATTCTCCACTTTTATCTCCTCCTTATTTAATTACACAATAACATCTAATATATATTCTGTCAACAAAAAAATGAGAAATATATTTCCCATCTTTATATTAATTATTCAATCATTTCTAATAAATCATTACCCTCTACCCCATGAAAATTATAATAGTTTGTTGGTATTTCACCTATTATTACATTTTCCATTAATAGTACTTGATTCAAAATCTTTTCTTCCATATTATCTAGAGATGATATTATCTCTACATTACACTCTACTTCTAAATAAATTCTATGTATTGTTTGATTAACACCTTTTTCTATAAACTCACTTTTTAAATCTGTTACTACATTACCAATTGGAATAATAGTTATATCTATACCTGGTCCAACACCTGTAAAAAAAGTAGACCCTAAAACACTACCTAATGGTATCTCTATACTGGCCTTTTTCACTTTATCTAATTCTAGTTGTATATTTTTAGCTATATCTGATGTTATTTCATTAATAGTTATCATATTAGATTTTATTAAATTAATTTTCCCGTTACTATCTTTATCTATAAGAAATAAATCTTCATATTCATAATTACTCATAACTTTTGTAGATTCTTCATTTAATATTATAGTTGCAATTGACTTAGATTCATTTCTACATAATGATTCAAAAACAGGTGTAATTGCATTTAACACAAATTGTACTGTAGAAAATGCAATTACTATTATTATTATTAACTTGTATATCTTCTTTACTTTTTTAGCATATTTATTATTTGAATTATTTTCAAAAATATTAGGTAATCGTAGTCTAGGCCTTGAATAAATTTTATGCATAATTTAAGTTTTTAGAGTTAAATATTGATGATTTATTTCTATTATATTTTGGAATAAATAATTTTTGTCCTTTTGTTATTTTATCTACATCTTCAATTCCATTGACTATCATAATATCATTTATAGTGCTACCAAACTTTTTAGCTATTTCCCACAATGTATCTCCGTCTTTAACTATATAAATTATTATATTATAATCTTCTATATCTCTTTCACCATTTACTTTTATTTCATCCATCATGTTTAATTCTGCAACTTTAAATATATCTGTTGACATTCCCAAGTCAACATTTGCAGTTACAAATTCTCCATCATGCATTATATAATCTGCATTCTTTGTTTCAATCATTAAATTAATATTTTTATCTTCTGCGCTATTAATATTATCTATTACATATTCAAAAGGTAAATATATATTTTGAATATCTATCATTTTTTGATTATCAATTAATATAAATTTCATTTCTAAATTTATATCATATATTATTTTATTATTTCTTTTTATCTCTTTTTCTATTATTGGTTTTATTTCTACATCTAATATTTGTTTATCCATAATCCCTTCAACTATTACTTTCTCTCTAATTTGCTTTATATCATTAACACTTTGTTTTTCCATTATAGTAGATAATCTTTTTTTACTAAATTCTAAATTATTACAAGGACTATATAAGTCTTCAATAAAATCTAATTCTTTATCCTCATATGCTAATATTTTAACATCTACTTCAATTTCTAAATACATAGAATGATCTTCTGATGAATTTGGTCTCACAAATATATTTTTCACTTCATATATAGAGTTACATATATTGCCTTCAGTTACATTTTCTATATCGATAAATCCTACTATAGGAATCTTAGAAACAATATTTTTAATTCTATTGTCTTCTGTTAAATACAATATTTTAACTTCTGCCTCTGCTTTTGTTAATACTTTGTTATAACTTATTTTTATATCTTTATTCAATATTTCTAAATCTAGTTTTAAAATTTCAGCTAAATTATCTACATTATCTATCATTATCGTATCTTTTGTATTTATCTTAGTTTCTCCAATACCTATCATTGAATTTGTTTTTATTTTCTTTTTTAAAAACTGCACATCATCTGATTCATTGATTTGAGTAATAATGTTCATTTCCTCATTTGAATACACATTTATATCCATTTCTACAGTTGCTTTTACTCCAACTTTTCGTCCATTAATTACTTTACATTCAATTGATTTTATTTTCATTTGAATATCTAAATCCATTTCTTCTTCACAATTATTAATTTGAATAGATTCAGAAAATTCTAAAATTGTATTTATACTTCTTATCCTATCTTGATCACTTTCTGACAAGTACATTATATGCGTATTTATTTTTCCATCTATTCTTACTTTACCATTCATTACTTCTTTCTTATCTAAACAAATAACACCACTTGTACAAATTGTATTTAAAATATCTGGTTTTGAATCTGGTATTATCATATCCCCTTCAACTAATATTATCTCTCTTTGTGTTGCTACTAATTTATTTACACATATCTTTTCTTTGATTGTATCCATTGTTTAACCTCCTTAAATATCTTTATTCAAATATATTCACACAAATCTTTTTTATGCACAAAAAAAGCAGATACCTCTGCTTTTATTTTATAACGATATTCTCTTTTTCTTTGTATTGACTTGTGGAGGTATCAGTGGACTATATGATTCTCCATCAAATACGTCTACTTCTACTGTCCTTGTTAAAATATCTGTATAACTATATGTTACATTTCTATCATTTTCCTCATATTTTACTATAAAAATATTTGGATAAACCTTTTCTATTGTAGCTTCTTTTTCAAAGTTTTTACTTCTACCAAGTGAACCTTTAACAATTATCTTTTGTCCTACCTTGTCTAAGATGTCAGTCTTAAGATTTGTTATATCTACTCGACAAATCATACAATCACCTCTTTCATAAGATGATTGGAGTATACCACCATTTACATATATTGTCAAAAACCATTTTAATACGACATTTTATTTTATTCTTACGGTAACAAAGCTTTCAAGGTTTTTTTCTTTCTTTTTACAATTACATTACAGTTGTGTTACAATTTTATTACAAATTCTATCTAAGTTTCATTTTACCCTTTGCCCCTATACCATTTACACCTTTTGTTCCATCTCTTAATTCATCAACTATATCATTTATTGTAACATATTTATATAATTCTGTTAGAGCAATTTTTTGTGCTACTACTATAGGATCTAAAAAATCTATTAATATTCTTGCAGGTGATGAAGCAAAATTAGCCCCAGCTGAGATAATTGCTTCAAAGTAACTCTCACAAGCACCTGCAAAAATAACAGTTGTTTTACCATACCTTTTATCAAATTCCCTTGCCTTCTTAACTGTTTCAATAAAATATTTTGAATTTTTGTAATTATATATATTATAATAGTCTACATTTCTTTTAAGCATTGAATCATGTCCTGTTATAATTAATATATCTGGTTCATATATTTGCAACAATTTTAAAATAATTTGTGGCTGTCTATATTCTGGTATATTTCTAACAATTGCCTCTAGCCCTAATTTCTTATAATATCTATCTGCCTTTTGACTATATTTTTTATCTCCATCTAGATGTAATATTCTACCTGCTAATTTAAATTCTTTTTCATTAATATATCTATTTTGTTCACATTCCACAAAATTTTCATCTCTTTTTTTTAATAATACATTGATTATTTTTCTGTCTAACTTTTCAATTTGCTCTACTTTACCTAAAATTTCTAATCTTTTATTTAATCCTTTTAATCTAGCTATTTTAACTTTATTGATATTATCTATTGAAATTATTTTAAATATAACATCCGAATTATATTCATTATTTCTAACAATATCTCCGACTTTTGTTTTTTGCACATAATCACCTCTTATTTTAGGCTAGTATATTTTATGTAATATTTTGTCGATTTGTGTGTTTTTCTTCATCTCTTTTATTTTTTCACATATTTATTTAGTATTTTTTGCTAATCTTATTGATTTTACTATGCAAATCTGTTATACTAGCATCAGGCTAGAAATAGCCTAATGAATTTGTTTTAATATCTCTTTATTCTTTTAGATAAGATATTATAAAATTTAATTCAAATCTAAAAGGAAGGGGTATTCCGATGGCAGATAAAACATTAATATGCAAAGATTGTGGAGCAGAATTTATATTCTCTGAAGGAGAACAAGAATTCTACAAAGAAAAAGGATTCGAAAATGAACCACAAAGATGTGTACCTTGTAGAAAAGCAAGAAAAAATAACAACAGAAACTAATTATAAAAATAGTTTAAAAAGAACTTGATTCGTCAAGTTCTTTATTTTTTCATATTATCATATTTTTTCTTTGTTGCTAATCCCCCTCTTATATGTCTTTCAGCTTTATTTTCTTCTAAAATCCTCCTAACTTCAATTGCTAAACTTGGATTTATTTTTTTCAGTCTATCTGATACATCTTTATGTACTGTTGATTTTGAAATCCCAAATTTTTTAGCAGCTCCTCTAACTGTATCTTTTGAATCTATAATATATCGTGCTAAATCTAATGCACGTTCTTCTATTGATATTTGTCTCATACAAAAACCCCCATACAGCAAATACTTTTGTTTAATTGTATTCGCTAATATGAGGATTAGAACTTTTCATCTTAATCATATTTTAACTTTATTTTTTCTAGTATATTTTTTTCTATTTCAGCTTCTCTATCATTCACAATATTTCCATTTATCCCTGTTCCCAACTCAATTTGTGGTTTAATTATTTGTCCGTGGTAATCACTTCCTTTAGTTAATATAAGGTTATATTTTTCTGCTAATTCACAGTATTTTTGCATTTCTTCTCGTGTTTGTTCTGAATGAAAACATTCTATTCCCTGCAATCCAAATTGCATTAATTCTATAATCTTATTTTCTAATTCTGAATCACTCAATTTCAATGTTTGTGGATGTGCAAGTACTGGGATTCCTCCTGTTTTCAATATCATCTCTATTACTTCTTCAGGTTGATATGAAAAGTTTTTAATTTTTTTAAATTCTTCAGTATCAAAATATTTTGAAAACATTTCTTTCTCATCATTTATATATCCTTTATTTAAAAATACTTTGGCAAAATGAGGTTTTCCTGTAATATCACTACCACTAATCTCTTGTAATTCTTCTAAAGATATTTCAAATCCTAACTCGTTTAATTTTTCTATAAATTTTAAATTCCTATTATCTCTTGATTCCTTTAAAACATTTAGTTTTTCTCGTAGTATACTTAAATCTGTTTTTAATCCTAAACCAAGTATATGCATTTGACCACTTCTATTCTTAGCGTTTATCTCTACGCCTGGAATAAAATTTATTTTTTTATTCCTACTATATTCCAAACCTTTTTCTAATACTTCTATTGTATCATGGTCTGTAATTGCAAGTGTTGTTATTCCTTTTTCTATAGATTCATCTATTAATTCTTCTGGTGTTTTTTCGCCATCTGATCCAATTGAATGTACATGCAAATCTATCATATTTCAATCCCCTTACCATTTTTCTTTTCACTTACTATTCCATATATTTCTTGTTCTAACATCTCAATTTCATTTATTGTAAATTTAGTTTTTTCTGGATTATATCCATTATCTTCTATATCTCTCTTTATTTTATTTAACTTATTTAAATATGTAATTGGTTCATCAAGTATCTCATCTCTTTGTTTGCTTCTTACCACATTTATAGCATCTTCAAAATCTCTATATCTAGATTCATTTTCTATACTTGAATATATTAATTCTGGTTTATTTATACTTTTCCCTCTTTTATATACATTTATTTGATCTAATAGACCTAATCTTTGAAATTCTTTAACTTCTTCTAAAAATACATTGTACATTGCTTTATGGTCTTCACTAGAAATTTGTCTAGGTGATTCTCCATTTCTCAACATTAATGATTCTCTTTCAAAACAAGCTAATTTAGAAACATATATATCTGTTGCTATTATATTTACATTAATTTTATATCCTTTATCTTTAAAATTCTTTACAAAATCTAAATCATCTTTTCCTTTATTAAATACTTGCTCATTTAATATACTGATTTTTCTATCAGTCACTTCTTTATATATTTTTTCTGCTGCCGGTCTTACAAATTCTCTTGTTTTCTTATATCTAAAATCTGTTAACTCTTCCATCAATTCTTCATAATCTGGATGATATTCTGCTATTTTATCTGAACCAATTATTACTGCTTTTTCGCCTTCTTTTCTTAATTTTTCTTTTAAAAATATTTCTACTCCTGTTTTCCCTGCTCCTGGTCCTCCTACAATAAATTCCACAACAGGTTTATCACTTCTTACTGCTGAAGCATATATGTTTGCTAAAAATCTATTTATTCCAGCTTGAATATCTGCTTCTGTTAATTTATATTTTTCCATTTCGACTTCCTTTAACTCCTTCTAGCTCTTTAATTCTTTTAAATATATATTAAAAACCTTTTTAATTGTTTCTTCATCTAATTGGTATATTTTCTCTTCTTCTTCCTTTAATTTCATCAATTGTTTTTTAAATACATTTATATCTTTTTCTTTATTGTTTTTAATAAATTGAGCTATTCTTCTGTTCATAATACTAAGGGCTAATCCAACTTCTTCTTCTTTCATATTTTAATTATATATCTTCAGATATTGTTTCTCCTTTTTATTTTTTGTATATTATACCCTATTTCAGGTTAAAAATCAACCACACTCTTGATTTTACTATTCTTATATATTTTGAATATCTAATTTAAAAATGGGTATCATTTTAATATATAAATTGTTAGGAGGTATAAATGAATTCTGAACTTATTAAAGATCTAAACATATATTTAGCAGATATTAGTGTTTTATATATAAAACTTCACAATCTACATTGGAATATTACTGGTAAACAGTTTAAAAACATACATGAATACTTAGAAATACTATATCAAGGATTTGCAGAATATTTAGATGAAACTGCTGAAATCTTAAAAGTCCATGATCAATATCCATTAGCAACAATGAAAGATTATATCAATTCATCTACATTAGAAGAGTTACCATCAAAAAATTATCCTATTAGTGAAGTTCTTAATATCCTAAAACAAGATATTTCTCATATGAAATATAGTGCTGAAAAAATACGTAAATCTGCTGATAGTAATGATATTTATGATATTGTATCAATGTTAGAAAATCATTT
>CAYJKU010000017.1:16495-22933 GCA_964371215.1 uncultured Clostridium sp.
TTATTCTAAAACTATTTGGTTTATAGAATCAATGCAAAAATAGTATAAAATAGAGTTAAAATACATTATATATTCTAACTCTATTTTCTTTTTAAATTGAAAATGTATCTAAACAAATTTCATTAATATCGCCTATAAACTCTATTGCTTCATCATATTCTAATTCTGTAAAAATTGATATTGTATATGGACTACTTGAATATATAATTCCTACTGAATTTACATACTTATTATACCATCCATATTTTTGAGCAATTTCAATACTTTCATCTATATCTAAATACTCCTCTGGTGATGCATTACACATATCTTCTATTAGCTCTATATATTTTTCTTCATTATTATATATATATACTAATAATGAATTTGTGTATTCTGCTGACAAAATATTTTTCTCTATAAAATCTTCACTATACTCTAAATCCACATATATAGTAGCTAGTTCTTTAAACTCTTCCCAACCACCTAAATTTTCGAATAATATGTGTGCTGCTGAATTATCTGAATATTTTATCATTATTTCTAATAAATATTGTAAACTAATATAATCTCCAAAACTATACTTTGATTCTAATACACCAACACTTTCTTGATGTTCAGCTAAAAATTGATATTTATCTGTTAATTCTATTTCTCCATTATTTATTAAATCATAATATATTAATGCTAATGGCAATTTATATATACTTGCTGCAAAATTTTCTTCATCACCACTTATAGATATTTTTTGCTCTGTTTCTAAGTCTTCTATAACTAAAGAAACCACTTCTAAATCTATTTCATTTTTTTCCATATATGAATATATTGAATTTTCTATTATTTCAATATCACTGACACTCTCTATTTCATAACTCTCATTTATTTCAGATACATCTTTTAATATCTGTTCATTTATTTTTGGTATTAATTCCTCACCAGCAATTGATTGTATTATAATTGTCTCATTTTTTTGCATTTTGCTATTGTATAAATAAATTAAAGCAATTACTATAAGAATAACAAATAAAAATATTACTCCTTTGAAATTTCTTTTATATCTTTTCCCTTTATTTTGATTCATATTATCCCCCATCAAAAAATTTTCTTAATAATATCAATCTAACCTTAATATAATCTTAAATAATCAAATAAAAATAAAACACCTACAATATTACTTGTAAATGTTTTATTTTTATATTTATTTATTTCTTCTATTTTTAAACACTTTTTCTTTGAACTCATCTTTTAGAATATCCATACTTATTCTATCATAATATATTCCATCAACATATTCACAATTTCTTCTTTTACCATATTGTTTAAAACCACATTTTTCATAACATCTAATCGCTCTTTCATTAAAAGATATTACATCTAATTTTATATTATTCAAATTTAAATAATTAAATCCATAATCTAATATTAGTTTTAAAGACTCAGTTCCATATCCTTGATTTCTCCCTGTTCTATCTCCAATAAATACTCCTAATGTTGCTGTTCTTGATATATTATTAATTTTCTCCAAACTCACTGTCCCAAGTAATTTGTCTGTTTCTATTTCAACTATTGCAAATCTATAATCTTTATCCATATTTTCTTCTATATACTTTTTTTCCATATCTAGTGAAAATATTATATGGCTTCTTCCTATATAGTCTGTTGTTTCAAAATCATTTAACCATTCTGTAAATAATTCTGCACATTCCACATTCATTGGTGATAAATATACTTTTTCTCCTACTAATTTTTTATAAAATTCCATATCTCTTCCTCCTTATATTTTTTGTATATAAAACTCATCTGGATCATATCTATTATGATAAATTTTATTTAACATTTCATCTGGATAATACTTATCTAGTAATACATCTAATTTACTATCAGCAGCTATGCCATCTTCTCTTTCCATCTGTCTTAATGCAGATACAGATGATATCCAAATATTAAAACTCATTAATATCAATAAAACATATGTTGCTGCTCTTACTTTTTTAAAATATATCATTGGTAATAACTTTTGAAATATTGGATATATTCCTTTTAGAAATATTACACCTATTATTCCCCAAATTATCATATATTCAATTGATGTTCTACCATTAAAGTGTATTATACTATCTGAATAATCCCATGATACTTTTCCTAAAAAAACTTCTTGTAAAAAAGATGTTAAATACTCTACTGCTCCACCTAACAACATCGATAAAACAAATACTTTTTTAGGTTCTTTTATCTTAGTAACTAATAAATAATATGCTACTCCACCTATTCCATATACTTGTACAAATGGACCATATACTAAACCTTTTCTAATCTCTAATGTTCTTAATACTAAAGAAATAGATACTGTTTCTATTATAAATCCAAAAATACTACAAATTACAAATATTAAAAACAATTTTAATAAATAATTTAAAATTTTCTTATCTTTTATATCCTTTTTCTCCATAATATACCTCATTTATATTATATACATTTTACTACTTATTATTTAATTATATCTTTTATTACTTCTCCTGCAATTATTAATCCTGCAACCGATGGTACAAATGAGATACTTGCAGGTGCATGTTCTTGTTTATCAAATCTATTTGGTTCTTCTTTTGAATATAAAACTTTTACTTTACTTATTCTTCTTTTTTTCAGTTCTTTTCTAATAACTTTTGCAAGTGGACATACTGATGTTTTTTCTATATATGATATTTCAAACTTAGTTGGATCTAGTTTATTACCAGTTCCCATACACGATATTATTGGTATATTTAACTCTTTTGCTTTTTCTATTAATTTGATTTTCGTTGTAACTGTATCTACTGCATCTACTATATATAAAAACGAATCATTAATTAATTCTATTTCATCTTCTTTTAAATCATTAATATCAAATATCTGAATATTAATATTAGGATTAATTTCAAGTATTCTTTTTTTCATTACTTCTACTTTTTTCTCTCCTACTACATTTACATTAGAATGAATTTGTCTATTAATATTTGTTACATCTACAACTGCTTTATCTACTAAAGTTATACTTCCTATTCCAGCTCTTACTAGCCCTTCAACAACAAAAGAACCTACTCCACCTATTCCATATACAATTACATTTGCTTTTTTTATTTTTTGTATTTTTTCTTCACCTATAAGTTGCTCTGTTCTAGATAAAAAATTTCTTTCCATTTATTTCTCCTATTATACTATATTATTTATCATATTATAGCATAATGACTTAAATTATGCTATAATATTTTATGGATTAAATAATTATTGAGAGGTACAAAATGTTAAGAATTAATAATGTAGTAGTTAGAGAATTACTTTCTGAAAGTGAAGTATTAGATTTAGCTATTTCTAAATATAAATTAAATAAAGATGATATTTTAAATTGGAAAATCTCTAAGAAATCAATTGATGCAAGACTAAAGTCAGATATTAAGTATGTGTATGTAATTGATATCGAAATTAAAAACGAGAAAAAATATATACATAAACACATACATTTCCATCCACATAAAATTCATGAATTACAACTTCCAGAAATACATGTAAACAATGTTTTTGAACATAAGCCAATCATTATTGGAGCTGGTCCTAGTGGACTTTTTGCTGCACTTTTTTTAGTTAACCATGGAATTAAACCAATCATTATTGAACAAGGAAGTAATGTTGATGTTAGAAAAAAACATATTGATGCTTTTATGAATGGAGAAAAATTAGATACTCATTCAAATATACAATTTGGTGAAGGTGGTGCTGGTACTTTTTCTGATGGAAAACTAACAACTGGTATAAATAGCCCTTTTTGTCAAAATGTATTACAAGAGTTTGTAAACTTTGGTGCACCTAAAGAAATATTATATTCATCTAAACCACATTTAGGTACAGACAATTTAATTAATATTATTAGAAATATGAGAGAATATATTATTTCACATGGTGGTAACTTCTTATTTAATACTAAAGTTACAGATTTTAATATAGAAAATAACAGAATTAAAAGTGTTGAAACTATACATTTATTACATAATGATAAAAAACATATCTATGAATCAGATAATATAATACTTGCTATTGGTCATAGTTCAAGAGATACTTTTGAAAAAATCCATGAGAAAGGATTGTCTATTGAGCCTAAAAATTTTTCAGTTGGTGTTAGAATTGAACATCTTCAAGAATGGATAAATTCGGCTATGTATGGAAACCCACCAACTAAATTACATTTACCACCTTCTAGTTATAAATTATCTTGTCATTTAGAAAATGGTAGATCTGTTTATTCATTTTGTATGTGTCCTGGTGGAGTTGTTGTTCCTTCTTCAAGTGAAGAAAATACAGTTGTTACAAATGGAATGAGTTACTACTTAAGAGATAAAGATAATGCGAATTCTGCTCTCCTTGTAAATATAACTCCTGAAGATTATTTAAAATCTTCTCCATTAGATGGAATGTATTTCCAAAGAGATTTAGAACAAAAAGCTTTTGAATTAGGTGGTTCAAACTATTTTGCACCAGTCCAGAGAGTTGAGGATTTCTTAAATAACACCAAATCCAATTCTATTGGATTAGTAAAACCTTCATATTTACCAGGTTATACTCTTTCTAACCTTCATGATATATTACCATGTTTCGTTTCTGAAAGTTTAAAATTAGGTATTATTGAATTTAATAAAAAAGTAGCAAATTTCTCTCATCCCGATAGTATATTAACTGGTCTTGAAACAAGAAGTTCTTCACCTATTAGAATACTAAGAAATGAATTTCATGAATCAAATATCCAAGGAATTTACCCATGTGGTGAAGGTTCTGGTTATGCCGGTGGTATCATGTCTGCGGCAGTTGATGGAATAAAATGTGCTATTTCACTTTTAGAAAAACAACCTGAATAAAAAATATATCAATATACATATTAAAGAATAAGTTATATAATTTACCTTTTAGGTAATTAACAATAACTTATTCTTTTTACTAATTCCAAATATTTATTTTTTCATCTCAAATATACTCTCTACCAAATAATCCATATCTTCTTTTGTATTTTCTTCTCCTAATGTTATTCTAATTGCATTTTTAGAAAGTTCTTTGCTAAGCCCTATTGCTTTCAATACATGTGATTGGGTCATTTTCCCTGATGAACATGCCGAACCATTTGATACACATATTCCTTTACTATCTAATTTATTTAATAAATCATTTCCATCTATATCTATTAAAGATATATTTATATTTCCAGATAATCTATTATTCATTGTTCCATTTATATTAAATCTCATGTTTTTTTCTTGCATTTTTTTAATAAAATAATTTCTTAATAATATATTTCTTTCTATATTTTCGTTCATCCTTTTATCTATTTCTTCTGCTGCTTCTCCTAACCCAACTATTCCAGCTACATTTTCGGTTCCTGGTCTTTTTTCTTTTTCTTGATGCCCACCACTCAATATATTAACAAATTCTATTCCTTTTTTAACATATAATGCTCCTACTCCTTTTGGTCCATAAATCTTATGTCCAGATAATGATAAACTATCTATTCCTAATTTATTTACATCAATCTTCAAATTCCCATAACACTGCACTGCATCAGTGTGAAATATTATATTGTATATCTTAGCAATTTTTCCAATTTCTTCAATTGGTTGAATACTCCCTATTTCATTATTAGCATACATTATACTTATTAGAACAGTTTTACAATTTATTGACATTAATAATTGTTTAATATTTACTATTCCATTATTATCTACATCTACATATGTTACTTTAAAACCTTCATTTTCTAATTCTTTACAAGTATTCAATATTGCTGGATGTTCTATTTTTGAAGTTATGATATGGTTTCCTTTTTTTATATTTGCATACATTATTCCTTTTAATGCTAAATTATCACTTTCTGTTCCACCACTTGTAAAATATATTTCACTTGATTTAGCATTTATAACTTTAGCAACTTTTTCTCTTGCAACTTCTATAGCTTGTTTTGCTTTTCTTCCTAATCTATATTGTGATGATGGATTTCCATATTCTTCTTTCAAATATGGCATCATTTCTTCTAATACTTCTTTTCTAATATATGTTGTTGCTGCGTGATCAAAATATCTTATTCCCACATTCTCATCTTCTTTCATTTCACAATATCTCTTTATATTATATTTAATTTTACATATTATTGTACTATTTATATGAAAAATTTATCATTATATTTTGACAAATTTTTCAAATTATTTATTGACATTTATTCTTCAAATTAATTGACTTCATCTACTTAAAATAATATAATGTAATTATATTATTTTATAAAAATTTAAGGAGGAAATATGAAAAATATTTTAAAAATAAGTCTATTAATAACTATAATTGCATTTGCCTTTATACTATTAGGAAGTACAAATGTAAATGCTGCCGTTGGTGATCTAGTGTTTAAGAAAGTTACAGTTGGAACAGATTCATCAACAGGAAAAACAA
>CAYJKU010000018.1:0-22778 GCA_964371215.1 uncultured Clostridium sp.
ATATTGCAAGTGGACTATCTACATAAACAGGTGCATGCATTAATGTTTCGTACTTTCTTCTAAATTCTTCATTATCCTCTTCTGATTTTAATTTATTGATTTCATATAATATTTCTTGTGTTCTCCCCACTGCAAATGAAGGTATTATTACAGTTCCTTTTTTATTCAATGTATCTGCAACTACATCTAAAAATATTTTAGCTTTTTCATCATTTCTAGCATGTAATCTACTTCCATAAGTCGATTCCATTATTAAATAGTCTGCTGTTTCTATCATTGTTGGTTCATCTAAAAGTGGAATATCATTATTACCTAAATCTCCTGTAACAACAATTTTCTTTTCTTCTCCATTTTCTTTTACCATATTTCAATAACACTTGATCCTAGCATATGTCCAGAATTACTAAATCTGACATTTATGTTTTCTGTAATTTCAACAATTTGGTCATATTCTAAACATTCAAATACCTCCAAACATTTTACCGCATCTTCTGCTGTATATAATGGTGGTAATTCTTCTAAACCTTTTCTTAATCTTTTTTTATTTTTCCAAGTACTTTCCATTTCTTGAATATGCCCACTATCTGGAAGCATTAATCCACATAAGTGACATGTTGCCCTATGTGCATATATTTTATTTCTAAAACCTTCATTATATAATTTGGGGATTCTACCTGAGTGATCAATATGCGCATGTGTTAATAACATGAAATCAATTTCCATTGGATTAAAATCAAATTCATTTCTATTTTCTTCTTCGATTTCTTGACTTCCTTGCCACATACCACAATCAATTAAAAATTTTTTACCTGCACCTTCTACTAAAAAATTAGATCCTGTAACTGTCTTTGCAGCTCCTAAAAATGTTACTTTCATATTCTTATCTCCAATCTTATTTAAATAAATATATTTAATTTTTTATTTGTACTTTTCATAATTTGGTTTTTCAACTCTTCATTTATGTTATCTAAATCTATTCTATCTTCAATCTCATCATTATTTAATATTTCTATATAAAATTTTCTTACATTCTTATCTGACTTCACTTTATCTTTTATTACCTTATATTGTATGTCTTCTAATTTTATGTCTCTTTTTATTATTATTTGTTTAACTAATATTTCTTCTATATAGCTTTCTTTAGTTATATTTTCCATCAATTTTAAAGTTTTTGCTTTTATTGTAATTGTATTAAGTATCTCATTTATTTCTTTTTGTATATTTATTTGTTCATATACTCTATTTTCTCTATTAAATTGTAATAACATATAATATCTGAACTGATATATAAATACTTCTAAATCTTTTTTTGTTTCTACTTTTTCAAGCTTTATTTTCAAGCAACTTAAAAATATTTTCTGAATTTCTATTTTACATTTTCCTATTTCAATATCTAAATCTTCTACATCTGTGATTTTAGCATATTTATATTTTTGTTCTTGTTCTTTTTTATATTTTACAAATTGTTTAGGATTTAATATAACATTTAATCTTTGAATTTCTTCTAATAATTCTTCTCTTTCTTTTTTTATGATTCCTGCCAAAACTCTTATACTAAATATTTTTTTCTCTAATGGAAGTTTATTATTTCTTTCAACATATTCTTTTTCTAAATTCTTTTTAAAATTCAATATCTCATCTGTCTTTTTTATTTGTTTTAATATTTCTTTTTTCTTTTTAGTAATATCTTCAACTAATTTATCCTTATGGTTTAATATTTCCAGTTCTATTCCAATTTCGTTTTTTAATTTGTGTAATTGTTCTAAAACATCTTTATTATATTTTATCATTAGCAGTATAGCTATTTTTTCTATTTTTTCTATTATTTCAATAGATATTTTTTTACTATAAACTATTTCAAATTTTGATTTGAAATTTTCATAATAATCTAATATAAATTCAGATTTTTTTATCCACTTTTTCAAAAACTTATTTCCAATTAGTATTCTTAAATTTTGATATATTAAATTATGGTCTATACTTTCCATTTCAGTTGGTATGTTTATCCACGAATATCCATTAAAATCTCTTAATGGTTCTACCATTTCTATTGAATTTCCAACATTTATAAGTTCTGAAACTGCTGAATCAATTATATAATATTCATCTTTTACTATTTTATCATGTTTATCTATCTTACCTATAGAATATAATATTTTTCTATCTAATAATGTACTTATTATTCTTTTTTCTTTTTTCTCAACTAAAAAAGTTTTATTTCCTAAAATCTTTTTATCTTCAGATTCTGGATTTATAAGTTTTATTTCATTACATTTATTTTTTATAATTCTCAATAATTCTTCTGTATATTCTTCTTTAGTATCTACATCTATTTTTACTTTTTTATAATCTTTATATCCAGCATCAATTTTATAGAAAATATTAAGAAGAAGACTTTTCACATCTTCTGAATAGTCTTTTTTTTCTAGTATTTTTTCTAATTCATTATTGTAATCTTTTTTTACTATCTTTTCAAAAAACTTTTCATTTTTTTTGTTCAAAATTCTTCTCCTTTGTATTTATATATTATTCACTTGTTGACATTTTAAGCTCTTCCCATCTTTCTTTTGACATAAGAACTTCTCTTGGCTTACTTCCTTGATATCCAGAAATGATTCCTCGTTCTTCCATTTGATCGATTATTCTTCCAGCTCGAGCATATCCAACTTTAAATCTTCTTTGAATAAATGATGTAGATGCTTGTCTCGTTTCTATTACTGTTTCTATTGCTTCATCTAAAAATGAATCTGTTTCATCATCTTGAAGATCTTGTGATATTTCTTTATCTGTTTTATTACTATTTTCTATTGTTTCCAAAATGTCTTCATTATATGTAGCTGTTCCATTTGATTTGATGAAATCTACAATTTTTTCAACTTCACTATCTGATACAAATGCACCTTGTACTCTTGCTGGTTTTGGAGCACCTGCTGGATAATATAGCATATCTCCTTTACCTAATAATTTTTCTGCACCAACACTATCTAGTATTGTTCTTGAATCTACTTGTGAAGAAACAGAAAAAGCGATTCTAGAAGGGACATTTGCTTTAATTAAACCTGTTATTACATCAACAGATGGTCTTTGTGTTGCAATAACTAAATGCATTCCTGCTGCTCTTGCTTTTTGTGCTAATCTACAAATTGCATCTTCTACATCATTTTTTGCAACCATCATTAAATCTGCAAGCTCATCTATTATTATAACAATTTGAGGTAAGATACCTTTTTCCTCATCATCTTTTATCGATGCATTATACCCTTTTAAGTCTCTTACACCTTTTTCAGCAAATAAGTTATATCTGTTATCCATTTCTTGTACAGCCCAAGCAAGAGCTCCTGCTGCCTTTCTAGGATCAGTTACAACTGGTATTAATAAGTGCGGAATACCATTATATACAGATAATTCTACTACTTTTGGATCTACCATTACAAATTTAACTTCACTTGGCTTACTATTATATATTATACTTGTAATAATTGTATTTATACAAACACTCTTTCCTGAACCTGTTGCTCCCGCTATTAATACGTGAGGCATTTTAGCTATATCTGCAAGCTGAATATTTCCTCCAACATCTTTTCCAAGCCCTATTGTAAGTTTTGAATTATTCCCTTGGAATTCAGAGCTTTCAATTACTTCTCTAAAATGTACTGCTTCTCTTTTTTCATTTGGTACTTCTATCCCTACTGCTTGTTTTCCTGGTATAGGTGCTTCAATTCTTATAGTTTCTGCTGCAAGATTAAGTGCTATATCATCTGCTAAGTTAGCTATTTTATTTACTCTAACACCTTCTGCTGGTTTTAGTTCATATCTTGTTATAGCTGGTCCTACTGAAACATTTTCTACTTTTGCTGAAACTCCGAAACTGTATAATGTTTTTTGAAGTTTAGTAGCTGTTTCAGTTAATGCTTTTGCTCCACCCTTCATACCTTTTTTCTCTGGCTTTCCTAAAAGCTCTACAGGTGGATATTCATAATGTTCATCTTCTACTGTTACAGTATGCTCTAATTGTAAAACTTCTTTTTTCACATCTTCTTTTTGTTCTTCTTCTTGTTTAAATAAATTTTTATCAAGTACATCTGGTTGATTTTGCATATTATCTGCTTTAGCTTTTTTACCACGTTTATCAAATAATTCAATATCATCTTTTCCATGATTATATTTTGTTAATTTCCCATTTCCTTGTTTGTCATCAACAAATTCTCCACCATAATTAATTTTTATTTGATTATTTAATTCTGTCGCCGCATTTGTTCTTTTAGCTTTTTCTTCTTGCCTTGCTTTTGCTTTTTGTTCTGCTTCTTCTCTTCTTAACTCTCTTCTTTCTTCAATCTGTGTTTTCTTTTTATCTTTTCTATCTTCTCTATCATCTTTTAAAGAATTTCTTTTTTCTTCTATACCTTCCACAAAATCTGCAATTATCTGAGTTATATCGATTCCAAAAGTAAATACGATTAATAATGCTGCTACTCCAATTATAAGTATAATTGCACCTACATTTCCTAATAATTCAACCAACGGAATTGCCATTAATGCACCTATAGAGCCTCCACCTGTACCTTGTGTTCCTAAATCATATGCAGTTTTAATTCCTGATGACAAATCCCCGGTAATCGGTAATTCACCTGTTGTAATTTGAAATACACTAAATATTACTGATATACTTATTATTATTAATAAGTACTGTACTATTTTCATTTTTATGTCACCTTTACTTATTGCAAGCTTTATACCTGAAACAAATAAAATTATTGGAATAATATATTGTGTAAGACCCATTAGTCCTCCAAATACTTCATATAGCTTACTTCCTATTATTCCAGATTTTGTATATATTAATACTCCAAGTAAAATACTTAATATTATTAATATCGCAACAGCAATATTAGTGTTTGCTACTGTATCATTACTTTTTTTGTATTTTCTTTTCTTTGCCATTTTATTCTCCTTTAATATAATTAAAGTCAGACTCAAAAGTCGTAGTTTTATGACTTCTGCTTCTGACTTTTAAATTTCTTATTTTAATTCTCTTCTACTATTTTGTATAGTTTTCAATGTATCTTCTAATGATATTTGCATCAAATTTAATGCAGATGTCATATCTTGTCCTAACTTATTTAATGTCTCATCTAAGATTGTTTCTGTATTTAATAGTAATGAATCTGCATATTCTTTTGTACCTCTAGATATTTCTCTTGACATTTCATTTGCAGTTTCAATTATTTCCGTTTTTTGATCATATGCTTTTCTAGTGATTTCATGTTCGTCTATCATTGCAATTATCCTATTTTCTGCTTCTTTAACAATACCATCTGCTTCTTTTTGAGCTTCAACTAAGATTCTTTCTCTTTCTTCTCTAACCCATTTTGCTTGTTTAAGTTCATCTGGTAATTTTAATCTAATTTCTTTAATCAATTCTAACATCTCTTCTTTGTCTACAACACTTTTAGTAGAAAATGGTAAACTTCTGCTTCTTTCTAATAAATCTTCTAATGTTTCTAGCAAAGTAAATATCTCCATTTTTACCCCTTTCTTAATTAATCTTTTTTGACTAAAAAGATTAAACTCACTCTTCCATATTTCCTTTTATCAATTACATTTAAGTCTAAAGCACTTATTCTTTTTAAAATGTTATCTTCTAAATCTGTTTCTAGTATTATTAAATGCTCGCTTTCTATCATACCATATTCCAATATTAATTCTAGTGAATTGACCACTAAGTTCAAATTTTCATATGGTGGATCTATATATATTAAATTGAATTTTTCATTCTTTTTTAATTGCAATAATTTTTCAGCACTTAAATTATATATTTCTACATTTTCTTCCATATGTGTTTTTTCTACATTGCTTTTAATAATATCAAAAGCTTTTTTAAAATTATCACATAATACAACTTTATTTGCACCTCTACTTGCTGCTTCTATTCCTATAGCTCCACTTCCTGCAAATAAATCCAAAAAATTACTATTAGTAACATCTGATTGAATTATATTAAATAATGATTCTTTAATTCTATCTAATGTTGGTCTAGTATTATTTCCTTCTAATGTATTTAATTTAGTCCCTCTAGCACTGCCACTAATTATTCTCATATTAATCCTTCCATAGATATTACTATTTTATACTTTTTTTCTGTATTGTCAAGAGTATTAATACAATTGTAATATATATTTAACAGTTTTGTAACATTTTAGCTGTTTTGGTTAAAATATTACAAAAAATATTATATAAATAAAAAAAAGCTATACTAGCTTCTTTCTTTTTAGTCATCTCTTCCCATATCTTTAATTAATTCTAATTGTGCTATTAATAGTGATTCCATTTTTGCTTTATATATTTCAAAGTGTTTTTTCATCTCACTAAGTTCCTTGTTTTTATCTATAACTTGTATATTTAATTCTTCAGCTTTTCTTTGTGCGATTACTTTTGCTTCATTAATAATTTGCTCCGCTTGTTGATTTGCCACTTTTTTGACATCTTCAGCAGTAGTTTGAGCCATTATTAATGTATTTTGTAGTGTATCTTCTATTGTTTTATATTTTAAAGAATTTTTTTCTAGGTCTGCTATTTTAGTTTTTAATTTAGGCACTTCTTTATATAGATTTTCATAAGCTTCTGTTAATTCATCTAAAAATTCATCTACTTCTTCTACATTATATCCATTAACTATCTGTTTTGAAAATCTTTTATTTTCTATTTCTAAAGGTGTCATTATTTTCCTCCTAACACATAAACAGTATGTTTTATCCGTTTACGCCGTTGTTTTTTAACCATGAAACTGAAAGCTTACTTTTCATTTCTTCTCTTGCCATTTCATTTGTTATTTCATAATTTGATGGTGCTACTAAAAATATTGAGTTTGATACTTTTTGAATATATCCATCTAATGCATATACCCCACCACTAATAAAGTCCACAATTCTTCTTGCAACATCTTTATTTACATACTCTAAATTAACAATCACAGATTTTTTTTCTTTTAAGAAACTACAAATCTCATCTGATTGTTCAAAAGTAGTTGGTTGTGATATAACCATTTTAATTGCATTACTTTGTGTCATTGATACAACTTTATTCTTTTTCCCAAATATTTTTCTATCATCATTTTCTTCATCTGTGAATTCTATATTATCATCATAATCATATATCTCTTCATCAAATTCTTCATGTGCTGCTTTATCTCCACCAAACATGTCCCAAAATTTATCTACTAAAGCTCCAGCCATAATAACCTCCTAAATTCTCATTTGTTTATCTTATTTCAAATATACATCTAGTATGTACTTTTTAAAAAATATTGTCAAGTAATTTATGTTATGTTTTTCAAACTTAATATTTTTGTAATATTTTTGTAATATTTTAGAAATATTACTCAATTTTTTCTAAGTTGGGATTTAACAAAACTTCATCATATATAGTTATTTTTCTGTAATTAATTATTTCTGTTGTTGTATAACCCAATTCTTCTAATTCTTCATTTGAGTATGGTTCAACTATTGAGTATCTATCTCCTTTTCTTTCTACTTTTACTAACAATTCTGCTAGATATCCTGCTCTATTCCTTATTATATATGCTAATTCTTCTTTATACACTATTGCTTCATTTGGTACTTTTAATCCCGAATCTTTCCACCAAATCAGGTCAAATGTTATTTTTCTATAATTAATTAGTTCTTCTATTGCTTCATCTAATTCAAGAACAATAAGTCTTTCCCCTTCTTCATTAGATATATGTACAATTTCAGCGCCAACTTCTTTACCTTCAGCTAATCTCGCTTTAACTTTATCTCCAACCTCTGCTTTAAGCGCTTCTTCGGAAGAAGATACTGTTGCTATATAATATGTAAAATTATCTATTAGTTTAGCTTTCTCATTACTTGAAATTATTATCTGTCCTGTATTTATTTTCAAATCTTCTAGATATTCTATTGTTAATTGATTTAAATTATCTGGTGTTAACATTTCTTCATATCCATCAACCTTATATGAAACAATTCCACTAATTGGTGCTACTACATATTCTGACCCTGAATTCAGTTGTGTTTCATATGTTTTTCTTTCCTCTATCAATTGATTTAAATATGTACCACTTGGACTTAAATCTCCTGCTATTTTAGCTTTTTCTAGAATAAGTTTATCTATTTCTTTTTTATATTCTTCGATTTCCGATATATTTGTAAGTCCAATTGTTTGGCTGATTTTGTTTTCAATTTCATCATCTTTTTGCTTCATATCTGCTGAATATATATCTAGTTCATTTATCATGCTTTCTTGAATTTTA
Organism: uncultured Clostridium sp.; assembly: GCA_964371215.1. GTDB lineage: Bacteria > Bacillota > Clostridia > TANB77 > CAG-508 > CAG-269. The sequence goes on from CAYJKU010000018.1 coordinate 8,288, forward strand.
ATATCTAATTCTTCTATCTTTTTTTCAAGATTCTCTTCATTATCACTATAGTATCTAAAAATTTGTTCATTTTTACTAGCCTTTTCTCCCTCAGATTTTATTGGGTCTATTCCATTTTTATAGTTTTCGCCCTGTACTACCACTTCATCCCTTATAACATATCCAATACTTGTTTCTTGTTGATATAAACTTCCTTCTTCAATTGTGAAAATATTTGTTGGTTCAATTACTAACATATATACAGTATAAACAAGATATATAATGCCTGTAATAGCAAAAAGTAATACTACAATACTTTTAATATTTATTTTTCTCTTTCGACTTTGTTTTTTATTTTTACTCTCTTTTGCTTCTCTTTCCAAATATTTTCACCACCCTTAATTACTCATAATTTTTAATATATTTTCTTCTATACTGTTTTCGCCAGAAATCCAGACTGTTTGCTTGTTTTTTCTAAACCATGTCATTTGCCTTTTGGCATATCTTCTTGTTTCCATTTTAATTTTATCTATCATTTCTTCATAACTTACTTTTTGTTCTAAAAATTCCACTACTTCTTTATAGCCTAATGCTTGCATAGCTGTCGGAAACACTTCATACTCATTAAGTATCTCTTTAACTTCATCAATCAAACCATTTTCCAACATAATATCCACTCTTTTATTTACTCTCTCATATAATATTTGTCTGTCCCATTTAATAGCAAATACTCTATAATCAAATTCTACTTCTTTTTTTCTAGATTCAATTTCTAACTCTGTTTTATTTTTACCTGTAGTTTTATATATTTCTAAAATTCTTAAAATCCTTTTTTCATCATTAATACTTATCTTTCGAACTGCCAATTCATCTATTTCTTTAGCCTCTTCATATATTTTAGATAAACCTTCTCTTTCAACTCTTCTTTCTAGTTCTTTTCTATATGTTTGATTAAATTCAATTTCTGGATATTCTATTTCATATATTAAACTATCTATATATAATCCTGTTCCCCCAACTACAATTGGAACTTTACCTTTTGCTAATATTTCTCTTATCGCTTTTTTTGCTTCTTTTTTATATTCAGAAACACTATATCTAACATTTGGTTCAATTACATCTATTAAGTAATGTTTTATTCCATTCATCTCTTCTATAGTTGGTTTAGCTGTTCCTATATTCATTTTTTTATATATAAGCATCGAATCACATGACACTATCTCACCATTGATTTTTTTAGCCAATTCTATTGACAATGCTGTTTTTCCAGAAGCTGTTGGTCCACAAATAACTATTACTTTTTCTTTTTGCATATTTCCTCTTACTTTCTAGCAAACTTTCGTTCTATATCATATTTAGACATTTTAATTGCAGTAGGTCTTCCATGCGGACAAGTGAATGGATTTGGTAAAACTAATAGTTTATCTAATAATGTTTTAATTTCCATATCATTTAATTGCATATTCCCTTTTACTGCTGCTTTACATGCTACAGTTGCTATGAATTTTTCTTCTTTTTCTTGTCTAGCTGTTCTTGCAACAGTGTTTATTTCATCTAAAGTTTCTAAAAATAATTCTTTTGTGTCTAAATCAAAACATACAGTTGGAACACCTGTTAATTTTATTGTGTTATCTCCAAATTCTTCTATCATAAAACCAGCTTGTGTAAACATTCTCATATTTTCCCTTGTTATGTCCATTTCTTTATGTGTTAATGTTATTACATCTGGTAATAACAACATTTGTGAATCTTTTACTATTGTACTATAATAGTTTTCTTTTATTTTTTCATACATAATTCTTTCATGTGCTGCGTGTTGATCTAATATATACATTTCTCCATCAATTTCTAATATTATATATGTTTTGAATACAACACCTATAACTTTATATGGTTTTATATATGAACTTACTTCACTTCTATTAAAAATACTTTCTTGAGCTGTTGTAATTATGTCTTTAACTTTAATTTCTGTTTCTTCGTCAATATCTATTTCCTGTTTAACTTTTTCAGAAATAGGAAGTTTACCAAACATTTTTGCATACATTTCATTAAAGTCATCTGACACAATTTGAGGGTTATCATTTAAATTTTGCATCTTCTCTTTAATTTCTTGAAATTCTTTTTGTACTTCTTCATTATTGATTTCTTCAATAATTTTATGAGCATTTTCTATTTCTTCTAATTGTTTTTCTTCTGCAATCACATCCATCTTAAATGTTTTTTGATCTACCCTATTTTCTTCTTCGCTGTTTTCTACAATCATATCAGTTGGTATATTTACAATCATTGTTTTATCAAAACAGTCAGTTGGCTCTTCTTGACTATGATATTCTATTTTTTCCTCTTCCAAATTATTTTGTGGTAAGGTTTCTTCAATTTTTGCTTCAGGACTTGTATGTATAACTTCTCCTCCGGAAGCAGTAATCTCATTTTCTAATTTTTGCTTCATTTGTCTTAATTGAAATAATATATCTGATGTATTTATTGGGTCTGCTATATCTGCCTTAATCTGAGGTGTGTCAATATCAATTTCATTTCCGCTAACATTTTCTTCACTACTTCTACTAATATTTATGTCATTACTTGGTTCGTTAGTATTTTTAAATTTATATAAATTCTCTACTAAATTTTCAGAGTTTTTATCTTTAAATTCATCTTCATCTTTATTTTTCAAGAAAGAAAATAGCCCTGCTTTTTCTTTTTTTATATCCTTGTTTTCTTTGTTTTCTCTTATTTCTTTTAATCTTTGTTCAAATGTGTATTCTCTACTTTGAGAAACCTTTTCTTCTTTTGGTCTAGATACATCTTCTACTAATTCTGCTTTTAATAAATTTTCTTTTATTGAATGCAGAATTGCTTGAAAAACTCTATTTTCTTCTACAAATCTAACTTCTAACTTAGCTGGATGTACATTTACATCTACTTTAGCTGGATTCATTTCTATGTTTAATATAAGAAATGCAAATTTCCCACCTGGTATTATCCCTTTATATGCTTGTTCTGTTGCAGCTGTTAATATCTTATCTTTAACAAATCTTTTATTTACGAAAAATAATTGGTTTGTTCTATTTGATCTTGCGATTTCTGGTTTTCCTATTACACCACTTATTTTATAGTCTTCATATGTATATTCTACATTAATTATTCCTTTTGCGACATCTTTTCCGTAAATACAATAAATTACATTTTTTATATCTCCACTACCATTTGTTTGAATAATTGTTTTTCCACTACTTATTAACTTTATTGCAACATTTGGATTTATTAATGCTATTCTTGTTATAGCATCTTCTATATATCCCGCTTCTGTATAATCTTTTCTTAAAAACTTATATCTAACTGGCGTATTGAAAAATAAATTTTTAACAGTTATAGTTGTCCCTTTTTGACAAGCATATTCTTCTTTTTCTACTATGTTTCCTGCCTCTACAACTATTCTGTTTCCAATTTCCATCTCGGCTGTTTTAGACAATAGCTCCACATTTGCAATTGATGCAATACTTGCCAATGCCTCACCTCTAAACCCCATTGATGTAACACTCTCTAAGTCATCAGCTGATCTTATCTTACTTGTAGCATGTCTTTCAAAAGCTATTTCTAGGTCATCTTGTTCAAAACCTTTACCATTATCTATTATTCTTATATATGATATACCACCATTTTTTATTTCAACTGTTATATTAGTTGCACCTGCATCGATCGAGTTTTCTACCATTTCTTTTACAACTGATGCTGGTCTTTCAATTACTTCCCCTGCTGCTATTTGGTTTATTGTAAGTTCATCTAATAAGACTATATTCCCCATAATTTACCCTCATTTCAATTTATCTTTTTGTTTTCTCAATTATATCATTTCTCTTTTATTTTTGTATAGTTTTTTATAACATTTACTTATATATTTCTAATAAATTTACAAAGCTCTATAATTTCATCATCATCTGTATATGTATGTACCGAAATTCTAAATATACAATTAACATTATTTATTTTACTGATATATCTATAACATTCTTTTTCTGTTAAATATGTAATTTCAAAACCTTTTTCTTTAAATTTTAATATCAGTTCTTCTTCAATCTCACTTCTAGCAACAAATCCAATTATGCCTGTTCTTTCACTAGAATCTCCAAGCAGTATTAGTTTTCCATTACATTTTATCTCATTAATTATTCTCTTAGTCTTAACACTAACTTCTTCAACTATATTCTCAATACCATAATTCATACACTCTTCTATGGCATTTTTAAATCCAATCATATTCTTAATATTTTCTTCATTTTTATCTTCAATACTTGTTTTTCCAAATTCTATATTACTATTTCTATTTATCTGACTTTCTTTTTTTATATATAATATCCCACTTTTGTGTGGACCTCTAAGCCATTTTCTACCTGCTGTAAAATACATATCACAATTATATTCTTGGACATCTACTAGAATATTACCTACAGCTTGACATCCATCTATTATATACTTCCCACTAAAATTTTTAACAATTTTCCCTATTTCTTTTACTTCGTTGCTATTACATCCTTGTGCTAATACATGACTTGCAACCAATATTGTTCCACCGTTTTCAAAAGCTTTTCTAACATCTTCTAAGTTTATAGAACCATTTATATTACATTCTATTATATATATTCTACACCCTATTTTCTCACATATTTCTTCAAGTATTTGTAAATTAGATTCATATTCTGATGAAAATACTATTATTTTATCTGTTTTATTTACTCCTAATATTTCTAATCCTATTTTAAATCCTTTTGTTGCACTTTCAACAAATGCCATCTCATCTCTTTCTTTAGCATTAATTAATTTTGTACTTAATTTATATACTTGATTTATTTCTTCTTGTGTATTTTCATTTATTTCATATTTTTCCAAAATTTCTTTTGTTTTCTTGCTCATAATACCCTCATAAGCATTATTAAAATATTTTCTTTTCATTATCCCTCTTACATATTCTTTACATTTGTAGTTTATTTTTTGCTATTATATCATATTTAAATTTAGTTTCAATATAAATATCTATTATTTTAATACAAAAACATACTAAATACAACAAAGTATCTAGTATGTTTTAATCATATATATTTACTACCCTCTTTTATACTCAAAGAACTCATTTCATGTTTATTTGTTTTAATAAAGTTTTCTACCCATTTAGCATTTGTTTTAGAATATTCACGAAGCGCCCAGCCTATTGCTTTATTTACAAAAAACTCTTCACTTCCTAAAGTGTTTTTAATGACTTGTCCTAATAACTCTATATCTGTGTTATTTTTTAATCCTAATTGATGTTCTATTGCAGTTCTTTTAATCCATATATTATTGTCTAGTGACCACTCTAACATTAAGTCTTTTGCTCTTTCATCTCTTAATGTAACATCACCTATTACTCTACATAAAAAATCTATAGTATCCCACCATGGTTTTTCCATAATGAAATTTCTAATTTTTTGTATATCTTCATATTCTACAAATTTTTTCATAATTAACAAATAATCATATACCACATATTGAAATTCTCTATGATTATCTTTATAGCATTTGTTTAAAAAATCCCAATCAATTTGCTTAGTTTTTTTCTCCTGTTTTAATATATCTTTATATATCAATTTTCTTCGAGGTGAAGGAATACCATAAAATTCAAATTTATTTCTCATATATTTCGACATAGCTTTTGCATTTTCTTCATCTGCATTTTCTTCGAATTTCTCTTTTATCTGAATATATTTATTCATTGTAAAATCCTACTTTCTATTACTTATATTTATTAACACTATATCCATCTTTTATTGGTATAAATTTATATAACCTAGGATTTATTGCGTGTTTAGGGCAATTATATATACAACCTAAACACATCATGCATTTTAGTTTAAATTTAGGTTTCCCCTTTTCCCCTTCAAAAATGTTAGCTGTAGGACAATTATTCCAGCATATTCCACAAGATATGCAGTTATTATTTGCTTTTAAGTCTTTCCCAAACAAAGGAGCTCCCGTTTTTTCAATTGATGCTATTTTTGAAATAATCTTAGATTTAACTGGAATCTTAATTTCATCACTAACATCTTCTAATATATCTTTACAAATTTTATTAATTTCTATTTTTGCTTTATTTAAAACTTCTTTTCCTTGTTCATCAGATATTTTTATAACTAAATTAGGAGGCATTGCAACAACTCTATTTAATTTTACATTTATATTGTTGTTTTTTGCTATTTTTAAAATCGGTGTTGTTACCGCTTTATTTAACCATAAGTCATTACATCCCACTGCTATTATACTTATATTTTTAATCTTTTCTTGTTTTTTTAAATATTTTAATAATACAGTTGGTGCATTAAAAGCATGTATTGAAAACATTACAATCAAATGATCTGTTTCAATATTTTTTTCTTTATCTATTTCAATAAAATTAATTATATTTACTTCTTCACTATTTCCTATATTTAATTTTAATTGTTCTGCTAAATATTTAGTATTACCTGTTGGACTCAAATACAAAATTTCCATATCTATATCTCCTAAACTTGTTTGCTACTTAATTGTATAATAAGATCCATATTATCATCTTCAGCAGCTTTGTTTTTCCTAATCATTCCACATTTTTTACATCTAAAGATTATAACATTTCCTTTTTTACTATCTATTTCTAAACTAACAGGTTCTAAAATCCCATGACACATTTCTTCTCTATCTCCTGGGTTTTTATCTACATGTTTCGAATGTAAACATATTGGGCAATGGTTTCTACAAGAATAACCTAATTTTGTAACTTTATTCCCACAGTTTTCACATATAAATTCTTCATCTATTTTAGTAAAATTTCTACTTTCCATTATTAATACTTAAAATCTCCTCCTCCAACAAACTCTTTTAATAATGAATTTGATGGTATATATTCTTTTGGTATTCCTCTAAAGTATTTTAACATTTCTATTAACCTTTGTGCTTCTGCATATTCTTTTTTACTTCTTGGTATTTCTTCTAATAATGGTATTGCTACATTTCTCATTACACCTAATTCATATATTAGTGATGTATTAAATATCGAATCCGCTTCTTCTTGGAATGGAAAAATATTTTCTTCTTCACCTTTTCTTACCATATGCCAGTTTCCTATTGTATGTAATGCATTATATCCTCTAAATTGATTATCTCTTACCATTCTTCTTATTAATCTTGTATCACTTGTAGATATTCTATTATATCTATCCATATTAAGAACAGTAAGTGCACTAATATATACTTTATATTTTTGTTTTTTATTTATACTTCTTGTTAATTTATCATTTAAACAATGTATTCCTTCAATTACTAATACTTCATCTGGATTTAATTTTAATTTTTTTCCTTTATACTCTTTTGTTCCTATATGGAAATTAAATTCTGGAATTTCGACTGTTTCTCCATTTAATAATTTTGTTAGATGGTCATTAAATAAATCTACATCAATTGCATCAATTGATTCAAAATTATAGTTCCCAAATTCATCCCTTGGTGTATCTGGTCTTTCAACAAAATAATTGTCTACAGATATTGTAACTGGTTTTATTCCATTAATTCTTAATTGTATTCCTAATCTTTGCGCAAATGTTGTTTTCCCTGATGAAGACGGTCCAGCAATTAATATCATTTTAACTTCACGATTTTTAGCTATATTATCTGCTATATATGCTATTTTCTTTTCATGTAATGCTTCTGCTACCATTATCACATCTTTAATGTTATTATTCTCTATTGTTTTATTTAATTGGTATACTTTATTTACATTTAATATTTCATGTATGTTTTCATATTCTTCCAATGCCCATGCTATTTTTTTTGTTTCAATAAAATGTGGTAAACTATTTGGATTTTTTCTATTTGGATATCTTACTAAAAAACCTGTTCCATATTTTATCACTTCAAATGTTTTAGCAATACCTGTTTTGCTTGCAATTATTCCATAACAATAACTAAAATAGTCTTCACAGAAATTCATAAATATATCATGATTATCTGCTATATCCATTTGAAGCCTTCCTTTTGAAGTTTTTTGGTTTCTGTATAACTCTGCTGCTTCTTGTCTTGTTATACATCTTTCTTCTATTTTATAATTATTCACAACTATTCTTTTCATTTCTGATTCTATTTGCTCTACTATTTCTTCTGTTATCTCCATATCATATATTCTGCAAAACATTGCATCAGTCAATTGATAATCTACTGCTAATTTTTTATCTGGAAATACTTTTTCAAATGCCATTGATAATATATATATCATTGTCTTTCTATATATCTTATTTCCTTCTTTAGATGAAATATCTATTAAATCTAGAGTTCCATCTTCTGTTAATTTTTTACCTAAATTAACATATTCATTATTAAATGTTGCGGCAATTATATCATATTCTTTTTCTATATTATTTTCTTCAATAAATTGTTCTATTGTCGATTCATATTCTACTTTATAATCTTTTTTCTCAAATTGTATTTTCATATTTTCATTCCTCCTAAGTTAAAATTTCAATTCCATTTTATCTTAAATACTTAGATATGTCAATAAATCTAATTACTACTATATTATTAAATATTTACTTATACTTTTAGTTATATTTCTATTTTTAATGGATATACTTTAATAAATGAAACACAAAGGAGGATTAGATGAATTATTCAAGAATAACAAATATTTTACAAAACAAAGAAAAATGTGACGTTTTTTATGGGGATAGATTAGTATGGATTCAAGGTGCTAATACCTCAACTGCAACAATTGGTTTTGTAGATACTTTTGAGGAAGAAGATGTTTCTATTTCAGATTTATATGAGAAAAGTTAAAAAGATACTAGCATTTTATATATGCTAGTATCTTTTATATCTTAAATATTATTCACTTATAGTTTCTTTAACTTCTTTCGATTCTTTCTCTTGTTTTTTTGCTTTCTGGTAATTTTGAGAATTAACTATAGCTATTGTTATTAATGATAATAACATAATTCCTCCTGTATAGTTAACTCCATTTATAATTAAATTTATTATTGCTGCTATTATTCCAAATATACTCACATAATATCCTACTTTTATAAATTCTATTTCTTTTTTACTCATTTTATTTTTCTCCTTCGTTTTCTTTAATTTTCTATATTGTTGTTTTTTCTTCTATCCATTTTTCTAATTCATCTATTTTAATTCTTATTTGTTCCATTGTATCTCTGTCTCTTATTGTTACTGATTCATCTTCTAATGTATCAAAATCTACAGTTATACAATATGGTGTTCCTATTTCATCTTCTCTTCTATATCTTTTACCAATACTTCCTGCTGCATCATAATCACACATGAATTTTTTAGATAATTTTTCATATAGTTCTTCTGCTTTTTCAGATAATTTTTTAGAAAGTGGTAATATAGCTACTTTAAAAGGTGCTAATGCTGGATGTAAATGTAACACTGTTCTTACATCTCCTTCAGATATTTCTTGTTCCTCATAACTATTTGCCAAAAATGCAAGAGCAACCCTATCTGCTCCAAGTGATGGCTCTATACAATATGGTATATATCTTTCTTTTGTTTCTTCATCTAAATAGTTAAAGTCTTCTTTAGATACTTCCATATGACTTTTTAAATCAAAATCTGTTCTATCTGCAATTCCCCATAATTCTCCCCATCCAAATGGAAATTTAAATTCTATATCAGTTGTTGCATTACTATAATGAGATAATTCTTCTGCTGAATGATCTCTTAATCTAATATTTTCTTTTTTCATTCCTAAATCTAATAACCATTTTTCACAGAAATTTTTCCAGTATGCATGCCATTCTAAATCTGTTCCTGGTTTACAGAAAAATTCTAATTCCATTTGTTCGAATTCTCTTGTTCTAAATGTAAAGTTTCCTGGTGTTATTTCATTTCTAAAAGATTTCCCTATTTGTCCTATACCAAAAGGTACTTTCTTTCTTGATGTTCTCATTACATTTTTAAAATTCACAAATATCCCTTGTGCTGTTTCTGGCCTTAAAAATATTTCTGATTTAGAATCTTCTGTAACTCCTTGAAATGTTTTAAACATTAGATTAAATTTTCTTATTTCTGTAAAATTTTCTTTTCCACATTTCGGACAACCAATATGATTATCTAGCATATATTTTACTAATTCTTCATCACTCATTCCATCTGCTATTACTTCTGTACCTTTTTCATGAGCCCATTCTTCAATTAATTTATCTGCTCTATGTCTTGTTTTACATTCTTTACAATCTATTAATGGATCAGAAAATCCTCCAACATGCCCTGATGCTACCCAAGTAGTAGGGTTCATTAATATTGCTGAATCTAATCCAACATTATATTTACTTTCTTGTATAAATTTTTTCATCCACAATTTCTTAATATTATTTTTAAGTTCAACACCTAATGGTCCATAATCCCAAGTATTAGCTAATCCTCCATAAATTTCCGAACCAGGATACACATATCCTCTTGATTTGCATAATGCAACTAAAGTTTCCATTGATTTTAACATAATAATTCCTCCTTATTTTTATTTGCTTCAGGAATTTTAAAATCAAAAAAACTCCCGAAACCTAGCATATAGCTAGGGACGAAAGTTATATTTCCGCGTTTCCACCCTAATTCTAAAAAATATTTAATATTTCTTAGCACCTTAATTCAAAATTACTCCAAAGCTCCCCATATTTTCTATATTACTAATTTCACACCAAATAATTAGCTCTCTTTAATATTTTCAATACTTTTTCTTCTTCACCATAATTATTTATTTACAATATTATATTACCCATTTTTAATAAAGTCAATCTTTTTTTATTTTTATTTATATTTTTATTTATATTTTTATAAAAAAAGATTGTTTTTTTTATATTTATATGCTAATATATTTATTGTTCGAATATAATATATTAATTAAATATTTAGGGGTATAGTGTCAATGGTAGCACATCGGTCTCCAAAACCGCCTGTGTGGGTTCGAATCCTACTACCCCTGCCAATTGACTAACTGAAAATAGTTAGTCTTTTATTTTGTCTCAATATAAAAAGCCAACTTTACAGTCAGCTTTTTATATATTACTTTTACACTTTTGATTTTGAAATTATTTCCTCTTTTATAATTTGAAGAACTTTTTCTTGTTCTTCGAATATGGGGCTATGTGCCGATTTTTCAAAAATATACATTTCTTTTTTAGGTGCTTTTATTTCATCAAAATATTTCTTTGTTAATTCAAGTGATACTTGTCTATCATGAAATCCATGAAATAAATATATTGGAACATCCACTTCTTTCACTTCATTTCTTAAATCTAAGAAATATATTTTAGAAACCATTGCTTTAAAAGAAAAGCTAGCTCCTACAAAGAATTTTATTTTTTCGAAAATATTATATCCAGAAAACTTCAACACATCTTTTAAAACATACTTTAAGTCATGTCTTGCTCTTGTTGTTCCTCCTCTAGCTTTCGTTAAAGCAGTATTTCTAACACTAGATAAATACTTCATATTAATTGTTTTACTATCAATATTATATTTATCTAATTTTGAAATAAATTTATCGTCTATACCTAATAAATCTTTTTTCATTTCGAAATACATTTTTTCCTCTGATTCTGCTATCTGAGTTATCTGACCTACACCAATATATGCTTCATATAATTCCGGATGTTTCTTTATTGCATACATCCCTAAAATACTTCCAAAAGAATGACCCATAATAAATATTTTTTCTTTGCGAAATCTTTCTTGTAAATATCTTGTAATGAATATAACATCTTCTACCATTAGCTCTACACTTAAAGATTCTGGTCTCATTCCAAATTTATATGATAGACCTGAGCCTCTTTGCTCAAACCATACTACATTAAAAACTTCTTCAAGTCTACTTTTATAGTAATTATCTAATGCAGCTGCTGGAAACCCTGGGCCTCCGTGTAAAAATAGTAATACTTCTTTACCTTCTTCACTTCCATTTGTGCATATAAATGCTCCCAAATTTGTTTTGTCTTTTGTTTTTAGTGTGATTTTTTCATATGTTTTCATTTTTCTTTCGTCCTTTCAATTAAATAATTATCTAATTTCTCGGTATTCATGTATGCAGATATTATACTACGCTTATTTTGTTATGTCAACTTTTATTTCTTCACATAATTCTAATATCTTAAATTTTATACTATTTTTCTCCAACTTCTGTTTTAATAATTCTATATTAGGATTCATAATTGGATTTGGGTGTTCCATATGTATTGGTAATACTAATTTTGGATTTATAGCTTTTATAAAATCTATTCCATCAACTAATCCCATTGTTAAACCATTACCATTAAAAGGTATTGCGATAATATCACATTTTATTTCATTATAGAAATTTATTGTATCACTTGTTGTATAAAATCTTTTGTTTCCATCATCAATAATATATCCAACATTTTCTAGTACTTCTGCTCCTCTTTCTTTCATCCCAGTTAAATATCCGTGTACTGCATGTACAACTTCAATTTTTATATTATCTATATTTATATTCTCATTTTCTTTTACAATAGTATATTTTTCAAAATTATATGTATCTTGTATTTCGTTTGTCACATATAATTTAGCATTATCCCTTTTTATAATTTCATTTATAGCATCTGTATTACAATGATCTGCATGTTTATGTGTTACAAGTATTATATCTATATCAATCCATTTTTCATTTAGTATCTCTTCCCTATATCCAAATACTCCTGGATCTATTAATATCCTTTTATCATTTGTTTCAATTAACATACATGACTGATTATATTTTGTTATTTTCATTTTTTTCTCCTTTTCTTTTAATTTCTTTCTTAGTATATCATAAATATTTCGATATACATTCAAATTTTTAATATGAGGTGATTTTATTTTTAAATATTTAACTTATTTTTTAATTCTAATTATTTTTCTTACTATATTTATATCTATTTTCTTTATCCCAACAATAAATTCTTCTAGTTTAAATACTCTAGATTATTCAGATATCCAAATAGATACTTCTAATTTTTCTTGGCCTATTCCCGGTTATACCTCAATAAGTTCTCATTATGGACCAAGAAATGCTCCAACTTCTGGTGCTTCTTCTTTTCATTATGGAATAGATATGCCTGCACCTGAAAATACAGTATTAACAGCTGTTTGTGACGGAATAATTACTTTCGCTAATTTCTTAGGTGCTGGCGGATATACTATTACATTAAGTGCTGGAGATTATAAGTTCACTTATTGTCACGTTTCTCCTAATTATATTGTTTCTGTTGGAGACTTTGTATCAAAAGGAGAAGTTATTGGTTATGTTGGACCAAAATATGTATATGGTGTTAATGGTAATATGTATTATGATTCAACAGGTAGGCCAACAAATGGTGCAACAACAGGACCTCATCTTCATTTCGGTGTTCGTTTAGATGATAAATATCTAGATCCTATAACTTTATTCCAATAAAAAAGCTAGATTATTTCTAATCTAACTTACATATCTTCATCTTCGTCACTTACATATCCTTTTTGTGAATCTGGTCCACTTTCTGTTGACCAATCTAGTTCTATTACATTTTCACATTGTGGGCATTCTAATTCACTATTAGTTTCATCTAAATCAGCAATGAATCCGTAATTACAGTATGGACAAGTTATCTCAAAATCATATCCATCTTCTTGATAAATATCTTTTTCTATTGTATTAACTGTCTCTTCTATTTTACTAATTTTATTATATAGCTTTTTCTGAACTATTTCTAATCTTTCTATTTCATCTTTTCTATAATCTAAAACTTTATCCATTTGACCTAAAACAACATCTAAAAAACTACCGAATCTTTTAGTTATATAATCTAAATCTTCTTTGTTTTTTATGTTTTTCTGCATGTCGTCTAAAAAACTATTATATTCGTTTTTCAAATTCCCCATTCTTGTAAATCACCTTTCTAAACACGTTCCATATACTCACATGTTCTTGTATCTATTTTTAATACATCTCCTATGTTTATAAACAACGGAACTTGAATTTCTAAACCTGTTTCTAATTTAGCTGGTTTACCTGATGTATTAGTTGTATTCCCACTAAATCCTGGTTCTGTATATGTAACTTCTAATTCAACAAATGTAGGTGGTTCTACTGTAAAAATATTTCCTTTATATGAAAGTATAGTTGTTTCCATATTTTCTTTTAAATATTTAATACAATCTCCTAATGTTTCTGAATTAAGTGGTATTTGTTCATATGTTTCATTATCCATAAAATAATATAAATCTCCATCTGAATAAATATATTGCATAACTTTTTTCTCTATTTCTGCTGCTGGGAATTTATCTGATGGGTTAAATGTTTTTTCTAATGTAGAATTTGATATAACATTTTTTAATTTTGTTCTTACAAAAGCTGACCCTTTCCCTGGTTTTACATGTTGAAATTCAACAACTCTATATACATTTCCATCCATTTCAAATGTTGTTCCATTTCTAAAATCACCTGCTGAATATACTGCTGCCA
>CAYJKU010000019.1:0-19717 GCA_964371215.1 uncultured Clostridium sp.
TATTAGAAGATTTTACTAATGAAACAATAACATTAGAATTTAATATATCAGATACAGATAATGCATTTTTAAATGGAAATATAAATGTTAAAAATAATTTGGCAGAAGATATTTTAAATGAAAATATAGTTGTTGGAGAAAATAGTATAACAATTCATGTAGAAATAGGGAAGATATACACAGTTAGTATAAAAAATGTGTATAAAAGAGATGTATTAGGAACTATGCAATATGAAGAAGAGTTATATAATCATAAAATAGCTCTTACAGAAGAATATAATTTTAATATATCAGATGTTAAAACAACAGATATAAAGGGAGTAGATAAAATATATTTTGAAAATAGTTCAGAATATAGAGTTGTATTTACAAGTACAAATGATTCTACATATATACCTAAAAAATTAACAGTGAACAATATAGAATATGATGTTATTCGTATTGGAGAAACAAACTCATACTATATCCAAATAACAACTCCAGATACATCAGGTGTACATACTTTGGATTTAAGTCAAATAAAATTAGAAAATGATCATATAGAAAATATAAATATATCTCTACAAATTGAAAACTTAAAACAAGTTCCAACAGCAAATGAATTTAATTATATAAATTTAGAAAATGGAAATATACGAATATATTTAGATATTAATAATAAAGAATCAATTAATCATTATGAAGTAACAATCACAGATGGAGTAAATACAGTTTACACAAATAATAATGTAAGTTCTGATTCAGAATATATAGATTTTACACCAACAATTAGTGAAGAATATACTGTTATAATTAAAGCAAACTATGACTTAGATACAAACACATTAACAGATAATCAAAATGAATATACAGAAATATTAGTTGATGAAATTTTAAATATCCAAAGAGAATATATTGAAATTAAAGATGCTAAAAATGTAATCTTATATAAAGATATAAATGGAGAAACAGAAAAACTAGAAAAAGTAAATATTAATGAATTAAATGAAACAGACTATTTTGTACAAGTAACAGATAGTCAAGGAAATACTAGATATGCAGATGTTATAGGACATAGCGAGCAAAATGGAGACTTATATTTAACATTAGATATTAAAGAGAGTATTACATATACAGATGTTAAAAAAGAAGGAACAATAGTTAGATATGGCGGAATAACAAATGGAGTAGCTCAAAACATAGATTTTGAAACATTAGTTAAAATGATTCAAGAAAACCCAAATAGTAATATAACATTAACTGGAGATTTAGATGCAAGTGGTTATACAATATCTGGTATAACATATATAAATAAATTTAGTGGAACTTTAAATGGAAATGGATATACAATTAATAATTTATCTAAGCCATTATTTAATAATTTAGATGGAGCAATAATTGAAAATATAACTATAGATAAAGCACTAACATCAGGTCAAGCAATTTTAAGTATATCAGCAAATAACACTATTAAAATATCTGATGTACATATATCTAATTCAAGTTTAACAAATGGTGGAAATACAGGTGGATTTATAGCTATAACAAATAGTGGTAGTGATGTAACAATTGAATATTCATCAATTACAAATACATATATCAAAGGTGGTAAGAGAACTGGAGGTATGGTAGGACAAGAACATGGGAAACTTACAATAACAAATTCATATATACAAGCAGAAATTGAAACATCAAGTGATGCAGTAGGTGGTATACTTGGAGAAATATATGGAGAAATAAACTTTGATAAAATATATGCAGATGTTATATTACAAAACAACAAAAATGGTGCAAATGGAGGTATAGTTGGTTATGGTGGTTGGGCAAATGACAGTATAACTAATTCAATATCTTTAGCAACTGGAAAAGACACAGATGATGGACACAAAGTTTGGGGAAGTGGAAATTATATATTAGATAATAATTATTCTTTAATAGAAAGTACATTAGTAAATAATAATCATAGCGAAGTTACAAATATATCAAGAGATAGTATAAACAAAGACTTTATATTAAACACTTTAGGTTGGGATGCAAATATTTGGCAAATAGATGAATTAACACAAAATGGTCAAATGCCAAAACTAAAAGGTGAAAATGAAACAAAAGGTGAAGTTAAACCAATAAAAGATGTATTAATACCTAATTATGAATATGTATCTAAATTAACAACATTTAATCAAGAAAAAGAAATTGCATATCATAATATGAATGTATTAATGCCATATTTAGATTCAGAAACAATAATCTTATATGGAAATAAAATAGATAATCTACATGTATTAAATACAGTTAAAATAGATAAAATATATCCTTTAGATAATACAGGTGAATTAGTTGTAGGATTAAATAATCAGACAAAAGATGATATTTCTAAAATTAGAATAATATTAGAAAATAATACAAATCTAGAATATACTGTTACATTTGATGAAGTTTTAGATGTAGTAGCAATATATGAAATACCAGATTTAGGAATAAAATATAATTATTCAAAATTAATATTTAATAATACAAATAGTATTTATTCAGAAATATTATCTGATGTACAAGCAATGAATTATGAAACAGATATAAGTAGTGTAACACCAGAAATAGAAGATAGATTATATATAGATTATTATAATGAATACTTTGTACCACAATTAGAAGAAAAAGTAGGTAATATATTTGAAACTATGGAAGAATATACACTTACAAATGACAGTGAAAACATATCAAATAAAATTAGAAATGATTTAAATGAAAATAATCAATTAGAAGCAATAATATATGCAGCAAACTATTTTGAAAGATATTATAATTTTGATATAGGAATTGCAGAAGATTTCTCAGATATAATATTCTGGGAAAGTGATATATATTCAGAATCTAATACAAATGCTACAAAAATAGTATCAGACATATTGGGAACAACAGAAGCAAATAGGGGTAAAAACTCATCTATAAGTCTATATAATGCAATTATTAAACCTAAATATAATAATCAAGATATAAAAACATTATTGGAAAAATATATTTTGGAGCTAGACTTAAATAGTGATCCAGATAAATGGTTTGTAGATCAATTTGGAGGAATTGTTGTTGAAAGGAAATTACAAGCAGAAGAATTAAAAGATGTAGAATATACAGCATGGAATCATTTGAATAGAAGAAATCATTTATTACTTGTTACTTTAAGTGCACCAGAAGAAGCACAAGAAGATATGTATATTATAGCTGTACCATCTCAAATTGGGATAGGAAGTTTAAATAGATATCAATTGTATTTAGATGGAGATGTTGAAGCAATAACATCACATATAAATAATTATGCAGATATGATATTAAACTATTATGAAGTATCAGCATCATTTACACCAAATGCGACATATTGGTTAAATAAAACAATAAGTGTTCAATATGATACAAGATTTAACTTCCCAGAAGCGGCACCAGACCCAGGAACTCAAGAATTAGGAACAACAGAGGATCCTATGTATAAATGGATAAATGAACCAATTGGAATGCAAATGGCAGAAAATGGTTCAGGAGCATATGCAAATGGAACAGATACATATTGGGTTGTGTATTCACTATTATGGTCAGATTTTTCATTTAGTGTATGGACACATGAATCAGCACATAATCAAGATGATGAATATATATATGATGGAAATGGAAGAAGAGCAGGAAGTGGAGCAGAAGATCATGCAGATTATAATAATGCACAAAATATGGCTGAAGGACATTTTACTCCTAACATGAGATATGACCTACCTGCAACATCTGATTTAACAGTAAATTTAAAATTAGATCGTGTATATGGAGAAGAAAATATTGCATCATTTTATAATGAGATGTTTGACACACTATATGTATTAGATTATTTAACAGCACAAGCATTTTTTGAATTAACACCAACAGAACAAGCAAAATTAGTAACACAAACATTCTATTTGGATTCAGAAGGAAATAGATATGAAGAGGCAAGCATAAATACAAATAGAACTACTTTTGTAACAGTTACAGCAGAACAAATTGAAGCAATGAATTTGAAAAACATGCAAGATTTATGGGATAATAGATTAGTATTTAGAACTATAGGAACATATGGAAATAATATATATGGATCTAGCACACATTATGATATATTATGGTATCATCCACATAATGATGAAAAAATAGCAGATGGTGCAACATTTAAAAGAACAGGTTATGAAATGCTTGGTGTTGGAGGAACAAATGGTAGATTTGCATATCATAGTGGAATGTCATCAAATGACTTAGAAGCTATAAGAACAGCAACAGGTATAGATACAATGACTTGGGAAACATATAAAATGGGAAGGTGGACAGACGTAGAAAATGAATTAGCAACATTTGACCACTTTGATGTTGAAATAGTAAAAGATTTATATGTAGAAGCAATGAAATTAGATGCTGTAAATGGAAATAGAACAAAATCAGATGAATTAAGAAATATTTTATACAATATAATTAAACATGATACAGAAGATTTTGATAAAGGTTCTGGAGCATATAAAATGACATATCAAAATGAAATAAGAACAGCCCAAGAATTAGTAACAGCAGTAAATAATAATGAATGGGGATCATATATTCTTTTAAATGATGTAGATTTTTCAGGAATAACAGTTAACACAAGTACAAATTCATATATTACAAACAACTTTGTTGGAGTATTAGATGGAAATGGGTATGAAATTACAGGATTAGAAGCAGCGATATTTAATGAATCTACATATGCACATATTAAAAATATAACTTTAAACAATATAGAAGTAGATGCAAACTCAGAAGCATTAATTTCAAATAGTGTAAATAATTCATTAATAGATAATATAAAAGTAACAAACATAAATGTTAATTTACCTATATTTGCAAATAAAACAGGTATAAATATAGAATTGCAAGAAACAATATATGAAATATCAAAAACAGAGATTAGTACATTACAAGATTTATTAGAAATCGAGGCTTCTTCAAACCCGCTAGCTAAAAAAGTTGAATATGTATTAACAAACAATATTGATTTAAGTACATTATCTGGAAATACACCAATAATTTCAGGAGAATTTAGTGGTGGAATAGATGGGAATGAAAAAACAATCACAGGATTAACAAAGCCTCTATTTGAAAACTTAACAGGAAGAATTGAAAATATTAATATTGAATCTGGAAATTTAACTGTAAATAGGGAAACTTTTGGTTTACTAGCATTAGAGATTAATAGTGGGACAGTTAAAGATGTGAGTATACAAAATGCAAATATAAGTGCAACATCATATGATAAAATAGGTACATTAGCTGGATTTGCTAATTATGCTATAATTGAAAATATTAAATTGGAAAATATTACATTAGAAGGAAACAATGAAGTCGCAGGATTAATTGGAAAAATTCAAAATTCCACAATAAAACAAATAGAAGCAATTAATAACAATATAACAGGAAAGTTATATTATGTTGGTGGAATTATAGGTAGAGCTCAGTGGAGTACAATTGAAAATGTATATGCAGAAGGAACACTTACAATAACAAAAACACATTCAGGTGGAATTGTAGGTGTACTAAGAGATAATTCATTACTGAAAAATGTAGTTTCTAATATGGAAATATTGAGACCACAAAATGATGATAATAGGGCAGAAAATGGAGGATTAGTTGGAGGATTTGAAAATGTTAATGCAAGTATTTTAAATGCAGTACAGATTGCAGATGTTGCATCAGATGTATATAAAATAGTGTCTCCAACAAATAGTGCATATTCAAAAACAAACAATGTGTATGAATTAACAGACAAAACAGGAATAAATTCAACAGGTGATGGGAATAAAGTACATACAATTAGAGAAGTACAATTGACATTAGAATTTTATAGCAATACATTAGGTTTAGATCAAAATATTTGGGATTTTAGTACAATTAGTATATTAGGTTATCCGACATTGAAATAAGAAAAATTAAATAAAAGTAATCAAAGATTTGAAGTAGATTCATAATTACGATTACTTTTATTTTTAATTTTATTAATTATATTAAAATTAATAGTAACATTTATGATATAATAGGGAAAACTAAAATTGAAATGAAATAAGAGGAAAAGTAGATGGGATACTATTGTCAATATAATTCGCCAGTTGGAAAATTAACACTTGTAAGTGATGGCGAAAAATTAATAGCACTAAAAGGGGAAAAACATAGATATTATGATTATTTTTGTGATAGTGAACAAGAAAAAGATGATTTGAAAATATTTGTAAAGACCAAAAGATGGCTGGACAAATATTTTAATGGAGAAAAACCACAAATAAGTGAAATTGAGTATGTAGTAACAGGAAGTGAATTTAGAAAAGATGTATGGGAGATATTATGCAAAATACCATATGGGAAAATAGTTACATATAAAGATATAGCAGTAGAAATAGCTAAAAAAAGAGGGATTGCTAGAATGTCTGCACAAGCAGTAGGGAATGCAGTAGGACATAATCCTATATCTATAATAATACCATGTCATAGAGTTATTGGAACAAATGGAAATTTAACAGGTTATGGTGGAGGAATGAAAATGAAAGTAAAATTATTAGAATTAGAAAAAGTGGATATGAGTAAATTAACTATTCCAACGAAAGGAACAGCAATATAATGAAAAATAGATGCAAATGGTGTAATACTAAAAATCAAAGATACATAGAGTATCATGATAATGAATGGGGAACTCCTTGTTTTAGTGATCATAATTTATTTGAAATGTTAATATTAGAATCTTTTCACGCAGGTCTTTCATGGGAATGTGTATTAAATAAAAGAGAATACTTTAGAGAAGCATATGATAACTTTCATTTAGAAAAAGTTATGAATTATGGAGAAGATAAAAAACGAGAATTAGCAAATAATCCATTAATAATAAGGAATAAACTCAAAATAAAAGCAAGTGTAAAAAATGCGCAAATCTTTTATAATATTATTCAAGAATATGGAAGTTTTTATAATTATATAATTAAATATACAGGTAGAGAAACCATATATGAAATAGACAAAATTAATTCTGAAATATCTGATGCAATTTCAAAAGACTTATATAATAGAGGAATGAGATTTGTAGGTACAGTTATAATTTATTCATATTTACAAGCAGTAGGATTTATTAATGCACATGATGAAAATTGTTATTTATATAAGTATAAAAGGACATAGAATGTAAACAATTATATAAAAGGAGAAAACAATGAAAAGCAAATTAAGATTTAGTGAAAAAGGAATAACACTAGTTTCTTTAATAATAGCAATAATTATTGCTATTATTCTTGCAGGAGTGACAATTTCAACCCTTATTGGAGAAAATAGCTTAATTAGGAAAAGTACAGAAGTTTCATTTGTAAATGAAATGGTTGAATATAAAGAATTATTAGAGCTTGAAAAAACAGAAATACAAATAGAAGAAGGAGCTTATGGAGTGGGAAAAAAATCACTTTCATATAATATATTAGAAGGAGAAAAATTAAAACAAACTACATCTAATATACCAGAAGAAATGTTGGATAAATTAGCAATAATAGGTGAAGATATTATATATATAACAACTGAAATGACAGAAGAAATAAAAATAATAGAAGAGTTAGGGTATATAATTGTTCATCCCGAAGATATAAATTATATGAAAGAACTTCAAATGGTTGAAAATGCAATTCGCGTAATAAAAGAAAATGAATATAAATATATAGGTAAAGAATTAGAAACATTAGATTATCCGGAAACTGTAACACTGGCATCAACATATGGTAAAGGTTGGTGGATAATAGGTGATGGTGATATAAATGGAACTTTAGGGAGTAATATAATAAATCAATTAGAACAAATAGATGGTATGGTATTAACAGAAGAAGAAAAACAATATTTCACACATAGTCCATATATAGTAACATATGATGAACAATATGTTCAAAGTGTTGGTGGAAAAAATATAAATAGTAACACAGAACTTGAAAGATGGTCATATACATATAACTATAATGGAGAATTAGATGGAATATTAACAAGTGGACTTATAGTAGCAATAACAGAAAATTCAGAAAAAAACAATACAAGCTGGGGGAATTTTGAAAGTAATGTAAATGAATCAGAATTCACATATGAGGAAGACAAATATGGAAATAAAGGTTTAGTAGCAGGTGGAATTACAGCGACAATGGAAATTGGAGAAAATACTAGAATACATGAACAATATACAGCTAGTATATTAATTAAAGGAAGCACAGCACAAAGTTCAAGTGAAAGAGTTTTTTTAGGATTTTTTGAAGATAACTCAATGTATTTTGGAAATACATTACTTTCTATTTCAGATAATTCTGGAAAATATACTTGTTGGATGAGTCTTGCAGAAAATAATTTACGTATACATGCATATTCAGGGATACAAGGTGGAATGCCAGAACTAGGATATTTAACTATTGATGTTAGTCAGTATAATGATAAATATATGTATATACAGCTTTCAGTAATAAAAGGTGGAGAAGCTAGGTTATACATTAATGGAGAATATAAGGCAACATTTGACGCAGGTGAAGATGAAATGGTAGATAGAATAATAAGTATAGGAGATTTAAGACCAGAGAGAAATTTAAAGTATACAGGCTTAATATATGCCGTAGATTTATATGCAACTGCACTTGAAGAAAATGGGATAAAAGAAAATTGGGAATATGTAAAAGAAATATATCATATTGATGGATTTGGAAATCAGGAATAAAAAATATTATAAAATATAAATGATTTAAAAGAAACTAAGCAAAAATGTTTAGTTTCTTTATATATTACTAATTTAAGATATATATCATATAACTTAAATACCCAGCAAAAACAAGCCAGATTAAATAAGGAATCTGAAGATAGGCAGCTTTTTTATCTATTTTATAAAAAGAAAAAATCATAAATAAGACTAAAATAATAAGTAATATTATCCAGATAAAAGCTAATAAATATAATTCTAAATTAAAAAATATGGGTGTCCACATGAAATTTAAAATAAGTTGTATAAAATATATTGATAGAGCAATCTTTTTCTGACTATCAGTTCCATTTGGTGAAACATATATTAAATAACTTGAAATCCCCATTAAAATATATAAAATACTCCATACAATAGGGAAGATAAATCCAGGTGGTGTGAGTTCTGGTTTTATTAGTGTATCAAATCCAGAAGAGTCAGTAAAAGAACCTACAATAAAAGAGGGGATAATAGTAATTAATATAAAAAATAATAGTTTTTTAAAATCTATAATCATAGTTACCTCACATAAAATATATCAAATTTTTAATATAAATAAATATATGCGGAAAACATTAGAAATATGATTAAAAAAATATATAATTTTTTTGTAAAAAGTATTGCAAATTTAATAAAAGTATATTAGAATTTAATCGAAGTGGAGAAAAGTGGTACAAAGTGGAGTGAAATGAAAAGAGGTGAAATTTAATTGCTAATTGGTGAATATGAGCATTCTCTAGATGTTAAGGGCAGAATTATAATGCCTGCAAAATTAAGACAAGATATGGGAGAAAAGTTCGTCGTAACAAAAGGGTTAGATGGATGTTTATTTGCTTTTTCAACAGAAGAGTGGTTAAATTTTGAAACTAAATTAAAATCATTACCTCTATCAGATAAAAATGCTAGAAACTTTGTAAGATTTTTTCTATCAGGAGCAACAGAGTGTGAACTAGATAAACAAGGTAGATTTCTATTACCAAATAATTTAAGAACAGCTGCAAATCTTGTGAAAGATGCTGTAATAGTAGGTGTAGGAACAAGACTTGAAATATGGGATAAAGAACAATGGCAAAAATGTGATGAAGATATTTCAGCAGATGAAATAGCTCAAAACATGACAATGTTAGGTATATAACTTGAAAAAGTCTATATAAATACTAAAGATAATAATACAAAAGAAGAAAATTTTAAAATACAAAAGAAAAACACGAAAGTGCAAGATACGAAAGAAAAAGAAACATTAAAAATTGAATAATGAAAATATACTAAAAGATATGCTAATAGAATACGAATGAAGTAAGAAAACCAAAAGATAAAGGGAAATAGAGATGAAGACAGCTGGTAGTTTATTTGAATTGCCAGCTGTATTAAAAATTTAGAAGTAGAGGTGCTAAATTGAAATTTGAACATAAGTCTGTTCTTTTGGAAGAATGTATAACAGGATTAAATATAAAAGAAGATGGAATATATATAGATGGAACTTTAGGTGGTGCAGGCCATAGTAGAGAGATAGCTAAAAAGTTATCTAATACTGGAATGTTAATTGGAATAGATAGAGATCAAGAAGCATTAAAGGCAGCACAAGAAAACTTAAAAGAATTTTCTAATGTTAAATATGTACATGGAAACCATGATGATATTAAACAAATTTTATCTGATTTAAATATTCCTAAAGTAGATGGTATATTATTAGATTTAGGAGTTTCATCATATCAATTAGATGAAAAAAACAGAGGTTTTAGTTATTTAGGTGAAAATATTTTAGACATGAGAATGGATAAAACCCAAGAACTTACAGCAAAAAAAGTTGTAAATGAATATGAAGAAGAAGAATTAGCAAATATTTTTTACGAATATGGTGAAGAAAGATTTTCAAGATCAATTGCGAGAAATATTTGTATAGTAAGAAAAGAAAAAGAATTAGAAACAACAAAAGAATTAGTTGAAATAATAGAAAGATCAATACCAAAATCTAAGCAAAAAGATGGACATCCAGCCAAAAGGGTTTTCCAAGCTATAAGAATAGAGGTAAATGATGAAATAAAACCTTTATACAAAACTGTAAAAGATTGTATAGAAGTATTAGAAAAAGATGGAAGATTGTGTATTATAACATTTCATTCATTAGAAGACAGAGCAGTAAAAAACGCATATGTAGATGAAATTGGAAAATGTAAATGTCCAAAAGATTTACCATATTGTGTATGTGGAGCAAAAGATAAGACAAAAGGTGAAATTGTTACAAGAAAACCAATCATACCGACATCTGAAGAACAAGAGCAAAATTCGAGAAGCAGAAGTGCTAAACTAAGAATTTTTAAAAGAACGTAAGAATAAGGAGGTGATAACTTGTGAAAAGCCCAAGATATGAATATTCTACAAGTCCTAGGAAAATAGAAGTACAACCTAAGAAAAAACAAATGCCTAAGAAAAAAGGACTTGAAGTTGTAAAAGATATTCAAAGACAAGAAGTTAAATTGTCAAAAGAACAAAAAAAGAAACAAAGGAATATGACTTTTGTAGTTGTAGGAATATTTATTGTGCTTTTATTAATAAGTTATCGTAACTCTCAAATAAATGAAAAATTTTCTGAAATACAAACACTAGAAAGTAATTTAGCTGCTATTGAAAAAGAAAATCAACAATTAGAAGTTAGTATAGAAGATAGTTTGAATTTTAATAATATAGAAAAACAAGCAAAAGAAAAACTAGGAATGCAAAAATTAACAACTTCTCAAACAGTATATGTATCATTACCTAAGAAAGATTATACAGAAGTACAATCAGAAAAAATGATAATAGAAGAAAAAACATGGTTTGAAGAATTAGTTGAAAATATATTTTAGTAATTAATAAATAGAATAAAAAGCAAAACATCTCATAAATATAAATGAGGTGTTTTTTTATGGTTAAAATATCTAATAAGAAAGTAATGAGAAATATATTGTATATATTTTTTTTAATAATGTTAGGATTAATACTAAGAGTGGGATATATCCAATTAATAGATGGGAAAAGATTAGCAGACATGGCATATGAACAACAAACTTTAGATAGAGTAATAAACCCTGAAAGAGGAACAATATATGATACAACAGGTGAAGTTATACTTGCAATTAGTAGTACAGTAGAGACTGTTACAGTAAATCCCATAAATATATCTAAAGAAGATAAAGAAAAAGTTGCAACAGCTTTTGCAAATATATTTGAATTAGATTATGAGACTATGTTAGCTAAAGTGAATAAAAATAGTTCTATTGAAACAATAATTAAAAGAGTAGATAAAGAAAAAACAGATGAATTACGAATCTGGATGTTTGAAAATGAAATAACAGAAGGGATAAATATAGATGAAGATACTAAAAGATATTATCCATATGCTAATTTAGCATCACAGGTAATAGGGTTTACTGGTTCAGATAATCAAGGTCTTGATGGAATAGAAGCAAAATATAATGAAGAACTAACAGGAGAAAAAGGAGCAATACAAAGACAAACAGATGCAAGAGGTGGAGTAATAGAAAATGAGTCTGAGGTATATGTGCCAGCAATTGATGGAAATGATTTAGTACTTACAATAGATTACACAATTCAGTCAATAGCAGAAAAATATTTAAAAGAAGCATGTATAGATAATGTATGTACAGATGGTGGAAGTGTAATAATAATGAATCCTCAAAATGGAGATATATTAGCAATGGCAAATTATCCTTCATATGATTTAAATCAACCATTTGAACCATTTACAGAAGAATTAGAGCTAATATGGGATTCATTAGAACAAAGTGAACAAACAAAAAATTTACAATCAGTATGGAGAAATAAGAGTATAGCAGATACATATGAACCTGGGTCAACTTTTAAAATAATAACAGCAGCAGCAGCGTTAGAAGAAAAATTAGTAACAGATATTGATCAAGCAGGAATGTTTCATTGTAGTGGCTCAATCAAAATCGCAGGTGTAAATATTAAATGTTGGAGATACTATAACCCACATGGTTCGGAAAGTTTAAGGCAAGCACTTATGAATTCATGTAATCCAGTATTTATTGGATTAGGGCAAAGTTTAGGAATAGAAACATATTATAGATATTTAGAACAATTTAAATTATTAGAAATAACAGGAATAGACTTACCTGGTGAAGCAAATAGTATATTTTTAAAAGAAGATAAAGTAGGACCAGTAGAACTTGCAACAATAAGTTTTGGGCAAAGGTTTGAGATAACACCACTTCAACTTGTATCATCAGTATCTTCAATAATAAATGGTGGAAATAGTGTTAAACCAAGAGTTGTAAAACAAATAATAGATAGCCAAACAGGAGAGGTGTTAGATATACCAATTGAAAGTGAAGAAATAAACATATCAGAAGAAACTTCTAAATATATATTAAGTATGATGGAATCTGTAGTTAGTGAAGGTACAGCAAAAGGGTCACAAGTTCAAGGTTATGCAATAGGTGGTAAAACAGGTACATCAGAAGATGGTGTAAATACAAATAAATATATAGCATCATACTTAGGTGTTGCATCAACTGAAAATCCAGAAGTGGTCCTATTAATAACATTAAATAATCCAACAGGTGAAGGAGGTCACCAAGGTGGAGGGATTGCAGCACCAGTTGGTGGGCAAATATTTAGTGAAGTATTGCCATATTTAGAAATGCAAAAAACAATTAGTGAAGAAGATCAAATTATAACAGTTAGTGTTCCAAATGTAATAGGTTTAAGTATTACTGAAGCAGAAAAACAATTAAAAGAAATAGGGTTAACATTATCTGTTCAAAATATGGAAGAATTAGATTTAATTAATAAAGAAGAAGTAATAGTTCAAAATCAGGTGCCAAATGCAGGTATAATAATTAATGAAGGAAATAAAGTTTTAATTGAATATTGAAAAGTATAAGCAACCTAAATAGGTTGTTTTTAACATATATTTCCTTGATAAAAAAGCAAAAACATGTTATTCTAGAAATAGTGTAAAGGAGATTAAAATGGATAATAAAGAAAAAAGTATATCAGAAATGCAAAATAATATAAAAGAATTTACAGAAAAATATAATTTAGAAATATCTCAAGAATTAAGATATATAGATTTAGTGTCAGAAGTGGGAGAATTGGGGAAAGAGATACTTAAAAGCACAGATTATGGTACTAAAGAAAATATTAAAACAGATAATTTAGAATCAGAAATAGGTGACACACTTTTTTCTTTAATATGTATTGCAAATACTAATAATATTGATTTAGAAAAAGTATTAACAGATGTATTAGGGAAATATACAAAAAGATTTGAAGAAAAAGGAACAATAGGTTCAGAACAAGATAAGGAATAAAGGAGAGAAGAATTAATGGAAGAATATATAACAATAATAGGTGGAGGACTAGCAGGAGCAGAAGCTGCATATCAAATAGCAAAAAAAGGGATAAAAGTAAAGCTATATGAAATGAAACCAATGAAATTTTCACCAGCACATTCAAATAAAAATTTAGCAGAAGTTGTTTGTAGTAATTCTTTTAAATCTAATTTAATTACAAATGCTTGTGGATTATTAAAACAAGAATTAAGAATATTAGATTCTCTTTTAATAAAAGTAGCAGATGAAACAAGTGTACCAGCAGGACAAGCATTAGCAGTAGATAGAGAAGTTTTTTCAGAAGAAGTTACAAATAGAATTAAAAGTAATGAATTAATAGAAATAATAAATGAAGAAGTAATAGATATAGAGAAGATGGCAGAAGAAGGGATCGTAATAATAGCGACAGGACCACTTACTTCAGATGGATTAGCAGAAAATATTAGAAAATTAACAGGTGAAGATAAGCTATATTTTTATGATGCAGCAGCACCAATAATTTCTAAAGAAAGTATAGATTTTGATATTGCATTTTATGGAGATAGATATAGTCAAGAAAAGAAAAAAGAAGAATCAGAAGAAGAATGGAAAAAAAGACAAAGTGAAGAACAAAAAGATTATATTAATTTACCATTAAATAAAGAAGAATATGAAAACTTCTATAATGAATTAATAAATGCTGAAGTTGTAAATTTACATTCATTTGAGAAAAAAGAAATATTTGAAGGTTGTATGCCAATAGAAATAATGGCAAAAAGAGGAATAGATACACTTAGATTTGGACCTTTAAAACCAGTAGGATTTGATGATCCAAGAACAATAAGAAGACCATATGCTTTAATACAATTAAGACAAGATGATAAACAAGCAAGTATATATAATATAGTTGGTTTCCAAACAAATTTAAAATTTGGAGAACAAAAAAGAATTATCCAAATGATACCAGGATTGCAAAATGCAGAAATTGTAAAATATGGAGTTATGCATAGAAATACATATATTAATTCAAGTAAATTATTAGATGAAACATACAATTTTAAACAAAACAAAAACATATTTTTTGCAGGACAAATAACAGGTGTTGAAGGATATGTTGAATCAATTGCATCTGGTTTAGTTGCAGCAATAAATGCAGTACAAAGATTAAAAAATGAAGAACAAATAACCTTTTCTGAAAAAACAGTTTTAGGAGCACTTTCTAAATATATTTCAACAGAAAATAAAGATTTCCAACCTATGAATGCTAATTTTGGTATACTTCCAGAATTAGAAGGTAAGAGAATAAAAGATAAAAAAGAGAGATATAGACAGATTGCGGATAGAAGTTTAAAAGAGTTTAATTAATGTTACAAATAGATTACAAAAATGTTAAATTTATATTAAAACAAATAGATTTACATAAAAAAGTTGAAAAAAACATTGAGATATGGTAAAATATAATAGTATACGTTTGAAAAAAGGAGAGATGAAAATGGCGAATTTTGAAAAAATAGAAAAACCATCTAAAGGTAGAAAAATTAATACAGACAAAATTAAATCAGTAATTGATAGCTATACAATAAAAATAGAGGAAAGTGAAAAAGAAGATAAAGAGTACTACGAAAATCGAACATATGGAATTGCCAAGTTTGGAGAGAGAAAAGCAGAAGTAGATGCATTGAAAGATTTGAAAAACAAAAAATCAAATCTTGAAAAAGTTATTGGATTAGCTGAAAAAAGAGATGAAATGATAACTAGATTTACTGATATTAAGAGAGAAATGAAGAGAAGAGAACAAGAAGGTACAATAAATAAAAGTATTGAGTCTAAAAATAAAAAAATATCCGATTTGACTAAGAGTATAAAAGCAAAAGAAGCAGAATTCGATAAAATTAAATTTCAGTTGGATTCAGGAAAGACACTAGAAGAATTACAAGCAATGAGAATAGAAGTGAATAAAGAAAAAGCAAAATTAGGTAAATACATGGATAATAAAGGTGTAACTAGTCAGGAACAATTTGCAAGTATGTCTAAGGATGAATTATATGATGAATCATTATTATGTTCTATGAATGTATCAAGAGCTAATATGGTAATTGGTATGTTATTAGAAGATAAATCATGGGAAGATGTAAATAAAAGTTTATTAGAAAATAATAAAGAAATAAAACAATATAGAGAATCATCTAAAGTTTATGGAAAAGATGATTATGAAAAAATGTTCAATGGAGTTTTTGAAAAAGTACCAGAGCCTGAAGCTGAGCCAGAGTCAGAGCCTGAAGCTGAGCCAGAGCCTGAAGCTGAGCCAGAGCCTGAAGCTGAGCCAGAACCTGAAGCTGAGCCAGAACCACAACCTGAACATATAGATGGAAGATTGAAGATAGAGATTGATGAAAAAAGTGGAACAGTATTTGTTAGAAAAGTGAATAAATTAGGGATTGATATAATACTATTAAAAAATGAAATAAACCAATTAAAGAAAACTAAAGAATATAAAGATATGATAAATGAAACAGTTAATGGAACTGCTCATACATTTTTGGAAAAATTTATACTAAAAAGAAAATTAGACCCAGGAATCGTTATGGCAATTAATACTAGAGAAGAAGATTCTGTGAGTTTAATGAAAAATTATGTACATTCTATGTATCAAAATAAATTTTCAAATGGATTTGAATTTGATATAACAAGAGATTTAAGTGGATTGAATTTTGTTGAAAAAGCATGGAATGCAGTTAAAAATAGAGTTAAATATAAAACAGAAGAACGTAGTGGAATGCAATTAATTGGTAAATTATTTGATAAAAACAAAGCTTTACCAGAAAGCGAAAACGAAAAAATACCAAAAACGAAAAATGCTTTTAAAAGAACAACGAATGCTTTTAAAGAATCAATAAAAACATTTAATTCAACCTTTAAAGAACCTGAAAAGAAACAAGAGGAACTTGAAGAAAAAGAAGAAAAAACAAATAGTGATGATGGTATGGAAAAATAGATTAAAACTATTGACTTCAATATAATAATATGATAAAATATAAGCCGTTATAGGTAATTGTAACTCAATTATCCGTAACGGTTTTAAATATTTTATAGGAGGTGAAATTTAAGTGCCAACAATTAATCAATTAGTAAGAAAAGGAAGACAAACTGGAGTAACAAAATCAACAGCGCCAGCTTTACAAGTAGGATGGAACTCAAAAAGTAAAAGAACAACTAATAACAGAGCACCACAAAAAAGAGGTGTATGTACAATAGTTAAAACAGTTACACCTAAAAAACCAAACTCAGCGTTAAGAAAAGTTGCCAGAGTAAGACTTTCAAATGGTTATGAAGTTACATCTTATATCCCAGGTATAGGACATAACTTACAAGAACACAGTGTTGTATTAATCAGAGGAGGTAGGGTAAAAGATTTACCAGGGGTAAGATACCATATCGTTAGAGGAACATTAGATACAGCAGGTGTTAAAGACAGAATGCAAGCTCGTTCTAAATACGGAGCTAAGAAACCTAAAAAATAGGTTTTAAATTAAATAGTGCTTGATATTTTTGTCTAAAGTTTAAGGTACTTAAATTTAGAATAGATATAAGTGCTATGCGCAGAGTTTAGAAATTAAATTCTGAGAGTACCTAGATATGTTGTTTTACATATCAAAAAAATATATAAGGAGGGAAGAATAGTGCCAAGAAAAGGATTTATAGCAAAAAGAGAAGTTTTACCAGATCCAATATACACAAGTAAAGTTGTTACAAAATTAGTAAACAACATAATGTTAGATGGTAAAAAATCAGTTGCTCAAAAAATAGTTTATGATGCGTTTGATATCATAAAAGAAAAAGAAGGGAAAAACCCATTAGAAGTTTTTGAAGCAGCATTAGAAGCAATTATGCCAGTTCTTGAAGTTAAAGCAAGAAGAGTTGGTGGAGCGACATACCAAGTTCCATTAGAAATTAGACCAGAAAGAAGACAAACTTTAGGATTAAGATGGTTAGTAACTTATGCTAGAAAAAGACATGAAAAAACTATGGCTGAGAAATTAGCTGGAGAATTAATAGATGCAATCAACGGTAACGGTGGAGCATTTAAGAAAAAAGAAGATACACATAGAATGGCAGAAGCTAATAAAGCATTTGCTCATTACAAATGGTAAAATATATGTAAAAATGAGAGGAGGATAAAAATGGCAGGAAGACAATATCCGTTAGATAGAACAAGAAATATCGGTATCATGGCTCACATAGATGCTGGTAAAACAACAACTACAGAAAGAATTTTATTTTATACAGGAAAAACTCATAAAATAGGAGAAGTTCACGATGGTGGTGCTACAATGGACTGGATGGAACAAGAACAAGAAAGAGGTATAACAATTACATCTGCTGCTACAACATGTTTCTGGAATGATAATAGAATAAACATTATCGATACTCCAGGTCACGTTGACTTTACAGTAGAAGTACAAAGATCTCTAAGAGTACTTGATGGTTCAGTTACAGTATTAGCTGCAAAAGGTGGGGTTCAACCACAAACTGAAACAGTTTGGAGACAAGCTGATAAATACAATGTACCAAGAATGGTATATGTAAACAAAATGGATATCACAGGAGCTAACTTTATGCTTTGTGTAGACCAATTAAAAAACAGATTAAAAGCAAATGCTGTTCCAATCCAATTACCAATAGGAGCAGAAGATCAATTCGAAGGAATTGTAGATTTAATCAAAATGAAAGCATTCATCCACAAAGATGATTTAGGAAAAGAAGTTGAAGAAACTGAAATTCCAGCTGACATGGTAGAACTTGCAAATGAATATAGAGCAAAAATGATCGAATCAGTTGCAGAACAAGATGAAGAATTAATGATGAAATATTTAGAAGGTGAAGAACTTTCAAATGAAGAAATCAAAAAAGGATTACGTACAGGAACTATTAATAATAGTATAGTACCAGTAACTTGTGGTTCTTCATATAAAAACAAAGGTGTTCAAGAATTATTAAATGCAGTTGTAGATTACATGCCATCACCACTTGATATCGAAGATATTAAAGGTGTTGACTTAGATGGAAATGAAGCTACTAGAAAAACTTCTGATAGTGAACCATTCTCAGCATTAGCATTTAAAATTGCAACAGACCCATTTGTTGGTAAATTATGTTTCTTTAGAGTATACTCTGGAACATTAGAATCAGGATCAACAGTTTTAAACTCTAATAAAGGGAAAAAAGAAAGAATCGGAAGAATTCTACAAATGCACTCTAACCATAGAGAAGATATAAGTAAAGTATATTCTGGAGATATAGCAGCAGCTGTTGGTATTAAAGAAGTAACAACAGGTGATACTTTATGTGATATGAATCACCCAGTTATATTAGAAGCAATGGAATTCCCAGAACCAGTTATTGACGTAGCTATTGAGCCAAAAGATAAAGTAGCTCAAGAAAAAATGGGGATTGCTTTAGCAAAACTTGCTGAAGAAGATCCAACATTTAAAGCTTACACAAATCATGAAACAGGTCAAACAATCATCGCAGGTATGGGTGAATTACACTTAGATATCATTGTTGATAGATTAAAAAGAGAATTCAAAGTTGAATGTAATGTAGGTAAACCACAAGTTGCTTACAAAGAAAC
>CAYJKU010000019.1:19817-21243 GCA_964371215.1 uncultured Clostridium sp.
ATGAAAGTTGAAATAACAGTTCCAGAAGAATACATGGGAGATGTTATTGGAGATGTAAACTCAAGACGTGGAAGAATGGAAGGAATGGACACTGATGATGGATTAACTGAAATTCACTCATTTGTACCACTTTCTGAAATGTTTGGATACGCTACAGATTTACGTTCTAAAACTCAAGGAAGAGGAACATATACTATGGAACCTTCTCATTATGAAGAAGTTCCAAAATCAGTATTTGAAG
The DNA here is from genome assembly GCA_964371215.1 of uncultured Clostridium sp. Classification (GTDB taxonomy): domain Bacteria; phylum Bacillota; class Clostridia; order TANB77; family CAG-508; genus CAG-269. The sequence continues at coordinate 20,059 of CAYJKU010000019.1, forward strand.
GAATCGTAGCATTAAGAACAAAAAAAGATTAATTAAAAGTATTGATTTTTTGAAAATATTAGTATAAAATACTAGTAAATTACAATTTAAGTTATTAAATTTTAAAAAAATATAAAAAAATTAGCTAAAAAGCTAACATATTAAAGGAGGATATTTTAAAATGGCAAAAGCAAAATTTGAAAGAACAAAACCACATGTTAACATTGGTACAATCGGTCACGTTGACCACGGAAAAACAACTACAACAGCAGCTATTACTAAATACTTATCATTTTTAGGAAAAGCTAAATTTGAAGCATATGATCAAATCGATGGTGCTCCAGAAGAAAGAGCAAGAGGAATCACAATTAACACAGCTCACGTTGAATATGAAACAGACAACAGACATTACGCTCACGTTGACTGTCCAGGACACGCTGACTATGTTAAAAACATGATCACAGGTGCTGCACAAATGGACGGAGCTATATTAGTAGTTTCAGCAGCAGATGGTCCAATGCCTCAAACAAGAGAACACATATTACTTGCAAGACAAGTAGGGGTTAAATATATCGTTGTTTACTTAAACAAATGTGATATGGTTGATGATCCAGAATTATTAGAATTAGTAGAAATGGAAGTTAGAGACTTATTATCTGAATATGGTTTCCCAGGAGATGATATTCCAGTTGTTAAAGGATCTTCTTTAGTAGTATTAGAATCTACTTCAACTAGTGCTGATGATGCAGCTTATGCTCCAATGAAAGAATTAATGGAAGCAGTTGATAGCTACATCCCAACACCAGAAAGACCAATTGATCAACCATTCTTAATGCCAGTAGAAGACGTTTTCACTATCACAGGACGTGGAACAGTTGCTACAGGTAGAGTAGAAAGAGGAATCATTAAAGTTTCTGACGAAGTTGAAATAATCGGTTTAACAGCTGAAAGAAAGAAAACAGTTGTAACTGGAGTTGAAATGTTCAGAAAATTATTAGATCAAGCAGAAGCTGGAGATAATATAGGAGCATTATTAAGAGGTGTTGATAGAACTGATATCGAAAGAGGACAAGTTTTATGTAAAGCTGGAACAATAAATCCACATACAAAATTCACTTCAGAAGTTTATGTATTAACTAAAGAAGAAGGTGGAAGACATACACCATTCTTTAACGGATACAGACCACAATTCTATTTCAGAACAAC
>CAYJKU010000020.1:0-20192 GCA_964371215.1 uncultured Clostridium sp.
TAGGACTTGATATAGGAAAAATTCCAAATATTTATAAAAAAGTTGAACCATTAAATTTTAGAGCCTCACAAGCACAAGAAGAAACAATGTATAGAGAGTATAGATTTATTAATGTAAGTGATATTGAAATAGTAATATCTAATTCAAATAAGTCAGATAGTATAGAAGACAGATACAAAAAATCTAGACGTTTAAGTGATTATTTAAATAACAAAGATGAAGAATCAATAGCTAAACATGCAAAGTTTCTTAAAATGCTTAAAAATGTAAATTTAGCAGATATAAAACACATGGAAGATGAGCAAGATAGATTAAATGAAGAAACACCTTTTAAAATAAAATATAAGAGTAGTTATTTGTGGCAAATATATTATGCAGCAAATACTAATAAATATTTTTTAATGGCTTCAACAGAAGATTTAAATAATACAGCATTATTTTATTTAATGAAAAAACAATTAGAAGGTATAAAAACAAACAAGATATTTGTACCTGTTAGAAATGTTAATTCAAGTGGTAGAATACTTACAAGACAACAAATTGCAGATATGGAAAATTATATATGGTTATTTACTAAAGATTGGGCTTTAGTAAATGAAGTATATGATCAAGATAATAAAGTGAGTCTTAATTTTGTTGGTAAAACTTGTGTGTATGGTAATATAAAATCAGATTATAAAATTAAATTAGAAAATAAGCAGGCAGCTCTTAGATTCTATAAATTACTAAAAGCAGTATATATATTACAAACAGAAGTACCTAAATACTTTACAGTAAAAACAAATGTAAACAAAGAAGGTAGTTTAGATATATATATAGATAATACAAAAATTGAATATCAAAAAATATCTAGATGGCTTGATGAAGAATATAATAAAGGTGTAGATTTTATAGAACAAACAGAAATCTCATTAGAAGAAAATAGTAAAAAAATTGAAAAATTAAAGACAGAAGGTATTTTAAAAGAATTAGAATATTTAACAAAAGAAAAACAAATATCAACATTTTTAGAATGTAAAAAAACATTTTTTGGAAAATTTAAATATTATTTTAAATATAGCAAGAAAAATAAAAAAGATATAAATAGAAATGATATCATGACAAAAAGCAAAAAAATGATACAAGAAAATGAAGAACTAGAAGATGATGATAATATCAGAAATACAAAATTTAAATACAAGAAAGCTGTAACATTAGAAGATATTATAAAATTATATAGAGTTATAGAAAAGAGTGAAAATCAATTAAAAAACTTAGTTATGGACATAAATGCAATTAAGTTGAAAAATAAAAACTTTGATAAAAAGATTGAAAATGCAAGTAAATTTATTGAAGAAATAGATAATCACAAAAAAAGTATTTTCGAATTTTGGAGATATACAAATAAAGACGAAATGGCAGTTCTTCCAGAAGGTGAGAAAGAAGAAGTTAATGTAATTAAAAAAATAAAAAGAACATTTGACTTTGAATCAGATATGGAAAATTTCGGAAGCCAAATGGATAGACTACAAAGAAATAAATTGAATTCAGATCAATTAGATTCAATATATATATGTACAACAGAACTTATAGATACATTAAATAAACTGAAATGTACAGATGTAGAACCTAAAGAATTAGAAACAAGTTTAAAAAAATTAAAAGCAAAAATGACAGAAAATAATCTATTAAATGGTAATGAAGAATTCGACATATTTGGAGGGGTAGCTGGAGAAGGGACAAGAATTTCTAATTTAAATAATAAAGTACATAGAGAAGCTGCTAGAGATATGTTTAACATATTAAATATCACGAGAGTTTCTAAATGTTTAGGATATAAATTGAAATTAGAAAGAATAATAGATGACATAAAAGAAGCTATGAATAAGATAAAATTAGTAGAAGATGTTGTTGTATATAAAGCAATGAATACTAGTAAAATATCAAATTCAGCATTATATGTATGTAATTTAAATCCAGAAGAAGAAGTTGAAGAGATTATGAATCAAGAAGATATTGAGGAAATGACTTTCTTTAAAATGGATTTAGATAAAGATGAAAAAGTAATTAGTTTTACAAACTCTGTATTTTTTGATAATCAAAATAAAACACTTCCAATAGGACAAGATATATCGAGTAAAGTTTTAATTGATATGTCTGAACTAAGTTTTAATAAAAAGTTAAAAAGTACATTTAATATATTAAAATTTAATGATGATGATGAATTTTCAGATATTAAGATTATAAAAATTAATGTTATAGAATTTGAAAATGATATAGAAAACAAATAAAATATAGTCTAGAATATTTATGAATAAAAAGAATAAATATTCTAGACATATATTAATTTATATGATAATATATGTAAAAAGTAAATGCCGATGTGGCGGAATGGTAGACGCACTGGATTCAAAATCCAGCGAGAAATCATGTGGGTTCGAGTCCCACCATCGGTACCAAAACATAATCACACCTAAAAGTGTGATTTTTTATTAGAAATTATGGATATGATTAATGGAGGAATAAAATGAAACAGAAAAGTAGTAATCAAATGGCAAATATTAATATTAAAGTAATAGCTAAGCTCACAACAATAATTAGCATTATCTTTTCAGTATTAGGTATACTTATTTATGAATTATGGTTTATGGGAATATTTGGTGTGGTTTCTTTTGGTGTTTTAATATATTTAGAAAAATATGAAAAATCTGTTAACAGCAATTTAGTTTGGATGTATGTAATTGGAATCATATTATGTATTTTTACAACAATATGCTTATCTTTCATGTTAGGAAGATCATTTATTGGTTTAGTGATATAATTTGTAAAAACATACATAAAGTGGTATAATAATAGTATATGTTAATAAAGGGGGAGTTTTTATGAAACGATTTCTTAAAATTATATTAATTATTTTAATAGTACTGATTACACTATTTTTAATACATACAATTAGAAACTATATTATAATCACAAACTTAGAAAATAGATTAGCCGAAAATAAGGATAGTGTTAATTATTATTCAAAACAAACTCGAATAGATCATAAGAATGATACTACTGTTGTTACAGAATATTACAAGAAAGACAATAATGAAGCATTATTTATAACAAATCATGCAGGTTCTGGAACGGTAAAGTTATCTATGTATAAAGATGAAAGTGGAATGACTATGTTTACAGAAACATCAGATACCAAAGTTGTAGATGTAACAGAAGATGGATTTATGATTATACAAATATATAATTATTTAGAAACAGACACATTGTTTTTAAAAATATTAAGTAGTATGAATTCAATCATAACTAGTACAGAATATGATGGTAAAGATGTATATGCTGTTAAAAGATTTATGTCATCAGATTTCTTACTTTCAGAAGGAGCCCAAATATATGTTGAGAAAGATACAGGAACTTTAGTACAAGTAGTAGAAGAAAATGTATATACTAGATATGAATATGTTTTCGATAATGTAGATGAAACAATATTTGAAAGACCAGATTTAAATGAATATCAAATGAGACCTTAATAATAAATGAAAAAGACTAGATATTAGAGTAATTTTAATATCTAGTCTTTTATATAATTATTTTTAGAAAAAGTATTGACAATGTCCGGAAAATAATATAAACTATAAAAGTAGGAATTATTCCTACTTTTTAAAAGGAGATTTATGATAAACTATTCTAAACAAAGAGAAATAATATTAGAAGTAATTAAAACAAATTTAATACATCCAACTGCTGAGGAAATATTTGGGTTAGTAAACAAAATAGATCCTAAAATAAGCAAAAGTACGGTTTATAGGAATATAAGTAATTTAGTTGAATCAGGGATTGTTGAAAAAATTAATACATCATCAGGACCAGATAAATACGACTATATTCATGAACCACATTACCATTTTGTATGTTCAAAATGTAATGAAATATATGATGTAAAAGAAGTTTTTGATGTAAAAGCTATTTCTAATAGTATAAAAAGTCAAATTAGTGATAATATATTTGTAAAGGATATATGTATAAATGGAATATGTCCAAATTGTAAATCAGAAAAAAATTAGGAGGAAAGAAAATGGAATTAAAAGGAACAAAAACAGAGAAAAATTTAATGGAAGCTTTTGCAGGAGAATCTCAAGCTAGAAATAAATACACATATTTTGCAAGTAAAGCAAAAAAAGAAGGGTATGAACAAATAGCAGCTATTTTCCAAGAAACAGCAGATAATGAAAAAGAACATGCTAAAATGTGGTTTAAATTATTACATGGTGGAGAAATACAATCAACTGAAGAAAATTTAAAAGCAGCAGCAGAAGGTGAAAACTTTGAATGGACAGATATGTATGATAGAATGGCTGAAGAAGCTGACGAAGAAGGATTCAAACATATAGCATTTTTATTTAGATCAGTTGCTAAAATAGAAAAAGAACATGAAGAAAGATACTTAAAATTATTAAATAATGTAAAAGAAGAAATAGTATTTAGTAGAGATGGAGAAGCTATTTGGAAATGTAGAAATTGTGGTCATATAGCTATAGGTAAAAAAGCACCTAACTTATGTCCAGTATGTGAACATCCAAAATCATATTTTGAAATAAAAGCTGAAAATTATTAATAAATTAAGCACATAAGCATTTTGTTTATGTGTTTTTTATATGTAGAAAAGATAATTCCTTGACCCAATAATTACCATATGATATAATATGTATATTGAAAAAGGAGATAATTATGCCTAAGTTTTTTGTTGAAGATAAACAGATAAAAGATAGCTATATAGTAATAGATAATGAAGATAGTCACCATATTAGAAAAGTATTAAGAAAGAAAATTGGTGAAGAGATAGTAGTTTGCGATATTAATAAAAGTATTAATTATAATTGTAAGATTATAGAATTTAAAGAAGATAAAACAATTTGTGAAATAAAAAAAGAAATAATTGAAGATTATGAAGTAGGGGTAAATAATATTAAAATAAGTATATTACAAGGATTACCTAAAGCAGATAAAATGGAACTTGTAATACAAAAATCTGTCGAGTTAGGTGTTTATGATATTTACCCAGTTATGATGGATAGATGTATTGTGAAGATTCAAGATAAGGAAAAAAGTAAAAAAATAGATAGATGGCAAAAAATTTCAGAAGTTGCTGCAAAACAATCCAATAGGGATAATATTCCACAAATTAATGAATTTGTATCTATGAAAAATATATTACAATTAAATAAATTTGACATAATTTTAGTAGCATATGAAAAAGAAAAAGAAAACAAGCTTAGAAATGAAATTACTAAAATTAAAGAAAGACTATTAGAAAATAATGAGATTAAAATAGGGATTTTAATAGGGCCAGAAGGTGGTATCTCAGAAAATGAGATAAAATATATGAGAGAAAATAATGTGAAAATAGTAACATTAGGAAATAGAATACTTAGAACAGAAACAGTTGCACTTAATATACTTAGTATATTAATGTATGAGTTAGAAAATTAGAGTATTATCAGGAGGATAAAGTGAAAGAAAATTTAGAATTAACAAAAGATTTTATAGAATTAGAAAAAGAAAAGTTGTCAGGTGATGCAATAAAAGACATAAAGAAAAAAGTAGGGTGTATAATCACACAAGGAATTGTATTAGGAGTAATATTTAGTATAATTAGTATTGCATATTCAACAATGATTGTAGATAGATTAGAAACAGATATTAAAATATTTGCAAGTGCTTTTTTTGTTATAGGACTTATATGTTTAGAAAGAGCATATAAAAAAGATAGTGGAGAAAAGACAATAGTAGCATTAGAATATTTGGTAATAAGTTTTTTAACATTAGCTTCAATGTATATAATACAAATGTTTAATGTTAATTCACAAATATTTTTCTTTGCATTTGCAGGTGTTTCTGCTATATATTATATTTTTAAAGCAATCCGTATTGGAAATAAGATGAAAAAAGAGTATTTTAAAAATAATAGTGATATATCTAGTATAGTTAAAAAAGATGAACCATTAAAAAGAGAAGCTAAAAAAAGAAATGAAGATAGTAAAGAAGATGTAAGTGAAGTTAAAACAAATAAAGCAACGAAGAAAACTACTAAAAAATCTCCGATTAAAAAAATAGCAAAAAGTGAAGGAGATATAATTGTAGATAAAGAAGCAAAACCTAAAAAGACAGCTAAGACAACTAAGAAAATTCAAACTAAAAAAGTAATTGAAACTGAATCAAAGATATTAAATAAAGATGAAATTAAAGAAGAAGTAAAACCGAAGAAAACTACAAGAAAAACTACAACTAAAAAAGCAGCTAAAACTGAATCAGAAATATTAGTTCAAAATGAAGTTAAAGAAGAAGAAGTAAAACCTAAGAAAACTACGAAAAAAACTACAACGAAAAAAACAGATAAAAGTGATGTAGTAGAAAAGAAAGTAACAAGTAAAAAGAAAGTTGAAAAAGGTGAAAACAATGATTAAAAGTATGACAGGATATGGTAGAGAAACATTTTTAATAAATATGAGAGAATATCAAGTTGAAATCAAAAGTGTTAACCATAGATATTTAGATATATCTGTAAGAGTGCCAAAGATTATAAGTTACTTAGAAGAATCAATAAAAAAAGAAATTTCGAAACATGTTAAAAGAGGAAAAATAGATGTATTTATAGGTTTTGACAATAATTCATCTGACGGAAATGAAGTTAAAATAAATACAGAAATAGCTAAAATATATATACAAGAATTAAAAACATTAGCAGAAAGAGAAAACATATCTTCAAATATAGAAGTTACAGAAATATCGAAATTCCCTGATGTATTAAAAATTAAAAATTCATTTGATGAAGAACTAATAAAAAGTGAATTAATGCAATGTGTTGGAAAAGCAATAGAATCTTTAATAGAGATGAGAAGTGTAGAAGGTAAAGAAATATTTAATGATATAAATTCTAGAATTATTAAAATAAATTCTAAAATTAGTGAAATAAATAGCTATTCTACTAGACTTATTGACGAATATATAGTAAAATTAGAAAATAGAATAAAAGAGCTAGTTAAAGACCAAGAAGTAGATAAAACAAGACTTGCACAAGAAGTAGTTATATATGCAGATAAATGTTCTGTTGAAGAAGAAATTATGAGATTAAATAGCCATATATTACAATTTCAAGATTTGTTAAACTCAAAAGAAGCAATTGGTAAAAAATTAGACTTTATAATACAAGAGATGAATAGAGAAACAAATACAATAGGTTCGAAAGCTAATAATTTAGAAATAACAAAAAATGTTATAGATATTAAAACTGAATTAGAAAATATTAGAGAACAAATTCAGAATGTAGAGTAGAAAGGGTGGTTTTATGCAATTAATTAATATAGGATTTGGAAACATTGTTTCAGCAGATAGAATAGTTGCAATTGTTAGTCCAGAATCGGCTCCAATTAAAAGATTAGTACAAGATGCTAAAGACAATAAAACAGCAATAGATGCAACATATGGAAGAAGAACAAGAGCGGTTTTAATTATGGATTCTAATCACATAATTTTATCAGCTGTGCAACCAGAAACAGTTGGAGGAAGAATAGATAAAAACATAATTCAAGAAGATCCGAATAAACAATTAACAGAAGAAGATAAATAAAAATATAAATAAGTGAGGAATGTGTAAAATGATAGTTAAACCAACAGTAAATGAGTTATTAAGAAAATCAAAAAATAGATATGAGTTAGTTATTGCAACTGCAAAAAGAGCAAGACAAATATCAAATGGAGATCCAGCAAGAACAAGTGTTAAAGAAGAATCAGTTGTAACATTAGCTGCTAACGAAATTGCAGAAGGAGAGGTAACAATAGTATGTTAGTAATCTTATCAGGTGTTTCAGGTGCAGGAAAAGATACAATCAAAAAAGAATTAATAAATAGAATGGAAGATGTAGTAACACTTCCATCTATTACTTCTAGAAATCCGAGAGAAGGAGAAGTAGAAGGGGATGCATATTATTATATATCTAAAGAAGAATTTAGAAATAGAATTGAAAATAATGAATTTTATGAATATAATGAACATCATGAAAATTATTATGGTACATCAAAAAAAATATTAAGTGAGAAACTTGAAAGTGGTAAAATAATAGTAAAAGATATTGATGTTAATGGAACTGAAAATCTTGTTAGTTTATTAGAAAATGATGTTAGAATAATAACTATATTCTTAAAAGTAGATAGAGAAGAATTAAGAACAAGATTAATTCAAAGAGGAGATAATCTAACAGAAGATCAAATAAACCTAAGACTAGGAAGATTAGAATTAGAAGAATCAAAAATAAAGAATTATGATTATGTTATTAAAAATAATCATTTAGAAAAAACTGTTCAAATAATAATGGCAATTATTAAAAATGAGCGTGAATTAGAAAAATAATAAGAACAAACATTAAAACTTGTCAAAAATTTTGTAGTCAGAAATTTTGGCAAGTTTTAATTGATAAGGAGAAAAATGATAGCAGAAGTATATATAAATAGAGGAGCTAAAAAATTAAATAAAACATTTGACTATAACATACCACATGAATTACAAGACTTTATTTTTGTTGGTTCAAAAGTTATAGTTCCTTTTGGACAAGGTGGGAAAACAGTAGAAGCTTTTGTTGTTAGTATAAAATAATTCAATATATGAATTAAAAGATATATTAAAAATAGATGATAAGTTATTAGAAGATAAAATAGAACTTGCAAAATGGATGGCAAAAAAATACTATTCTAATGTATCTGAATGTATAAAATTAATGCTTGCACCAGGGACAAAAAATAAAAATATTGAAAAAAGAATACAGATAAAACAAATAAATGTAATTAGCTTAAATAAAGAATTTGAAGAGATACAAGAAGATATAGAGAACAAGAAGTTAAAATCAGAAAAGCAAATTCTAATATTGAATTATATAAATGAAAATCCAGAAGCAACAATACCAGTAATAGAAAAAGAGTTAAAATGTTCAAGTGGTATTGTAAAAACATTAGTGAAAAATGGATACTTAAAAATTGAAGCAAAACAAATAAATAGAGATCCGCTTTTAAATAAAAGAATTGAAAAAAATGAGAAATTAGAATTGAATATTGAACAAGAATTAGCATATGCAAGAATTGAAGAATCACTTATTAATAAAGAATATGGTAATTTTTTGATACATGGAATAACAGGATCAGGTAAAACAGAAATATATCTTCAATTAATTGAAAAAGTAATTTTAGAAGATAAATCAGCAATTATGTTAGTTCCAGAAATATCTTTAACACCTCAAATGATAGATAGGTTTATAGCAAGATTTGGTAAAAAACAAGTAGCTGTTTTACATAGTAAATTAAGTACAGGTGAAAGATTTGATGAGTGGGAAAAGATTAAAAGAAGTGATGCAAATATAATTATAGGTGCTCGTTCAGCTATATTTGCACCAGCAGAGAACTTGGGAATAGTTATAATAGATGAAGAACATGATTCTTCATATAAATCTGAATCTGATCCTAGATATGATGCTAAAGAAGTTGCAAAATATATTTGTAAACAAAACAATATACCATTAGTATTAGGAAGTGCAACACCAGATATTAATACATATTATAAAGCGATAAATACTGAAGAGATAGAATTACTTAAATTGACTCAAAGAGCAAATAATTCTAATCTTCCAACAGTTAATATAATTGATTTAAAACAAGAATTAGCAAATGGAAATAGATCAATGCTCAGTTTTGAATTATATAACCAAATTGAAGAAAATATAAAAGAAAAAAGACAAACAATTTTATTTTTAAACAGAAGAGGATACTCAACATTTATAATGTGTAGAGATTGTGGGCATACTATAAAATGTAATAATTGTGATATTAGTATGACATATCATAATACAAATAAAAAATTAATATGTCATTATTGTGGAAATGAAAAACAAATACCTACTATTTGTCCAGAATGTAATAGTACAAAAATTAGACATTTTGGAACAGGAACACAAAAATTAGAAGAAGAAATAAAAAGACAATTTCCTAATAGTACTACAATAAGAATGGATATAGATACAGTAAACAAGAAAAATTCACATGAAGAAATTTTGAATAAATTTCAAGATGAAAATATAGATATTTTAATAGGAACACAGATGGTTGTTAAAGGTCACCATTTTCCAAATGTTACACTAGTTGGTGTAATTGCAGCAGATAGTTCGCTTAATATTGATGATTATAGAGCACATGAAAGAACATTTCAGATTTTAACACAAGTTTCAGGGAGAGCAGGAAGAGAAAATATACCAGGGAGAGTTGTCATTCAGACATATAACCCAGAAAATTTCAGTATAATATGTTCAAGAGAACAAGATTATGAAAAGTTTTATGAAACTGAGATAATGATTCGAAAACAGTTGAAATATCCGCCGTTTTGCGATATAATAGTAATTAATGTGAACGGAACTAATGAAGGTGAATTAATTTTCCAAATAAATAATATATATAATTATTTATTTGGAAAATTGGATAAAGATAAATATATGGTATATAAACCAATGCCTTCACCAATTGATAAAATTCAAAATAGGTATAGATGGAGAATTATAATAAAAGGAAATATGACAAATGAGGCAAACAATATTTTAAATCAATATATAAATGAATTATATCAAAAAGATTTGAAAGATATTAAAATAGCAGTTACAATTAATCCAAATAATATGATGTAGAAAAGGAAGTGTTAAAATGGCAATAAGAAATTTAAGATTTGAAGGAGATGAAATTCTTCAAAAAAAATCAAGAGAAGTAGAAAATATTGATGAGAAGTTACAATGTCTAATAGATGATATGATTGAAACAATGCATAGATATAATGGTGTAGGACTGGCTGCTGTACAAGTAGGAATATTAAAAAGGGTTATTGTAATAGATTTATATGATGATAATGGACCGATAGCTATGATAAATCCAGTTATTATTCGTGAAAAAAAATATAAGGATAAACAAGAAGGATGCTTAAGTTTTCCTAACAAATTTGCTAAAGTAAATAGACCAGATGAGGTCATAGCAGAATATACTAATAGAGATGGTGAAAAAGTTAGAGTTGAAGCAAAAGAGCTATTTGCTCAAGCTATATGTCATGAGATAGATCATTTAAATGGAGAGGTATTTATGGACAAAATAATACCAGGAACATTAGAATATGTAGATCCAGATAAAAATTAATTAAGTGGAGGAAATAATTTGAGAATACTTTTTATGGGAACACCAGATTTTGCAAAAGAATCATTAAAAGCGATTTATGAAACAGGATATGAAATTATTGGTGTTGTTACAAATCCAGATAGACCTAAAGGTAGAGGAATGAAGATGATTCCATCTGATGTAAAACAATTTGCAGAAGAAAAGAATTTGAAAATATATCAACCTTTAAAAGTTAGAAAAAATGAAGAATTTATAAATGAAATTAAAGAATTAAAACCAGATGTTATATGTGTTGTAGCATATGGGAAGATATTACCAAAAGAGATTTTAGAAATACCCAAATTAGGATGTATAAATGTACATGGTTCATTACTACCTAAATATAGAGGTGCTGCACCAATTCAATGGGCAATAATAAATGGAGACAAAACAACAGGAATAACTACAATGTATATGGATATAGGTATGGATACAGGAGACATGATTCTAAAAGAAGAAGTTGAAATAGGTGGAAATGAAACTACAGGAGAATTATGGCAAAAATTATCTGGTATTGGTGGAAAAATATTAGTTGAAACATTAAAACAAATAGAAAATGGAACAGCACCTAGAATTAAGCAAGGGGAAGATTTTACAATGGCACCTATGTTAGATAAATCAATGTCAAAGATTGATTGGGAAAATATGACAGTATTAGAAATTAAAAATTTAGTTAGAGGATTAAATCCAATAATGGGAACTTACTCATTTTTAAATGGTAAAAAAATTAAATTTTGGAAAGTAGATATTGATAAAGAAATACAAGTGGACTCTGATATGAAAAATGGAACAGTTGTATCTGCTGATGTTAAAACAGGACTAAAAATTAAAGTTAAAGATGGTATTATATCTATACTAGAAATCCAAGGTGAAAATGCTAAAAAAATGAATATTTCAGATTTTCTAAGAGGTAATCAAATTGATAAATATGAAATTCTTGAATAAGTTTAAATATATTTCGAAATATATCTAAATTAGTTGTAAAATACTACTAATATTGGTATACTTATATAAATTAAGTATATCTTTTTAATATAAAAATAGGAGGTTAATTATGAGTGAAGAAAAATTAAATCAAGAAGAAACAAATAATGTGGAAGGACAGGTAGTTGAACTTTCTGAAGAAATAAAAACAGAAAATGACGGTATAAAAATTGCTGATGATGTTGTTGCAGTAATTGCCGGTATGGCAATATCTGAAATACAAGGTGTAGCTGGTATGGCTGGAGGATTTGCAGGTGGAATCACTGAAGTATTTAGTGGTAAAAAAAGTTTATCTAAAGGTGTAAAAGTAGACATATTAGAAAATAAAGCGAAAATACATGTTAATATAATTGTAGATTATGGAACAAGAATACCAGACATAGCATATGAAATTCAAACAAAAGTTAAAAAAGCAGTAGAAAATATGACAGGATTAAATGTTGAAGAAGTAAATGTAAACGTACAAGGTGTAAGAACAGAAACATCAAAAGAAGTATCATCAGATGATAATACAAGTAACTAGTAATATATGAATAAATGGAGGTACCATGAAAATTTTTGATAAAATAATATTGATCATATTTTCATACATTATATTAATCCTAGCAATAGTACTAATATTAATGACAACAGGTGTTGTGGAAATAGATACAATAAATGAAGGAATTAAAACCTTAATAGAAGGGCAAACAAGTAGCAGAGTTATTCTTAGTATAAGTATATTATTTGTATTAATAGCTATAAAATGTATATTCTTTGATAAAACTTCTAAAAAACAAATTAATGAAACACAAGGAGTTTTATTAGAAAATGAAGCAGGAAAATTACTTATATCTAAAGAAACTTTAGAAAACTTAGTTAATTCAGTAGCAATGAATTTTGAAAGTGCAGAAGATGTAACAACAAGAATAAGTTTAGATAAAGAAAACCAAGTGAAAATATTCATAAACTTAGTTGTGAATTCAGATGTTGTAATTAAAGAACTATCTGTAAATCTTCAAAATAAAATTAAAGAAAAAATAAAAACAGCAACAGACTTAGAAGTTAAAGAAGTAAATATAAATGTTAAAAAAGTAGTACAAAAGAAAAAAACAATTGAAGAATTATAAAAGTGAAAGGAACAACAATATGGAAGGAATAAAAAAGTTTATAGTTCAATATAAAGGGGCATTAATAGGAATAGTAGTTGCCATTTTAATATTAATAACAAGATTATATGATTTAATACTAGCTATAATACTTATAGTTTTATGTGCTTTTATAGGAAATTATATACAACAGAATAAGGAAAAAGTAAAAAATGTCTTAAAAGAATTTTTAGACAAGATGTAGCAATAATTGGGAAGGAATCAAAAATGAATAGAAGTAAAATCCGTGAAACAACATTTAAATTAATATGTAGTTTGGAAATATGTGAAAATAAAGACCTAGATGAAGCAATACAAATGTATATAGAAAGTAACGAAATAGAAGAACAAGAAACACAAGAATACATTAAAGATGCAATCTATGGAATTGATGAAAACAAAAGTGAAATATTAAGTAATATTGAGAAAAATCTGAAATCAGATTGGAAAATTGATAGAATTTCAAAAGTTGATTTGGCGATTTTAAGTTTAGCTATTTATGAGATTAAATATAAAGAACTACCTTTTAAAGTTGTAATTAACGAAGCTGTTGAATTAGCAAAAAAATATGGTGAAGATTCATCACAAAAATTTGTTAATGGAATTTTAGCAAAAATAGTTAAATAAAACATAAACGTTTCATTTTATATAATCTTTTAAAGAAATATAATTTGGAGCGTTTAATTTTGAGTAAATCTAGATATTAGATAGAAAGGAACAAATATGAATTATAGAGAAATGGCAATAACTGTTTCAGATTTAAATAAATATATTAAAAACAAGATTGCAGATGATGAATACCTAAAAAGTGTTCTAATAAAGGGTGAAATATCTAATTTTAAAAACCATTATACAGGACATATGTATTTTACATTAAAAGATAAAGACTCATTGATTAAGTGTATAATGTTTAAGAGTTATGCACAAAAACTAAATTTTATGCCAAAAGATGGAATGACAGTAATAATACTTGGAAGTGTTTCAGTATTTGAAAGAGATGGAGTATATCAAGTATATGCAGAAGCCATGATAGATGATGGAATAGGAAACTTATCTGCAGAATTTGAAAAATTAAAAAAAGAATTAGAACAAAAAGGAATGTTTGATGAAGTAAATAAAAAGAAAATACCTTTAATGCCGAAAGTAGTTGGTGTTTTATCTTCTCAAACTGGATCTGTAATTCAAGATATAATAAATGTATCAACAAGAAGAAATCCTAATGTATATATTAGACTATTTCCAGTTCCAGTACAAGGACAAGGTGCTGCTGAAAAAATATCTGAGGCAATTAAAATAATGAATGAACAAAAATTAGCAGATGTATTAATAATTGCAAGAGGAGGAGGTTCATTAGAAGACTTATGGCCTTTTAATGAAAAAGTATTAGCAGAAAGTATATATGAATCAGAAATACCAATAATATCTGCAGTAGGACATGAAACAGATTTTACAATAGCAGACTTTGTAGCAGATTTAAGAGCACCAACACCATCTGCAGCAGCAGAACTAGCAGTATCAGATGTTTTTGATTTAAAACAAAAAATTAGTAATTATGAAAGTAGATATAAACAATCATTAACTAGAAAAGTAGAAGTTATGAAATTAAGATATCAAAAATGTATGAATTCATCTGGATGGGGAGAAACAAATAGAAGAATAAAAGAAAAATATATTTTAATAGATTCACATTTAAAACAGATTGAAAATTTACTAAAAACAAAAATTAATTTACAAAAAGCTAAATATATTGAATATGTATCAAAATTAGATACATTAAGTCCTCTTAAAATATTAACAAGAGGGTATACAATTACAGAAAAAAATGATAGTATAATAACTAGCAAAAATGATTTAGAAAAAGGTGATTTAATTAAACTTAGATTTTCAGATGGAGAATCATTAGCTAGAGTTGAAGAAATTATAGAATAGGAGAAAAATATGGCAGATAATTTTGAAACAAAAATGGAACAATTAGAAGAGATTGTTAAAAAATTAGAAAATGGTAATTTAAATTTAGATGATTCAGTAAAAGAATTTGAAAAAGGTATAACATTATCTAAAGAATGTAATAAAGTATTAGAAGAAGCAGAAAAGAAAATTTCAATATTAATAAATACTAATGGAGAAATTAAAGAAGAAAAATTTGATATATAAGGAAATACAAAGGGGAAAAAATGGAAGGTTTAATGGATTTAATACAAAATAAATATATATATGTACCAATAATGTTGTGGTTTTTAATACAATTATTTAAGGTTATATATGATTTAGTAACAACAAGAAAATTTAATTTTAAAAGAATAATGGGAGCAGGAGGAATGCCTAGCTCACATTCAGCAGTAGTAGTATCAATAGCAACTTTAATAGGAAAATATGAAGGTCTTGGTTCACCTATGTTTGCACTGGCATTTGCATTTGCATTTATTGTAATGTACGATGCATGTGGAGTAAGAAGAGCAGCAGGAAAACAAGCAGCAGTACTTAATAAAATAATTAATACACCACATTTATCTGGTGTAGAAATATCAGGGAAATTAGTTGAATTATTAGGACATACCCCGACACAAGTACTAGTTGGAGCTCTTATAGGGTTAGTTGCAGGAATTATATTATAATAAAGGAGAGAGTTTATTATGACAGATATAGAAATAGCGAAAAGTGTAAAATTATCTAAAATAGTAGATATTGCAAAAGAAATTGGAATAAATGAAGACAATATAGAACAATATGGTAAATTTAAGTGCAAAATATCTGATGATATTATTAAAGAAAATAAAGAAAATACAAATGGTAAATTAATATTGGTTACAGCTGTTAGTCCTACACCACTTGGTGAAGGAAAAACAACAATGTCTATTGCAGTTGCAGATGGATTAAGAAAAATAGGTAAAAAATCTATTCTTGCACTTAGAGAACCATCTCTTGGTCCAGTATTTGGAATTAAAGGTGGAGCAACAGGTGGAGGTAAAGTTCAAGTTGCACCTATGGAAGATATTAATTTACATTTCACAGGAGATATTCATGCAATAACATCAGCAAATAACCTATTATCTGCATTAATAGATAATCATATATATTTTGGAAACGAATTAGGATTTGATAAAGTTGTATGGAAAAGATGTGTAGATTTAAATGATAGACAACTTAGAGTAGTAGATACAGGTTTATCTAAAGAAAAAAATATAGTTACAAGAATGGATAAATTTGACATTACTGTTGCATCAGAAATCATGGCAGTATTATGTTTGTCTGAAAATATACAAGATTTAAAAGAAAAATTAGGAAATATCTTAATAGGTTATACAAAAAATGAAGAACCAATATATGCTAAAGATTTAAAAGCAGAAGGTTCACTTACAGTATTATTAAAAGATGCTTTAAAGCCAAATTTAGTTCAAACATTAGAAAAAACACCAGCAATAATTCATGGTGGACCATTTGCGAATATTGCTCATGGTTGTAATAGTATAATTGCAACAAAATTAGCATTAAAATTAGCAGATTATACAATAACAGAAGCTGGATTTGGAGCAGATTTAGGAGCAGAAAAATTCTTAGATATTAAATGTAGAAAAGCTGGACTAAAACCAGATGCAGTTGTATTAGTTGCAACTATTAAAGCAATAAAATATCATGGGGGAATTGAAAAAGATAAAATTCAAGAAGAGAACATAGAAGGTCTAGAAAAAGGTCTAGATAATATATATAGACATATAGATAATCTTAAAAATAAATTTGGATTAAATGTAATTGTTGCAATAAATAGATATGTACAAGATACAGAAAAAGAAATAGAATTTCTAAGAAATAAATTAAAAGAAAAAGGTATTAATTTAAGTCTAGTTGAAGGTTGGGCAAAAGGTGGAGAAGGTGCTACTGATATAGCTAACCAATTAGTTGAATTAACTAAAAATGAAACAGAGTTAAATTATATGTATGAATTAGAAGACAGTATTAAAATAAAAATAGAAAAAGTTGCTAATAAAATATATGGTGCAACAGGTGTAGAATTTTCAGAAGAAGCAATAGCTGAAATAGCTAAAATAGAGAAACTAGGTTATGGAAATTTACCAGTTTGTATTGCAAAAACACAATATTCTTTTTCAGATGATGCAAAAAATTTAAAATGTGAAGGTGATTATTCAATTAATGTAAGAAATGTTGAATTGAAATCTGGAGCAGGTTTTATAGTTGTTCTTGCGGGTAAAATTATGACTATGCCAGGTTTACCTAGAATTCCAGCTGCAGAAGCTATTGATATAGATGAAAATGAAGAAATTGTAGGGATATTTTAATTATGAAAACCTTGTATTAATATACAAGGTTTTTACAATTATAATAAATTGACATAAAATGCTAAATGTGTTAAAATATATTAGTAACTATATAGAGAATAAGAGGAGAATTTAATGGATAGAATTAAAACAATTGTAAGGTATTTTGTATGGATATTATTATTTATAGTAATTTCAGAATTTTTAATATATGTTGGATTAAATGCAACATATGATAATATAACACAAATAAATAAAATGAATGAAATTAGTATATATCAAGCAGAAGCAACAAAAGTAAATGGTAGAATTCGTGGAATAATAAATAATCAAGAAAATGAAAATATAGATTTATCTGGTAAATATGTCAAATTTACACTATATTCTGAAAGAGATATTGTACTTGGAGAAAAATATATATTAATAGATTTAGAAGATAAAACTGAACAAACTTTAGAATTATTATTTAGAATAGAAGATGTAGATAGATATAAAATGGAAATTGTTGATGAGAGACCAGAAGTGGAAGAATTCACATTATTTCCATCAGATCCAACAACCCAAAGAATAATATTTTCAACAGCATATACATTGTTAATATTTTTATAAAATAAAACAGCACTTAGTGCTGTTTTACTGTTTTTACACATATAAAGTTTTATTATTTGTATATATAACCATTCCAGGCTTAGATTTGTTTGGTTTCTTAATATATTTAACTTCACAATAATCTACAGGGACATTTGATGAATCTTTTGCTTTACTATGTTTAGCAGCTATTTTTGCACATTCAAATATAACTTCATCTGTTGGAATAGTATTCTTATCTGAAAGAGTTAATATACAATGACTACCAGGAAAATCTTTAGTATGAAACCATATATCTTTAGAATTAGCATATTTAAGTGTAAGATAATCATTTTCCTTATTATTTCTACCAACTAAAAGAGTATATCCTTGAATATTATATTTTGTAGGGTTAAAGTTAACATTTTTATTTTTAGTTAATTGAGATTTTTTAACATTACTATTTTTCTTTGAATTTATACTATTTTGTTTTTTAGAGGTATCTTGGAAAATAACATTTTCAGATATTTCTTCAAATATTTCAGCAACATCAGAGATAGAAGAAGTAGATTCTAGCGAATATATAATAGTTTTAATATATTCTAATTCATTAATAGTATCTATTTTTTGTTTTCCAACAATATCTAATGTGTTTTTTAATTTAGTATATTTTTTAAAGAAATTCTTAGCATTTTGTGATGGTGAAAACTTAGGATCAAGTTTTATAGTAATATCTGTATTAGTATAATAATTGTTTAATGTTATTTCACTTAGAGAATTTTTAGAATTATTATTAAACATATATAAATTAGCTGTTAAAAGTTCACCATATAATTTGAATATATCCATATCTTTACAACTATTAAGTTTTTCATTAATATTATCTAATCTTTTGGTATATTTTTTCAAGTTATCTAATATTAATCTTAAAACACTATCTCTGTAAGTTTTAAATTCAAGAGAAGTTTCTTTCTCATAATAGAATTCATCTAATACATAGTTTAAATTGTAATTAGAAGTATCATTATCTTTATTATAATCTAACATATATTCTGAATATTCTTTTCCATTATTCTTTTTTAAAGTAATAGTATTAAAATTAAGTTTTGATGTATCAGAATCAATAGTATATAAAAGATCAAAAAGATATGAATGAATCTTTTTAATATTTTCATCACTTACTTCATTAATATTTAATTTATTCATACAATAATCAATAAAAGAATTACTAATTCCATTAAATTCATTTGATATGATTTGAGATAGGGAAGAAGTATTTTGTTTTGAAAGTAATTCATTTACTTTTTCTATAAAAGTATCAACATCTGAATAATCTAATATATTTAATTTAGTATTTTCAGGTAATATATATTTATGATGTGGTAATATGTTTCTATTTGAATTTTCTTCATTTAAATGTCTAATACTATCTATTATTATTCCATCTGAATTAAGTAAAATAATATTACAATGTTTTCCCATAAGTTCAATAATAAGTTTTTTTTGTATAATATCATCTATATCATCAAAACCTTCAAATTCAATAGTTATAATTCTTTCTAAATTAGATGTAACAACTCTTTTTAAAGAAAGTCCTAATAGATGTTTCCTAAGAACCATACAAAAGTTTAAAGCGATTTTAGGGTTAGGTTTAGGGTGTGTAGTTAAATGAACTCTATAACTAGAAGAATCAATAGAAATATTTAGTAAATGATTTTCTCTGTTGTGATACATTCCTATTAATATATTATTTTTATTTGGTTCAAATATTTTATCAATTCTAGCCCCAGAAAGTTCATTTAATTCTGTTGCAATAGATTTAGTTACAATTCCGTCAAATGGCATAAATGTCTCCTTAATGTTTATTTTGCACATTATATCACAAAACAATTTATTACGCTATACTTATATTATTGACATGATTAAGATAGTGTAGGTTTGTCAAACATATGTCACACTTTCTTGTTATTACTGCCTTTGAAATACATTATATGCTATTTATGTACTTTAACTTGCTATATATTCTAAA
>CAYJKU010000021.1:0-18992 GCA_964371215.1 uncultured Clostridium sp.
AGTTGTTATATATGATTCAGCTGAAGCAAGTTTTTGGGTTAAGGTATTTAGTTTAAATATTTGCATAATTGTAGATAAACTTATGAAAAAGAAAGCGATAAGTGAAATGAAGCCTAAAAAAGTAACCGAGACATGTAACACATCTACATAATAGAAAAAAGTTGTTACCTTTGAAAACATTGCAAGAAAACCAAAAAATAAAGTTAAATAAAGCATTATTTTTGTTTTTAAGTTTATATGCTCTAATATTGTAATAGTATAATTTAAATATTTTAAGAAAAAGATTGATAACGTGATTAAGAAATAAGAACATAAAATATATGTAAATCTATATATTGGAATTTCAGATAGAATATCTGAAGAGATATTTAAAACACTTATAAAAGGATTTAACAATAATAGTGTTATTAGATTAAAAATAAAAGCAGGAATAACACTACATCCAATGCTTATTAAAATAGAAGGACGGAAAATAATATAAATTAAAAATGTATTTAATATATAATTTGCAAAAACATTATAAGGTTCAGGGATTAGAAAAAGAGTTAAACGAAAAACGATAAAAGCCAAAAGAATATATGTAACCTTTTGTTTAGTTGTAGATTTTAAATTAAAAATTAGATGGAATAATAACAAAATAAAATAAGATTCTATTGGTGTTAGAATAACTAATACTATAGTTATTAATGATGAATTAGATGTAGTAAGAGTATTTATAATTAAATTAAAAATTTCCATAATTTTTCATAACCTCCATAAAGTCATTTTTATATTTTGGTCCTATTTCACATGTGTGGCCATCTGAAAAGGTAATAGTATTTGTAGCTGGTTCAATATCTTTTATTTTACTAATATTAACTATGTAAGATTTATGGCATCTTATATATGTTTTTGGTAAAGTATTTTGGATTTTATTAAAAGATGTATAAGAATCATAGTCACGAGATTCGGTATGGAAAATAAGTTTCATACCATCTCTTTTTATATAGCAGATTTCAGATTCATCAACTAAAGTATTTTTACTATCAATTTTAATATAATTTTTATCATTATGTTTAATATCATCAAAAAGTCTTAGAATAGTTTCTTCGATCCTATCTGATGTTAGTGGTTTTGCTATAAAATCAAATGTTTTATATTTATAAGCAATCATAGAATATTCTAAATATGAAGTTGTAAAAACTAAATATAAATTTTTCTTTTTCTTTCTAATTAACTCAGCAAGTTCTAGTCCTGTTTTACTAGATTTTAAATTAATATCTAAAAATATAACATCAACAGAATTTTTTTCAATAAATCTCAGGATTTCATCCGAATTACCAGACTTTAGTAAAATAGCACCATCAAAATTATGTTTAGAAAAAATTCTTTGTAGCACAATTTCAAGTTTATCTAATAATTTTAGATTATCGTCACATAGAACAAAGTTTAACATATATTAACCTCCAAATTCATATAATGTAATATAAAAAATTTGGAAAATATTAATGACAAGAAATATTAAGAAAGTATATAATTCCAAATTTATTAACAATATAATGTAAAAAAAGTGTGATGTCAATAAAAAATGGTAAAAATATATAACTGATGTAACCATTGGTAATGGCCGAACGAGGAGGTATATAGTGTGCTGAAAATTGGAATGAAATTTAAAAATTGTATATGTATTTTGGTAATTATAATTGTTCTTCTAAGTATTGTTTGTTTTTTTAGAGGAAATAATAATAATCAAAAATTGCTCGAAAATAAAAAAGAAAAAATTGTAAATCTACAAGAAAGCTTTAGCAATATAAAAATAGGATGGGGATTGAAAAGAGGAATTAATAATGAACAACCAGATGTTGGTTCAAAGAATAAAGAATTACTAGAAAAATATGAGGGGATATGTTTAGGGAATGAAAAAGAAAAAAAAATATATTTAACATTTGATCAAGGTTATGAAGCAGGTTATACGGCAGGAATTTTGGAGGTGTTAAAAACTAATAATGTAACAGCTACATTTTTTTTAACAGCTCATTATATAAATACAAATAAAGAATTAGTAGAGTTAATGATAAGTGATGGTCATATAATAGGAAACCATACTGTGAATCATAAAAGCATGCCAGATTTAACAGATGAAGATATTGAAAAAGAAATTATGAAATTACATGATGTAGTATTAAATGAATTTGGATATCAAATGAAATATATAAGACCACCGATGGGGGAGTTTAGTGAAAGAACATTATCAATTAGTAAAGAATTAGGATATATAACTACAATGTGGTCTTTTGCATATGAAGATTGGAATGAGGATAAACAGCCATCACTTCAATATGCAACTGATAAAATATTAGAGAATTTGCATAATGGAGAAATAGTATTGTTACATGGAAATTCAAAAACAAATATGGATATATTAGATCATGTTATAAAAGATATAAAAGGAAAGGGATATCAGTTTTTGAGCTTGGATGAGTTTATATAAATAGGAGGTATAATGAAAAAAGGTAAATATAAGAAACTAAATAAAATTTTAGAAGTGCCGGAAGAGGTATATTCAGACATACCTAAAGTAGTTATAACAGGTTTTGAAGAAATAATCATAGAAAACTTTAAAGGAATATTAGAATATGAAGAATTTTTTGTGAGAATTAATACTAGTATAGGGATTATAAATATAAATGGATATAATCTTAATTTAGAGAATATGACAAATGATGATTTAAGAGTTACTGGTAAAATTGAAGGATTTGACTTTGAACGTAAAATAGATAATGACTAGTTTGGAGATGGGAAAATGATATTTAAGATAATATTGAGTTATTTTTCTGGTTATATAAATTTGATAATAGAAGGATATTATATAGAAAGATTTATAAATTTATGTAAAATAGAAAATATAAGTATATGGAATATAAAGAGAAAAGATGGAATTAAATTAGTATTTAATTGTGGTATTAAAGATTACAGAAAAATATGTAAAATTGCTAGTAAGATTAAATGTAAAATACATATAAACAATAAAAAAGGAGTACCATTTATATTAAACCGTTATAGGAAAAGAAAGATATTTTTGATATTATTGATATTATTAGTAATTTTACTAATAATATCAACACAATTTGTTTGGAATGTGGAGATTATTGAAGAAAGCGGATTAGAATTAGAAAACATAGAACAAGATTTAGAAAAAATAGGATTAAATGAAGGAATATTAAAAAAAGATATAGATACACAAGAAATAATAAGTGAAATTAGATTAATAAGAAATGATATTGCTTGGATTGGAATTGAAATAACAGGTACAAGTGCTAGTGTGAAAATAGTAAAGGCACAAGAAAAACCAGACATAATTGATGAAGATGAATATTGTAATATTGTTTCACAAAAGAGTGGAATAATTACTAAAATATCAGCACAAGCAGGAACTTTAAATGTAGCAGTTGGAGATAGTGTAAATGAAGGGGATATATTAGTGAATGGGTGGATGGAAGGAAAATATACAGGGATAAGATATGTTCATGCAGTAGCAGATATTGAAGCAAAAGTATGGTATACAAAACAAATAAATGTACCTTATAATTTTATTAAAAAAGAAGAAACTGGAAATATAGAAGAATATAATTCTATAAAAATTAATAATTTTGAAATAAATTTTAATAAAAGGGTTTCAAAATTCGAAATTTATGATACAATGGTTTTGGAAAATCAACTACATTTGTTTTCAGATTTTTACTTACCAATTTTTACTACAATAACGACAAATAAAGAAATTGTTGAAACAGAAATTATATATCAGAAAGATGAAGCTATAAGTTATGGTATAAATAAATTAGAAGAAGAATTTGAAAAAGAAATAACAAATAAAGAAGATATTGTAAATAAAAATGTAAATACTATTGAAAATGTAAATAGTATAGATGTTTATCTTACATATGAAGTAATAGAAGACATAGGGACAAATGAAAAAATTTTATTTTGAAAGGGTTAAAGTTATATGGAAGAAAGAAGTTTGAGAATTACAGGTGCAAATACTACATTTTTAAATAAACTATCAAATACATTAACTAAGATTTTGATACCAACAAAAATTGGTATTAATGGTATGTTAATTTCTATAAAAAGAAATAGTTTATTAAAAGCCTTTGAAAATTATATAAAAGAGGATAAAAATTATATAAGAGAAGAGTTAGAAAAAAAATATGATGAATGTTATGAAAATTATTTAGAAGTATTAGATAAATATGTAATTGATACTATATATAAAAAAGTTAAAAATCAAGTAGCTTCAGATTTTGAAAAAGATGCATTATCAAGATATTATGAAATTACAAGTTTAAAAGAAAGTGAATATATAGAATATAAGAATAGAAAACAAAAATATTTAATTGAATTAGATTTTGAAAGTATAAAAGAACATTCAAAGGAAAAGGTTATAGGAAAATATCAAAAATTTTATGTGAAAAAAATGGATACATTATTTAAATCAATATTAAAAAATTATTCAATAAAAGTTGCAGATAACACAAATTCATATGATTCTTCAAAAGAATGGATATATACAAAGATATTTCATACATTAGAAGAATACATTCAAAAAATATTAGCATTTAAAATTGAAATAAATTATGACGAAAATATTCATATGATACTTTCTGAATATCAAAAATATGAACCATTTTCAGTTGGTAAATTAGACAGCAAAGATATTATAGAAAAAAATATGGTATTACTTAGTTTAAGTAGAAAATTATTTACACATAGCTTACCATTAATCGTGGCAGAACAATGTTACGAAAAATTATTAAAAGATGCAAGAGTATTATTACAAGATACTAAAATTGCGGTTAAAAGAGAAAAGATATATTCAATGTTAATTGGATTAATAGAAGATTATAATATAAAATTGTTATCAACAAAAGTATATTGGGAATCAACAATGAAAAAAGATGCATATAAAACATTCTGGAATAGATATAAAGAAATAGCACATATTAAAGAAACAGAATTTGCAGAATATGTAAAACAAAAAGAAATATTATTTTTAAAAGATGATATTAAAAAAATTCAAGACCAAAAAATAGATTTTACAAAATTAGTTAAATATTATAAAAGAAAATTAGTTGACTATGGAGCAATGAGAGAATTTTCAAATGTATGTAAAACGATAAAAGGAAAATATATTAAAAATAAGGGAAAAATTAGAAATGTATGATGTAGTATATGAAGATATACAGGGAAAAGAAGAATATGAAAAAATAATAATGAAAGTACTTGTTACTTGTTTTGAAAAAGAAAATTTAGATGCAGAAAAATGGTATGTAAATGTCATGTTAACTACACCTAAAAATATTCAAGAAATCAACAAAGATTTTAGAGGAATTGATAAACAAACAGATGTACTTTCTTTTCCTATGTTTGAGAAATATGAGTTGAAGAATTTAACAGAAAGACAAAAGGATGAAAATATATTAGGAGATATAGTTGTATCAATTGAAAAAGTAAAAGAACAATCAAAAGAATATAATCATTCATTTGAAAGAGAATTAAGCTATATGATTGTACATGGTTTTTACCATTTAATGGGATATGATCATATGGAAGATGATGAAAAAAAAGAAATGAGAATAAAAGAAGAAGAAATATTAGATACTTTAGATGTAAGTAGATAAAATATTGAAATGGGGAATATAAATGGGAAGAAAAGTAAGTAGAGGAAATGGAAGACAGAAAAATAAGATGAAATTATTCATTTTTATAATACTATTAATAATAATATTAACAGGTGGTTTTTTGGCTTTTAAAATGTTAACAGGAAATGAAGAAAATGTGGAAAATCAAAATGAAGAGAATACTTCGCAAGAAAATGTTATTGAGCAAGTTATAGTAGAAGAAAAACAAGTGGAAATATTTAGTGGGACAGATAGACCAATTGCAGTTATGATAGATAACCATAGAGATGCATGGTCACAAGCGGGAATACAAGATGCATATATGGTGTATGAAATAATTGTTGAAGGAACAGAAACAAGACTTATGGCATTATTCAAAGGGACAGATACAGAAACAATAGGTCCGGTAAGAAGTGCAAGACATTATTTCTTAGATTATGTATTAGAACATGATGCTATATATGCTCATTTTGGACAAAGTCCACAAGCTGAAACAGATATTGCTAAACTAGGTATAGATAATATAAGTGGGATTTATGAAGATGGTACTACATTTTGGAGAACAAGTAGTAAATATGCACCACATAATGCTATGACTAGTATAGAAAATTTACTTGAATCAGCAGAAAGAAAAGATTATGCATTAGAATCAGATAGTGATAGTGTATTAAATTATACAACAGATGAAGTTGACTTAGAAGGTGGGAAAGCGGTAGAAAGTGTAACAATACCTCATACTAGTGTTCAAAAAGTTCAATACGTTTATGATGAAAAAAATAAAGTATTTCAAAGATTTGCTAGAAGTGTACCTCAAGAGGATTTAGTAACAGATGAAATTATAACTACTAAGAATATAATAATAATGTTTGTAGATAATTATACACTAGCAGGAGAATCAGCGTCTGGTAGACAAGGATTAGATAATATTGGTACATTTGATGGATATTATTTAACAAATGGAGAAGTAATTGAAATTAAATGTATAAAGAATAGTAGAAGTGCACAAACAATTTATCAAGACTTAGAAGGAAATGAAATAGAAGTAAGTGATGGAAACACATTTGTAAATATATGTGATACAAGTACAAAAGTAACTTTTGAAGAACCTGAACCAGTACAAGAAGAACCAGTACAATAAAATTAAAAGGAGAAATAAAATGAATGTTTATGATACAGTAAATAAGTTAGCACAAGAGATAAAACAATCTGAAGAATATATGAACTATAAAATGGCAAAACAAGCAATTAGCTTGAATTCAGAAATTAAAAATAAGATAGAGGAATTTGAAAAAGCAAGATATGAAATTCAAATTGCTATGATGCAAACAGGAAAACAAGATGAAGAAAAAATGAAAGAAATTCAAGGTAAATATGCAGAATTAGTTGAAAATGAAGAAGCAAGAAGATTTTTTGAAGCTGAAACTAAATTCAATATAATAATAGCAGATATTAATAAAATAATAGGTGAAGCTGTTAGAGAAGTAATGTAATAAGAGAGAAAAAGGATTATATATTTTTAAAAATAATTAAAAGGAGAAAAAGCAATGCAGTATTTAATTATTATAATTATTAGTATTATTTTAATAATTATTTTAAAATATATATTTGAATTTGATTTGAAAAAAATTAAATCATTAGAGAAAAATAAAGATTTAGATAATATAGCTAAAAAGTACCCAGACAATGTAGCTATATGCAAAAAATATTTAAGAATATTAAATAATGAAAATGTAATTATAGAAGAAAATAAAGAAACTGAAACTAGTCTATATATAGCAATTACGAATAAAATAAGTATAGGTAATATACAAAAATCTTATTCCAGAATACAGACAATAGCACATGAATGTGTACATTCTGTTCAAAGTAGAAAAATATTAATGTTTAATTTTATATTTTCTAATATATACATAGTATATTTCATATTGATATGTATATTAGGGATAATTGGTGTTTTGAATAATAAAGAAATATATTTAACAATATTAACTATATTGTCACTTATATATTATATGGTAAGATCATATTTAGAAAATGATGCTATGATTAGAGCACCGTATTTAACTAAACAATATATGAAAAATGCTAATAAAGCAACAAAGAGTGAGAATAAAGAATTATTAAAAGGATTTGAAGAAATAACTAATATAGGTGTAAAAGTTATAAATTACAATTTAATAGTAGGTATATTGGTTAAAATACTTATACTAACAGTGATTTTTTGGGTTAGATAATAAATAAAAAGCAACATAATATTAAAATGTTGCTTTTTTGTTATTTATCTTTTTCAAATAATATATTTAAAAGTTGGGGATATAGTGTGCTAGCATTTTTCTCCCAATTATCTACGATTTTTTTTGCTCTCTCACGAGAACCTGCATAAGTTTTTATTTCAAAAATAGTTTCATTGTTTTCAACAATTTTACATTTTACAGTATAATTATTTTCATCTTTAGGTATAAATTCTGCAACTACAGAAGATTCTTCTTCGATTTTAGAAAAAACTTCTTTAAAAGTATTATCAGCTTTTAATTTTACAAGACCTGGTAAGACATTTTTTGTAAGAGAATGTGCGTTGATACCTTGAACAGTTATTTTAACAACTTGGTCATCATCTTTTGTAAACAAATCTACTAATTTAGAATCGATTAAATCTTTTAATATTTGCTTAAATATGAAATAGTTTATATTATCAATTGTTGAAATAATCTTAAATAAATCATCTTCTCTAATATCTTGAGCAATTTGTTTTAAGATATATAAAATTAAAACTTTATTTCGTGCTAAAGTAGTAGTATTATCAGAATTTTGACTCATATATTCACTCCTTACTTTTTTCTAAAGTATAGCACATAAAAATGTAAAAGTAAAGAAGAAAAGAATGAAAATGATAGTAGTAATTTAATTAGGATATAATTAAATTACTTGTTTTTTTTTCTGAAAAATGATATAGTGAACAAGTAATTTGAATAAGAAATATTAAGTGTAATTTTAAAAATACATGAATAGATTATGGGAAGTGAATAAATGAATATTAAAAATCTTATCGAAAATTCAACATTAGATAAAAATAACATTAAATTTAATGAATCAATGAAGAGATATACTAGTTTTAAAATAGGTGGTACTGCAGAATGTTTAATTAATGTACTAAATAAACAAGAATTACTTAAGGTATTAGAACTAGCAAAATGTAATGAGATAAACATAACGATATTAGGAAATTGTACAAATGTTTTAATTACAGATGAAGGTATAAATGGTATAACTTTACTAATTAGAATCGATGAAAATGAAATATATATAAAAGAGGAAAATGGAACAATAAAATTAGAAATAGGGGCAGGGATGAAATTAAGCAAATTAGGATATTTTTTATTAAAAAATGAAATATCTGGGTTTGAAGAATTAAGTGGAATACCTGGAACAATTGGTGGAGCTGTTGTGATGAACGCAGGTGCATATGGAAAAGAAATGAAAGATGTATTAGAATATGTAAAATGTGTTGACTATAATGGCCAAGAAAAAGTTTTTGAAAAAAAAGAAATGGAATTGGAATATAGAACAAGCATATTTAAAGACAGAGGATATATAATTACAGAAGTTGGGTTATGTTTAACTAAAGGAAAATATGAAAAAATCAAAGCTAAGATGGATGAATATTTACAAAGCAGAAAAGATAAACAACCATTAGAATACCCAAATGCTGGGAGCACATTTAAAAGAGGAAAAGACTACATAACTGCTAAGATTATTGATGAATGTGGCTTAAGAGGTTATACTATTGGAGGAGCAAAAGTATCTGAAAAACATGCAGGATTTATAATAAATTCAGGCGAAGCAACTGCAAGAGATGTTATAGAATTGGTAGAAGAAATTAAAAAAATTGTATATGAAAAAACAAATAAAGAAATAGAGTTAGAGATTGAAATTGTAGGTAAATCTCAGGAGGTAGTGAAAAAATGATAGGAATGTTACAATGGTTTAAATCTAGTTATAAAATGAAAAGATGGATATTTTTAATATTAGTTGGAATATCGTTGGTATGCTATGGATTAGCAGAAATTATAGTTACAAAAGAAATGTCATTTATATCTGTTGGTAAAATAATAGGAGTGTTTGTTGTAGGATTTTTATTATTAGTTATAGGATTAATTTCATTAAATAAAAGAACATTAGAAGTTTTGATAGAATCAACAGATGATAGAATTGGAAAAAATAAAAGGGTTAATTTAAAATCATTAATATTTAACAAAAAAGTATATAATCAAGGTCCGAATATTGTTGTTATAGGTGGAGGAGCTGGACTTAATACAGTCTTATCTGGATTAAAGAACTATACAGATAATTTAACAGCAATAGTAACAATTTCAGAATATGGAGAAGAGTCAAATTCAAGAAAAGAATTAGGTGTATTACCATTAGATGATGTGAAAGATAGCATATCTTCACTTAGAATAGAAGATGGTTTAAGTAATTTATTAGATTACACTTTTACAAAAGGCAAATTAGGTGGATTGAAATTTTCAGATATATATTTTTCGGCAATGAAAGAAATATATGGTAATTTTGAAGATTCTGTTATGAAAAGTAACGAAATATTTAATATGGTTGGTAAAGTAATACCAGTAACATTAGATGAAATGAACATAGTGGCTGAATTAGCAAATGGATACATGGTTAGTGAAAAATCAAGAATACCAGAAGTTGTATCAGAAAAATTGACGAAGATAAATAGAATATATATAGAACCATCTAATTGTAGAGCTACCCCAGGTGTATTAGATATAATTAAAAATGCAGATGCTATAATAATAGGACCAGGAAGCTTATATACAAATGTTATTCCGAATTTATTAGTTAATGGAGTTGCAAGAGCAATACGTGAAAGTACAGGAATAAAGGTGTATATAAATAATATAATGACAGAACCAGGGCAAACAGATGACTATAGTGTGGCTGATCACCTAAATGCCATAACAGACCATTGTGGGAAAGGATTAATTGATTATTGTATATATGATACAGGTGAAATAATTCCAGAATTTATTAAAAAATACAATATGGAAGGTCAAGATTTAGTAGAACAAGATATAGATAAAATAAAAGGAATCAAATTTTTACAAAGAGATATAGCTGTAATTTCTGATGACTATATTAGACATGATCCAAATTTAGTTGCATCATCAATAATTGAATTAATATGTGATGATTTAAGATATCAAGATAAGCAAAATGATCCACAATTTATGATGTTAAATAATAAATTAAAACAAGAAAAAAGAATTAATAAGACTAAAAAAGACATGGAAAGAAGAAATAAAAAAGGAAATACATCTAAAAAAGAAACTACAAGAGGAAAAAGTAAATTTAGAACTAAATATAGTGATAGAATAGAATCTATAAGATCTTCTGATGAAAAAGCGAAGAAAAGAAAAACGAAAACTAAGGACACGAGAATAAAGAAAAGTCCTATTTCAGAGCAAATGAGAAAAGAAAAAAAAGTAGAAAAAGAAGAGGTTACTCAAAAACCAAAGAGTGCTAGAGGAAGAAAAAAAACACCAGAACAAATAAGACAAGAAATGCTAGAGATGTTAAATAAAACAAAATAGTGTAAAAGAGGTTTTAATATGAAAATAACAAAGGAAAATTTAAATATACAAGAAGGAATTACAAAAGAATGGATAATAACAAATGGAATTGGAGGATATAGTTCTTCAACAATTATTGGTGCAAATACAAGAAAATATCATGGATTATTGGTAGCTTCATTGTTTGAACCAGGAGGAAGACATTTAGTGTTATCCAAAGTAGATGAAAGTATAGAAATAGATGGAACAGAACATATATTATATACAAATATATGTAAAAATTATATTTCAGATGGGTTTAAATATCAGGAAGAATTTGAAAAAGAATATTTACCTATATTTAAGTATGAAATAAATGGAATTGAAATTTCAAAAATAATATGTATGGAATATGGTAAAAATACAGTAGGTGTTTTTTATAAAATAAGAAATATTGATGCTAAAACTAAATTGAAACTGAGTCCTATAATAACATTAAGAGATTTTCATTATATGAATACAAATTTTAAATATGATGTAAAACAAACAATAAGAAATAAAGAAATTTCTATGATTATAAATAACAATAATGATGTACCAGTGTATATGAATATCTCAGATGGTAAATATTTAAGAAATGAAAATAATACTTTTGATAATATGTTTTATATTGAAGAGGAAAAGCGTGGATTTGAAGCAGAAGAGAATCATGTTATTCCAGGAATTTTTGAAATAGAAATAGAACCAAATGAAGAAAAAGAAATATCATTTATGTGTTCATTAGAAAATAATTTAGAAAGTAAAAATTTAAAACATATAATAAATGATGAGATTAAAAGATTACATGATATTTTTGATAAATCATTATTAATAGATAATAAAAAATCTAAAAAATCTAAAAAAGAAAAAGAATATGATGAATTGATAAAAACATACTTAATAGCTAGCGACAATTTTATTGTAAATAGACCAAGTAGAGGACTACACACATTAATTGCAGGATATCATTGGTTTTTAGATTGGGGAAGAGATTCATTAATATCTTTTGAAGGATTATTATTAATCCCTAAAAGATTTGAAATAGCTGAAGATGTATTATTAATGATGGTTAGAGATATTAAATATGGACTAATCCCAAATGGTTATTCTGGAAGAGAAAATGAACCATTATATAACAGTGTTGATGCAGCATTATTATTATTTGAGCAAGTTCAAAAATATTTAGAGTATACAGGAAATTATAAATTTATTAGACAAAATATTTTCCATAAATTAGAAGAAATAATAGATAGATATTGTCAAGGAATAGATTTTGATGATAATAATATATGTTTAGAAAATGATGGATTAATTAGTTCAGGAACATTGAATACACAAAATACGTGGATGGATGCTAAATATAACGGAAAAGCAATAACACCTAGAAATGGAAAAGCAGTAGAGATAAACGCACTTTGGTATAATGCAAATAAGATTATGGAAGAGTTAACTGTTAAATGTGGTTTTCCTAAAAGAGCATATGTATATAAAGAACTAGCAGGGAATTGTAGAAGAACATTTGAAAAACAATTCTATAATCCAGATAAAAAATGTTTAAAAGACACAGTCACAGATGACAAGATTAGACCAAATCAATTATTTGCACTTAGTTTAACATATCCAATAATAGATTTAGATACAAAAATAGCAGATGAAATATTAGATACAGTAAAAAATAAGTTACTAAATCCATATGGATTAAAGACATTAGCAGCAGGTGAAGAAGGATATGTTGAAATATATCAAGGAGATAATGAGCAAAGAGATAATAGTTATCATCAAGGTATAACTTGGCCATGGTTATTAGGTTTATATTATAATTCTCTTAAAAATGGAGTGAAATTTAAAAAGAAAAAAACAGATAAAGAAGAATTAGAATATGAAATAGATAGATTAGTAGAACAGGTTGAAGTAACATTTAATAAAGAAATATACACAAGAGGATGTTTAGGTAGTATTGCAGAAATATATGATTCAAAAGAACCACAATTACCAAAAGGGACAATAGCACAAGCGTGGAGTGTTGCTGAAGTGTTTAGGATAATGTTACGAAGATAAGGAGAATAGGAAACGACAAGATGAAGATATTAGGAATAGACCCAGGATTTGCAATTGTTGGATATAGTGTAATTGAGTATATAGGAAATAAATTTACATTAATAACTTCAGGTGCGATACAAACAAAAGCAGGAGAATCATTTCCTTTAAGACTTGAAAAGATTCATAACGAATTAAATGAGATAATAGAAGAATATAAACCAGATGTAATGTCAATTGAAGAGCTATTCTTCAATACAAATGTTACTACAGCAATAAATGTTGCACAAGCTAGAGGTGTTGTATTAGTAACTGCAAGAATTCATAAAATAGCAACATATGAATATACACCTCTTCAAATAAAACAAGCAGTTGTAGGGTATGGAAGAGCAGATAAAATGCAAGTACAACGAATGGTTAAAATGATACTCAAAACAGATAAATTACCTAAATTAGATGACATAACAGATAGTATGGCAATAGGAATATGTCATGCTCATTCTGCTAAATTTGCAGAAAAACTATAATAGATTTGAGGAATATAATTATGGAAGAATCAGAAATATTAAAAGATGAGAATGAAAATTACATAAAAGATACATTACCATTATTAAGATTTGATAGTTTGGATAATGATGTTTTAACATTTTATATGCAATATAATCAATTGAAAAATTTATATAGACAAGGTTGGCTTAAAAATAGAATAGGATTAGAACATAAAGAAAAATGTGAAACAGTAGCGGGACATTCCTTTTCAGTTGCACTTTTATGTTTGTCTGTTATACAAAAATATAAATTTGATGTAGATGTATTGAAATGTTTAAAAATGTGTATAGTACACGAATTAGGTGAAATATATTTAGGTGATTATACTCCTTTTGATAATATAACTCCTGAGGAGAAACATAATCAAGAAAGAATAGCAGTGAAAAAAGTTCTTAAAGATATTAAATTTGATAATGACTATTTAGAAATTTGGGAAGAGTTTGAAGAAAGAAAAACAGAAGAATCTAAACTTGTAGGTGAATTAGATAAATTAGAATTTCTTTTACAAGCAGTAGCATATGGTTATGATATTAGTTATTTTAATTATAGTTTAAGTAAAATTGAAAGTGATTATGCTAAGAGTATTGTAAAAGAATTAAAAGTTAAAACAGCGGGTTGGAAAAAACCTAAAATACATATGGGGAAATAGAAGGATAAGATATGGTAACTATAGAAAATTTGGAAAAAGAATTAAATAGTAATAAATTAAATTCTATATATCTACTTTTTGGAGAAGAATTATTTTTATTAGATAATATGTTGAGAAAAATCAAAAATGCTTTTGGTGATTTGATTAAAGGAATAAATTATATAAATATAGATGAAAATAGCTATAAAAGTTTGATTTCCGAAATTGAAACACCTGCTTTTGGTTTTGAAAAAAAATTAATTATAGTTAAAAATTCTAATTTAATTGGAAAAGATGGAAAAAGAAAAAATATAGAAATACAAAATTTTAGAGATAAATTAATTGAATATTTAAAAATTAATAGTAACAATATAAATAGTAGTGTTGTACTAGTATTTGTTGAAGATGATGTAGATAGTAGATTAAAAATATATAAGGCATTAGAAGAAATAGGAACAGTATGTAAATTTGATTTTCAAAAACCAACTCAAATTAAATCAAGAATAAAAGCTATATGTAGTGGGTATAAAGTCAACATTGATGATAGTACGATGCAATATTTTATTGAATCATGTGGTACAAATATGCAAGAATTAATTAATGAAATACGTAAATTAATAGAATTTGTCGGAGAAAACGGGAAAATAACAATAGAGGATATAGATAATTTATCTACAAAAAAGTTTGAAAGTATAATATTTGATTTAACAGATAATTTAGGAAAAAAAGATATTAAAAAATCTTTAGAAGTGCTTCATAATCTAATATATGCAAAAGAACCAGTACAAAAAATATTAATAACATTATATAATCATTTTAAAAAATTATATCTTACAAAAAAAGCAGAAGAATATAGGAAAGATATGGTTGAAACTTTAGGATTAAAACCAAATCAAACTTTTTTAGTTAATAAGTATAAAGCACAAGCTAGAATGTTTTCTGAAAAAGATTTAAGAAGAATAGTTCAAGAGTTATGTGATTTGGATTTTAATTATAAGTCGGGATTAATAAATATAGATATTGGATTAGAAAGTATATTATGTACATTTTGTTCTTAAATTGTTAAAAGACTTGCAAAAAAAGAAAATGCATGGTATAATTTAAAAGTATTTAATAGTATATAAAAAGATTACAAGAGCTTCGAGGGCTCAAATGAGTCCGAACCTTTCTTTTCCTCTTACCATTTATGTGGTAAGAGGTTTTTTATTTTAATAGAGTATATTTAATTTTTTTTTGTTCAAAATAATATAAATGCTAAAATTTGGATAAGGAGAAATCATGAAATATATTAATAATAAAAGTTGTGGTATGGATGGAAAAATATGTATTAGTTTGTTAATAGTAATATTAATTAGTACATCTTTAATCTATTTAGTGAAAAATGATATTTCCACAGAGGTTGTTTCGGAATATGGTTCACAAGGTGATGAAGTCAAACAGATACAAGAAAAATTAAAGCGATGGGGATATTATACAGGGGAAGTAGATGGAATATATGGAAGCGAAACAATGGAAGCCATTAAAAATTTTCAAGAAAAAAATAGTTTAACTGTTGATGGGATTGCAGGTGTAGAAACATTAAAAGCTATTGGGATAAATTCAAATGAAGATGGTAGTGAGAATAATACTACCAATTCAAATGATTTGAACTTATTAGCAAGAATAATACATGGAGAAGCAAGAGGA
Organism: uncultured Clostridium sp.; assembly: GCA_964371215.1. Classification (GTDB taxonomy): domain Bacteria; phylum Bacillota; class Clostridia; order TANB77; family CAG-508; genus CAG-269. The sequence continues at coordinate 16,167 of CAYJKU010000021.1, forward strand.
GAAGTATATGAAGGACAGGTTGCAGTAGGAGCAGTTGTTCTAAATAGGGTTAAGAGTAGTTCTTTCCCAAATTCAATAGCAGGAGTCATATATCAGGCAGGTGCATTTGATGCAGTCTCAGATGGACAAGTAAATTTAGAACCAGATGAAACTTCTAAAAAGGCAGCACAAGATGCATTAAATGGTTGGGATCCAACATATGGAGCAATATATTATTTTAATCCAGCTACAGCAACAAATCAATGGATATGGTCAAGGCCAGAAACGATTACAATTGGGCAACATAGATTTGCTAAATAGTTAATTATAGAATGTGTATGTATACACATTCTTGTTTTCTTTTAAAGTGTTTAATTATCAAAATCATTGACAAAATTGTAGGAAATTGATAATATATAGTTGATAAATTATGCGGAGGAAGAAGATGAATTTATATCCAAAAGAATACATAACAAGAGTTGAAAATATCTCAATAGAATTTTTAAAAAAGAATAATTTAAAAGCATTAATATTAGATGTGGATAATACATTAATAAATTACTCACAAAAAATGGAAGAATCAGTAGTAAAATGGGCTAAGGAAATGTTAGGTCAAGGAGTAAAACTATATATATTATCAAATACAAATAATAAACAAAAAATATTAAATGTATCAGGAAGATTAGGAATTAAATACATATATTTTGCTAAGAAACCATTAAAATCAGGTTTCTTAAAAATTCAAAAAGAATTAAATATTCCATCAGAAGAAATAGGTGTTGTTGGAGATCAAATATTTACAGATGTAATTGGTGGAAATAGGTGTAAAATGTTTACAATATTAGTAGATCCAATAGAAGAAAAAGAATTTTGGTATACAGCATTTAAAAGACCTATAGAAAAAAGAATAGTGGAAAAATACCAAAAAAATAAACAAAAGAGTAATAAAGGGGAGTTTTAAAATGTATTTTAATGATATACACATAGGATATTATCTTGGAATAGTAATAATAGGATTTATAATTGGGCAATTAGTTGATTGGGCAAATAAAAGATTACCCGAATATAAGAAAGTATTTTCAAAAGAAATATTTTCAGAATATAAAACCAAATTTAAACCTAATTATATATTAATGTTATTAACATCTATTACATATGTAATATTATTATATATATTTGGAATAAAAGACACATTTATAGCAAATTTGGATTTAATAAAATTTATGTTATTAACACCACTTTTATTATCTGCATTTGTAATAGATTACAAATTACAGATAATACCAAATAGACTAAATTTATTAATATTTGAAATAGGTTTAATAACAGCATTTATTTACGGAATTTCTAATTTTTCAATAACAATTAATATGTTATTAGGAATGTTAGTTGGTGGAGGAATATTCTTAGGTATTACTTCAATAGGTGGACTTATATATGGTAAAGAAGCAATGGGATTTGGAGATGTCAAATTAATGGGAGCATTAGGTCTATTTTTTGGTTGGTCTAATATGTTTATAATAACACTTGTTTCGTTTTTGATTGGAGCAATATTAAGTGTTGTATTACTTGTAACAAAAATAAAGAAAAAAGATGAATATATACCATTTGGTCCTTTTATAGTTATTGCTACATATATTAGTATATTTATACCATTTGAACAAATGAAAAATGTCTTAATGGAAATATTTTCATTAGGAATGTATACAGGATAATTAGAATGAAAAGTGGGGGGATAAAATGAATTCTAAATTACAATGGTTAAGAAATAAAATGGCAAGTTTAGATTTACAAGGAATAATTATATCTAATCCAGTAAATATAAAATATTTAACAAATATAGATGCAGAAGGTGAATTGATTTTAACGAGAAAGGATAATATATATATAACAGATTCTAGATATATAGAAGAAGTTCAAAGTATATTAACTCTTTTTGATGAAATTATAGTATATGATTCACATGATCTGTCAAGAGATGATTATGAAAATTTCTTTTTATTTTGTGAGAATATTGGTTTTGAAGAAAATCATGTTACATATGCAAAATATAAAGAATATATAAGAAAATATAAAATAAATAATTTTGTTGAAACAGAAAATATAATAGAAAAGCAAAGAATGATAAAAGAAAAAGAAGAATTATCAAGCATAACGAAAGCTTGTGAAATTACAGATAATTGTTTTTCATATATATTAACATATATAAAACGAGGTATGACAGAAAAACAAATAGCAAAAGAAATAGAAGAATATTTCAAAGAAAGATCAGAAGGGCTTGCATTTGAAACAATAGTTGCATCAGGTGAAAATACTTCTAAACCACATTCTAAACCAACAGATAGAATGATCCAAGAAAATGATATAATAATGATAGATATGGGATGTAAAGTAAATGGATATTGTTCAGATATGACAAGAACTTTTTTTACTGGAGAGGTGTCAGAAGAAGTAAAAAGAGCATATAATTTAGTATTAAAGAATCAAATTCAAACAACAAGAGAAATGCGTGATGGAATGAGCACAAAAATGCTTACAAAAATGGTACAAAATGATTTTGGATTACATGGATATGATTTAATACATAGTTTAGGTCATGGGGTTGGATTACAGATTCATGAAAACCCATATATAGGGAATACTCTGGATGTTAATTTAAAAGAGAATATGGTAGTTACTAATGAGCCAGGAATATATGTTGCTGGAAAATTTGGAGTTAGAATAGAAGATACTGTTCATGTGTCAAAATTTGGTAGTATAAATTTAACCAAATCTGAGAAAAATTATATTATAATATAATTAAATGAACGTAAACCTTGATTTCTAGCCAAAAATATAGTAAAATAG
>CAYJKU010000022.1:0-18853 GCA_964371215.1 uncultured Clostridium sp.
GGTTTTGTATTTGGCATAGGACAAATAGTTGTAAAACCACCACTAACGGCACTTTTGCTACCTGTTGCAATTGTTTCTTTGTGTTCAAAACCAGGTTCTCTTAAATGGCAGTGAATATCAATCATTCCAGGCATAATATATAAATTAGTACAATCAATAACTTTATCTGTTTCTTCTGTAATAGTGTCAGCTATTTTAGATATTTTATCATTTTCAATTAAAATATCTTTCTTTCCAAAAATCTTTGTTTTGTAATCAATTAGTGTTCCATTTTTTAATAATGTTTTCATTTTATTCCTCCTAAATTTTTTTATATTTTACCATCTCATATGCTTTTTTTCAACAATTTTATATATTTTCCTTAAATATATTGAAATTTTTTTCTCCTAGTTATACAATTAAACTAAATTTTTATTGGAGAGAATATATGAATAATTTAAAAATATTAATAGATGAAGATAAATTACAAAACAGGATTAAAGAATTAGCGCAAGAAATAGAAAAAGATTATATTAATTCAGACAAACTAATTTTTATATGTATCTTAAAAGGCTCAGTCTACTTTACTGCGGATTTATCTAAAAATATTACTAAAGACGTTAGATTAGAATTTATCAAAGTTTCTAGTTATAATAAGACTGAAAGTACCGGAAAAATATCTTTTGATTTAGGATTGAATTGTGATATTGAAAATCAGGATGTAATAATTATTGAAGATATTATTGATACTGGTAGAACTTTAACATGGTTATATGATTATCTAAACCAGAAAAAACCTAAATCTTTAAAAATATGTACTCTACTAGATAAACCAGATAGAAGAACATTTAATATTAATTCAGATTATACTTGTTTTACTATTCCAGATAAATTCGTTATTGGATATGGTTTAGATTATGATGAGAAATATAGGAATTTACCTTTTATCGGGTATATAGATAATTAAATATAATTATTAAAAGAAGCAAATATATTAATTTATATCCGCTTCTTTTTTGTTTCTTTATATCATCTTCAAAATTTCTTCTTTTAAAACATCAACAATTTCACTTTGTTTAACCTTTTTAATAACTTCACCTTTTTTGAATATTAAACCTTCATCCACTCCACCAGCAGTTCCAATATCCGCTTCTCTTGCTTCACCAGGACCATTAACAGCACATCCCATAACAGCAACAGTAATATTAGATTCTATTGTCTGCAGAAAAGCTTCAACCTCTTTAGCCATTGGAATCAAATCTATTTGAGTTCTACCACAAGTAGGACAAGCAATAATAGTTGGAGATTTAGAATATAAGTTACAATTTTTAAGTATTTCTTTAGCAACTGGAATTTCTTTTGTCGGATCATCTGAAAGTGATACTCTAATTGTATCCCCTATACCCTGTCTTAATAAATATCCAATCCCAATACTAGATTTAATAGTTCCACTAAACTCTGTTCCCGCTTCTGTAACACCAATATGAAGAGGACAATCAAATGTTTTTGACGCTTCTATATAACTATCTATACATAAATCTAAATTCGAAGCTTTTAATGAAACAGCATAATCTTTAAAACCTAATCTTTCTAAAATATCTATATGTTTTTTAGCACTCTCAACCATTGCTTTAGAAGTTGGCTTACCGTATTTTTCTAATAAGTCTTTTTCAAGTGAACCTGCATTAACACCTATTCTGATTGGGATACCTTTTTTGCTACAACTATCTACAACAGCCTTTACTTTTTCTTCACTACCAATATTACCTGGATTTATACGAATCTTATCTACTCCTGCTTCTATTGCTTCTAAAGCTATCTTATAATCAAAATGAATATCTGCAACAATCGGTATATTTATTTGCTTTTTTATTTCTTTAATTGCTTTAGCATCTTCTATATCTAAACAAGCAACCCTTATGATTTCACAACCTAATTTTTCTAATTCATTTATTTGTTTTACTGTATTTACTACATCTTTTGTTTTAGTATTACACATTGATTGAATAACAACTTTATCTTGTCCTCCTATTTGAACATTACCTACCATTATTTTTCTTGTACTATTTCTTTTATTCATAATATACTTTCTCCTTTATTTACGAATCTTAATATAATTTAATCATACATATTTAGTTTTTTCAATAATATTGCAATTTTTATTGTATTTTTCACTATTTTTGTTATAATTACATTTAATATAAGTTAAATTTGAAAGGAATACATATGAAAAACTTTTTTATAATATTATTAATGAAAATATTAAATATAGGATTAAAAATAGCCGGTAAAAAAGGAGGTAATCTCCTTGGTAAAATAGCATATGATATGAATCCAAATATCTTTAAATATTTTAAAATAAATTCTCCTGTAATGGCAGTTACTGCAACTAATGGTAAAACAATGACAAATAACATTATAGTTCATTCTTTGAAAACATCAGGTAAAACTGTTTTAAGTAATACAGAAGGAAATAATATGGAAACTGGTATCTTATCTACTCTATTAAAGAACTGTTCTCTTAATGGTAAAATCAAAGCAGATTATTTAATATTTGAAGTAGATGAAGGATATATTCCTATCATATTTAAAGACATTAAATTAGATTCTCTTCTTATACTTAACTTCTTTAGAGATCAATTAGATAGAAATGGTGAAGTAGAGTCTTTGATACTTAAAATAAACGAATTCTTAAAAACATATACTGGTAATTTGATATTAAATAATGATGACCCTAATGTAGCAAGACTTGGCTTAGCTAACCCTAATAACACAAATGTTAAATATTTTAGTTTAGATAAATACGAATATGCCACAACAGATATGAAAGAAGCTGGTGAAGGTAAATTCTGTCCATTTTGTAGTACTAGATTGGAATATGAATATTATCAATATTCTCATATAGGTAAATTCAAATGCCCTAATTGTGATTATGGGAATAATCCAATAGCTACATATGCTAATAATATAAATCTAAACACTTGTTCGTTTTTAGTTGATGATATAGAATATACTACTAAATTTAATACTATTTACACTATGTATAACTTTACTGCTGCACTATCTATTCTTTCTTTATATAATATATCTACAGAAGATATTAAAACCTCTTTTAATAGTTTTGTATTAAATAATGGTAGATTAGAATACTTAACTATTAAAGGTAATGAAACAATTATTAACCTGGCTAAAAATCCAACAGGTTCAAATGTTAGTCTTAGAATATTAAACGAAGATAACTCCGAAAAAGAACTTTTGTTTGTTCTTAATGATCAAAAAGCAGATGGTAAAGATGTTTCTTGGATTTGGGATATAGATTTTAATGATTTAAAAAATGTTTCTAGAATTATAACTGCTGGTGATAGAGCTTATGATATTGCAATTAGAATTAAAACTTCTGGTTTTGATGAAAATATGATACATCCATATTTAAATTTAGAAGAAGCTGTTAACTCTTTATATTCAACTTCAACTAAAAAGTATGTTATTGCTAATTACACTTCATTACAGCCTACTAGAAAAGAGATATTGAAAATTAAAAATACATAATAAAAGAGTCAGTATAAATATACTGGCTCTATCTATTTTTATTATCTTCTACTATATCTTTTTTTAAGTGTTCTGGTTTCTTTTCTCTTTTCCAATGTTCTGGTTTCTTTTCTTTTTTACTTAGATATCTTAAATGTAGTAGTCTTTTATTATCTGGTTTTTTCTTTAATTCTGTAATTATTTCTTTTATTTGTCTTCTATTTAAAGGCATAAATACATTTGTTTTCATATCTTTAAAATCTTCTGAACCTAAATATTCTGGAATCTCACCTATATTTAAATCTTCTAATTCTTCTTTTTTCAAATGTAATCTTAATGGCATATTAAATTTTTCAATATCTATTCCTATTAATACATATCTATCTATTCCACCATCTGCTTCTTTCATTACTCCCCAATTTTCAGAATATTTTTTATTTTTTAATCCTCTCATCATATGTGCTACTAAGGCTGTTTTTGCCTTATATACATTTTTAATTGCTGAAAGACTGTTTAAATATACTGTTATTTCATCACTTATCTTAGCTTTTGATGCATTTTCATCTATTTCTTTAATCTTTTCTTGATATTTTTCACCATATTTTTCTTCTATGCTTGCAATTATCTGTACAATTTCATTACTAATATTATCTTTGTTTTCTTTGTCTGATAAATCTCTATTTATATATAAATCTAAATTAGATTTTATATTTACATCTATACATGTACATATCCTTTCTATTAATAGTAATTTCTGTGATGCTAACTGACCATCTTCTTCTAAATTTACTTTATCGCTAGTTGTTTGTGCAGCTAAAAATAGTCCTTTATTATAACTTTTTAACTGCTTAGCAAATCTATTTTGCCAAAATGCACTTAGTGCCTCAATATGTTCCAAATCTTGTTTTTTTAAATAATCTTCTGTAAATATATCTTTTAACCCTATTTCATCTTTTTGTCCTTCTGATTTAAATTTATATTTAAAATTAACTCCATCTACATAACTATTTAATGTATTATGTGTTGTTAAATATTTTTTTAATGTACCTGTTTTTTCTAAAAATTCCCCTATACATTCCATAATTTTAATTTGTTGTTCTCTAATATTTAATTCTAATGTATTTTTCACATCATTAAATGCAATACTCAAATCTTTAATATTTTTTTCATCTGAACTCTTTACATTTTGAGAAATTTCATTTTCTTTTATTATCTCCATAGCTTCTGCTATAATAGTTCTTGCACTTAAATTTACATTTGAATCTAATATACATTTATCTATACTTATATTTTTTTTATCCAAGTCAACATATTCAGTATATTTCTCTTTTAAAACTTCTAGATTAGTCAAATACTTTACACCTTCTAATTGATATAGCTTAGAACTTAATGAATTAGATATCTCAGAATATTCAACCCCAACATTATATATTTCATCTAAGATTTCTTCTAATGCTTCTTCTGCTGATATTCCTTGCTTTATTCGTGTGTTTAACAATTTAGTTATACTTCTAATATCATTATTTAAATATTTATATGTCTCTATCTTTTTATTATTTAAGAACCATTTTTTAAAGATCCTATCTATATCTTTTTCCCAATTCCAAATATCTTTGTTATTACTCATTAATTAAACCATCCAACTTCAAATTATTAATTCCATATGTCCTACAAATTATTAGTAATCTTTCTAATTCTTCTATATATGTTTCATCATATGCGTAATTTTCTATTTTTCCTGCTATGTATTTATCTTCATCTTTAATGTATTTTGTGCTTACTTTTATTAAATCTGACATATTTGTATATGTATATTTAATACCATCTATATTTTTATTAATCTTATTTACTATATATTCAATTAATATGTTTCGTATAATTTTGCAACACTTATCATATTGGTTTTCTTTTAAATATATTTTAAATTCTATACTTATATTCTGATTCATAAGATTATCTCCTATTCTTTTATAAACCTTTCAAATAATTGTTCTCTACATTTTTCTTCAAATTCATCATTTAATTTTATTAATTCTATATCTCCGCCACTTTTTCTATCTAGACATTTTTTTATAATATAATCTGTTAATTGTGGATTTTTAGATAAAAGTGGTCCATGTAGATATGTTGCAAGTACATTATCTTTGAAAAATCCTTCATATTTATTTTCAAATCCATTTCCATTTCCAACTAATACTTCTCCAAATGGATTTTCTACATCATATGTTTGTCCACCATGATTTTCAAAACCTATTATTTTAACTAATTCATTATTTAATTTTGTTTCAATTATTATATTACCTATACATCTTTGTTTTCTATCACTATTTGCTTCTGTATAATAATTAAAGATATTTAATCCGGGTATTATATTACCTTCTACTCCTTTATAGTATTTTCCAAACAATTGATATGCTCCACAAATAAGAAGAAAGAATACCCCTTTATTCACCGCTTCTTGTATATTATCTTTAAGTTTTAATAAATCTTCAGATAATATCGCTTGTTCTTGGTCTGCTCCTCCACCAGCAAATACTAAATCATATTTAGTAAAGTCTGGTATTTCATCACCTATTGAGTATGGTGTTATATTGCATTTTATTCCTCTTTTTTCTGTTCTATATTTTAATACTTGTATATTCCCATAATCTCCATATAATTCTAAAATATCTGGATATAGGTATAATATTTCTAATGTATTCATTTTATTTCTCCTATCTCATTTGTTTACTTTTTAATTATACGATATATTATATCACATTATTTCAGATTTTAAAAGTTGGATTGTTTTTAAAATTCCCTTTTATTTTACATATGAAAAAAGAACTAATATATAGTTCCTTTTACATTTTTTGTCCATTCATGTTTATAGTTTCTAATTCTATAGATGTTAAAGATGGTTTTTTATCTACTATTCTATTATTATCATCTATTCCAATCATCCAATTGCTATCTATTAATGTTCTTTCATTATTTACAATGTCTACATATATAATATCATAGTATTTTTCAACTGCTGTAACAAAATTAGTTATAGCTAATTTTTCAATATCTTCAACAACTATATTTTCCTTTTCAAAATCTATCCTAACCTTACTGTTAGAATCATTTGCAATATTAATTAACTCAGATAAATTTACTTCTTGCTTTTTATTTAGTTTTAACATTAATTTATTCATAGATATTCTCCTTATATATATTCTATAAATAAATTATTTCCTTTTCTTAGTAAATTATTCCTTTTTGACCTCTATATTTTATAAATGTTTTTAGACATTCTTCTCTAGATAATTGGTTTGTTTCTAATACTCTAAAATTTGCACCTCTTATATAGTCATATATCATGTCATCTCTAAAACCTAGATTTGCTGCATCCATTTTTGTACATCCATAATATACCTTCTTAATATTTGCCCAAATTATTGCAGATAAACACATTGGACATGGTTCACATGAAGTATATAGTATACATCCTGTTAAATCATAAGTGTCTAAGTTTTTGCAAGCATCTCTTATTGCTATTATTTCAGCATGTGCTGTTGGGTCTTTGTCTACTAATACTCTGTTATTCCCATTTCCTACTATATCTCCTTCAGCATTTATTATAACTGCTCCAAAAGGTCCTCCATCTCCTCTTTCGATTCCATCTTCAGCATTTCTTTTTGCTTGTTTCATATATTCGTTCATAGTTTTCTCCTTTCATAGAAAAAATCTGTCAAAGATTACTCTATTGACAGATTTCTTTTTTATAAATGTAATACACGTTGTTTTATTTCTTTTGTCTTACCTACATTCCAGAAATTCTCTCCTAAGTACCCACATGTTCTTCTTGTTACACTCATTTTATTTTTATCTTTATTATGGCAATTTGGACATTCCCATTCTAAATCTTCATTTATTATTATTTCTCCATCAAATCCACATTCATGGCAGAAATCTGATTTTGTATTAAATTCAGCATATTGTATGTTTTCATATATGAATTTAACAACTGATTCCATTGCTGGTAGATTATGTTGCATATTTGGAACTTCTATATATGATATTGCTCCACCAGTTGATAATTTTTGGAATTCTGCTTCAAAAGATAATTTTTCGAATGCATCAATTTTTTCTCTAACATCAACATGGTATGAATTTGTATAATATCCTTTATCTGTTATATCTCTAATTTCTCCAAAAGTTTCTTTATCTATTCTGGCAAAACGATAACATAAACTTTCTGCTGGTGTTCCATAAAGTGCGAAACCTATATTTGTTTCTTTTTTCCATTTAGCTGTAACATCTCTTAATTTATTCATCAATGTTAATGCAAATTCTTGTCCAGCTTTATTTGTATGTGCTACACCTCTCATTAATTTTGTTACTTCATATAAACCAATATATCCAAGAGATATTGTTGAATATCCACCTTTTAATAATTTATCTATTTTTTCTCCTTGTTTTAATCTAGCTATAGCTCCATATCTCCAATGTACAGGTGATATATCTGATGATGTTCCAAGAAGTGAATAATGTCTACACATTAAAGCTTCAAAACATAATTCTAATCTTTCATCTAATATTTCCCAGAATTTAGTGTCATCCCCATCTGCCACTATTGCTATTTGAGGTAAATTTAAACTTACAACACCTTGATTGAATCTTCCTTCAAATTGATGTTCACCTTTTTCATTTTTCCAAGCAGATAAGAAACTTCTACATCCCATTGGTGCAAATACATTACCTTCATAATTTTCACGCATTTTTTTAGCTGAAATATAATCTGGATATAGTCTTTTTGATGAACATTTAACAGCTAATTTTGTTAAATAGTCATATTCTCCACCTTTTAAGCTATTATGTTCATCTAATACATATATTAGTTTTGGGAATGCTGGTGTTACATATACACCTACTTCATTTTTAATACCTTTATATCTTTGTTCTAAGATTTCTTGTATTATCATAGCATTTTCTTTTATGTATGGATCATTTTCTTCTAAATTTAAAAATACTGTTACAAAAGGAGATTGTCCATTTGTAGTCATTAATGTATTTATTTGATATTGAATCGTTTGAACACCTGCTGATAATTCTTTTTTAAGTCTATCTGCAACTATTTCATTAATAATATCTTTAGAAAGTTTTTTACTATATTTTTCTGTTAATTCTTTTCTGAATTTTTCTTCACTTTTTCTTAAATATTTTCCTAAATGTTTAATATCTACTGATTGTCCACCATATTGACTACTAGCTACTGCTGCAATAATTTGTGTTAATACTGTACATGCAACTTGGAAACTTTTTGGAGATTCAATCATTTTACCATTCATTACTGTTCCATTATCTAACATGTCTTTAACATTAATTAAACAACAATTAAATATTGGTTGTAAGAAATAATCCATATCATGAAAATGTAAAATACCTTGATCATGTGCTTTAGTTATTTTTTCTGGTAATAACATTCTTTTTGTTAAATCTTTTGAAACTTCTCCTGCTATTAAATCTCTTTGAGTTGATGCAATAACAGCATTTTTATTAGAATTTTCTTCCATAACATCTTTATTAGTTGTTTTTATTAATCCTAATATTGAATCATCAGTTGTATTTTGTTTTCTAATTAATGCTCTTGTATATCTATATACTATGTACTTTTTAGCAAGTTCATATTTATTTATTTCCATTAATTTTTCTTCTATAATATCTTGTATATCTTCTACAAGTATTCTTTTTTTACCTAAATCTTCAATATAATTAATTATGCTTTTTATTTCTTCTTTTGTAGCTCTCTCTTTTTGTCTTACTTCTGTATTTGCTTTTTCAATTGCTACTTGAATTTTCTCTCTGTTATAATCAACTGCTCTTCCGTCTCTTTTAATAATCTTCATCTTACATATATCCTCCTTTTGTTTATAGTCATATTATATACTTATTTCTTCGTTTTTCTGTTGCAATTATCACACATTATTTTCAAATGATTCAAAACGACTTATTTTTCAATATTTCTACAACTTATTTTTTTTTATTACAATTTTATTACAAAAATATTACGTGTTTTCTTAACTATTTTTTCATCCATATTTTTATATTTAAAATCTTTATATTTCTATTTATATTACTCTTTTTGTTGTTTTTCCGTTGCTTTTGCAACTAAATTAGTATATAATTCAAATAAATTTTAATTAGGAGGATCAATATGGTTTTAAATTTTGATATAGATAATTTTATTTCTGAATTACAAAAAAATTGTGACAGGGTTACAAAAAAAGTTTTCAGTAAAAATGAAATAATAACAAATTACATACAAAAAAGAAATCAACTTTGTATTCTCATAGATGGAAACGCAGATTTAGTCAGATATGATATAAATGGTGATAAAGCTATTATAGAACATTTCTCGAAACATGATGTGTTTGGTGAAACATTTTATCATGTTTCTATAAATAACGAACTTTTTGTTGAAGCTAAAAAGAAATGTACAGTCTTATTTTATAATTATGATGATATACACTCACATTGTAAACCTGGTTGTGGATTTCATGACAAAATATCTCAGGATTTACCTAATCTAATCTTACATAAGATTATTTCATTAAATACAAGAATCGAATTATTAACCAAACGATCTACTAGAGATAAATTACTTGGATATTTTAATATGTTATCATCTATAACTCATACAAATAAGATAGTACTAACTTCTTCTTTAACAGATTTAGCAGATTATTTAAGTGTAGACAGAAGTGCTATGATGAGAGAAGTCAAATTATTAAAAGAAGATGGCTTAATTGATAAACTTGGTAACACAATTATTCTTCTTTATAGGTAAATATATAGAGTCTTGAATTATTAGTTCAAAACTCATCTTATTTATTCACAACATTTATAACTATTACACATTGATTGTTCTTTATTTTCAACTTGTACGCTATTTTGTGGACATATATTTATACATCCTAATTTACATACATTGTTTTCTCCATTCAAATTTACACATGTTTGAATATTACAATTGATTTTTTGATTACCTTCCATAATTACCACCTCATTAATAATTTAAATCATAATTGATTTTTATTATTATTTACTATTTATATTTTAATATTCTAAAATATTTCCAACTTTTCTTTTGATTGATTTTTTTCAATATGAATGATATACTTTATATTAGAAGATTTAGTGAGGTGATATATTTATGAAAAAATTTATGCAAGATAAAACTATACAACAAAGATTAATAGTTGCTTTATTTTTTTTGGCTCTTATTTTAATTTTAATTGGAATATTTTCATATTTACACACATCATACAATATAGGTATTCCTTGTGTTATTCACACAACAACAGGCCTTGATTGTCCTGGTTGTGGCATGACAAGAGCTACTGTTTCAGTTTTTAAGTTAGATTTCCAATCTGCTTTTGAATATAACCCTATTGTATTTCTTGTAATTCCGCTTCTTGCATATTTAATTTTAGGTAACCTATATGCTTGGGTATTTCAAAAAAAGTTCAAAGAATTGCCAATATATATAATTATCTCATTAGCAATTCTAGTCATAGTATTTACAATATTTAGAAATTTGCATTAATTATTTATTTTCAAATATATACAAAAAGTATTTAAGTGTTTTCTTAAATACTTTTTATTTTATTGCATTAAATCTATTTTTTTATTAAACTTTTCTTCATACCATTTATTTAGACTTTTTCTATTTTTAAATATTAAAAATTTAGTATTGTCTATGTGTTCTTTAATTACATTCCCTTTATCTGTATCCCAATTATATGCAAATTTCATAAATGTAAAACTCATTTTTTCTCTGCAACCTGGAATATCTGGTTTTTCTTTATCTTTATTTTTTAAATATCTCCCTAATATACCTTTTAATCTAGCAATTTTAGAATAATTTAAGAATATAACTATATCTGATTTATCTATTCTTTTTTTTAATGTTGATTTATATGTTCCATCAATTATCCATTTTTCTTTTTCGATTAAATCAGTTATTATATTATCTCTTTCTTCTTTGTTTCTTTCTGCCCAATTTTCTAAATGATGTATACCATCTATATGGTAAAAAGGTATTTCTAAGTCTTTTCCTAAACTTCGTGCTAATGTACTCTTCCCAGTACCTGGTCCACCTATGATGCTAATCTTATTTACATTATTAATATTTTCCATATAACTACTCCTTATATATTTTATTAATTAAGATTAATCAACATATGTATTTTAAGATATTTTCAAATTAATTTCAAGTGATTTTAATAGTATTTATATACTTTTAATATTATTCTAAATTTTGAAAACTTAAATACCAACTAAGACCATTTTTGTTTTCTTGTATATATGCATTTCTTTCTAATAATTCTGGATATGTTTTAGGTGGTGGCATTATACCTGGTTGATTTGGAATCCAATTAGCAGGTATTACTAAATTATATTCTTCAGATGTTTGAAGTGCTTTTATTGTTCTTAATATTTCAGGTATAAATCTTCCTATATTCATAGGATAACTAAGTATTACTCTTACTATTCCTTTATCATCTATTATATATACATTTCTAACTGTATCATAATTACTAATTTCTGATGATATCATTCCATATTTTCTTGCTATCTCTCCATTTCTGTCTGCTATTATTGGAAACGGTAATTGTATTCCTGTCATATTATATATATCGTACATCCATGCTAAATGTGAACTATTACTATCTACACTTAATCCTATTAGTTCTGTGTTTAATTCTTTAAATAACATATTTGCTTTTGCAAATGCTATCATTTCTGTTGTACATACTGGGGTAAAATCTGCAGGATGTGAAAATAGCACTACCCATTTCCCTAGATAGTCTTTTAAATCAATAACACCATATGTAGTCATAGCTTTAAATATTGGTGCTTTTTCTCCAATTTTTATATTTCCATTTTCTAATAATTGATAATCCATAAATATACTCCTCATTATTTATTTATATATTTTATGTATTATTCAAATAATTTGATACTTATTAACATATTTTATTTTTGCTTCCTTTCTATATAAAAAAATTGACACTATTATATGTCAATTTTACTATTTTAATTATCGTTTTCTATTAGCTTTTTAAATTCAAATACTTTTTGTGGTGACGAACTAATAAAAATATTTAACTTATTTTCTTTCATTACAAATTTCACCTTTCTATTTAGCATATAATTTTTATTCACACATATTATGCTCATTTTATTCAGAATCTACTAAAATTTTTTTAATTTTTTTAGCTAATTCTAAATGGCTTTCTTCATTTAGATGCGCTCCGTCAATTCCAGTTACTAAACCACTGTTATTTACAAATATACAATTATATTTCATGCTTAATTTTTGATAAATCATATTTAACTCCTGCGACTTTAAACTTCCACCTTTAAACTTCTCCCTACAATAGTCAGTATCTTCATTAAGCGTTGCTGGTGCTACAAGTATTAACTTTGGATATTTATTTAAAAATTGTGATTTCCTATTCAATATTATTTTAAT
Source organism: uncultured Clostridium sp. (assembly GCA_964371215.1). Taxonomy (GTDB): domain Bacteria; phylum Bacillota; class Clostridia; order TANB77; family CAG-508; genus CAG-269. The sequence goes on from CAYJKU010000022.1 coordinate 13,013, forward strand.
AAAATGTTCTTCTAATAAATTCCCTATTTCTTCAGCAGTTTTATTGTAAGCTGCTTTTAATTCATTAGTACCAAGCATCAAAACAATATAATCTATTGGATCATGGGTATCAATACATGGTATTAAATATGTAGCACCATTTTTCCCTTCTTTTCCTGGTCTTAAATCTTCAGATATTAATGTTCTACTATTTAGTCCTTCTTCAATTATTTCATATTGAGCGCCTAATAAGTTTTGTAATATACCAGTCCATCTTTTATCTTTATTATAGCGTATGTGATTGCTTCCAGAAATATATCCCCATGTATTTGAATCTCCATAACAAACTATTCTTATTTTATTATCCATTTTCTTTTCTCCTTTTCATCCAAGATTTTTTAATAACATTAATTGATTGTGTCGATATATAAAATCCGACGCAAGGGACAACTGCTCCAAAAAACGGATTTGTATTATCTGCAATCTTTAAATATAAAACAGCAAAAATATATGTTAAAACAATAATTATCAACTTTCTCATTAAGCTAGTTTCCCATAACTTATCTGCTTCAACTTTAGCATTTCTTTTTTCTATTTCTTCTACTCTTTTTTCTAACTCTTCTTTCATCATAACTCCTTTTCATTATACAAATAATCTTTAGTCGAATTATAACATAAATTATAATTTTTTAACACAATTATATATTTATTATTTAGTTAATTCTTGATAGGTAACTTTTATTAAAGCTGTCATAAATTCAGAATTATCAATATCTTCAATTAAAAAATGAGGTTTTGCGTTAGTATAATGTGAAGCCTCTTCACATATCCCTATAAGCAATTTTCCTTTTTCTGTTTTTTTAACATAAAACATATTGTTACATATAAGACCAATAACTTTCCCATTACAATATATTCCATATTCTCCAAACATCTTTTTATATTTTATTTCTCCTGCGTTTTTTATTTGTTCACATACATTTTCAACAAATTCTTGATTTGAAGCTATATCGTTCCTCCTTTGTATTTTAATATTTTTAGCATGTACTCCAATATTTAAATTATTATTCTTTTTTTCCTGTATCTAAAGATTTTATCATTATATCAAAATCACTTTGTAATTCCTTCATTTCTCTATCTCTATATATTTTAAATTCTTCTTCTGCTTTCTTTATTGCTTCTATATGAGAAATTAGACCATTACCTTGTAAGATTTTTCTTCTATTAAATAATATTTGATTATCTAATTCTATTACCCAATCATTCATTTTCATACTTCTTTGCTCTAATGCTTGTAATTCTGCAAAATCTAAAAATTGAGAAACTAATAAATTTAATCTTTGTAATTCTATTTCTGATAAATAATTTTTAGCAATCTTGACATCATCTACTGTTGGATACTCACCTTTAAAATTTGTCATTCCTACATATGGTTTTAGATTATCTACTCTTTTATGTATTAATTCTGCAGCTGTATGTTCATGTACAGCATAGTGCAATTTATTTTGAACTGTTGTAAAAAATTTTTTTGTTATATCACTTCTAGGATTATAGTCTATGCTTGTTGCATAAATATCTGTGACTTGTTGATAAAAATTTCTTTCACTTGATCGAATATCTCTTATCCTTTGAAGTAATTCTCTAAAATATCTATTTCCACCTTGTTTTAATCTGTCATCATCCATTGAAAAACCTTTTTGAATATATTCATGAAGTCTTTCTGTTGCCCAAATTCTAAATCTAATTGCTATATCTGATTGAACCCTATAACCAAGAGCAATAATCATATCTAAATTATAATGTTCTATATTTCTTTTAACATTTCTATTTCCTTCTTTTTGAACTTGCAATAAGTAGTTGCAAGTTGCGGTATTATCTAATTCTTTATCATCATATATATTTTTGATATGTTTCTCTATATTTTGTCTTGAAGTATTATATATTTCAGCTATTTGATATTTTGAAAGCCATATATCTTCATCTTCAAATTTAACACTTACTTTTGTACTACCATTTTTATCTTCATAAATAACTAAACTACTATTCATTTATTCACCTCTATATTCAAATTGATTTTTATTGTTTTAATATTTTCTAACTTAATAATTACGATTATATCATATTTTTCTTTTATATTATATATTTTATAATCATTTTCAAATGATTTTGTATAATTTATAAGCTCACAAATCCGTTGATTTATCAATCTTTTTTCGTATACCTCCATACATTAAGACTTTACTGGGGTGAAATCTGCTGGATGTGAAAATAGCACTATCCATTTCCCAAGATAGTCTTTTAAATCAATAACACCATATGTGGTCATAGCTTTAAATATTGGTGCTTTTTCTCCAATCTTTATATTTCCATTTTCTAATAATTGATAATCCATAAATATACTCCTCATTATTTATTTATTTTATGTATTATTCGAATAATTTGATACTTATTCATAAAAAACAAAGTACTATATTAAAATAGTACTTTGTTTCGCTAGACATTATTCTATGATGTCTTCACACATTGCAATAATTCTTTCAGCGGCTCCTTTTCCATTATCTAGGTTATATCCACCAACATATAGTTCTGTCCCTGATAGATCTATTTTCATTACTCTACCTTTAAGATAATCAAAGTATGTTTGATTTTCTAATAATTTTTCAGCCTCTTCCAAATCCATGTCTTTTTGCTCATAATGTAATATCCCCATACCATGTGGATGAGAATTATTATATAATCTCATCAATAGTTCAGCTTTATTTTTTCTAACAATAGAAAAAATACCTTTTCTAATCTCATCACACCTATATATTTTTCCAATATTATTATCTTTTTTCTTTACTGCTTTTATCTTCATCACTTCTTCAAATAAGCCCCTAAATTCTATTGCAAATTTTTCTTCAGCAATTTCATCTATTATTAAAGGGAAATGATTTAAATAACTTAATATATAAGCTCTCTTTTTAAGTAATCCTTCTGGGAATTCAACATTTAAACTAGGTTTTGATTCTTGTATATCACTAATGCAAGTAACCAAACACATAAGCATTCCTATTGGGTGAAATTCATTATTTGCTACTTTGGACATATACTCTGTCAAATCATGCAGTTCATAAGGAACATTTTTTACTGAATTCCGAGTTCCTGCCAATTTTGCTTTTACATCCTTTAAATTTAAGGTTTCATGTGTGTTCATTATAATATTTTCTCCTTTGTCCAGCTAAAATTAATATAGCAATTGCTGGCATTAATATTTAAAAAATTTGCTACCTTATGAGTATATCACTTTCCGTAGTTTATGTCAACTTTTTTATAGCTCTGCACTAGTATTTTAATTTTTAAATATAAAAAAATAGCCTTGTAAATTAATACAAGACCATTTGGTGATTTACACTAGCATAATTGCTATAAAAATTATAAGAATTACTGCTAATGATATTATGGCTCTTGCAGCCATTTCAGACATTCCTTGTTTCATAATTAAGCTTATCATCGCTTGATATATGAATACAAATATTGGTCTTAATAACGCCCAAAACAACCGCAAGATCCCTAGTGACATTAATAACACTATTACTAGTATTACTATTAGCACAGTCCACATTTTTTCATCTCCCTTTTTTATTAGTGTCCTTATATATGTTAACACACTTTACATAAAAAATCAATTGTTGTACTAATAAATGAAAAGCAACCTATATTTCAGGCTGCTTTCCTCTTCTTTTATTTAATAAAGAAGATTGTAGACAAATTAATTACTCTACTTTCGAGATATCTTATAATCACTAAACAATAAAACTCTTTTAGTTTTATACAAAGATTTAAAATTTGGGTACGTCCCCTAGTAATTAATAAGTCCACTATATTCACTAAATTAGTGATACATAGATTCTATCATCATATGTCAATAATGTAAATAATTTTTTGTGTTTTATGTTAATAAGTTGTAAAATATTGTACTTTTATACATTTTATGGTATACTTCTTGAATATTAATATGAAAGATGTAAGCTATATTAAGCTTACAAGGAGGTAATTTTATGAATTTATTTAAACGGAAAGATCCAGTCGTCACACGACTAGCAAAAGTTGAATTATTAGATAACATTCCTTCTAATAATTCTGAAACAATCAAGCAAATAGAAGATTTTTTATTTAAAAACCACACAGATTCAACGGTTCAAACTCTATTGGATATATTTAACACTCTAGATATCCAATACCCTATAACCCTTGAATCAACAGAAGACAACATTTTATCGTGTACATGTAGAACATGTGATTTTACTATTAAACTTACTGACTTTTCGTCTTTGAGAATACATATTAGAAATACAGTATGGTATTACTCTAATAAGGCGAATAGTTCAACCCCATTTGGAATACACAAAAAAATAGTATACCCATATACAAAAAATCTGATGGCTAGAAGAAATCTAGTTTTAATATTTGAATATACTAAAACTGGATATCACTTCACACTTACAAGTGAAGGTTCACCATCTGCAGCTGATGATCTTGTATCATTTGAAATCGAATATCCTAGATTTGAACAAATAACAAGAAAACTTCTTGTTGTAAACCCTAACTTCGATATAGAAATTTTAAATCAACATTTTAGAGAATCCATAGATATATACCGATTTTTTAGTAACTCTTTTTCACTTTCTCGTGAAGAATTAGCTGAAATCCCGTATTTGTGTATAAAATCTAATGGGACTAAAGTAGGGTTTGTGAATGGTAAAATTTCTACAATGCTTTCTAAAATAGGAAGCAATGCTCTATCGTATAACTTTATAAATGAATCTTGGAATTATAATATGTCAAATTTATCTATATCATATTCAAAGCAAAACTATATAGTTAATTTCGACTATGACCAAGATACATTAATTAAGTTTAATGTTCTTAAAAATATCTTCAATTACTCAAAAGATTGGGAGACTTTTACTAAAAATCTGCTTAATTCAAATTTTAACAGATTAACAGTTACTATCCCAAAAACTGATTTAATTCAATTTAATTTAGGTGAGATTATTGATGATATTGAAAAACAAATAAATTCAATAAAAAATGTTCTGAATTAACTCCGAAAAGGCTATAACTATTGTTATAGCCTTTTGTTTTTATTACATTATACAGTTTTTAAATATTCTTGATATAATTTATCTAATGCTTTTCCTCTATGTGAAATACTGTTTTTTTCTTCTTTACTCATTTGAGCTGTAGTTTTTTCCATTGGTGGATAGAAGAATATAGGGTCATATCCAAATCCATTTGTACCTTCTTGTTTTTCATTTATTGTACCTTCTACTTCACCAATAACTTGTATTATTGTATTATCTGGTTTAATCATAACCATTGAAGAGATAAATTTAGCAGCTCTATTGCCATTTTCATTTACTCTCTTAATTACTTCATCACATTTTTCTTCATATGATGAGTCTTTCATAAACCTTGCTGAATATACACCAAGCTCATTTGGCATAGCATCTACTATTAAGCCCGAATCATCTGCTATAACAATTTGATCTGGTATAAACTTAGATATTTCTTTAGCTTTTAATAATGCATTTTCTTCAAATGTTGTTCCTGTTTCTTCAACATCTACATTTTGACCTAAATATTCTTCAGCACTCATACATTGTATATCTAAAGTACTAAATTTTGATTCAATTTCTGCGATTTTCCCCTTATTTGTTGATGCGATAATAAATAACTGTTTACTCATAAAATTAACTCCTTTTCTTTTTATAATAATAATTGATTGAATTATATATCTCTATCTTAATCATGTCAATAATATATATAGGTTTACAATAGATATGTCACACCTAAAAAAATAAAAAATGAGAAATACTC
>CAYJKU010000023.1:0-18088 GCA_964371215.1 uncultured Clostridium sp.
GCTAAATCTCTAACTATTTGCATAACTTGTTCTTGGTATACCATACAACCATAAGTTACATTTAGTATTGGCTCTAATGCTGGATGTGTATATACATTATGCCCTGGATTTAATTTTCCTTTAACATATCTTGGTATCTGATCCATTGGACCTGGTCTATATAGGGATACTCCTGCGATTATGTCTTCCAAACAATCTGGTTTTAATTCTCTCATGAAATTTGTCATTCCTTGTGATTCAAACTGGAATATTCCACAAGATTTCCCTTCATGCCATAATTTATATACTTTCTGATCATCCATTTTTCTATCAAATTCTATGTCTATATTAAAATTCTTTTTAACTAAATTTATTGTGTCTTGAATTACTGTTAATGTTCTTAATCCTAAGAAATCCATTTTTAATAATCCTAATTCTTCTAGTGTTGTCATTATGAATTGTGTAGAAATTTGATTTTCACGTACATATAATGGTACATATTTATCTACTGGCTCTTTTGTTATAACTACTCCACAAGCATGTGTTGATGCCTGTCTTGGCATTCCTTCTAATCCCATAGCTATATCCAAAACATTTTTAACTTTATCATCTGCTTCATATAAATTTGCTAATTCTTTGTTTTGTTCTATTGCTTTTTTTATAGTTATATGAAGTTCATTTGGTATCATTTTTGCCATAGCATCCGCTTCTGCATATGGGATATCTAATGCTCTTGATACATCTCTGATTACCATTCTAGCTGACATTGTTCCAAATGTTATTATCTGAGATACATGGTCATGACCATATTTGTTTGAAACATAATCTATAACTTCTTGTCTTCTCTCATAACAAAAGTCAATATCAAAATCTGGCATGCTAATTCTATCTGGATTTAAAAATCTTTCAAATATTAACCCATATTCCATAGGATCTATATCTGTTATTCCTAATGAATATGCAAGTATTGAACCTGCTCCTGAACCTCTTCCTGGTCCGACTGGAATATTATTTTGTTTTGCATAATGTATAAAATCCCATACTATTAAGAAATAGTCTACATATCCCATGTCTTTTATTACATTTATTTCGTATTCTGCTCTTTTTAATATTTCATCACTCGGATTTTCTCCATATCTTTCTTTTATTCCATCTTCAGATACTTTTTTCAAGAAATCAAAATGTGAACTATATTCTTCTGGTACATCATAATTTGGAAGTATTGTATTTCCAAATTCAAATTCTACATTACATTTTTCTGCTATTTTAACTGTATTTTCAATAGCATCTGGAAAAGCTTGAAAATATGTACTCATTTCTTCTGAAGATTTTAAATATAGCTCATCTGATTCAAATTTCATTCTATCCATATCACTCATTCTTTTACCTGTTTGAATACATAGTAATACTTCATGATTATAGCTATCTTCTTTTTTCAAATAATGTGCATCATTTGTTGCAACAAGTGGAATATCCAATTTTCTTGCAAGTGTAACAAGCCTTTGATTTGCTAATACTTGTTCTTGTATTCCATTATTTTGAATTTCTATATAATAATCTTCACCAAATAGGTTTTTATGCCATAAAGCAATTTCTTCTGCTTTTTCTTTTTGACCATTTAATAAAGCTTGATTTACACTTCCTGCTAAACATGCACTTAAACATATTAGACCTTCACTATATTTTTCTAATATTTCTAAATCTATTCTTGGTTTATAGTAATAACCGTCAACAAAACTAAGAGATACTAATTTACTTAAATTTTCATATCCCTTATTATTTTTTGCAAGTAATATTAAATGATTATACCTATTATCTACACCTGGTTCTTTATCAAAACGAGTTCTTGTTGCTACATATACTTCACAACCAATAATTGGTTTTACTCCTTCTTTTTTACAAGCTTTATAAAAATCTATAACACCATACATTACACCATGGTCTGTTATAGCTATTGAATCCATACCTAGCTCTTTTGCTCTTTTAGGTAGATCTTTTATTCTATTTGCTCCATCTAGTAAACTATACTCACTATGGACATGTAAGTGCACAAAATTTGACATTTTTTCTCCGTCCTTTACTATCTTGAATCTCCATCTGGAGTTTGTTTTTTGTTTTCTTTAAATTCTCTTTTATTTTTTACATAACTAAAGAATTCATCTATTATTGTTGTTTCATCTGATTTGAAATATTTAGATTTAAATTTATATTTATCTTCATATTCAACTTTATACTTCCAATATATATCTGATATAATTGAAAAAGAATCTTTTCCGTCATTAATAATTTCAATAATATTTTTACTCGATATTGATACATCATCATTTATTTTTATTTTCCAAAGCTCTGTTTTAAAATCTTTATTAGTATTTAAACCATATACCTTAGTTCTTACAATTCTACCTATGTCTGTTATTGGTCTATTCATTATTTCCTTTGATTCTTCATCTATGTGATTAATATTTGTACTTTCAGGATTCTCTATCTTACAAATAACAAATTTTTTATTTAATATACTTTCATACACTTTTTCAAAACATTTATTTTTTGTATCAGTATCATATAAATAACCATTTTCTAAGAAAAACCTTTTTTCATAACCACCTTTTGAATCATATTCAGCTAAAATATCTATCATTAACTTAACATCAACTCTTTTGATGATCTCTGGAAATCCTTTAGCCATTATTCTACTAATTTTTTCATCATCTGAATTTCCTTTTACTTTTTCAATACCGCTTTCTGCTAATACATCCATCTCATTTTTATCTTGTATAGTAATATAGTAATTATCTCCCCATTTCTTATCTATTATCTCTTTTAATTCTATTTGCTTCATATATATTCCTCATTTCTATCTCTATACATTTCTTATATTTTATATTCCTTAACCCTTTTTGTCAACCATTAAGTATTGACATTCCTCGATTGTTGCAATATAATTTGTATTTGAAGTAATACTATCTAAGGAGATTATAATGAATTATATTTATGAAAGAAGAATTAATTATTATGAAACAGATAAAATGGGAATTGTGCATCATTCAAATTATATACGTTTTTTAGAAGAAGCTAGATGTTATCTTCTTGAAGAATATGGTTTTAATTATGCTACTTTTGAAAAAATGGGAATTGGCATTCCTATAACTCACGTAGAATGTAGCTATAAGATACCTGTAACATATAATGATGTAATTTGTATTGAAGTATATATTAAAGATTATACTGGTGTTCGTTTGACTGTAGGTTATCATGTTACAAATAAAGAAACTGGTGCTATTGTCATAAATGCTGAAACTAAACATTGTTTTACTTCTTTGGATTTAAAACCTATTAATCTAAAAAAATATTCTACTGAATTCCATGAAAAGTATATAGAATTATTAGCAAAACACTAATATACAATTTAATACTTGCATATTCTCGTATAATATATTATAATAATTCTATTATTTTTTTAGGAGGAGTTTACAGTGACTATAGTAAACAACACATATACAGATATTTTCATTGAAAATATTAAAGTTCCACCATATACGAGTACCTCACTTGAGGAAAGGATGTTTGATGTAAAAAGAGTTAAGACAATATATGGTGACTTGACTATACTAACAGAATTTTTTGATAGAAAATTCCAGTTACCTACACCTAATCTCTCTGTGATAGAGTTATATCATAAAAGAGATACAGAAAATAATCTGCCATATATCCAAATTTCTAATATAAATTAGGATACAAAAAAGGACTTATGTTTTCATATGTCCTTTTTTCTTATCCTAATTAAAATATCTTTTTAATAATCCTTCAAAACCTCTTCCGTGTCTTGCTTCGTCTTTACACATCTCATGAACAGTGTCATGTATTGCATCATAATTTAATTGTTTAGCTTTAGTTGCTATTTCTTTTTTACCCATACAAGCTCCATGTTCTGCTTCTGCTCTTAATTGTAAATTTTTCTTAGTATCAGCATGAACTACTTCACCTAATAATTCTGCAAATTTAGCAGCATGTTCTGCTTCTTCAAATGCATATCTTTTAAATGCTTCTGCAATTTCTGGATATCCTTCTCTATCTGCTTGTCTACTCATAGCAAGATACATTCCAACTTCTGTACATTCTCCCATAAAGTTGTCTCTTAATCCTTTTACTATTTCTTCATCTACACCTTTTGCAACACCTATAACGTGTTCATCAGCATATTTAACTTCTCCAGCTACTTCCACTTTTTCTTCAAACATTTCTGGACCTACTCCACATAATGGACATTTATCTGGTGGATTATCCCCTTCATGAACATATCCACATACTTTACATACAAATTTTTTCATATTAATTTCCTCCTTATACCAACATTATATATTATATATTCTTAATGTCAAGAGCTATGTTTTATTTAAAATAATCTCCTAATTTTTTACTATATTTTTTGTCTTTTTATGTTTTTTTCTCTTCTTTTTTAAAATTTTTTATGGTATAATACATTAAATTTAAAATATAATATTATTAGGAGGTTTTATGGAATTTAAAAAATGTAGCAGATGTGGTGGATTTTATACTTCTGAAGGACAAGTATGCCAAAATTGTGCACCAAAAGAAAACTGTGAATACTCAGCTTTCAAGTCTTATGTAGAAGCAAATGGAACTACTAATCCTCTATATGACATAGCTGGAGAAACAGGAATTTCTACAAAACATATAAATAGATTTATTGCAACTGATGGTTTAGATTTGCCAACAGGAGATATTGGAAAAAAAGGAACTGGATTTAATGGTATAACATTTAACTAAAGTTCAATTTGGAAAGGATTATTATGAATACAAACATTATAGATATATTGAACGAAAGAAATTATATAGCACAACAAACACATCCAGATGAAATAAAAGAATTATTAGGTAAAGAATCTGTATCTTTCTACATAGGAATCGATCCTACAGCAGATAGTTTACATGTTGGACACTTCATTTCTTTAATGGTTGCTTCACATATGCAAAAATGTGGACATAGACCTATTATATTAGTTGGTGGAGCTACTGCAAAAATTGGTGATCCATCTGGTAGAACTGATATGAGACAAATGTTAACAGATGAAGATTTAGCAAACAATGTTGCTAGTATAAAAAACCAACTTGAAAGATTTGTTAATTTTACTGGAGATAATGCAGCTATTATTGTAAATAATGCTGATTGGTTATCTGATTTAAAATTTATAGATTTTATGAGAGATATTGGTAGCTTATTTTCAGTAAATAAGATGCTTGCTGCAGATTGTTATAAACAAAGACTAGAATCTGGATTAACATTTTTCGAAATGAGTTATATGATGATGCAATCTTATGATTTCTTACATTTATATAATACTCATAATTGTAAAATGCAATTAGGTGGAGATGATCAATGGTCAAATATTATTGGTGGTGTTAACTTAATTAGAAAAATTGGTAAAGAAGATTCTTTTGGTTTTACTTTTAAACTTCTTACAACTAAAGAAGGTAAAAAAATGGGTAAAACTCAAAAAGGTGCTTTATGGTTATCTTCTGAAAAAACTTCTCCATATGATTTCTATCAATACTGGAGAAATATAGATGATGAAAGTGTTAAAACAGTTTTAAATATGCTTACATTCTTACCAGTTGATACTATTTCTGAATTAACAGCATATAATGATGAAAGAATGAATGAAGCTAAAAAAATAGCAGCATTTGAAATTACTAAATTAATCCATGGTGAAGATGAAGCTAAAAAAGCTGAACAAGCTTCTAATGCTCTATTTAGTGGTGAAGGTGATTTAGATAATATGCCTACTGTTAAAATTGATTCTTTTGATATTTCAATATTAGATACAATCATTTTAACAAATATTGCTCCTTCAAAAGGACAAGCAAGAACACTTATTTCTCAAGGTGGTATTACTTTAAATGATGAAAAAGTAACTGATGTAAATTTAGTTCTTTCTCAAAAAGATTTTAAAGATGGTTTTGCTATTATTAAAAAAGGTAAAAAAGTTTTTTATAAATTAGAAAAATAAATATATCAATAGTGTAATATTAGATAACTCTATATTACACTATTTTATTAAATGTCAATCTTGTTTTTTATGTCAACTTGTGATATAATTAATATATTCTAGGTTTCTGCAACCTATACTAAATGCAGAACTTATCATAGGTTCAAATGAACCTATATTCTAATAATAGGTTCATTAACTTATTTTTAGAAAGGGACTATTATGACCACTAAATACATTTTTAACAAAAATCAAAACACAATTAGTATCACACCTGAAATGCCTGCATTTATGCTAGATTTTGAATGTGTTTCAGAAAACAAAATTCACTTATATGGAGAAGATTCAGAGGACTTATTCTCTGACCCAAGATTCACAATTGAATTATTTAACTTATGTATTTCCAATACACTCCCAGAAGATTTTTTAATCTCTCTAGCTAGAATTGAGGAAAATGCTGATAAGCTAAATATATTGTCAAAATCTCCGAACAAAAATGTTCGTGTTGAAGTAGCTTGCAATGCTAATACTTCTTGCGATACATTAAGAGATTTATTGAATGATTCCTATATGGATGTTATATCAAGTCTTGGAGAAAATCCTAATCTTCCAGGTGATCTTTATGATACACTATCAAAACCTTCTATCTTAGAAGGTCTTAGTACAAGTGAAATAACACTAAACCTTTTGAAACAAAACTTTGACATCTCTTGTTATTTCGATGCTATTGAATTATCTGGTGAAACAGATCTCTCTGAAGAAATTTATCTTTTTCTTGCAGAGCAAAATTTATTTGATATTAGAGAAGTACTTTCCAGAAATCCAAGCATACAGATCGAATGTTTAAAAAAACTTGCAGACAAATCATCAGAATCTGAGATTAAAATTAATCTAGCTGGGCACATTAATGTTACTAATGAAATATTAGAAATATTATTAAATTCAAGTAAAGACCCGTTCGTTTTATTGAAGATTTTAAATAACCCTATTACAGATAATTCTATCTTTGATAGTACAATTTCTAAAATATCGTCTTCAAATCTACATTTAATAGATCAAAACAGAATTAAATGGTCTTTAGAATATCTAGCAAGGCAGTTAAATCTGGAATATCCAGAAAAAGCAATTCAGATTACAAATCTACTAGAAAATTTGGTCTAATAGAAAATACTCCTCCTTATAAGGGGGAGTATTTTTTATATAATTAATTCTATTTCTTTAATTCTTCTAAAAATAATTCATTTAACATTTTAGGATTAGCTTTACCTTTAGTTTCTTTCATAGCTTGTCCAACTAAGAAACCTAAAGCTTTATCTTTACCTGCTTTATAATCTAAAACAGATTGTTCATTTGCTTCTAATATTTTAATAACAATTTCTTTAATTGCACCTTCATCAGAAATTTGAACCCATCCTTTTTCTTTAATAATTACTTCTGGATCTCTAGGAGCTTCAAAAAGCTCTTCTAACACTTTTTTACCAATACTCGAACTAATTGTATTGTTATCTATTAAAATAATTAATTTCCCTAATTCTGTGGCATTAAATGGTATGCCACTTGGTTCCAATTCTTTTTCATTTAATATTCTAGATATATCTGAAATTATCCAATTATTTACTGCTTTTGGATTATTACAAACTTTAATTGTATTTTCAAATAAATCTGATAAATGTTTAGAAGATGTTATTGTATTTGCATCTTTTTCAGATAACATATATTCTGTTAAATATCTTTGTTTTCTAATTTTAGGTAATTCTGGTAAATGTAGTTTAACATTTTCAATATATTCTTCAGATAATTTAATTGCAACTAAATCTGGTTCTGGAAAATATCTATAATCTTGTGCATCTTCTTTATCTCTCATTGAGAAAGTTTTTCCAGATACATCATCCCATCTTAAAGTTTCTTGAACTATTTTCCCTCCATCTTCTAATACATCTATTTGTCTATCTACTTCATATTCAATAGCTCTTGATATACTTCTAAAAGAGTTCATATTTTTCATTTCTGTTCTAGTTCCTAATTTAGTTTCACCTTTTTTTCTAACAGAAACATTAACATCTGCTCTAAATGAACCTTCTTGCATTTTACAATCAGATACTTCAATATATTCTAATATAGATTTAAGGTTTTTTAAATATTCTTCTACTTCTTCTTTTGATCTTAAATCTGGTTCAGATACTATTTCAATTAATGGAACTCCTGCTCTATTTAAATCTACTAATGTACCTCCACCAAATTCATCATGATTTAGTTTTCCTGCATCTTCTTCAATATGTATTCTTGTTATACCTATTTCTTTTTTACCATTTTCAGTTTCAATTTCTACATATCCTTTTTCACATAAAGGTTTATCGAATTGAGATATTTGATAAGCTTTTGGAAGATCTGGATAGAAATAGTTTTTTCTATCATTTTTGCTATCTCTAGATATTGTACAATTTGTTGCAAGTCCAGCTTTTACTGCATATTCAACAACTTTTTCATTTAATACTGGAAGTGTTCCTGGCATAGCCATACAGATAGGACATGTATGTGTATTTGGATCTCCACCAAATTCTGTTTTACAACTACAAAATATTTTCGTTTTTGTAGATAATTCACTATGTACTTCTATTCCCATTACTGTTTCGTAATCTTGTCTTGACATTTATTTTCCTCCTCTATTTAACAAATTCTGGTTTATATTTTTCTCTAAATTTAATTTCTTGTTCATATTTATATGCTGCATTTAATATTGTTTCTTCTTTAAATTTATTTCCTATTAACTGCATTCCTATTGGCATATTTTCACTATCTACTCCACATGGGATTGATATAGCTGGAAGTCCTGCAATATTAATAGATACTGTACATATATCTGCTAAATACATTTCTAATGGATTTTCAGATTTTGAACCTATATCAAATGCTACTGTTGGTGACGTTGGTGTTAATATTACATCATATTTTTCAAATGCTTTATTAAATTCATTCATAACTAATGTTCTTACTTGTTGTGCTTTTTTATAATATGCATCATAATATCCTGATGAAAGTACATAAGTTCCAAGAATAATTCTTCTTTTTACTTCTTTTCCAAAACCTTCTGTTCTAGATTTTTTGTATATGTCTTTCAAGTTTTTGTATTCTTCTGTTCTATGTGTATATCTTATACCATCAAATCTACCCAAGTTTGAACTTGCTTCAGCACATGCAATTATATAATATGTTGCTAAAGAATATTTAGCGATATCTAAAGATATTTCTTCTACTTCTGCTCCAAGTTCTTTGTATTTTTCAATTGCGGTTTCTAAAGATTTTTTAACTTCTTCATTTATACCTTCTCCAAAAAATTCTTTTGGAACTCCAATTTTTAATCCTTTAATATCTTTATCTAAGTTTTTAGTATAATCTATTTCTCCAACATCTTCTGAAGTTGTATCTTTTACATCATGTCCTGCTATTATGTTTAATAACATTGCTGAATCATATACATCTTTTGTTATTGGCCCTATTTGGTCAAGTGATGAAGCAAATGCTACTAATCCAAATCTAGATACTAAACCATATGTTGGTTTTAATCCTACAACACCACAAAAACTAGCTGGTTGTCTAATTGATCCACCTGTATCTGAACCTAAAGCCCATGGTACTAAATTAGCTGCAACAGCTGCTGCTGATCCACCTGATGAACCTCCTGGTACTTTATTTAAGTTCCAAGGATTTGCAGTTTTTTTGAAATATGAATATTCAGTAGATCCACCCATTGCAAATTCATCCATATTTAATTTTCCTAAATTAATCATATTCTCATTATTTATTTTTTCCATAACTGTTGCATCATATGGTGATACAAAGTTTTCTAACATTTTTGAACTACAAGTTGTTTTTATTCCTTTTGTACATATATTATCTTTTATCCCAATCGGAATACCTGCTAATATATTTTTTACATTTCCATTTTCTATTTCAACTTGCAATTTCTCTGCTTTTTCTATAGCTTCTTTATTTAATTCTGTAACAAATGCTTTTACATCTTTTTCTCTTAATTCTATATTTTCTGAATATGCTTTTGTTATATCCACTATATTAATTTCTTTTTTATCTAACTTTTCTTGTAATTCTTTAACTGTTAAATCTAATATATTCATTTTAATACCTCTTTCCTTTCTAGCTTATTAGTTAATTACTTTTGGTAATTTGAACATATTTTGTTCTTTTAATATTGCATTTTTCAATAATGCTTCATTATCTTCAAATTCTACTATCTCATCTTTTCTAA
The DNA here is from genome assembly GCA_964371215.1 of uncultured Clostridium sp. GTDB lineage: Bacteria > Bacillota > Clostridia > TANB77 > CAG-508 > CAG-269. Next base: position 10,252 of record CAYJKU010000023.1, read on the forward strand.
ATCTATTTTTAGCTTCATTTGCTCCTACTGTAATATCTAGTCCTTCTACAGGTGCATTATTAACTATTTCTGCAAAATTTAATATTTCTTCTAAATTTGCTAAATATGATTCTATCTCATTTTCTTCTATGTTTAAGTGTGCTAATTTTGCCATATGTAATATCTCTTCTTTGCTTACTTTCATAAATCCAACTCCAATCTTTATTTTGTGTATTATTATATACTTTTTCAATAGAAAAAACAAGCCCAAAACCTTGTATTTCTAATATTATACAAGAAAAGCCACATATCTATTTATATGTGACTTATATATATAACTTACTAAATACTCCAATTAATATTATCAAATAAATTTTTAAATTCATTCATATCTTCACTATGTTCTTCTTTTATATACTTATATAATTTCTTTATCAACTTTTTAAGATCATTTTTGTTATTCACCACATGCATTTTCCTATGACAATTTGGACATAAAGCAACTGTATTATATATTACATCTGGGCCATCATTTGCTAAAGTTTTTACATGATGACTTTCTAAATACGGCTCACCTTTTTTATTGTTAAATGGTGCTTTTTCTCCACATAAATCACAAAATCCTGCTGCTCGCCTTTTAGTATATAAACTAACATACTGATTTCTTTCTTTCTCGATTGCAATCACTACTTTTTCCTGTTTATTAAGTTTCCTCTTACTTGCCATTTTTTTTAATTTTTCATTATCAATATTTTCAATTAGTTTCTTCTTTGTATCAATACTATTTTGAAACGAATCCTTGTTAATTCTAAAACTAGTATTTTCTTCAAGTGATTTTAATGGAAACTTAATAACTTTTCGCATTTCCCCATTAATGTCTAATTCATTATCTATAAATATTTCATCACACAATTTAACTTGGCCACAATAATAATATTCATTCTCTTTATATGATTCAAATAAATATATTTTAATACCATTTTGTTCTGCTGTTGCTAAAGTTTTATTTTGCCTAAATGTAATGTTTTGATCTCCATATCTTCCCATACCTGTATAGTTAATTCTTCCATCCTCATCCCATTGATCATCATACAATAGATTCAAATGATTAGCTATTAAAACTAAAGAATTAGTTTTATTTGACTTCCTCATTCCTCCCATATAAGAACACTTGAACGTACTTGCAATTTCATTGTTTGTATATATTTCATTAATCTTTAAATCTTCTATACTACAAAAATTATTTAACTCTTCTCTAAAATTTTTCTTTAAATAATCTGCCATTTTTTCATTAGTAATAATACCATGTTCCTCTAGTGATTTAAACTTTTCGGCAAATTTATGTTTTCCATCATTAAATTTTGAGTAATACTCATATAAATTCCCTGTATGTTTCATTGATCTGACATAGTTAAACTCTTTAATTACCTTTAATTTTATATCTTTATATTCTTCTAACTCTACTAATTCCAAAGTTTTTTGTATTTGGTCATAAACAAATTTTACTCCTTTGTCTATATGTATCTCATTATTGTTTTTTTCAACCATTTTTATTTCTCCAGTTCAAAATATACATAATTAGCTATTTGCGATTTCTATATCACATTTTCTTCCTTTAATTTCTTTACCTTTCATGTTTGTCATAACTTCATTTACATATTCACCAGGTACTTCTACAAAAGAATAACTATCTAATATTTTAATTTTACCAATTTCTCTTCCAGATACAATTGTATTAGATGCGATGCTTCCTACAATATCTTTACTTTGTACTTTATCTTTTTTACCAACTGTTAAGAAAAGTTTTACTCTTTCATGTCTATCATATTGTGCTTCTACTTTATCTTCTTTTTTAGCTTTGTGAACTAATTCTAATAAAGCTGCAGCAATAGTATTAATATCATTTTTTTCTACTAATGTTTTTAATATTTCAATATTAGTTTTGTTTTCTTCATATTTTTTACTATCTATCATTGTTTGAACTTTTTCAATGAATTTTTCATTTCTTACTTTATTTATTTCTTCCATTGAAGGTAACTTACCTTTTTGAATTGTAGTATTAGCATATTTTTCAATATCTTTAATTCTGTTTCTTTCTTTTCCTACAACAAATGTATATGCTTTACCATAATTTCCTTTTCTACCAGTTCTTCCTATTCTATGTACATAGTATTCAGCTTCTTGTGGTATATCGTAGTTTATAACTAATTCAAGTTCATCAACATCTATTCCTCTTGCTACAACATCTGTTGCAACTAATATTTTAAATTCTCCAGCTTTAAGTCTGTTCATTATTCTTTGTCTTTGTTCTTGTTTAATATCTCCATGTAATGCTTCTGCTTTATATCCTCTTTTTTTCATTAACTCAATTAAGTTATCTACTTTCTTTTTAGTATTACAAAATACTACTGCTTTTTTAGGATTATTTAAATCTATTAATCTTGTTGTTATTTCATCTTTTAAAGCTGATTTAACTTCAAACATTACTTGTTCTATTCTATCTACAGTTAATTCCTTAGATTTAATTTTAACTTTAACTGGATCTTTAATATATTTTTCAGATATTGCAGATATTTTTCTATTCATTGTTGCTGAAAATAGGATTGTTTGTCTTTCCTCTGGAGTTTTAGATAATATTTCTCTAATATCTTCTTCAAATCCCATGTTTAACATTTCATCAGCCTCATCTAATACAACCATTTTAATATCTGTTGTTTTTAATGTTTTTCTTCTTAAATGATCCATTATTCTTCCTGGTGTTCCTACAACTATTTTAACTCCAGATTTTAATCCTCTTATTTGTTTATCTATTGGTTCTCCACCATATACAGCTAAACATTTTGCTCCTTCTGAGTATTTTGTAAATTTTCTAAGTTCTTCTGTTATTTGTATTGCTAACTCTCTTGTTGGACATAAAATTAATGATTGTACAGCTGATTTTGTTGTATCAATCATGTCGATTAATGGTAATCCAAAAGATGCTGTTTTACCAGTACCTGTTTGAGATTGCCCTACTAAATCTCTTCCTTTTAATATTTCTGGTATTGCTTTTGATTGTATAGGTGTTGCTGTATCATACCCTATATCACTTAATGCTCTCTTAATATTTTCAGATAAGTTTAATTCACTAAACTTTAAATTTTCTTGTTCCATTTATTTCTCCTTTTTCTTTCTCAAAAAAATATGACTAGTTACAAATTTACTACAGCAACTAGACATAGATTTTATAATATATCTATTATATCACATTTTAAAGTAAATAACAACAGTTATACTACTATTTAACAATATTATGTATATCTTTAAATTTAGATATAAAAAGACACTAGATATTTCTAGTGTCTAAACAATTTATATATTTAAATTATTTTAATTCGATAGTAGCTCCTACTTCTGAGAATTTAGCTTTTAAATCTTCAGCTTCTTCTTTAGAAACTCCTTCTTTAACTGTTTTAGGTGCTCCATCAACTAAATCTTTAGCTTCTTTTAAACCTAAACCTGTAGCATCTCTAACTACTTTGATTACTTTGATTTTTTGATCTCCAGCGCTAGCTAAAACAACATCAAAAGATGTTTTTTCTTCAGCAGCTGCTGCTGCTCCACCAGCTGCAGGTGCAGCTGCTGCTACTGCAGACACTCCGTATTTTTCTTCAATAGCTTTTACTAATTCAGCTAATTCAACAACTGTTAAGCTATCAATTTGTTCAATTAATTTTTCAATTTTTTCCATTTTATAATCCTCCTAAATTTTATAGTGATCTAAGTTCACCACTCTTATTTTTATTTAACTTTCTCTGCTAGAAGCTTATGCTCCTGCTTCTTCTTTTTGAATTCTAACTTGATCGATTGCAACAGCAACTTTTGAAATATTTCCAAGTAATGCTCCTGCAAGCATAGATAATAATGTTTCTCTTGATGGTAATTTCGCTAATGTAATTATTTCTTCAGCTGTCATTACTTTACCTTCAATAACTCCACCTTTGATTTTATAAAACTCATTGTTTTTAGTAAAGTCATATATAACTTTTGATGGTTCTAAATAATCTTCATTACTTAATATTACTGCAGTTGGACCTAATAATTGTTCTTCTAATCCGTTGAACCCACATTCTGCCATTGCTCTTCTTGTAATATTATTTTTTATGATTCTATATTTAGCGTTTGAATTTCTAACATTTTTTCTAAGTTCAGTATCATCAACAACTGTGATTCCTCTATACTCAGTAAATAGCACTAATTTAGCTTCTTTCATTTCTGCTGCTAATGCACTTACTTGTTCTTTCTTTAGATTAAGTATTTTTTCGCTTGCCATTTAAATTTCCACCTCCTGTCAACTTAAATTTATACTTTATTTATATTAAAAAATAAATAACATTCTTTTCACACCAAGGCATAAAAAGAGTGTTATTTTCTCTTATCTATACCTCGGTAGGACTTACTTTGCCTACTGTCTTTGGCTTATATTTTATTAGTTTTCGTTTATATACATACCAGGTCCCATTGATGGTGCAACTGATACACTTTTAATATATTGTCCTTTTGCTGCTGCTGGTTTAGCTTTTACTATAGCGTCCATAATAACTTTATAGTTTTCTGCTAATTTTTCAGCTCCAAAAGAAACTTTTCCAAATCCTAAATGGATTATGTTTGTTTTATCTAAACGATATTCTACTTTACCTGATTTAATTTCAGATATAGCTTTAGTTACATCCATTGTAACTGTTCCAGATTTAGGGTTAGGCATTAATCCTTTTGGTCCTAATACTTTACCTAATCTACCTACTACACCCATCATATCTGGTGTAGCTACGATCACATCATATTCAAACCAGTTATCATTTTGTATTTTTGGTATTAATTCTTCAGCTCCAACGAAATCAGCTCCTGCTTTTTCAGCTTCTTCTGCTTTAGGTCCTTTAGCAAACACTAATACTCTTTGTGTTTTACCAGTACCATTTGGAAGTACTACTGTACCTCTAACTTGTTGGTCAGCATGTTTAGAATCTACTCCTAATTTTACATGTAATTCAACTGTTTGATCAAATTTTGGTTGAGGCATTTTTTCTATTAATTCTAATGCTTCTTTTATTTCATAATTTTTAGTTTTATCAACTAATTTTGCACTTTCGGCATATCTTTTAGCCATTTTATTTCCTCCTTTGGTTCTAACGAGCTTTGCTCTCCCACTTTAATTTATTTTAATTAGTCAACTACTACAACACCCATTGATCTTGCAGTACCTGCTACCATACTCATTGCAGTTTCTATAGTTGCTGCTGTTAAGTCTGGCATTTTAGTTTCAGCGATTTCTTTAACTTGAGCTTTAGTTATTGTTCCAACTTTATCTCTGTTTGATTTAGCTGATCCTGATTGAATTTTTATAGCTTTTTTGATTAAAACTGCTACTGGTGGTACTTTAGTAATAAAAGTGAAAGATTTATCTTTATATACTGTTATTACAACTGGTATTATCATTCCAGGTTGATTAGCTGTTCTATCATTAAAGTCTTTAACGAATTGCATGATGTTTACACCACTTGATCCTAATGCTGGTCCGACTGGTGGAGCTGGTGTAGCTTTTCCTGCTTCGATTTGTAATTTAATTAAATTTGATATTTCTTTTTCTGCCATGTTGACACCTCCTTATACTATTTTTATAACTTGTGAAAAATCTAATTCAACAGGTGTTTCCCTACCAAACATAGATATTAGCACTTTTACTTTACTTTTTTCAGTATTAATTTCTTTAACAACCCCTGAATTACCTTCAAATGGTCCGTTAATGATTTGAACTTGTTCATCTATTGAATAATCAACATTAATTTGAACATCCTCAAATCCCATATTTCTAATTTCTTCGTCAGATAATGGTGTCGGATCTGTTCCTGAACCTACGAATCCAGTAGCTCCTCTTGTATTTCTAACAATATACCATGACTCTTCAGTAACAATCATTTTAATTAAAACATAACCTGGGAAAACTTTTTTTAAATTAGTTTTTCTTTGACCATTTTTAATTTCAATTTGTTCTTCCATTGGCACGATTATGTCAAAAAACATATCTTCCATTTCTCTGTTTTTAATTGTTTTTTCTAAGTCTTTTTTGACTTTGTTTTCATAACCAGAATATGTATGTACAACATACCATCTTGGCTCATTATCATATTTACTTTGAGACATTTATTCTAGCCTCCTATTCTACAACATTTTCTGTTACAACTGTATTTTCAGAATTTTCTACAACTGTATTTTCATCTACAACATTTGCATCTGTAGTTACATTTTCAGTTGAAGTATTTTCCTCTGTACTCTCAACAGATGTAGTATTAATTAAAGCTTCTTTTGCTCTATCTAATACTTTAATATTAAAAATATTAAAAACAAAATCTAATGCAAATACAATAACTGCTGTTATAATTACAATAACAATAACTGCTGTTGTACTTGTCATCAATTGTTTCGGTGATGGCCAAATTACTTTTTTCAATTCAGCTTTTAATCCTTTGAAGAAACTTTTTTTGTTTTTAGTATCTTTTTTTACTTCTTTTATATCTTCTTTTTTAGCCACTTTTAATCCTCCTAAGTAATAGGTTTAATTATTTAGTTTCTTTGTGAGTTGTACGTGTTTTGCAAAACTTACAGTATTTAGTAATTTCTAATCTGTCAGTATTGTTTCTTTTATTTTTAGAAGTCATATAATTTCTTCTTTTACATTCTGTACATTCTAATGTTATATTTTCTCTTGGGCCTTTTGCTGCCATTTAATACACCTCCGTATATTTTACTTTTTTTTGAAACGATGTGATCATATGTCCGTAATTACATATGCTAAAATATTTTAACATTTTTTAATTAAAAAGTCAATGATTTCTACGTTATTTTGTAACAAATTTACATATTTTTTAACCTTTATATTTTTTAGTTGGTCTTGAGTTTTTTGACTTTGGTTTAAAACTACTTTTTTTATTGCTAAAATTAGTTTTTGATCCTGTTTTTTTACCATATTTGGCTGGTCTTTTTTCTTCTTTTTTGTAGTCTTTTTTATGTTCTTTTTCAGACTTTTTATCTGTATTTTTCTCAATTTTTTTACTTTTTTCTGGTTGTTTTTGTACTGAAAATCCGAATCTACCAATCTTATTTCCTAATGTATAATAATGTCCATTTGAATATGCAATAAGATCACATTTAGATATATCAAATGCTCCTTTTTTATCTATATATTTATCATCTGCATTTATTCCCAAAACTTCAGCTATAAACATATGATGTGTACCATATTCTTTAATTTCTACTACTTTACATTCAACTGAAACTGGTGCTTCTTTAATCATTGGACATTTAACAAAATTAGCTTTCTCTTTTTCTAATTTCATTTCTTTAAATTTATCTACATTTTTTCCTGATTTAACTCCACACCAATCTGTTGTATAAGCTAGATTTTCATTAGTTAAATTTATTATAAATTCACCAGATTTTTTAATTAAATCATATGAATATCTACTTGGACGTACTGATATGTATACCATTGCTGGGTTTGTATTCACAATACCTGTCCATGCAACTGTTATAATATTTGAATTTTCCATATCTCCACAAGATACCATTACTGCTGGAACTGGATACACAAATGTTCCCGCCTTCCATAAAACTTTTGACATATTAGCCTCCTTTAATTTTATAAAAAAATAAATTTATTTCTCTTATTAATACATTATACAACATACTAATAAGAAAAATAAATTAAAATAAAAAAAATCTGGCAACAACCTATTTTCCCAGCAGGGTAACCCGCAAGTATCTTCGGCACACTCAAGCTTGACTTCTGTGTTCGGAATGGGAACAGGTAGACCTCGAATGT
>CAYJKU010000024.1:0-17332 GCA_964371215.1 uncultured Clostridium sp.
ATTTCTATATACCAATTACAAAAATCATTCCACATAAATCCATATATTTTATCTAATGCAATTCCTAAATCATAGTTATTCATATTATTTGATACTTCTTTAATTAATGTATTTAATTTAGATATTATCCATTTATCTTCTATTGTTAAATATTCTTCATTATATCTCTTATTTTCTTTATCATATATTTTACTACTAAACTCAATTATTTCTTTTTCATCTTCAATGTTCATATTTATGAATTTAGCTGCATTCCATATTTTATTTGCAAAATTTGATGCTTGTTCTAATTTTTCTGGCATATATTTAATATCATTTCCCATTGTAGTTCCAGATAATACTGAAAATCTTAAACTATCTGCTCCATATTCATTAATAACTTCTAATGGGTCAACTCCATTACCTAAAGTTTTAGACATTTTTCTACCTTCTGAATCTCTTACTATACCATGTATTAATATATCTGAAAATGGTTTTTTATCCATAACATCTAGCCCTGAAAATACCATTCTAGCTACCCAGAAAAATATTATATCATATGCTGTTACAAGTACATTACTTGGATAGAACATTTCTAATTCCTTTGTATCATTTGGCCATCCTAATGTTGAAAAAGGCCATAGTGCTGAACTAAACCACGTGTCTAACGAATCTGGATCTTGAGTTAAATCTGTACTATCACATTTTTCACATTTAACTGGTTTTTCTTTTGCAACATGAATATGATTACATTTTTCACAATAATATGCTGGTATTTGATGTCCCCACCATAATTGTCTAGATATGCACCAATCTTTAATATTTTCCATCCAGTTGAAATATGTTTTCTCATATCTTTTAGGTACAAATTTAACATCATCTTCTTTTACTGCTTTTACTGCAGGTTTTGCTAATTCTTCCATTTTAACAAACCATTGTGTAGATATTTTGGGTTCTATTGTATTTTTACATCTTTCACATTTACCTACATTATGTGTATATTCTTCTTCTTTTTCTAAAACATTTAATTCTTTTAGTTCTTTAACTATTTCTTTTCGTGCTTCTTCTATTTCCATTCCTTTAAATTTAGGAACTATATCTCCCATTTTAAAGTCTTTATCAAATATTTCTATTACTTCTAAGTTATTTCTAAGTCCAGCTTCATAATCATTCATATCATGTGCTGGTGTTATTTTTACACAACCTGTTCCAAATTCTTTTTCAACAAAATCATCTGCTATTATTGGAATTTCTTTATTTACTATTGGTAATATACATTTTTTTCCTACTAAATCTGCATATCTTTCATCATCTGGATGAACTGCAACTGCTGTATCACCTAACATAGTTTCTGGTCTTGTTGTTGCAACCACAATATATCTGTCTGAATCTTTTATCTGATATTTAATATGCCATAAATTACCTTGTTCTTCTTTGTATTCAACTTCTGCATCAGATATTGATGTATTACAATTTTTACACCAGTTAACCATTCTTTTACCTTTATATATTAGGCCTTTGTTATATAGTCTAATAAATTGTTCTAAAACTGCGTCACTCATTCCTTCATCTAATGTAAATCTTTTTCTACTCCAATCACATGAAGCTCCTAATTTTTTTTGTTGTTCTTCTATTTCTCCACCATATTTTTTAGTCCAAGCCCATGCTTCTTCTAAAAATTTTTCTCTTCCTAAATCATATTTAGATTTACCTTCACTTTTTAATTTTTCTACTACTTTCATTTCTGTCGAAATAGACGCATGATCTGTTCCTGGTAACCATAACACATTATATCCTTGCATTCTTTTAAAACGAATTAATATATCCTGTATTGTTCCATCTAAAGCATGCCCCATGTGTAATTTACCAGTTACATTTGGTGGTGGCATCATTATACAATAGCTTTCTGCATTTTCATCCATACTTGGTTTAAAATATCCTTTTTCTTCCCATGATTTATATAAATCATTTTCAAAATCACTTGGATTAAATTTTTGATTTAATATTTTTTTCATATTTATTCCTCCATAAATTTTATTTTATATTCACATCTAAATTTTTCTTTTTCTTTTAATTTAATTATATCTTTCTTATTTTCAAATATCCCATCTGAATCTATATAATCTGCTGTATTATACCATGGTTCAATACAGACAAAAGGTGCTCTTTTTTTTGACCAAATTCCTAAATATAGGAAACCTGAGAAATCAAATTCTAATATTTCTTTATTTACACTATTATTTTTAATTTCTCTTAATATACATTTATTTGATTTAATATTTCTTAATATTATTGCATCTTTTTCAAATGATTCTGAATTTAATTTTATTTTACTTTCTTTTTTTAAGTCAGTTAGTACATTTCCTGAATTTAATTCTTTTGCTATTAATCCATTTTCTAATTCTAATATTTTAATATTTTCTTCATTATTATTAAATATTAGTTCATAATTACCTTTTGAATAATCACATTTAAATGCTGGATGTGCTCCTAATCCAAATATTATTTCTTTATTATCTTTATTTATTACATCATATCTAACACAAAGTTCATTTCCATTTATTATATATGTTACATATAGCTCAAATTCATATGGATAATATTTTTTTGTCTCTTCAGAAGATTTTAATACATATTTGTGTTCACTTTCTTCTTTTCTAATTTCTTTAAATTCCATATCTCTTGCAAATCCATGTTGTCCCATCATATATTCTTTATTTTCTATAATTGTTTTTCCATCTTTTAATTGGCCAACAATTGGAAATAGGATTGGTGCATGTCTATTCCAATATTCTTTACCATCATGTAATTTCTGGATATTATTTAATTTTATACTAGTTAGTTCTGCTCCATTTTCTTTACTTTCTATTTTTAACATATTTCCTCCTAACAATTTGTTTTATTAAAATACAAAAACTCACCCTTATTCATATAAGGGCGAGTATATAACACGCGGTACCACCTTAATTTATATATATTATTTCTAATACATATATCTTAATTATCTTTAACGCTAGATCTACGAACATCTTACTTTATATTTTCAGAATATTAACTAAAAAAGCTACCTTCAATCTCTAATTACTAAGAAGCTCACAACCTCTGACTTCTATTCTCTTAAGTAACTACATAGATTTACTCCTCTTTTTTATTGTTTTTAATTTATTTACTTTTGTTAATATATTATATATTATTATTCCCTATTTGTCTACAAAAATATACTTTTTTTCTTGACATTGCCCCTATTTTATTTTATTATTCTTGTAAAGAATTTATTTAGGAGGACTATTATGTCGAATATTGAATCATATTTATTTAGCACAAATGCTATAAGATTTTTTGAAGAAAACAAACCTTTTTGGTACACATCTGGTAAAATAGGGCCATATTTTATTAATACTCATTTCATTTATGGAAATGAAGCAGATGCTGTCAAATTACTTTCATTTATAGATGAGAGTTTATCTAACAAAAATACTTTACCTCAAAAAGTATTTAAAGAAACTTTAAATCAATATAATACAAATGAAATTTACAAAAATGTAATTGATACTATGATTACAAAAATAAAAGAAAATGTTGATGTTAATGAAATTGACTATGTTTCTGGAGGAGAAAGACGTGATTGGTTCTTTTCAAATATGATAGCATATATCTTAGAAAAACCACATATCTCTATTTATAAAGATTTAAGTACACGTGTTAGCACTTTTGATTTTTCTAAAAACATCGAAGTAGAAAATTTAAATGATAAAAAAGTTTTACATATTGCAGATTTAATTACTGTTGCTTCAAGTTATTTAAGAGCTTGGATTCCAGCTATTGAAAACTTAGGTGGTAAAATTAATTGGTCTTGTGTTGTTGTAGATAGAATGCAAGGTGGAGAAGCTGCTATTGGAGAAAAAGGTGTTAAATCTTATTCTTTAATAAATGTTGATGAAAACTTATTTAAAAAAGCTTTTGATATGAATTTAATTAGTGCTAAACAAGTTGAGTTATTAAATAACTTCTACGAAAACCCTGATGAGACTATGAAAGACTTTCTAATTAATCATCCTGAATTTTTAGAAAACTCTTTAAATTCTTCTGATGAAAAAACTAAAAAAAGAGCTCAATTATTAAAAGAAAATAATGTATATGGGATATTTTAATTCCTTATACTAGGAATGGAGAATATATGAAAAGTTTAAAAGAACAATTACTAGAATATGTACCATATAATGAGCAAGAAAGTAATGATAAAAATACAATGCTTACTGCATTAGAAAAATTTGATAATGTATTTACACGTGATTGTACATTATGTCATTTTACATCTTCTAATTAGATTGTTAATAAATCAAAAACAAAAGTCCTTATGATATATCATAATATATATAACTCATGGGCGTGGACAGGTGGACATGCTGATGGTGATACTGATTTATTACATGTTGCTTTAAAAGAAGCTGAAGAAGAAACTGGTATCAAAGATTTCAAAGTATTATATGACGGAATCTTTTCAATCGAAATTGGAAATGTTAAACACCATATTAAAAATGATAAATTTATTTCTGATCATTTACATTTAAATTGTACTTATTTATTAGAAGCTGATGATAATGAAATTCTTCAAATTAAAGAAGATGAAAATAGTAATATTGCTTGGTTTGATTTAGATGATGCTGTTAAAGCTTCAACAGAACCACATATTGAACCTATATATGTAAAACTTAATGAGAAGTTAAGAAAATTATATAATTTAAACTAATTTATATGAAAAGAGTACTATTAAAAAATGAAGTGAACCCAAATTATTAGACAAAAAAGTTTAATAAGGAGGATTCATTTTTAATTACAAAAAAGACTTAGAACTAAATCTAAGTCTTTACTATTATTATTTTATTCCTCTTATTTCAGCAGAAAATGTTTTTTGTAATTCGTTTATTATATCTTCCATAATTTTATTTACTTCTTCATCTCCCATAGTCTTGTTTTTATCTCTAAACACAAGATTATATGCAATACTTTTCTTATTTTCTCCTAATTTTTCACTTCTGTATATATCAAATATTTTAATTGTTTCTAATTGTTTTTTAGCTTTTTTAATTATAAGTTTTTCAATATTACCTACTTCTACAGATTCATCTACAACTATTGCTAAATCTCTTGTAGCTGCAGGATATTTTGGTATTTCCATATATTTTTTAGCTTCTTTTGCATATCTAATTAATTTAGATACATTTACTTCTGCAATATATACTCTTCTTGATATATCATAATTTTGAAGTACTTCTGGATGTACTTCACCAAATGTTGCAATTCTATCTATACCTACTTTTAGATTTGCACATCTTCCAGTATGATATGTATTATTTTCTACTTCTTTTTCAATATCGAATTTAGCTACACCAATTATTGTTAATATATTTTCTAATATACCTTTTAATGTAAAGAAATCTTCATTATCTCCATACATACCAATTGTTAATATGTCTTCTTGAACTGGTAATTTGCCATTTTCAATTTCATTATTCATATTTTTGTAATTTCTTGATAAATCAAATAATTTAACATCTTCATTTTTCTTATTTATATTTAATGAAACTATTTGCATCATACTTGGTATCGTAGTAGGTCTCATATATTTATATTCATCACTAAGTGGATTCATTATTGTAATAGCATGTTTTCTTACATCTTCTATTATATTAGATTTTTCTAAATCTTTTTGACTTACAAATCCATATGTATATATTTCTGAGAATCCTGCATTTGCTAAAATATTTTTAATACTTCTAGATATTCTTTGTTCTTTATTACGTGTACCTATCGTTGTTTCTGATCTCATTAAACTAGAATCTAATTTATCATATCCATATATTCTAACAACTTCTTCTGCTAAATCTTCGATACATTCTAAATCTATTCTGAAATATGGAGATGTTGCTATATTTCCTTCTACTTTTATATCTAATTTACTTAATGTATCTATCATATCTGATTCAGATATATTTGTTCCTAGTAATTTATTTATCCTCTTTGAATCAAATTCTATTTTATTATATGTTTGCTTTGTTGGGTATACATCTATCTTACCTTCTACAACTTCTCCTATTTTAAGCTCTTCTACTAATTCAACTGCTCTATTGATTGCTCTTAAACTATTTTCTGGTGATAAACCTTTTTCGAATCTTGCTGAACTTTCTGTTCTAAGTCCTACTTTTTTAGCTGTCTTCCTTACAGTCCCTCTATAGAACATTGCTGATTCAAAAACTAATGTATTTGTATTTTCTTCTATTCCTGAATTTATGCCACCCATAACACCTGCTATTGCTACTGGTTTTTTGCCATCTGATATAACTAAATCATTTTCATCTAATTCTCTTTCAATTTCATCTAATGTAGTTATTTTTTCACCATTTACAGCTCTTCTTACTATTATTTGTTTTCCATCAATTGAGTTAATATCAAATGCATGTAATGGTTGGCCTAATTCAAGCATTACATAATTTGTTATATCTACTATATTATTAATACTTCTAATTCCTGCTGATTTTAATCTTTTTTTCATCCAATCAGGTGATTCACCTATTTTAACATTTTTAACAACTCTTGCTATGTATCTATAACATAAATCTGTTGCTTCAATATTTACTTTAAGTCCTTCTATTTCATTTTTATCTTCTACTTTTACTTCATCTAAATTTGCTCTTGGATTTTTATATTCTTCTTTTAAAGATATTGCAACTTCTCTTCCTAAACCTTCAATTGATAAACAATCTGGTCTATTTGATGTTATTTCAAATTCCATTATATCTTCTCTAAGATTTAATACCTCTACTATATCTTCACCTAATTTAGACTCTAATTCAGGTTTTAATATCATTATTCCTTCTTCTGTTTGATCTTTATAGTCTTCTTTTTTTAATCCTAACTCACCTATAGAGCATAACATTCCACAAGAATCAACACCTCTTAATTTTCCTTTTTTAATTTTAAGACCTTCTGCTAATTCTGCACCATCTGTTGCAACTGGAATTATATCTCCAACTTTAATATTTTTTGCTCCTGTTACTATTTGTAGTATTTCTTTTTTTACATCTATTTTACATACTACTAATTTATCTGCATCAGGATGTTTTTCTATTTCTAATATTTTACCTACTACTACATTTTTTATTTCATTACCAATTTGTTCAAAACCTTCTACTTTAGATCCAGTCATTGTCATTACATCTGATAACTCAGTTAAACTTACATTAATATCTGTATATTCTTTTAACCATTCTATACTTGTTTTCATATTTTTATCTCCTATTTATATATTTAAACTAAAATTGTTTTAAAAATCTAACATCATTTTCAAACAATAATCTCATATCTTCTATTCCATATTTCGCCATTGCTATTCTTTCTACTCCAAATCCAAATGCAAATCCAGAATATTCTTTTGGATCAATTCCACAACCTTCTAAAACTTTAGGATGTACCATTCCACAACCTAATAATTCTATCCAACCTTCACCCTTACATACTTTACAACCTTTTCCTCCACAAACGAAACAAGATACATCTACTTCTGCACTTGGTTCTGTGAATGGGAAATGATGTGGTCTAAATTTAATTTTTGTATTTTCTCCTAAACATTTTTTAGCAAAAATCTCTAATGTCCCTTTTAAATCTGTCATTGTTATATTTTTATCTATAACTAATCCTTCTATTTGGTGGAATACTGGTGAATGTGTTGCATCAACACTATCTGATCTATATACTGCACCTGGACATATTATTTTAATTGGTGGTTTTTTATTTTCCATAACTCTAACTTGAACTGTTGATGTTTGACTTCTAAGAACTATATCTTCATTTATATAAAATGTGTCTTGTACATCTCTTGCTGGATGGTCTTTAGGTGTATTTAATTTATCGAAATTGTATTCTGCACCTTCTATTTCTGGCCCATCTGCTATTTCATATCCCATACCTAAAAATATTTCTTCTATATCTTGAATTGTCTGAGTTATAGGATGAAGTGAACCAATACTATTTTTTTTACTTGGTTCTGTAACATCTATACTTTCTGTTTCTAATCTATTTGCTATTTCTATTTTTTTAATTTCTACTTCTTTTTTACTTATTGTTTCTTCTATCTTGTCTCTAACAGTATTTACCAAAGCTCCAATTATCGGTCTTTCTTCTGCCGAAAGTCCTCCCATCCCTTTTAAAATTGCAGTTAATTCACCCTTTTTTCCTGAATATTTTACTTTAACTAAATCTAATTCTTGTATAGTCTTGCTTTCTTCTATTTCTTTAATTGCATTCAATTTTACATTTTCAATTTTTTCTTTCATATTTACTTTCCTTTCTATATATTAATATGGTTTATATTCTTTTGTTGTCTTATATACTCCATATCTATTTCCTGAGTATTTTTTTAATCTTTCTTTTTCCTTTTCTTTCTTATTTGGTTTTGAAGCATTTAACATTTTTCTTTGTTTTTGTTTAATCCATAATATTATCTTTTGAATTATACTGTCTTTATGTTTAAATTCAAATATTATTTCATAAATTCCAAACCTATTTAAAAATATACTTACTTCGAACTTTTTACCATGAAAATCTTTCTTGGTATCTTCTATGGCTTTTTGAATATCCTCATTTGTATATATTCTTGAATCCATATAGTATTCTAAATATTTATCTTTCAAATTTTCACATCCTTTTATATATTATATTAAAAAACAAAAACCACCCCATCCTAAAATAACTTTAGGACGAAATGGCTATCATTCGTGGTACCACCTAATTTTATTAGTATATTTAATCTCAAATACATCTAATCTCATTATTGTTATAACGGAACAACCGCATTTTCCTACTACTATTTCAGAAATGAGCTAAAAAGTGAATTTTCTGTATGAATATATTAACGGCTTCCAGCAAATACCATTTTCTCTATAAATACATTTCTCATACATACTTTGCTTTTTAATTGCTATTTTAATATTAATATTTTACCATATCTAACTTTCTTTTTCAATACTTGTTAAATATTTTTTAAATTTATTATTCTTTATATAAAACATAATAAGATATTTGAACTTCAAATATCTTATTAGTCTTTTTGAACTGAATCAATATATAATTTTATATAATCTACTTCTTTACTATATTTTGCATCATACATTCCATCATTCCATACTATTGTTATTTTATATGAATGAATTACAGGTGTTGTATTTGGTAATTCTCCACCCTCTGCTATATATTCTTTACCTGATGTTGATTTAACAAAATTTGATACATATGTTTGATTTGGAGCTGATGTAGTATCAATTACTGGTTCTATATGGTATGTAACTGGTATATTTCCAACTGTCTCTAATCTAATATTATAGTCTTGTATAACATCACTTGTTACTAAATCTGTATGATTAGATATATTAATTATAAATCCTATCGAGTTATCTGTACCTAATATCTTATCTGCTGGTGATACTTTACCTAAATCTATTTCTACCAATTGAGAATAATCTGGTTCCATATATATATTAGCAATTCCAACTGTATCCCATCCAGAAGCACTAGAAACATATCTTGCACTTGAAATTGACATCACCGTGGTTACAACTAACGATATTGCAATAATATCAGGAATAAAATTCCTCTTAAATCTTGCTGTTTTTTTAAGTCTTTTAATATCATGTGATCTTTTTATCAATCTTTCTTGTCTTTTAACTTTAATTACATTATATAATATAAGTACAACTATAACCGCAACACTAATGTATATTATTATCTGTTCTCCATTTGGTATACTAAATACCATTTTTCCTTGGAAACTTTCTGTATCTATTAAATTAACAGAAAATGCTCTTTCGTTATCTCCTTTTAATGTATATCCTGATTCGTCTTTTGCAATTACTCTAGTAATTGCAATCTCACCATTTTGATTAACGAGTACAACATCATCTACATTATATTCATTTGCTGATTTGAATAATACCATATCTCCTATATTTAATGTAGGTGTCATGTTTTCTGTTTCATCTATTACATATGAATATCCAAACATTTGTGGCAATGTAGTTCCAAATACCGGTTTAGAAATTATTACATATATATTTATTAGTAAAAAAATTATAAAAACAATAATAAAAATATTTAAAAAGATTTTATTACCTTTTATATTTTTTCCTTTCATATTTTGTTTTTTCTCCTTTGTTTATTTGTGTTTATTATTTTAGAGTATTTACCCTATTTTAATATATATATTAATTATACTACATTTTTTGCTATTTTGCACCATTTCTTCCTATACATTTATATTACATTTTTGTTACAACTTAATTACATTTGCACTAATTAGTCATATTGTCTATATGCACTCAAAAAGAGATAAACTAATGTTTATCTCTTTTTTCATCTTTAGTAATTTAATTTTTTCTTCTGTACAATTTTTCTTTCGTAATTTAATCTTTCGTGTCTCAGACTTTTTTCATCTGCTTTTTCCTTCTTATGTTATTAAAGCTATTTTAACTCTGATACACATAAAAGTCAATTACAATAGGGTTACAGTTTCATTACATTTTGATTACATGCTTTTTATATTTTTTCTTCTTTTACTGTATTAATTTTTAATAACTTGAATATTTCAACTACTAATATTGGTGCAAATATTAATCCTAATAATTCAAGTATATTAGCTGTTTGAAGTGTAGGCACTCCAAATACATCTTTTAAGAATGGAACTGTTATTATTAATACCATTAATATTGCTGAACCAAATACTGCTAATAATAATTTTCCATTATTAAATGGTTTTGTTTTAAATAATGATTTTTCATTATTTCTAACATTAAATACATGAACTAATTCAGATAATGCAAGTGTTATGAACGCCATTGCTTGACCTACTTCAATTTTACTTATATCTAATAATTCTTTTTGGATTTCTTCTTCTGACATTTCTTGTCTTTGTTCTACTGGTATTTTATCTATTGTTACCTCTGGTATTATTTCAGTAGTTGTAGAAAGTCCTATTAAAAATGCACTAAGTGTTAAAATCCCAACCATTATTCCTTGATAAAGAACTCTCCATGTCATACCTTTTGTGAATACACCTTTACCTGGTTTTATTGGTTTTCTATTCATTATATCTTTATTTGCCGGATCAAATGCTAATGCTAGTGCTGGAAGTGAATCTGTTACTAAGTTTACCCACAATATGTGTATTGGCAATAGTATTTCAATATTTGTTGCATCTGTTATTCCGAATGCTATTGCTATTACAGGCGCAAATAGTGTGGCTAATAATAACACCACTATCTCTCCCACATTGCTAGATAGTAAGAATTGAATAACTTTTAAAATATTATCATAAATTCTTCTACCTTCTTCAACTGCTGTTACTATTGTTGCAAAATTATCATCTGTTAATATTACATCAGCTGCTTCTTTGGCAACATCTGTACCAACTATTCCCATTGCACACCCAATATCTGATGTTTTTAATGCTGGTGAATCATTTACACCATCACCTGTCATTGCTACGACTTCTTTATTCTTTTGCCATGCTTTCACTATTCTTACTTTATGTTCAGGAGATACTCTTGCATAAACTGAATATTTTCTAACATTTTTAATTAACTCTTTATCTGACATTTTTTCTAGCTCTAAACCTGTTATAGCTTCATTCTCGTTTTCTAATATACCTAATTTTTTAGCTATTGCTGTTGCTGTAACTTTATGATCACCTGTTATCATAACAGTTTTAATTCCCGCTGTTTTACATTTCTCTACTGCTTTTTTAGCTTCTTCTCTTGGTGGATCTATCATCCCAACCATTCCAATAAAGATTAGGTCTTTTTCTAATTCATCTCTACTTGGCATATAGTCAAGTACTTTATATCCTGCTGCTAAAACTCTTAGAGCTTCTTTAGCCATATTTTCATTATTTGTTCTTATCCATTTAGCATAATTTTCTAAGTCAAATTTATTTTCTCCATTTACAACATATGAAGTACATTTTCTTAGTAACTCATCTACTCCACCTTTTGTATATACAATATATTTCCCATCAACTTCAGTTACTACTGTCATTAATTTTCTATCTGAATCAAATGGTATTTCATCAACTCTTTTTGTATTATCTATTATCTCTTTATTAAATTTCAATTTAAATGCCATATCTACTAATGCTGTTTCTGTTGGATCACCTGTTAAGTTTCCATCTTTTGAAACTTTTGTATCATTACATAGCATATTTGCATAAACTAATTTTTCTATATCACTATTTATCTCTGCTATTTCTTTCATATCTTTTACAACATCATTTATAAATAGCTTTTGAACTGTCATTTTATTTTGTGTTAATGTTCCTGTTTTATCTGAACATATAACTGTTGCACTCCCTAATGTTTCAACTGCTGGTAATTTTTTTATTATTGCATTTCTTTTTACCATTTTTTGAACACCAATTGCTAAAACTATTGTAGATACTGCTGCTAATCCTTCTGGAATTGCTGCAACAGCAAGTGATACTGCTGTCATAAACATATGGATTGCTTCTCTTCCTTGAACTAATCCAATTATAAATATAAGTACACATATTATAATTGCTGCAACACCTAATGTTTTTCCTAATTTATTCAATTTGATTTGAAGTGGTGTTTGTTGTTCTTCTGCACTATTTATCATTCCAGCTATTTTTCCTACTTCTGTAGTCATACCTGTTTCAACAACAATTGCTTTTCCTCTACCATATGTTATTAAACTAGATGAAAATAACATATTTAATCTATCACCAACACCAATTTCTGTTCCATCTATTTTATTAGTATTTTTCTCTACTGGTACAGATTCTCCTGTAAGTGATGATTCTTGTGATTTAAGATTTATTGCTTCAACTAATCTTAAATCTGCTGGTATATAGTCACCTGTATCAAGAACTAATATATCTCCTGGTACTAATTCTTTTGCTGGTATAACTGTGATTTCACCATTTCTTAAAACTTTTGATGCATGATCAGTTAATTTCTGTAATGCTTCTAAAGATTTTTCTGCTCTTGCTTCTTGTGATACTCCAATTACTGCATTTAATAATACAACTATCATAATTATAATTGTGTCTGTTACACCTTCACCTTCGGCGACACCTACAATACCTGAAACAATTGCTGCAATTATTAATACAATTATTGAAAAATCTTTAAATTGATCTAAAAATCTTTGAAATAATGTTTTCTTTTTAGCTTCTTTTAATTGATTTAATCCATATTTTTCTTTTCTTTTTTCTACTTCATTAGATGCTAGTCCATAATTAATATCTGTTTTTAAAGCTTCTTCTACTTCTTTTACATCTTTATTAAACCATATATTCTTATTTTCTTCCATTTTATCTCCTTTGTTCCTTTTAACTTTTTTCTTATTGTATTCATTTTTATATTTTTTATCCATATTTATACAAATTGGTGACCCATACGGGAATCGAACCCATGATTCCACCTTGAGAGGGTGGTGTCTTAACCGCTTGACCAATGGGCCATGTTTACTTGCTACATAGCAAGTAATTCATTTAATCTATTAAATTGTTTTGTTAAATATAAATATCCAACTAAAGCTTCAAAAGCTGTTGCATGCATATATTCATGTACACTTACATTTTTAGGCAAGTGATGATTTTTTGCATTTCTCCCTCTTCTAACTATATCTTTTTCATCATCTGTTAATTTATCTGTAATTTTATCCAAAAGTTCTGCTTGACTTTTCGCTTTAACAAATGCAATTGTTTCTATATGTAATTTATGTGGTTTTAAGTCTGTTGTATTTACTAATCTATTTCTAATAAATAAGTCATATATACAGTCACCAATATATGCAAGTGTAAGTGGTGCTAACAATCTAACATCTTGTTCTTCTAAGTCTATTTTAATAAAATCGTCTAAATGTTCCAAATTTTGCTCCTTTTTGCTATTTTTTCACTAAAAAAATTATATCACTAGGATTATATTATTTCAATAGTTATTCTTCCTAATTTTCCATTTTTAAATTCATCTAATATTATTTTAGCTGTTTTTTCATCATCAATATTTCCACCAGAAATTATACAACCTCTTTTTCTTCCAATTTCTTGCATAAGTTCATATATATTCATATTGTCTGATTGTTCTTGATTTAATATTTCTTCAACTCTTTCATTTTCAAGTTTAAATCTTTCTGCTATTCTTTCTTTATAGTTTGCTACTAAAAATTTAACAAGTTCATATGCTATTTCAGTTCTATCTAATATTTCTTCTTTAATTGTTCCTGTAAATGCTAAATTAAGTGCTACTTCTTGACTTTCGAATTTAGGCCATAATACACCTGGTGTATCCATTAATTCTACTTTATCATTTATTCTAATCCATTGTTTTTGTCTTGTAACACCTGGCTTATTACCAACACCTGTTATTGCTTTTTTAGATATACGATTAATAAATGAAGATTTCCCTACATTTGGTATTCCTAATATTATAGCTCTTATCTTTCTTCCTGTTCTACCTTTTGCTGCTTGCATTTCTAAATATTCTTCCATAATACTTTCTATTTGTCTTATACAGTTATCTATTCCTCTACCTGTTTGAGAATCTGTTAACACTGCTTTTATACCTTTTTTCTCAAAATATGATACCCACTTTTTACTTTGATTATCATCTGCCAAGTCACATTTATTTAATACCACAATATGTTTTTTTCCTTTTATCATTGAATGTATTATTGGATTTTGACTCGCTAGTGGTATTCTTGCATCTAATAGTTCTACTACTATGTCTATTAATTTTAAGTCTTCTTCTATTTGTCTTTTTGTTTTTGCCATATGACCTGGGTACCAGTTTATGTTAGTTTTGTGACAACTTTCGTTATTCTCCATATTTTCTTCTCGTTTTTTCTTACGCATTTCACGTTTTTGTTTCATATCCATAATTATTTACCTCCTTCTATTTCTATTTTTTTCTTTGCTTTTTCAAGTTCTTTTAAACTTTTTTTAGGTGTCGGCATTTGTTCTGGTAATGTTCCGCCTAGTTTTTCAATAGTATTTCTTACTTCTTTACCAACAAGATTATGCACTTCTTTAGCATTTTTATCACCTTGTACATTTTCTTTAATAAGTTTTTGTTTTGTTTGATTTATTCTAAATAAATTTGCAACAAGTTCATCTTCGTTCATATTATCTAAAATATCATCCGCTGTTTCTCCGTTATATAAACCTTTATATCCAGCATTATGAAATTCAGCCATATTTTTAACACCAGCAGATGCTGCAGCTTTTTGAAGTGTGTAATTTCCTTGCTTAGTTAGTTTTCTCTGATAAAATCTTTTTTCATCATCTGAAAGCAAATCATATTCCATCTCTGAAATTTCTTGCTTTCTTGTTTGAATTGCAAAATATGTTTGTCCAAGTGCAACTATCTTTTTGCTTGGATCTGCATTTTGAACAATCAAATAACATATGTATCTTGTTAATTTAAAATCTTTAATAATTTCTTCTTTACCTTTACCAGTAATTATTGGCTTGTTGACTTCAACAACCCATTCTTCATTTTCAGAAACACTATTTTCTGCCGCTACAATAGCTTTCTTAATTACTTTTTCAAAATTACGCCAATCTTTATATTCTAATATTTTTTGCAATTCTCTTGCGTACCAATATTCATTTCCATATTCATCAATATGTTTTATATCTTCAAAAGTTTTATTATCGCTATTTTTTTCTAAATGCTTCATCTTGATTCTCCTTTCAACTTATCTTTATTTGCTAAATTAATTAGCATTATTATACCATATTTCTTTTAAAATAAAATTATTTAAAATTTTATTAGCATAACTCATTATTGATTACTAATAATTCTTTTATATATTTATCTTTTGATAAGTATTTTTGAAATAAGTTATACGATAAATAAGCAATCCATACTCCATAAATATTAAATCCTATTCCTACTAATACAAACACTAATATTATTTTAATAATTGAACTAATCATATTTCTTTTAGCTAAAAAGTCAAATAATCTCATTCCTCGTAAAAATGTAAAATACTTTGTTGCACTAGTTATAATATAACTTGAAGCTAAAATGAAAGGTAATATAGTATAAGCAAGTATCAGTTCTTCTTTAGTATCAAAAGAAATTGTAATTATCACTATAGCTATACACATTGTAATAATTGGAATTATTATTTTTAGTCTAGAAATTAACTTGTTTGTTATCTCTTTCATATGATTAATGTTCTTTTTGTTTTTTTCTCCACATACAATTCCTATATTAATAGTTAAACCATCACCAAATCCTTGTAAAAATGATTCTACTACATTTTTAATTTGAATTAATATAGTATGAACACCATAGGCTACAACACCAATTCTAGCAACTACTATATTGAAAATAAAATTATCTAATCTCGACATTATTCTTTCTGTATAATTCCATTTAAATAAGTTAAATAAATCCTTCATTTCTTTTTTATTATATTTTAGTGTAATTTGATTTTTAGACTTTAAGATAAGATATATAGAAAATAAGGTATCTAAAACAACTGTCACTACTGCAACACCAAAAATACCATATCCTAATTTAACAACAATGAAATCAAAAATTAAATTTAATACTATAATTATACTTCTAAACAATAATAAATTATTTTGTTTTCCAAATGTTCTTTGTTGATGAGATAATAAAATAATATATGAATTTTGTATAAATCCAAACAACCTTACAATTATATATACATTACAAATTGAACTTACATTAAATACTACTGGAAATACTGGAACTAACAATACCACTATAAAAATAGTTATTATTGCAAAAATAGTTGTTAGAATAAATGAGTTTCCAGCTATTAATTTTAATTTTTGATTATTATTCTCTCCAATACATTTTGTTAAAAGCGAACTATTACTTACACTAATAGATTGTATACTAAGTTGCATTAATGATAATACAACTGTCATTGCACCAATAGCACCTAATTCTTCAATACCTATTGTTGCAACTATAACAGTATCAATTAAAGTCATTAAAACATTTAACAGATATTCGAAGCCAATAGGTATAGATATCTTCGCTTGGTCTTTTAATGTAATTTTGCTTGTTAATTGTTCAGCCATCAACATTTATCTCCTTCATTATTTTTATAAAATTTTTATGTTATTTGTGCTAAATATGTAAAAACTTTTTTCACAATAACCCCTTATAAATAAAGGGTTAGCACGAGGTTTTATTTAAATCCGTATACCCCAGTTAATGTTAGTTTTAATATCTACTACCTCAGTATTATTATCTCTTTTTTCTTTTCTTTGTTTTCTTTTTTGATACATATCCATAATTAT
>CAYJKU010000025.1:0-17054 GCA_964371215.1 uncultured Clostridium sp.
TTAGTGTATTTATCACTTTTACCTTTACATTTATCTATTGGATATTTTAATCTTGTCTTTTCCATTTTATCTAAAACTATTTGTTCTGGGTCTAAATCGAGTTGTGCACACATAAGCAAAACATAATTTAATACATCAGCCAATTCTTCTTTAACTTCATCTATATTAGCATTATTATTCCATTGATAACATTCTAATAATTCAGCAGATTCAATTGAAATTGATTTAGCTAAATTTTCTGGCGAATTAAATTGTAGCCAATCTCGTTCTTCTGCAAATTGTTTAATTTTATTTACTAATAATTTCATTTTAATCTCACTTCCACTTAACTCTTTTTCATTTATATTCTATCATAAATCAACAAAAAAACAAAGGAATAGATCTTATTTTTTTCTTGATTTCCAGCATTTTTTAATGTTTTTTGTATACTATAATTTTATTTTTTCATACTTCATATATTCATTTCAATATTTACATTCCATTTCGTATAATCACATTCTGTATCATAAAAGCATAGGGTTTCCCCTATGCTTTTACTTTTAACTTAAATCATTTTCAGCTATGTAATCTAATAACTCACTAAAACTTTCACTGTCTTTGTAATGTTTAAAATCTTGATGATACCACACTTCAAAAACTGTCTTAGCTCCATCATCAATAGCTTCTTGAATCTTAGGATGACTTGCTATTGGTGCATCAAATAAATCTTGATGATAATTGTTATCCTGATAAATCTTACTTTGAAAATCTCCAGAAAACTTGTCACAATAAAATGCAAATTTAGCTTCTTCTGTTTCTTTAGCATTAAATTCATTTAATAATGCTATCCATTCTTGACCATCTTCTAATAAACCTAAAGTTTCTTGCATTGCTATTTCTTCCATTTTATTTTTCTCTTCTTCAGATATTCCATCATATGGTGTAATATCTGGCATTGCTGCCTCTGGTATGTCATGGATTAATAGCATTCTTAAAACTTTGTCTAAGTCTATTGCTGTTTCATGTTCTTCATACATACAAATTGCAATCATACATGTTTCTGCTGCATGTTCTAGAATTCTTTCAATGCCCACTTTTTTAACATTCCAATGTTTTTCATCCCAACCTGATCTAACGGTTTCTTTTAACTTTGATGTCATTCTTAAAAAATCTGTAATCCTCCGACACTTGTCTAAATTCATAATGATTCCTCCATAAATAATTATTTATTTTGTATTGCCATTTATTTCATATATCATATACTATTTCTCTATATTTTTCAATGCATATATTTATCTAATATTACCTATAATTTTCAGCATATCTATATCTTCTCCTATGAAATCTACATATTCAAATATTTCTTCCTTACCTATGTACATTTCACGAATTTATTTTGCTCTATACCCTAAATCAAAAATCATCATCCTATAAATCAATAAAAGGTAACTACTTTTATTCACCACATATTTTTCAGGAGAATTATGTCAGAGTTTGATGTTCCAAATTAATTTTTGTACAAACTAAAAATTAAGTAACTCTTAATTATTTAAACTTTACATTTTCATTATTTTATTTAATTATTGAATTTATACTCTCTAGTGAAAAGTTCATCTTCCACTAATCTACCGTATTTATTATATTGTTTTATAATATATTAATTGTTATCAAATTCCAAAGTTGAATATCTATATATAATACTTTTATTTACTTCAGGTAAATTTTGAAAACTGTAGGAATAAATTCATATTTATTTAATAATTCTTCTCCTTTTATAATTCTTAACTCCATTTTCTCTCTATCACTATATAAAACTCTATATAAATAATAATTATCTACATTATCTTTTAAAAAATTTTTTTCATTCACGGTCATATCAATTGGAGTAGCTTCACCGTTTTTAGTTGATTTCACTTCAATATACTTTTTCATATATTTTTTGTTTTTATCTAATTCAAATGTTAAGATATCATACCCTTCATTTTCTTTTTTATTTTCAAAAAACTCTTTCATAATCTCTATTTGTTCATACGCTTTTTCTGCTTCTAATCTTTTAACTTCATACTCAAATACAACTCTTTCACTTATTCGTCCTTTAAAATCTTTAATGATTTGTTCAGCTAAATATTTTGATTTTGTTTTTTGATTTTGCTTTTTTTCCAAAGTTTTATATTTTGTAATTTTAGGAATTCCTTCTTTATAGATTAACCCTTTTAAGTCAACATTATCATATGTTTTTTCTATTTGATCCAGTTTTTCTAAAACTTCTTTCATCTCGTCATTTTGTATTTCTTCTTTTTCATCACTACTACTGTTTGAATTAACTCTTAAAATTGACATTAATTCTTCTTCAGAAAGAGTATCACCTCTCTTTAGTTCTTCAATCTGTAGTAAATTACTATAATATATACTTTTATATAATCCTGTTCTCTTTTCTTTTAATATATATTTTTCCGTACCATTGAAAGCCTTTGATGCTTTACAATTAATTTCTAAAGCTTTTCTAATAGTAGCTCCATCATTTTTCAGTTTTTCATTTCTTAATAACGATACTTCTTCATATATTTCTTTTAAATGTATCCATTCTTTTCCTGTTTTTCTATGTAATAAAATAACGGCCTTATTTACATCATCGCTAACTCTACTCATAATTATTCTCCTTAATATCTATTGGCAAATATACATCAGATTTTAATAACACTTTCATATCCACTCATAAATATTATTTGTTATATATTTATATTCTTCTATATATTTTTCCAACTCTTCCTAGATTTTTCCTTTTAGAATATTTTCTTCCGTTTTTTATATTCTACTTTTCTACTAAAAATAGCATTTATACACTAACTTCCATCTCATAATAGACTTTTTGTTATTAACCCTTTATTATCTTTTTTGTTAGTGCTACAACTACTGTTATCCAAATAATTCCCTCCCTCAATAAATATATCACACATATCCTCTAAATTAAATATTTTCACTATTTCTCAAAATTTTTCTAATTCTATTTTATTATTAAATTTAATATAAAAAATATCAATCCTATTCCAGATTGATATTTAATGTATGGAGCGGACGGCGAGAATCGAACTCGCGCTACCAGGTCGGAAGCATGGTCTTCTACCACTAAAATACGCCCGCATATATCAATATATTTATTTTAACAGAAAAACAATAAAAAAGCTAGTTTTACAACTAACTTTTAAATAAATTTACATTTCTCATTTATTATTTTTTATTAACTTTACTTTTTTTTACTAAATAATATATTCCAAAAATAATTATAACACACATTCCACTTCCAATTATAAATTCTACCACTTCAGTTGTTGCAGAAGCTTTATTAACAGTAAGTGTATATGTACTTACATTACCATCTTCGGCTGTTATCTTGAAAATAACTTCATTACTTCCCTCTTTTAGATTTTTATAATTCTCAACATCTATACTTGCATTCTCATCAACTAATTTATACTTAAACTTCAATTCTCCTACACTTGATGAAACTGATATTTCTGCTGTTTCATTAAATTTATTAAAAATAATTTCTTCATTATTTACTACTATTTCCACATCTGTATTAGAACTTAATTCTTCTACTTTTTCAATTCTTGTAATATTTAAATCATATTCTTTTATCTCACCATTTTCAGCAGTTACTGTTATTTTTAAAAGATTATCTCCTATGTTTAAATTTTCATCTTCAACTTCATATGTAGCTTTCTCATCATTTGTAATAACCAAAATAGTGACTTTTTCATTCTCAGTTTCATAGCTTACAGGCCAATTTAACTCTATTTCTTTATTATCTATTTTTAAAGATTTTATAGAATTATCATTACTTTTAATTACTTCTTGTTCATTCGAGTACGTTGTTTGAGTACTAGAAGTTTGTACTGATGATGTTGAATCTACTGATTTAGAAGTTGAACTTTGTGTATTATTTGATTCATATGGTATAGATGATAATTCACTTCCACTTGCATAGTAATAACCACTTCTTAACACTGCGACATGCCAATGACCATCACCATGTTGTCCATAAGTAACTCCATTATATGTTGTTATTGAATCTGCTCTTAGTCTCCCACTTGTAGCTTCTACTTTGATTGGTGCACATATTGATATTAGTATTACTAGTGTTAAAATTGTTAATAATTTTTTCATTTTTTCCCCTTTAATTTTTAATATATTTTTGATATACCTACTACAAATTTTAACACTTTTCTACTTTTCTTCTTATAAAATTACACATAACGACATTTTTCATTTATAAAACCTTCTACTTTTTTACATTATTACACGTTTTCAGTTAAATCCTTGTAATTTAGCTACATTTCTCGATTTTACAAAAAACAAGTATTAAACTTTTAATTTAATACTTGAAATATATCCTACATTCTATTTAACTTTTCTATTATTTATTTTCTTAGTTATAAAACTCAACTTTACCAATAAAAGATATTAAATTATTACACTTACCAATAATATAATCCTCATCATATCTATAAATACTTACCTCTTCATTTTCTAAAACTTCTTTAACATATTGAATTTGAAAAGACTTAATTTTTTTAGATCTAAGTTCACTTGTATCAAACATATCAAAACACCATCTAACATAATGAGTATTATTCATATGACCATTTACATCAATATCACTACTAAAAACTCTTCTTTCAATTGCTCTTATAACATTCAAATTACTTAAATTTAATTTAGCTATTTTCTCACCAACATATTCATGATTAAATACTGAAAAATCTGGATTTCCTTTTATTTTAACAGGTGTTGTTTTATTTTTTTGCATTAAAACATAATATCCTGTTATATCTCCTAATTTATTATTATTTTTATCATAAATATTAAATTCTCTTACTGCAAAAAGTTTATCTACTCCACTAGGATATGTTTCTATTCTAATTGTCTCATCAATTTTAGGTGTATGTATTATATTGATTCTAGTACGTAATATTATCCAATAATATTCTGCTTCCGCTTCTTCAAAATTAACACTTAAAACAGTAGCATGTTCTCTTGCTATATCTTGCATAAAATCTACTAATGAATTAATTCTCAAATTACCATTACTATCTGAATCACGAAAAGTTATTTTAAATTCCTTATTATGTTTTATCATTAAATCCTCCACTTGTATTTCTTTAGTTTTCATTATCGTATTATACAATGTACATGGATTTAATTCAATCATTTTTATGAATTTATATTTTAATACTAAAAAAGCTAGTATTTCTACTAACTTTTAAATTTATCTTTCTACTAATTCTTTTTCTCTGTATATATTTTCTAATCCTTTTTCATTTATTCTATAATTGAATTCTCTTAATATATATGTAGTTAATTTAACTGGATCATTTGCTAATTTTTTAAATCTTTCTGCATCTTTATTTACTATACATTCAATAATACTTCTAACTTCTTTAACATCAAATTTATCTCCAAGTAATTTCATTGCAGATTCCATTTTATTCTCTGGTACTTCTAAATCATTCCATTTTCCATATTGCTGTAAATTAGATAGAAACTTATTAGTACTGTAAAAACAATTCTCATTTGCCATTTCTTGTGGCATTTCATCTTTATGGAATTTAAATTCACATCCACCTTCAGATGTATCCCAATCTAAATATCTATGTTCCCTATTTTCTAACATATCTATACAGTAGTTTAAACCTTCATGCCCATTTAGTAAATCATCTAAATTAAATCTAACTATATCATATTTTTGTAAATAATTTTCTCCTTGTATTATCCTATGATTTTTTGAATATGTATGTTTATGTGTTTTTGGTAAAAAGTCGTCTAATTGACTTTTTTCATGTATCATTCCATGTATTAAAAAGTTTTTCTTATCCTCAGATAATTCATGATTTACTGGACCTACTGCTGTACTATATCCTACTTCAACCTCTTCATTTGTTTCTTCTTCAGATAAAGTTTGAAGAAAATTATTAAATCCATCTATTAATTCTTTATTTACTTCACTTGCAACAGCTCTAATATCATAATCATTATCCTTTTTTTCTTCATATTTATCTAAATCTGCCATAGAACCTACAACAAATATAGATTTTATTCTTTCATCATTTTTAAAATATTCTTTAAACCTTTCATCTACTCTTTTAGCAATTTCTAAAATACCTTTTCCATTCATAATTAAACTCCTTTATTTTGTTAAAATTATTAATGGTACTTCCATCTCCTGTTTAGTAATTCCTGCATGATTTGCTTTGAAATCATGTCCATCTTCTACATATTTTAGTGATTTATCTGATATTCCTATTGCTATATAATCTGATATATTTTCTAATACTATTTCTTTTTGTATATTTTCTCCTAATATTTTTTCTTGTATAACTTTTTCTTTTGGATATAGGATGAACCATTCTCCAAAATGTTTATTAAAACATTTTTCAAATTCTTTTGGATTTACTCCATTTTTTAATTTAATAGCTGATGCTCTTTCTTCTAATCCTGTTGTTCTTTCTAACATATTAAATATATCTGGATATTCTTTTAATACAATATGATTTGTATCTATTAACCCATGATCAGCTGTTATTATTAATATTGTATCTTCATTCATATCTTCATATATTTTTTCTACATTTGCTTCTAGTTCTTTTAATTTTTCTTTAACTATATTTGAATCAATTCCATTTTCATGTATTAAACTATCTGGATTTTCTTCATATGTATATATAAATTTTTTATTTTTATCTTTTGCCAATTCTTTTATTTTATTTCTACATTCTTCTAATGAATTAATTTTATTTATTTCATCATATTTCCATAATATATATGCTTCATTTTCTGTGTTTTTATTGATGTTTTCCACAATATTTTCACAATACATGTATTCTTTTTCTTTTACTGGTACTTTACTATTATCTTTTGTATCTTTAACTTTATTTAAATATACAGATACCATTTCATCATCTTCTTTAAAATACATATTCCAACCTAGCCAACCATGTTCTGCTGGATACTTTCCTGTAAGTAAGGATTTTGTTGCAGCTACTGTTGTTGCTGGAAATACAGATGTTATTTTATATTTTAAGTTTTTTCTTAATATACTATCTTCTTTAAAATGTTTTTCTAAAATATTTATTCCTAACCCATCATATATTTGTAATATTACATTTATATATTTTTTACTATTTAAAATATTATCTAATTTTTCTAATGTCTTATTATATGGTTGTACACCCATATATTTTAATATTGAATTACTTAAATTTACTAATGTTTCACCTTTTTTAGGAAACATTACCTGATATTTACTATACTCTTTAATATTATCCATAAACATCTTCCTTTTCTACTTTATATATTCTATTATCTTGTCCATTTAATTATTCCTATTTTGTACAGTTTTTTATTCTAAAAAAATTATATCAAACATATATATTTCATTTCAATATATTAAATACTTTTAGTATTATTTGTTCATATTGATTTATTTCTTAATCTAATATATTATGTATTCAATATATTTTAAGGAGATTTTATGAA
Organism: uncultured Clostridium sp.; assembly: GCA_964371215.1. GTDB lineage: Bacteria > Bacillota > Clostridia > TANB77 > CAG-508 > CAG-269. Next base: position 7,516 of record CAYJKU010000025.1, read on the forward strand.
AGAAATTGTTTTTGTAACACAGAACAAAGGAAAAGTTGAAAGTGCAAAAGAAAAACTTAAAAATGTTGACTTGAAAATATTTGAATATGATTTAGAAGAACCTAGAAGTGAAGATATTAAATATATTTCAGAATATAAGGTGAGACAAGCTTTTAATCTTGTAAAAAAACCATGTATTTCTTTAGATTGTGGATTTTGGATTGATGAATTAAATGGTTTTCCTAAAGCTTTTGTTAACTTTACACTTGATTCAATTGGTATAGATGGTATTCTAAAATTAATGGAGGGGAAGGAAAATAGGGATTGTAGATTTACTGAATGTTTATCTTATTTTGATGGTGAAAATCTTTTTCAATTTGATGGTAAACATGAAGGCTTTCTATCTAAAGAAATATTAGGAAATGAAACACATAAGAAATGGTCTGATTTATGGTATATTTATACGCCTAAAGGGTATACAAAAACACTTGCTCAAATGTCTGATGCTGAAAGAGGTAATAGGACTAGAATAGATTCTATTAGTGCAATAGATGAATTTTCTAATTGGTTTATACATTAAGACTCCTCTTCCTCCTCACACTTTACTTGACTTCATCACTAAAAATATTGTATAATATAGATTCGCAATATATTTATAGTTTTGAAAATAATTATTTTTAGAGGAGTAAATTAAAATGAAAAAAAGACATTTAAATGCAATCAAACGATTTTGGGAGGAAAATCATTTATCTGGAATAAGTTTAGAAAACTTATTATCCATAATTGGAGTAGTTTCTGAATCTGTCGGATGTACTATTATATCTGATTCAGAACTATCCATTACAACTTCTGATAAAGTGTATATATTTAAATTTATACATACTGAAAATTCTGCATTAACAAAACTTATGGTAAAATCTGATAGTAATACTTTCCTTTTCATAATTGAAGAAGAAGATGTTATGGATTATACTCCCTTCTTTACTAGAAGGAAAATAATATTAGATCATAAGTCTAAGCCAGCATTTTTTTATAAAATTTCAGATAATGCAAGTAAATTTTATCGAAAAACTAAAACAAAACTGCCTGCAAAAATTGCAGCAAAGCTACCAATGAAAGCTAGTACAGATTCAATTAATACGGCTTCTCTGCCTACTTTGAAACCTATAATGACAACTTCTAGAAGTTTCAAGCTAATTCACAAAAAGCTAATTATATCTGATATCTATACATTAGATGTCAAATATAATAGACTTAGTACTCAAATTAACTTCAATTTAAATATTGAATCAAAAGAGTATTTCTTTAAAATTAATTTTAATTTTAATACAAATGATCAAATAGAAATCATTCAAAAATTACATGATACAATTGAAAAGAAGCTGATACTTCTCCTTACTGAGAATTTATTGAAAAATTTTGAACCTGAAATAAATTATTTAAATAATATAGGGAATTCTCTTTTACATTTAAGAAGTTTTACAACAATTCAAGTTCTTTCGAAAGACATATATAGTGAATTAGGCAAGCTATATATGCCAGTATTGAAAAATACTAAAACAATAGAATCTTTTTCAATATCATTTTCTTCTATCAAAGATAATTCTAATATTGTTTTAGCAGAATTAAAATATTCTGAAAAATATTCATTTGTTGAATCAAGCATATGTTTTTAATATTTTTCATATTAAAAGAGCAAGTAATAACTATTACTTGCCCTTTTCTTTATATTAATTTATTATCTAACATTCCATTCATAGCTTTCTCAAAATCTAATATTGCTTTTTGTCTCCACTCTTCTTCTGTTGGTGCAAACATTTCTAAATATCTTTGATCTAATATTTCTTGTGTTAATTCTGATTCTGTAGGATAAAAGTTATTCCTGTTTTCATCAACTGTATATTTTAAAGATAATATTGATGCAAATAAATCATCTCCTAATGTTCCAAATTCAAAACATGTAGCAAATGTATTTATATTTGGAGCTATTTCTTTACTTCTTGTTATAAAGTATTCTGTTGTATCTCCTACTGTTGCATAATATTCTTCTGAATCTTGAGCAAGTACAGTTTCATAATTAAAATCTGCTATTGTTTCCGCCTCTGTCCTCATATCATCTACACTATTAAATATAGTCATATTATCTCTTTGCCCATAACCTGTATGAATATCCACATATATTATATTTTCATAACCTGATGTTAAAGCTTCATCAAATATTTGTTTTAAATATTTAGTAGATTTTTCATCTTCTGTCCCACCATAATACACTCCTGTATCATATCTATATTGCCCTGTTAGAAGCGCATTTGTAACTGTCTCTACACCTTGAGTTAATGCTACACCTACTAATTCGCCTAAAAAACCCAACTCATGTAATGCCATATTTCCTATTTCTGATTCACTTTCAAAAAAGTCCGCTACTTTAGGATATTCGGTATTCAAATCATAATCATGTGATTCCCAATCATATATAAAATTACGATTTAAATCCACATTATTCTCATTATATCTTCTCCCATATTTAACACCATATGGATTTACATTTAAAACCATTTGAATACCTGTTGTTTCTGAATCTAAATTTGGCAATATATCTGATATAAATTCTTCTAACATTGCCGCACCTACGTATCCTTCTATACCATGAACTCCTGTTGTTATTAAAATTAAATTTTTCTTTTCAGTATCAGCTTCTATTTTCATAGTATCTATATATAAGTTGTCTTCTTCATCTATAGGATATGAAGTTATAGATATATTTTTTCTATCTATTGTATTTTCATGTTCTAAAAATCTATTTCTTATTATTTCATAATCTGTAGAAAACATATTATTTAATTCAATATTTGTTACTTTTTTTGGATTAGTAAATCCTTTTAATATATATGGAAATATACATATATACCCTAAAATTATACTTAATATAATTATTAGTACTATTATTTTTTTCTTGTGTTTATTTAGTATTTCTTTTATTTTCATATATTTCTCCTGATTCAATAGTTTCCTTCTATATTTTCCCTGTAAATGCTAATATATTCATATATCTACCACCATCTGCTTGCATCATTTTTCTATCTCCTATTGAATGTTCATTATCTAATGCTAACCAATCTTTCCATGCCTCTTCGAAACATTCCACTTCTTTTACTTTAAATTCTTTTAAATGTTTTTTAAATATATTTGTCCACCAATTTGTAGAACGCCACATATCAAATGCCTCTTTATCCCAATATGGCTTCATTTCATCTGGTATTGTTTCAAATTCAAAATCTTGTTTTATGCTTGGAAAAGCAATCGCTACTAATCCATCTTTTTTTAATAATGGTGCTATGTACTTTCCAAAATATTCTTCATTGTTTCCAAAATAATGATATGAATCAACACTAATTACTGCATCAAAATATCCATTTGCAAATGGCATAGTGCTTGCATCAAAACACAGTGGAATAACTTTATCTTCTACTCCCATAGCTTTAAATCTCTCATGATTTTCAGTAGCAGATGTCCATAAATCTGTAGCATATACTTCTACTTCATATTCTTTAGCTAGGAATATAGATGTTAAACCTCTTCCACATGCAAGGTCTAATACTCTCATGCCTTTTTTTAGTCCTAGATTTTCCACCATCTCTTCTAATACTAACATACTATTTGGTCCCATCATATTTTCATTTAAAAACTCTTTATCATATTTATAACTTTTTTTCATCTTATCCCCTATCTAATTTATATAAATATTAATTAATCTTCTCGAATTACTTCTACTGTTTTTTTATACATAGTATCTAGCATTTCTTCATCTCTTTGCTCTATATCTATCCCTAAAGGATGGTCATAATCTAATTTTATTCTTTTTAAAAGATCTTCTAACACTTGTATATTTTCTATCATATATTCAATTAATTCTTCTTTTTTATTTGTCATTTTTATTCCCCTTCTATTAGCTATTTATATTTTTCAAGATATTCTAAATGGTTAATCTTTAATTGTTCATCACTAACTTTAGTTTCATAAATTCCCAAATAATATACATCTCCACTTATACCTCTTTGATAGTATGCTGCATCTTGCCTTGTATTTGACCATGTAACAGTCTGCTTTCCTGTTAAATTCCCACGAATTGATGTTGATCTATTTAATTCTCCATTTACATATTGTTTTATTAAATTGTTTTCTTTATCATAAACTAATGTTAATGTTATTGGTTCATTATATAACTCTAAAGGTGATGGTGCTCCTGCTTCGTCTCTATGAGGAACTCCAGCTAACAATCCATTTGGATGTGAATACATAGCAAACCATTTTTCTGGTCTTATTGCATTTGTATAAAATAAAATATGTTCTACTTTAGTATTATAATTTTCAATTGACATTAACTCTATATCTGAATTATATGTAGTTAGATTAGTCATCTTAAATACATATTCAATTGTAAAACTTTCATCATAATTTAATACAAAAGGATCTGTTACTATATATGGTGCTTTTCCAATTCCACTTGCTTGTTCAATACATCCTTTTTCTTCATTATATGTTACTCCAGTTCCGAGATTTAGAGCATTATTACCAACTTCCCAAACTTTATCTTCTATACCGTTTTCTGGTGGAACAGACATATCGAAATTCATTACTTCTTTTTCTATCATTTCTATTTTAGATATTGTCATATTTTCTATTTCTAGCTCATCTAATATTTCTTTTTCTAATTCTGTAGGAGTATCTATAAATATTAATTTGCTGTTATATATTATAAATTTATTTATATATTCATCTGATATATTATCTATATATTTTTTTAACTCTTCACCTTGTATTGTCTTACCTTCTAATTCTTTAATATCTGCAATACTATTTTCTACATTAATTAAATCCAAACTTTCTTTATATGCAGAAAATTCTATTTTTATATCTGCCCTATTTGCTTGCTGAAGTACTCCATTTGTATTAGTTAACATTGCAATACTAACTCCTGCAAGAATTAGTAATGCTATTATTGTAATAACTAATGCAATAATAGTAATTCCTTTTTCTTTTTTCCTTACTTTATTTTTCACCATACATTCTTCCTTTAATATCTTTTAAATTTAATAATATGGTATCTTATACCTATTTTTATTATTCATATTGTATAATAAATTTATTCTTAATTCAATCTTATTACTTTATATTATTAATTTTCACATAAAAGTTGTACTGTTGATTCAACAAAAAATATACTAACTTTAACTATATGGTTAAAGTTAGTACTCTACTTAAAGTTTCTTTATTACTTTCAGATATTACAAATTGCTTTATATATTATCTTCCTTTTCCACGAAGAATTATAATCATTGAATCATTTAATTCAAATTCTGTATAATAAATTAATTGCTCTAATTCTAAATCTTTTGGAATTAGCTTTTTCAATGTCTTTTCATCATAATAAACAAATCTTAGCATTCCTTCAAATTCAAATTTTTCACAATATTTACCTACCCATAAAGTTGCAAAAATTATCCCATTTGTAGACAAATGAGCATATTGGTTATTTAATGATTTTACAAAATCTTCTGTAGATAAATGTTGCATAACTTTATTTGAATAAATACAATCAAATTTACAATCAATGTTTATATCTACTGCATCTAAAACTTTTACATCGATGTTGCTTTTATTTTTAAAATCATCTACAAAAAGTAGTGAACTATCACTTCCAATAACATTATATCTTTCTGCTAACGAAATCAAATCCACGCCTGTTCCCATTCCAAGTTCTAAAAGACTTGATCCTCTCGGAAGAATTTCATTTACCTTACTTATGATAAATTTATTATCATAATCAATCATCATCTTAGTATATAAATCAACATTTTTTCTATTCATAAAATATTCCATAACAACCTCCTAATAACTTTAGTATTCTCTATATGTTTGTCTGTAAAGAATTATATTTATTTTACTATTTGATAACAGTCTATATGCTATTAAATAGAATAAATCCCCTTATTAATATAAAAATATAATAGGGGATTTATTCAATTATATTGGATAATATTCGTATTTTTTAATTACTTTAATGTCTCAAACATTTGCCAAGTCTTAATATAATACCGCTCTTCCTGATAACCACGCCTGATTTGAATAATATCCTCCTAAATTTCTATTAGCAGCTGAAGTATTACTTCTTGCAGTATAAGTATAATCAGCTCCTCTTAATATATAAAACTTATCTGCAGGTTTTGTTTCTAAAGTCCATTCTCTCATATTTCCTGCTATATCATAAATATTTACCATATTGTGTTTTTCAGACGAACCTGTAGTTATTACCCACGCAATATTTAATGGTTTTTCTTCACTAAATAAATAACTCACTCCTCTATCTGCTGAATATTTTCCAGTGCTATATAATGGAAACTGCGAATTTTTATAATTTCCTATATCAATTCCATTATTTACTAATTGATCCCTAGTAATACTTCCCTCACTATATTCCTCTATAAATTTAAGTATCAAATCCCATTGAAATCCGAACATAAGTGTTCCTCTTGTATCAACATTAATATCTCCCATAGATTCAGCTAAAGTTTGCGCAGTATTTAAATTAATACTACCTTTTGGATATAGATCTGGCATCGAGAACACTTCATCACCTGTTTCAAATCCCATTTCATATCTAGCAACAAAGAAACCTTCTTTTTCATATATACCTTTTAATATTTCTCTTTTTATTTCATAATATTCTTCTACTGTTAATGGACTATTTTCTAAATGTGTATCCGAATATGTTGCATCTGTTTTATACTCTGCAGTATACGCATTTAAATCATTTTCAATTAATGTATATACTGATTCTTCTGTAGAATCAGTTATAGTTAAACTAGTTGTAGCAGTTGGATATACTTCATCTGTTTTGGGTACAATAACCCAAACCCATTGATTGCCTTTTTTATCTATCACAACTAAACCTTCATGTAACTCATCTTCTGCTTCATTAGATGACACAACAAAACCTTCTGGTAAAATTTCTTCTATTTTAGCTTTTTTTGCTTCCTCCTCTGGGTCAATTTTCACTAGCTCTTCTATTTCTCCATCATCTTTGACTATTACATTATATTCTTTAACTCTTAAAGTATATGTTCCATCGTTATTATCTGTAACTTTTTGTATTGCTGAATTTTCTTCTTTACTTTTTTGTTCCAAAAAAGTTCCTAAGTCAGTTCCGTTTGTATATTTTTCTCCTGCATATTCATTCATAATTAATGATACTTCTTCTTTAACTTCTCCTTCTGTTGTATCAACAATAGCTTCATTCATCATTTTTAATATTCCATTTTCTTGTGTTAACATGGCAATAGCTACTCCCGCAAGAATCAATAATACAATAATTGTAATTACAAGAGCAATAAGTGTTATCCCTCTATTTTCATATTTCTTAATCTTAATCATTTGTTTAACTCCTTTAGTATCAATTTTTCATATTTTAATTTTTGGAGATAAAGGCATTTAGTTTCTTTACTATACCCTTAATCTCCCTTTTTTATGTCTCTATATACCTTATCTCTTCTGGGTTTTAATTAATTTTATCTCTTTACTCTTTGTACAAAAGTACTATCTGGCGTGTACAGTTCAATATTAACCCCTGAAACCGTTGGTACAAGCGACCTTTTTTTGTTTGGTGGAGATGAGGAGAGTCGAACTCCTGTCCATAACATCTTCCGAACATACCTCTACAAGTTTAGTTTGTTATTTATATTCATCATATATTCACCAACAAACAGGTTAATATATAATATATCTTCTTAATACCTTTTATCTACGAAGAAAAGATAAATTCGTGTCCCACTAAATAAACACCCTATCTAGATTCGTGGGAGATCTAGTAAAGTGTAGCCGCAACTAGGCAGCTAATGCTAATTCTTGTTTATCAGCGATTATATTTATTTTTGCTTTTTTATAGTGGCCTAAGCAACCATCCACTACTTGCAGTATATCTTTCTAATGCAATGTCGAAACCATTACATCCCCATATACATATATATTATACACTATTAGTATGTATTAATCAATGAATATATGTTAGATTTAAAGAAATGGAAGAAATTACCTAATAATCTCTTCCATCATTTTTTTTATTTCTTGATTTACAAATATTTTACCACAGTTTCTAATTTCTTCTCCAATTTTAACTTCAATAATTGTATTAGTTTTTCCTGTCGAATTTTGTCTTATAACTGTTCTTAACTTAGCTTTTTGTTCTTCATTACAATTAGTTATATCTAATGTAATTGTTTGTGTATTATCTTCTTCAAAGTCTCTAATTTCACTTGCTATAATTGTTGCAGATTCTTCATCTCTAACACTTAATCTACCTTCAACAATTATTATATTTTCCTCTGTTAAACTTCTTCCTGCATTTACATATACATTTTCAAATACAATAAGTTCTATTATCCCATATAAATCCTCTACTGATACAAATGCCATTATTTTATTATTTTTAGTATATTTTTTCTTAATTGATGTAATTATTCCAGCATATTTTACTTTTTTACCATCAATTAATTTAGTTGTAATATTGTTTCCAGAAATATTTTCTTCTTCATTATCTTTTTGTCTAATATCCATTGAAGATATATTTGTTTCTATTTCAATTTGTCTTTTTAATTTTTCTAATGGATGTCCAGATATGTATATACCAAGCATTTCTTTTTCTATAGATAATAATTCTTTTTTATTCATTTCTGGTTGTTCATCAAATACATATTTCAATTCATTTAATTTTTCTTTTTCTTCTGTTGTTCCTAAATCAAACATTGAAACTTGACCTGACATTGTTTTCTTTTTAGCATTTTGTATAACATCTACTATTCTTTCAAATGAACAAAGAAGTGTGTTTCTTGTTTCAGCAAATTCATCAAAAACTCCTGCTTTTATTAAACTTTCAATACATTTTTTATTTACAGCTTCATCTGCTATTCTTTCACAGAAGTCTACAAATCCTTTATATCTTCCATTTATCTCTCTTTCTTTAACAATTGCTTCAACTGCACCTATTCCTACATTTTTTATACTACCTAAACCAAATCTAATTTTTCCATTTGCCGCTGTAAATTTTGTATAACTTTCATTTATTTCTGGTTTTAATATTTCAACACCTAATAATTTACATTCTTCAATATATTCTGGTATTTTATCTAAATTACCTAAGAAACTATTTAAAGTTGCTGCCATGAATTCAGCTGGATAATATGTTTTTAAATATGCTGTCCTATATGCTATTACTGCATAACATGCAGCATGAGATTTATTAAATGCATATTTTGCAAATTCTGCCATTTCATCAAATATCTTATTTGCAGATATTGCATCAATTCCATTTCTAACACAGCCTTGAACTTCAATATTTCCATTTTCATCAACTTGACCATTTATGAATACTTGTCTTTCTTTTTCCATTACATCAAGTTTCTTTTTCCCCATTGCTCGTCTTACTAAATCGGCTCTACCTAGTGAATATCCTGCTAAATCTCTAACTATTTGCATAACTTGTTCTTGGTATACCATACAACCATAAG
>CAYJKU010000026.1:0-15498 GCA_964371215.1 uncultured Clostridium sp.
GATTTTAACATTCCATATTGTCTCATTTTTTCAGATACTGATATATTAAAACTATTTCTAATTACAAATATACTTGTTCCAATAATTATTATTATAACTACTGTTATTACAACATATAGAGAATTTGTTATAGCACTATTTCCACCACCTTGATATGATATTAAATCTCTATTTATAGTTGTGTTTACTATATTCCCACTATTTTCTTTTATAACATTTATTATTTCTTTTTCTGTTTCATATGCTTTACTTGGATCCTCATAGATAACCCCTATATCTTTTTTCCCTAATGCCTCATATGAATCTTCTTCAAAATATGATATCAATATATATCCTGGTGAACTATATGTTTCAATATTGTAATTCATTCTTTCTATTATACCAACAACAGTATATGTTTTTTCTTTTGTATCTACAATACTTTCAACTAACTCATCATTTTCATTAGTATGTATTGGATTTGCTTGATTTAACTCTTCACCTGTTTCTAATACTCTTTTTCCTATATCAAATGATATTTCGTCACCTATCTTATATTCCACACCGCCATTTGACATTACATGTTCTGGAATAACTATTTCACTACTATTTTCTGGTAATCTTCCATCAATTACATTTACTGCAATATTTTCAAATGCTTTTTTATCTAATTCTTTAATATATACATATGGCTTATATTCATTTTGTCCACCTTCTAATTTTGCATATCCTAAACTATTTATTGTAAAATGTTCTTCTATATTTACATTTTCTGTTATATATTTACTATCTTCATTTGAAACATCTTCATATATCATATGATATTTACCAACAAGTGCATATGTTGTTTCTAACATTGTCTTATAGAAACTTGTTCCTAATGTTGCTGTAGATACAATTAATGCTGTAGATAATATTATCCCTATAATTGTTAAAATACTTCTTTTTTTATTAAGTATTATACCCCTTAAAGTAAAAGCTTCTAATATCTTATTTTTTTTCATTATTTTATCACCTCTTTATCTTTTCATTATATTAGTTATCTTTTGAGTCACTTATTATTTTTCCATCTTCTATTTTAATTACTCTATCTGCTTCTTTTGCTATTTCTAAATCATGTGTAATAACTATTACAGTCTGATTAAATTTCTTATTAGATAACTTTAGTAATGAAACTATTTCATCACCAGATTTAGAATCTAAGTTTCCTGTTGGCTCATCTGCTAAAAGTATTGCTGGTTCATTTATCATAGCTCTACCTATAGATACTCTTTGTTGTTGTCCTCCAGATAATTCATTCGGCAGGTTATTTAGTCTTTTTTCTAATCCTAAAGTTTTTATTAATGAATCGAATTTTTTCTCATCAAGCTCTTTTTTATCTAAATCACATGGAAGTGTTATATTTTCTTTTGCTGTTAATATTGGAAGTAAATTATAGAATTGGTAAATTAATCCAACTTGTCTTCTTCTAAATATAGCTAAATTATCATCATTTAATTTAAATATATCTTTTCCTTCTATTAATACTTTTCCTTCTGTTGGTCTATCTACTCCACCAATTAAATGTAATAATGTAGATTTACCACTACCACTTGCACCAATAATTGCAACAAATTCTCCTTTATTTACTGAAAAACTAATATTGTCTACTGCTTTTACAACATTATCTCCTTTCCCATATGTTTTACTTAAATTTTCTACTCTTAAAATTTCCATTTTGTCCTCCTATTAATTTCAATTTTCATTATATATGTGTATTATACAAATTTAAAGTGACATTAAAATGACATGTAAATATTTTATATATTTAAAATTAAAACACCAATAAATTTTTACATTTATTGATGCTAGTATTTTAATTTATTTAGATATTATTAATTCTGTTTCACAATATTTACATTTATATTTCTCTTTTTCTTTATCTACTACATAAAATTCTTGTTTAATATCTTTTTCATCATTTGTAATACATCTACCATGTTTACAAACATAATCTCCACTAATCTTTTCTTCTTCAAATATATTTTCACTATTTAAAGATTCTTTTTCTAACATTTTTAATATTAATGCCATTCTAATATATTTACCATTTTCTACTTGTCTAAAATATGCAGCTCTTGGATCACTATCTACTTCTGTTGCTATTTCATTTACTCTAGGAAGTGGATGCATAATACATAAATCTTTTTTAGCTTTTTCCATTTTCATATTATCTAATATATAGCAATCTTTTAATCTTAAATATTCTTCTTCAGTTGCAAATCTTTCTTTTTGAACTCTTGTCATATATAAGACATCTAGTTCAGATATACATTCTTCAATATTTTTTGTTTCTACATATTTAATATTTGTATTTAATTCCATTTCTTCTTTTAAATATTTAGGTATTTTTAATTCGTCTGGAGATATTAGTACAAACTTAATATTTTCATATCTAGACATTGCAACAATTAATGAATGAACTGTTCTTCCAAATTTCAAGTCTCCACATAATCCTATTGTTAAATTGTCTAATCTATTTTTTTCTAATTTAATTGTTAATAAATCTGTTAATGTTTGTGTTGGATGATTGTGTCCACCATCACCTGCATTAATTATTGGTACACTTGTTTTTTCACTAGCTACAAGTGGTGCCCCTTCTTTTGGATGTCTCATTGCTATTAAATCACTATAACACCCTACTGTTCTTATTGTATCAGACAGTGATTCTCCTTTTGAAGTTGAACTTGAACTAGCTTCTGAAAACCCTATTACACTTCCCCCTAAACTAAGCATTGCTGATTCAAAACTAAGTCTTGTTCGTGTACTTGGCTCAAAAAATAAGGTAGCTAATATTTTATTATTACATTTTTTAGAATATTTTTCTTTATCTGTAATAATATCTTTCGCTACCTCAATTAGTTCATTAATTTCTTTAATACTTAAATTTTTAATATCAATTAAATGTTTCATTTTCTACCTCCAATTTATTTTAATTACTTTTATCAAACTTTTAATATTTTGTCAATCCTATTTTTCTTACATTTTACTTTATTTTTTCCAATATTTATGATATAATTAAGTATACTGTATTTTTTATTCCTATTTTCAACTACGGATAGACATCACAGTAAAATAAATTTTTTTAGGAGAATACTATATGAACACTAATCAAGAACCAGAGACAAAAGTTTTTCTCTCTGACATACCACAACATTTACCCTATAATCCAGGAGATTCGGTAGTTCTACCTTATCTAAATAGACCAACTGTAAGTATTACTAAATTTTTTTCCGAGTATACCTCTGGTGAAAACGTAACTTCTACGTTTTTAAATGCCTATCCAACAAAGGAAATGCCTGTAGGTACATATGTAAAGCATGTTGTACGCACCAATTCCGATATAGATTTTAGATATATTGAGCTTCACACATCAGAATGTGTGTGTTATATCTTACCTTTAGATAGGAGTGGGTATTATTCGAAAAAACAATTTACCAAATTAACTAGATTTGCAGAATTGTTTTCCGAGAAGCAATTTTATGTAGACTTAGGTAGAAAAGAAACATCTCCAGAACTATTAAATTTGGATAAAGCTTTGACTGCTTTAGGTTCTTGCCAAATACTATTACCATGCAAATATGGATTTTCAGCAAAAACACTTACTAATATAATAACCATCCAAAAAGTAGACGGTTTATTTAAAATCATAACAAAAAATCCTAAAAGCACATTTACCGAAACAATTTATTGTTTCGATATATCACCTGTGCTAATAAACTAAAAGCAAATAGCGCCCTGTAGGGTGCTATTTGCTTTTTCTTTTTATTCATCATCATCATCTTGTGATGGTTCTTCACCTAGACTATCTTCAAAAGCTTTAACACAGTTTTGTCTTACTCTTTCTTCTATTTCTTTTAACATATCTTGATGTTCAGTTAAATATTTTTTAACATTTTCTCTACCTTGTCCAATTCTTTCAGTATTATAACTAAACCAAGAACCTGCTTTTTCAACAATATTTAAATTAACAGCCATATCTAAAATATTTCCTTCTTTAGAAATACCTTGTCCATATACAACATCAAATTCTGCTTCTCTAAATGGTGGAGCTACTTTATTTTTAATAACTTTAACTCTAACTCTATTTCCACTTACTGTTCCATCTTGTTTGATGTTTTCAATTTTTCTAATATCCATTCTTACTGAAGCATAGAATTTTAATGCTCTACCACCAGTAGTTGTTTCTGGATTTCCAAACATAACTCCAATTTTTTCTCTTAATTGGTTTATGAATATTAAAACTGTTTTTGTTTTATTAAGTGAACCAGCAAGTTTTCTTAATGCTTGTGACATAAGTCTTGCTTGAAGTCCCATATGAGAATCTCCCATATCTCCATCTATTTCAGCTTTTGGTACAAGTGCTGCAACAGAGTCAACAACAATTACATCTAATGCTCCACTTCTTACTAAACTTTCTGTTATTTCTAATGCTTGTTCTCCAGTATCTGGTTGTGATACTATTAAATTATCTATATCTACACCTAATTTTTTAGCATAAACTGGATCTAATGCATGTTCTGCATCTATAAATGCTGCTTCTCCACCCATTTTTTGTGCTTCTGCTACTATATGTAATGCTAGTGTAGTTTTACCAGATGATTCTGGACCATAAACTTCTATGATTCTTCCTCTTGGCACTCCACCTATACCTAAAGCTATATCTAAACTTAAAGCACCAGTTGGAATTGCTTCAATTTCCATTGCTTTAAATTCTCCTAATTTCATTACTGAACCTTTACCAAATTGTTTTTCAATTTGACCCATTGCCATTTCTAATGCTTTTCTTCTTTCTGTATTATCGCTCATTTCATCCTCCTAATTTAACTAAACTTTTGTTTGGTAAATTCATTATATACCAAAAATTTGTTTTGTCAATACTTTTTTAAAATTTATTTTTTTATCTATTTATACCATGTCTCTATACCATAAAATTGGTTAAACCAATTAGCTGATATTTCACCTGCTAACTCATTGCTATATGCTACTATTTGTTTATTATTATATAAACTCATATATGGTACATCTGTATTATATATCTCAATTAGCCTTTTATATTTTTCAACCAATATATTATTGTTACTTGTATTTTTTACTTCTTGTAAAATACTATTTACTTCTTCATTTGAGTAATTAGCAATATTATTGCTTCCAAAAAAAGTTTCCAAACTTGGACTCGGAGATAACATTACCTCACATAATGCTATATCATATTCTTTTAAATCTAATAATCTATAATATTCTTCATCACTAACAGCTTTTATTGTAATTCTTATACCTTGTACTTCTAATTGTGATTTAATATTTTCAGCTACACTAACTTTCTGGGCATCACTTGATTTAACCAATAAAGTAAGTGATATATTCTGTGTTTTATAATTTTGTGTCTTTTGCCAGTAATTATTTCTATATATCCATCCATTATCTACTAATACTTGTTTTGCTCTATCTTGGTTAAAATTACTTTCTTGTGTTATATCTTGATATAACCAATTTCCGTAATCTAATGGAAATTCTGTTTCTATAACCGTATTTCCTAATATATTTTGAATACCTATAGTATCTATTGAATATAAAAGTGCTTGTCTTACTTCTGTATTAGCTAATATTGTATTTGTTGTATTTACCGCTAAATATGTATGATTTCTTCCTATTATTTCTTTTTGACTATATCCTATTGTCCCAATATATTCAGATATGTTTGTATTAGTTGTATTCAATTCATCCAAATTTCCCATTTTAAAGCTATTATATAATTCCCCTATAGTAGAATATATATTAATTGTTATTTTGTTTAAATTCAATTCTACTTCTTTGTTCCACCAATTAGAATTCTTTTCTAACACTATATATGAACTTTGAATTTCACTAATTATATATTTCCCTGTTCCTACTGGATTTAAATTTTTACTAGAAGTAAAGAAATCTTCACCTTCAAAATTTTCCCTAGAAATTATTGGAAATGTTAAATTATATTCAAAAAAAGGAACTTCTTTATCTAATTGTATTTGTATTGTATAATCATCTACTACTGTAACTCCAACTATATTTTGCACATTATATGCATAAATTGATTGAGATTGTTTTAATATATCTATTGTATATTTTACATCATATGCTGTAAATTTTTGACCTGATGACCATTTTACATTTTCTTTTAGTTTTATTAAATATGTAGTTTCATTTTGTTTTGCCCATTCTGTAGCAAGACATGGCTCTGCTTTATAGTCCTGTGTTAAAGTTATTAATGGATCATATATGATTTTTGAAATATCTTGTACATTTTTATTATTACTAAGAATTGGATTTATTGTATCATATTCAGCAATTCCTAATTTAATTTCTTTTACTTGATTCTCTGCTTCAACTTCTTCTATATATTCTTGTTCTCTCTGACTAACTTCTTCATTTTCACGAATTATATATATAGCTAAAACAATTAGAATTATTATAAATATTATAAAAACATATTTAATATAATTTGATTTCATATTACACTCCTATTCTTTTGTTATAATACATTAATTAATCTTATTTTTCAAGTTATTTTAAAAAAAGCCACACAATTTTCATATTGTGTGGCTTTATCTATTTTTATTAATTTATTATCCTCTTGATTCAACAATTAATTTAATACCAGTTCTATCTTCTCCTTCTACTTCAACTTCTGCAAATGCTGGTATACAAACTAAATCTACTCCTGCTGGTGCAACAAACCCTCTTGCTATTGCAACTGCTTTTACTGCCTGGTTAAGTGCCCCTGCGCCAATTGCTTGCATTTCTGCTCTACTAGTTTCTTTTACTAATCCTGCTATAGCTCCTGCTACTGAATTTGGGTTTGATTTTGATGAAATTTTTAAAATTTCCATTTCTTTCTGCCTCCTATTAATTTAATTTTTATTGTAATTATTACAATTCAAATTTTACAATATTTGTAAATTAAAGTAAAGCAATTTTTCCCAATTTCAAGCACTTTTCATCGCAGTAAAACTGGTTTTTCGACAGCAAATTACAGCTATTTATTTATTCTTTTAATATCTGTCACTTTATTAGTTTTATCGTCAATTGTAAATATAACACCATTAAAAATATTTTCTCCTTGAGCTATTCTATATCTTTCTGGTAGTGTTGTTTCAAATCTTTTAATAGATGCTTCAACTTCCATTCCTATTACAGAATGTTTTGGTCCTGTCATTCCTATATCAGATATATATGCTGTACCTTTAT
This sequence comes from uncultured Clostridium sp., assembly GCA_964371215.1. Classification (GTDB taxonomy): domain Bacteria; phylum Bacillota; class Clostridia; order TANB77; family CAG-508; genus CAG-269. The sequence goes on from CAYJKU010000026.1 coordinate 7,246, forward strand.
TTAATATGTGCTCATCAGCTGTTTGCACATGTGTATGTGTACCAAATACAATTGTAACTTCACCATCTAAAAAATATGACATAGCTATTTTTTCCGCTGTTGCTTCTGCATGGAAATCTATTATTATTATATCTACCTTATTTTTTATTTCTTTTAATATTTCTTTTACTACTGTAAATGGATTTTCAGATAATACATTTATATCTACTCTTCCTATTAAATTAATAACTGCTATTTTTTTATCTTTGCAATTATATATATTATATCCTTTTCCACATATACCTTTTGTATAATTTGCTGGTCTTATTATTCTTTCATGATCTATAAATTTAAATATATCTTTTTTAGCCCATGTATGATTTCCCATTGTTACAACATCTATTTTTTGTTCTAATAAATCTTGAAAGTTCTTTTCTGTTATTCCCATTCCCTCTGCTGAATTTTCTCCATTTACTATTACAAAATCTATGTTTTCTTCTTCTCTTAATTTAGTTAAGACCTTTTTACATTCTTTAATCCCTGAGTTTCCGATTATATCTCCTACCGCTAATATTTTCATAATTACCTTCTTTCTATTTCTTTAACTAATATAATACTATATATGTTTTATTTTAGCAAGCAAAAAAGAAGACTTCTAATGAAGTCTCCCTTTTTATTTTGCAAAATCAGTTAATCTGATTTCTCTTATTAAATTTACTTTTATTTGACCTGGATAATCCATTTCATTTTCAATTTTTTCTGCGATATTTCTAGCTAATACTGTCATTTCATCATCAGAAATTCTTTCTGGTTTAACAACAACTCTAACTTCTCTACCTGCTTGTATTGCAAATGATTTTTCTACCCCTTCGAAAGAGTCTGATATTGCTTCAAGAGTTTGTAATCTCTTAATATATGTTTCTAATGTTTCTCTTCTAGCTCCTGGTCTTGATGCAGATATTGCATCTGCTGCTTGAATTAAAACTGCTTCTAATGTTTTTGGTTCAACATCACCATGATGTGCTTCAACAGCATTAATTACAATACTATTTTCTTTAAATTTCTTTAATACTTCTACACCAATTTCTACGTGTGTTCCTTCCATATCATGATCTAAAGCTTTTCCTATATCATGAAGTAATCCTGCTCTTCTTGCAACTTTTGGATCTAATCCTAATTCTTCAGCCATTATTCTAGCTAAGTTTGATACTTCAATTGAGTGGTTTAAAACATTTTGTCCATAACTTGTTCTATATTTTAATTTACCAATTAATTTAACTATATCTGGATGTAATCCTATAACCCCAGTTTCAAGAACTGCTCTTTCACCTTCATCTTTTATAGTCATTTCAACTTCTTCTTTTGCTTTTTCAACCATTTCTTCTATTTTAGAAGGATGTATTCTTCCATCATTTATCAGTTTTTCTAAAGCTATTTTTGCAACTTCTCTTCTTAATGGATCAAATCCAGATAATACTACAGCTTCTGGAGTATCATCTATTATAAAATCTATTCCAGTTAAAGTTTCTAATGCTTTAATATTTCTACCTTCACGTCCAATTATTCTACCTTTCATATCATCATTTGGTAATGATACAATCGAAACTGTTGTTTCTTGAGAATGATCTGCTGCACATTTTTGAACTGCATATGCTAATATTTCTTTAGCATTTTTTATACTATCTTCTTTAGCTTTTTGTTCTTTTTCTCTTATCATCATTGCTTTTTCTGATGTTAATTTTCTGTCTAATTCAGATAATAATCTTTTTTGTGCTTCTTCTTGTGATAATTGTGAAATTCTTTGTAATTCAACTAATTCTTGAGAACGTAGTTCTTCTAAATCTTTCTTTTGAAGTTCTACTGCTTCAAATTCATTTTCCAAGCTTTTTTCTTTCTTTTCAAAATTAGTAGCTCTTCTTTCTAAATTTTCTTCTTTTTGAATTAATCTTGATTCTTGTTTTTGTATTTCGCTTCTTCTTTCTTTAATCTCTTGGTCTAGCTCTTTTCTGTTATTCATAATTTCTTCTTTGGCTTTAAAAATTTCTGCTTTTCCTAGATTTTCTGCTTCAACTTTTGCTAAGTCAAGCACTCTTTTAGCTTCATTTTCTGCTCCTTGAATTTTTGATTCTGCGACTTTTTTACGATAAGCAACACCTAGTATTAGTCCTACCGCAAGTGAGATTAAGACAGCGACAATAATGATTATAATATCCATTATTTGCACCTCTTTCTTTTTATTTAATTTTCAATGTTCGAATAAAATATATATTTGTATGTATTTATATTTCTTAATATATTTTTTCCTTCTTATATATTGTATCTTTATTCTAGTTAACTGTCAAGTGTTTTTAGGTAATTGGTATTATATACAAAAAAACACACTTTGCTTAAAGTGTGTTCTTTTTAATATAATTTACTTATATTTATTTATGCTTCTGGTTCTGCTAAACCATAATTTTTTCCATCTTTTAATTTATATATAACATTTACTTTATTTGTTTCTACATTTATAAATGTTAAAAATTCATTCCCTGGTTTTTCTTGTAATTTTAAAACTGCATCTTCTGGTGTCATTGGTTTTATATCATAATATGTAACTTTAACTATTTCATCTTTTATTTCAGCTATTTTTTGATCTACCAATTCCATTCCTTTTACAGATGATTCTTTCATCATTTTATCTTTTTTAGTTTTAGCTTTTCTTATTTGACCTTCTAATATGTCTATATCTTTATCTATTGATGCATACATATCTTTGTCTTCTGTTACAGCTCTGTATTTTTCACCATTTACTATAACACAGATTTCTGCTATTTGTGCATGATTTTCTGTTTTTAATGTAACATCTGCTTCAGCATCTTCAAAATATTTATCGATTCTATCTAATTTTCTTTCTACATAATCATGCATTGCCTCTGTTATCTTTAGTTCTTTCCCTATTATTTTTATTTTCATAAAAATCGCTCCCTTCATTTATCCTTAATTAGTGTATACATCTATTATATACTTATTATTCATATTTTTCAACTATTCATTGGATTTTTTTTATATATTCTCTACTTTAAAACTCAATATCTTAAAAAATATTTTCTACTTTATACTCTTTTTCTAACTTTTGATTAAAATATATTTTTGTTATTAATTCAAATTCTTTTAAAGATTCGTCTTTTAAATTAAATCCAAATATTTTTTTAGCTGGGGATGTAACAGTGTACATTATTGCATTTTTTGTACTTTCTAATATCTCTATTGCTGATTTATCCCCTTTACCACAATCACTACATTTAAATCCATCATCTTTTATACTAAAATATCTTATTTTCTCTTTATTTTTACAACTTTTACATTCTATTACATTTGGCTTAAACCCTAATATTACTAATAATCTTAATTTAAATATACTTAATATAAAATCTAAATTAGTTTCTGTTTCAGATATCATATACAATGTGTTTAATACTAATTGTAATATATTAAAACTATTCTGATTTTCTTGTACAACATCTTGTACTATTTTACTAATATGTACTGCATATTTTAATTTATCTAAATCTATTCTAATATTATAAAAAAACTCTATCGAATTAACTGAATTTATATGATATGTGTTTGAACCTTTATACATTAAATACTCAGCAAAACAAAAAAGTTGTGTCCCTGCCAAAAGAGCACTCTTTGGCCTTCGTGCTCCTTTAGCTACACAAGATATTTTTCCTAAATTAGGTGTTAATATTGTAAGCATTTTATCAAAGTCACCTAAATCATTTTCTGCTAATACTATTCCATTTATTTTTGTATTTGCCATTTATCCCCCATGTTTTCTTTTCCATCTAAATTATATATATTCATGTTTTCTTGTCTTTGTATTTCTTTCATCTCTAGATACATATTAATATCTCCTGTGTTTTTGAAGTTTTCCCATGCTGTTTTTTTATCCATTTAAATCACTCCTTTTAAAGTTTTAACTTTAATCTTATCTTTTGTTCTTTTAATTAATTTTATTCACATTATTCTTTTTTATTTCAATTTAAACTTATCTACTATAGAATTATTTTCTTGCCAATCATTTTTCACTTTCACCCATGTTTTCAAATTAACCTTAACTCCAAAATTTTCTTCCATATCTAATCTTGCCATTTTGCCAATTCTTTTTAACATCTCTCCATTTTTTCCTATGATTATTCCTTTGTGTGAATCTCTTAAACAAAAAATTGTTGCTTCTACATCATATATTTCTTCACCCGTCTTGTTTTTTCTTAATTTCATTTTTTCAACTTCAACAAATATACCATGTGGTACTTCATCTTTTAAAATCCTTAAAGATTTTTCTCTTATCATTTCTTCTGCTAATTGTCTTACTGTTTGATCTGTATATTCTTCTATATCATAATATACAGGACCTTCTTCTAAGTTTTCCTCTATTTTTCCTAAAATAACTTCTTTATATTTATTATCTTCAGCAGATATTGGTATTATTTCTTGAAAATCATATTCCTTTCTATATATATCTATTAAATTCAAAAGTGTATCTCTTTTAACTAAATCTATTTTATTTATTATTAAAATAGTTTTTCTTTTACTTTCTTTTAATTTATCTAATATTATTCTATCACCTTTACCTATATCTTCACTTGTTGCTTCAATTAAAAAAAGTGTTAAATCACTATCTGTTAAACTTGTAAAAGATGTTTCAACCATTACTTCATTTAATTTAGTTTTAGGTCTATGAATTCCTGGTGTGTCTATAAATATTATTTGTGAATTTTCTCTATTTACTATTCCTTTAATTGCTGTTCTTGTTGTTTGTACTTTATTTGCTATTGCTGCAACTTTTTCTCCTACTAATAAATTTACTAATGTTGATTTTCCTACATTTGTTCTTCCTATTAATGATACAAATCCTGATTTAAAATTTCCCATTTATATTCCTTCCTATTTTCATCCATTTAATTTATATTCTTTATTATACACTATTTTATTGCTAAATTTGTAGAATTATTGAAATTTAGCAAAAAAGTTATTCATCTTATTTGACAAATAACTTTTCTTTTGTGTTTTATTTTTAATAATTAAGCATATGCTTGACGTTTTTTGAAACTAAGTAATTTTGTAATTTCAGCTTCATTATTTTTAGCCTTCTTAGTTTTTCTTGCTTTTTCTTGCTCAATTTCTCTTTTTTGTTTTTCAGCCATTGATTGACAAATTGCTTTTTGATATGCAAAATGTGTATCTTGTGCTATCTTGCTCCAGTTATATTCATTTCTAACTTTATTTTTTGCTTTTCTTACCATATCTGCAGATAATTTATGATCATATAGAACTTCTAAAATTGAATCTGCAAATGAATTTGGATTACCACAATATGCTTTCATTCCATTTTCTCTATGTGTTACTATTTCATTTAATCCACCAATATCTGATACTACTATTGGATTTTCTGCAAGCATTGCTTCTAATGCTACTATTCCAAATGGCTCATATGTACTTGGGAATACTGAAACATCTGCTGCTTTATACATTTTTTGTACATCTTTCCCACTCATATATCCTGCAAAATATACTTTGTTTGAAATTCCCATTGCATTTACTTGAGCTTTTAACTCATCGATCATTCCACCTTTTCCACAAATTACTAACTTAGCATCATTATATCCTGCAAGTATTTTTGGCATAGCTGTTATTAAATGTTGAATTCCTTTTTCATATACAAGTCTTCCCATAAATAATATTATTTTTTCATTATCCATCGCAAATTTTCTTCTAAATGTATAATCTTTTTCTATTCCATTAAATAGTGTCATATTAACACCATTTGCTACTACATTTATTTTTTCGTATGGTAAACCAAATAATCTTTGTAGTTCATTTTTCATATAATTACTATTAACTATAACTTCTGCTGATTCATATGTAAGCATCCATTCTGTATCATTTATATATCTTTGTTGTTCATCTCTAATTCCACTATTTCTCCCTGCTTCTGTAGCATGGATTGTTGATACAATTGGAATATCATATGAATTTTTAAGAGTTTTAGCTGCATATGCTACTAACCAATCATGTGCATGTATTACATCAAATTTTCCCTCATTTGCAATTATCTCATTTGCTTTTGCAACCATATTAAAATTCATTTGCATAATCCAGTCAATAAAATTATTTGGATTAATCATATAATTATCAATCCTATATACTTTTACACCTTTATCATCTTCAAAACTAGGTACATCTCCATCTTTATATGTTACTACTGTTACATCATGACCGTCTTTTAACAAAGTTTTAGATAAGTCATGTACAACTCTAGATATTCCCCCTACAATTCTTGGTGGATATTCCCATGCTAACATTAATATTTTCATTGATATTCTCCTTTTATCTTCTTTTGTCTAATTAGTAATTTTATTTTTACATAATATATGCTTTTTCCCAAAATTTCTACAATCATTTTATCTAATTTTAACTTAAAAGTAAATATATTTTAGAAAAAAGTTTTACAAATTTTAGTAAATATTTTTTACATAAATTTTTAACTTCTTTATATAAAAATAAAACCAATAATTCATTGGTTCTACCTTTATTTATATTTAATTATTTATTAAATTCTTTTACAATAAAACTTGTATCATAATTACTAGATTTAAAGTTTTCATTATTTAATATATCTAATATAAAATCTGCATTTGTAGTTATTCCATCTACAACAAGTTCAGATATTGCACTTTTCATTTTTGCAATTGATTCTTCTCTTGTTTTACCATGAACAATTATTTTTGCAATCATTGAATCATATGTAGGTGGTACTTTATATCCATTATATATTGCAGTATCTACACGTATTCCATTACCACCTGGTAGATGAACACCTTCAATTGTTCCTGCACATGGCATAAAATTTTTATCGGGATCTTCTGCATTTATTCTAGCTTCTAAACTATGCCCACTAAATTTTAAATCGGTTTGTTTAAAAGATAATTCTTCTCCACTTGCTATTCTAATTTGTTCTTTTATTAAATCTATTCCAGTTACCATTTCTGTTACTGGATGTTCTACTTGTATTCTTGTATTCATTTCCATAAAATAGAAATCATTATTTTTGTCTACTAAATATTCTATTGTTCCTGCATTTGTATATCCTATTTCTTTTATAGCTTTTACAGATGTTTCACCCATTTTTTTTCTAGTTTTTTCTGCAAGTATAGCTGATGGTGTTTCTTCTAATACTTTTTGATTTCTTCTTTGTACTGAACAATCTCTTTCACCTAAGTGAACTGCGTTTCCTTTTTCATCTGCTATTACTTGAATTTCGACATGTCTTGGATTTTCAATAAATTTTTCTATATATAAACTATCATCATTAAAAGATATTTTAGCTTCTTGTTTAACTATATCATATGCACTTTCAAGTTCTTCTTCAGAAGTAGCAATTCTTATTCCTCTACCTCCACCACCTGCTGATGCTTTCAATATAACTGGATATTTAATTTCTTTAGCTAATTTCATTGCTTCTGATTTAGAATGAATTAATCCTTTTGAACCTGGTACAACTGGTACTCCAGCTTTTTCCATAGTTTCTTTAGCTTTGGACTTATTTCCTAATAAATCTATCAATCTATAATCTGGCCCTATAAATTTAATTCCTACATCTTCACATAATTTAGCAAATTTAGAATTTTCAGATAAAAATCCAAAACCTGGATGTATACTATCTGCTCCTGTTAAACATGCTGTTTCTAAAATAGTCTTCATATTTAGATAACTTTTATTAGATGGTGCTGGTCCTATACATACTGCTTCATCTGCAAGTCTTGTATGAAGTGCTGTTTTATCTGCTTCTGAGTATACTGCAACTGTCCTAATTCCCATTTCTCTACATGCTCTAATTATCCTAACAGCAATTTCTCCTCTATTTGCAATTAAAATTTTCCTTATCATATTTTAATTTCCTTTCTATTTACACTACTGCAAAAGTAAGTTCACCTTTAGCTGCTATTTTTCCATCAACTGTTGCAATAGCTTCTCCCACTCCTATAGGTCCTTTTCTTTTGATTATTTTAACTTCAAGTTTTAATACATCACCTGGTACTACCATTTTTTTGAATTTTAATTTATCTATACCAGCAAACAATGCATTTCTTCCTTTATTTTCTTCCATAGAAAGAATTGCTACTGCACCTGTTTGAGCTAACGCCTCTGTTATTAATACTCCTGGCATAATTGGTTGACCTGGAAAATGTCCTTGAAAATACCATTCATTTATACATACATTTTTAT
>CAYJKU010000027.1:0-15101 GCA_964371215.1 uncultured Clostridium sp.
GAAGACATACACCATTCTTTAACGGATACAGACCACAATTCTATTTCAGAACAACAGACGTTACAGGTATAATTGAATTACCAGCTGGAACTGAAATGGTTATGCCAGGAGATAACATCTCAATGACAATCGAATTAATTACACCAATAGCAATCGAAAAAGGATTAAGATTCGCGATTCGTGAAGGTGGAAGAACAGTTGGTTCAGGAGTTGTTGCTGATATAATTGCTTAATTATAATAGTAATATTATCTAAATAGAAAAAGAACAAATTTATATTTGTTCTTTTTTATATTTTTACTTGATTTTTTACTAAAACAATACTAAAATAAGAATATGGATAATACTAATAGAATAAGGACTTTAGGAGGAAATAATAATGAGAATAATATTAGATGCAATGGGTGGAGACAATGCACCAGTTGCAAATATTAAAGGGACTGTTAATGCAATAAATAAAATTAAAGCAGAGGTTGTTTTAGTAGGTCAAGAAGATGTATTAAGAGGGAAAATAAGAGAGTTATATGGAAAAGAAGTTGAAGAGATATCTGATAGAATTAAAATTAAAAATGCAAGTGAAATAATAGATATGTGTGACACACCAACAGTAGCCATAAAGCAAAAAAAAGATTCATCAATGGTAGTTGGTTTTAAAATGTTAAAAGAAGAAAAAGGAGATGTTTTAATATCTGCAGGAAATTCAGGAGCTCTTTTAACAGGTGCTACATTATTAGTAGGAAGAATAAAAGGGATAGATAGACCAGCATTAGCAGGAATATTACCAGCATATAAAAGTAAATTTATGTTAATAGATGCAGGAGCAAATACTAATTGTAAACCAATAAATTTATTACAATTTGCCCAAATGTCTAGTATATATTTAAAAAATACATATGGAATTGAAAAACCAGCTATAGGATTATTAAATATTGGAACAGAAGAATCTAAAGGTAATGATTTAGTAAAAGAAAGTTATACATTATTAAAAGAAAAAGCAGAAGAATTAGACATAAACTTTGTAGGAAATGTTGAAGGAAGAGATGCATTTTCAGGTAAAGTAGATGCAGTAGTTACTGATGGATTTACTGGGAATATATTTCTTAAAACAACAGAAGGTGTTGGTAAATTAGTTAAAGTAAATTTAAAAGAATCTTTGACTAAGAATTTAATATCTAAAATATTAACTATACCAACATTACCAGCAATAAAAAGATTTAGTAAAACATTAGATTACAAGTCATATGGTGGAGCTTTATTCTTAGGAGTAAAAAAACCAGTTGTAAAAGCACATGGAAGTAGTGATGAAAAATTATTTGAATATACTTTAATTCAAGCAGAACAATTTGTAGAAAATAAAGCTGTAGACAAAATGATAGAAGAATTCACAAAAAAACAAGAGGTATAATCCTCTGTAAAGCCTAAGTTATTAAGGTTTTCGACTTGTTAGTATAAAAATATAAATTTTTATAAAATTGCTTGACAAAGTTTGAAACATATAATATAAATTAATTATAAAATAAAAACAAATGAGATATAATCATTTGAAACTTGAGAGGAGGTGAACTCGAGAATATGAGTTCAGAAGAAGTTTTTGAAAAAGTAAAAGAAATAATAGTAGAACAATTAGGTGTAAACGAAAGTTCTGTAAAAATGGAAGCATCATTTATTGATGATTTAGGTGCTGATTCATTAGATATAGTTGAATTAGTAATGGGATTAGAAGAAGAATTTGATATGGAAATCCCTGATACTGATGCTGAAAAAGTAGCAACAGTAGGAGATGTAGTTGAATACATTAAAGAAAACGTAAAATAAGATATATTATTTTATAAAAAACTCTGATTAATTCAGAGTTTTTTATTTTAATAATATTTTTTTTTATGGTAATAATATTATATGAGAAAATCATTTAGATAGTTATCTATATTTTTAAAAAAATCTGTAAAATAGAATTTGGAATCTTTTTTTTCAATATATGAATCAGACAATATATTAATTGAATATATTTTAGAATCTAAATAATATAAATCTAATGAACCTAAAATTTGATCATTGGCAATAGGCGCAGATATATTTGTATCAATATTTATTTTAGTTGTTAAATTAGTTATTTCATCTTGTTTTATAGGGAGGAGATTATATGATAAACTGTCTAACTTGACATCTAAATCTGAATTAATGCCTTTATATATATGAATTAAGCTAGAGTTGTTTTCATGCCAAATATTTAAGTTAGAATTAAAGATTTCAGAAATATTAACATATGTATAATTTTGGAAAACATAATCTAATAATTTAACAGTATCTTTTCCACGATCAGATTTAGTATCTGCTCCTAATACTACACAAATTAAATCCATAGTATCTCGTGTGCAAGCAGTTACTAAACATCTATTAGCACCATTTGTAAAACCTGTTTTAACACCATATACACCATTTGTATAACCAAGTAATTCATTAGTATTAGAAAGATTTTTTGCATAACCATTAATATATATTGTATGAGTTTTGGTATCTACTATTTTTCTAAATGTATCATTATTTAAAGCATAATTTGTTAAAATTGCTAATTCAGTAGCAGTCGTATAATGATTATCTGAATCGAGACCATGTGGTGATTCGAAATTTGTATTTTGTAGATTCAATTCTAATGCTTTATTGTTCATCATAGTACAGAAATTCTCTATACTGCCAGCACAAGTTTCGGCAAGTGCAACGGCTGCATCATTTCCAGATGATAACAATAATCCATAAAGGAGGTCGTAAATACTAATTTCATCTCCAGTTTTTAAATTAATTGTAGAACCACCTGTTGCAGCAGCTTTTTTAGATACTTCAACAATTTGTGTTAAATCACAATTTTCGAGTATTACAATTGCGGTCATAATTTTAGTTGTGGAAGCCATCTTAACAATTTCATTTTCATCTTTACCAAGTATTACTGTATTTGAAATTCTGTCATAAATCACATAATTTCTAGAATTGATATTTAAGCTAGATAATTCGTCTAAAGTATTATTAGTTAAAGTGTTTGTATAATCATAAAAACTGTAGCTATTTGATATTAAAAAAATATTAATAAATAGCAAAAGAATTAGAGAAAACATGTATTTTGATAATTTTATATTATTTTTCATTTTATCACCTATATAAGTATATTAATAAAAAAAGATATTATGATAAATACAAAAAGATTGTACAAAGTTACGCGTTGTGAGGTTTTGGAAGAAAAATGAAGAGAAATATATATAATACATTGATTTTGTAATCAAAATGTAATATAATTGTAATAGAGGGTTTTGATAAAAACAAGTGTCTAGAAGCTTAGAATAATAAGCGTTTTGAGGTCTATACTTTTTTGTTATAACAAGTGTCACAAAAGCCTACTTGACTATGGCAAAAAATGTAGTAAAATAGTACTGAGACTAGAAAGATAAGGAGTGTAAAAATGAAATCAAAAAAATTAAGTAAAATAATAATTTTTAGTTTTATAATAATAATGTTTATCTCATTATTAGGGATAACGAATAAATCACAAGCGGCAGGGACATTGTATTTAAGAATACAAGAAACAATGACTGAGACAGGTACAGGCTACGCAATAGGGAATCCTAATGCAAGTGGTGCCACAGATGCTACTGCAATGAAATTATGGAACATAGTATTATCTGATGCAGGTTATACAAGTATAACTGAAGAAGATATTTATTGTATTGAAGCTGGACAAGGTTTTACAAATAGTTCAAATGCAAGAACAGATGAATATCCTAATTCATTTGATCTGATTAACCAAAAAGCAGAAATTCAAGCAAATAATATATTAAATGGATCAATTACAGTTGATTTAGACGGAAATAATGTAGATGTAGATGTATATTCTGCAATACTAGTATTATTAGATACAATGTATCTTGCATATCCAAATGGGTATATTGAAAATAATACAACAGATGAATTAGTTATGAAAGCACTTGAATATGCTAGAGAAAATGGTGGACAAGAAGAATTTCAACCATATTCATCTTTTTTAACAAATGGAAATAATGAATTATCTCAAACAGATGTATTAGCAGTACAACAAGCAGCTATATGGTATTTTACAAACTATGAAGATAGTAATGGATTATATAACCAAAGAATATATAATGGTGCTTGGAAAACAAGTTGGTTAAATACTACTGTTGATGATGGTGTAACATATACAGCTATAAATGATAATATGGTTAATGCTCAAGCTGAAATATTATATAAATATTTAATTAGAACAGCAATAGAAAAAGCAGATAATTATGAAAGTTCAAGACCTAGTACTTCAAGTCCTATAAGTGTGAGTACAGATAAATTAGATCAAACTATTTCAGATGATAAATCTAATTATATATTGGGGCCTTTCGAAATATATGGTGATGAATCAATGGGGCTTGACCTAGAAATACTGGTTTTTGATAATGGTACAGATATTGGATATAAATTGGTAGATGATCTGGGTAATGAAATTTCTAAAGATAAAATACTAAATAATGAATTATATATTCAAATATCAGTAGCTGATGTAACAAACATTGCAGATTTAGAAGTTTCAATTAATACGAATCATATGGTATCTAGTGCAACAGTTTGGACAGATGAGGCAGATTTAAATAATACTCAACCAGTAATAATACCTAATAGAGAAACTTATCCGAATTCTATAATATTAAAAGCAGATTTAGAATTTGACTTAGCGTTAAGAAAATATATTACTCATGTAAATGGTACTGAACTTACAGGATCATTTTCAAGAGTACCAAATATTGATACAAATATATTAGCTACAGATACAACAGCTATATATAGTCATAAAAAAGATCCAGTTCTTATTGAAACAGGAGACATAGTAACATATAATTTGACAATATATAATGAAGGTGAAAAAGCAGGTAGAGCTACAAAAGTAGTAGATCAATTACCTACAGGACTTAGATTTGTGGATGTGATTAGTGGAAACTTTATTGAAGATCCAGCTAATCCATATAATGAAACAACAAATACATTGAATTTAATTAGAGATGCAGCAAATACAGATAATTTAGCTGCATACACTGGAACTACTTTAGATTCAGAAACAATTACAATTACATGTGAAGTTGTTGCAACACCATCATCAACAGAAAATACAATATTAACAAATGTTGCGTGGATTTCAGAAGAATTTGATGCCGTAGATAATACAACGATATTAGATCAAACAGGATTAGATAGAGATTCACAGCCAGGAAATGAACCAAATGTTAATAAAGACAATATGGAAGATTACAAAGGTAACATTTCAAATAAAGATGATTTAGCAGATAATGGATATTTTTATGAAGGTCAACAAGATGATGATGATTTCGAAAAATTAGTTTTAGCTCCACAAACATTTGATTTGAAATTAATTAAGAGAATAACACAAGTAAATAATCAAAATGTACCAGAGAGAATAATAGATGTAGATGTAAGTAACTTAAATGTTGTAAAACCAGATGGAACATTTGAAACAACAGGTATTTATGAATTAGATAAGGAACCAGTTTCAGTTGCACAAGGTGATATAGTAACATATACATTTAGAATATATAATGAAGGAACAATAGATGGATATGCTTCAGAAATAACAGAAGATATCCCAGAAGGATTAGAGTTTATATGGTCTGATAAAACAGGACAAGAATTAGTAGATGATACAACATTTACGGATGAAGAAAAAGAAGCTATAGAATTTAACCAAACATTTTTATGGGGGAATTTTCAATATGATTCTAATGGAAAGATAATAGAAGTATCTACAGATTATTTATCTAAAGATCAAGAAGCTAGACCAGGAGATAATTTAATTCCTGCTTTTGGAACAAATGATGGTTCAAAAGATGACACAGATATATCTTATAAAGAAGTATCTATTAAAATGAAAGTTGTTGCAGAAAACTTAAGTGGAAATGTAATAACAAATGCAGCAGCAATAACTGAAGATACTGATGAAGACGGAAATATTGTAGATGATAGAGATTCAGATACTGAAGAATGGACTAAAACAGAAGAAGATGAAGATGATGAAGATATAGATAATATTGTATTACAATCATTTGATTTAGCTTTAAGAAAGTTCATTACAGCAGTAAGTGAAGATGAGACAATCGAAGAAGAAGAATATTTAAAAAATGAGGATGGAACATATTCAAGAGCACCAGTTGTAGATACAAGTAAATTAAATACAACAGATGCAGATGGAAATATGATAACAACAGCAGAATATAACCATACAAAAGAACCTTTAATGGTAAAACATGATGATATAGTTATATATACATTAAGAGTATATAATGAAGGTGAAGCAGATGGTTATGCTGGAGAAATAACAGATTATTTACCTCCATATTTAGAATATGTAGATGGAGAATTTAATGATAATTATGGTTGGACATTAGAAGCAGATGGAAGAACAGTTAAAACAAGATATTTAGATGATACTTTATTAGAAGGTGCTAAAGTAAATAATAGTGGGACAATAGTTCTTTCATATGAAGAAGTTCAAATAATGTGTAAAGTTATACCATCAGCACCAACTGATGAAAATATTACAAACTTAGCTGAAATAACTGAATATTTAGATAAAGATAAAGATGAAGCAATAGATAGAGACTCAGAATCAGACAATGTAGATGTTCCAACAGATGAAGATTTACCAGGATATAAAGAAGATGAAGAAGGAACATATATACCAGGTCAAGAAGATGATGATGATTTCGAAAAAGTAATAATAAAAATCTTTGATTTAGCACTTAGAAAATGGGTAACACAAGCAATCGTATATGATGAAAATGGAGATGTAGTAATTACAGAAACAGGACATCAACCATATGATGACCCAGAACCAATTGTAAAAGTTGATTTAGATAAAAATGATTTAGATAAAGTTGTAGTTAAATTTAGATATTCAATCAGAATAATAAATGAAGGTGATGTTGCAGGATATGCAACAGAAATAACAGATTATGTTCCTGAAGGATTAGTATTCCTGCCAGAAGATAACACAGGTTGGGTAGATGAAGGAAACAATATTATATCAACTAGATTGTTAGAAAATACTTTATTACAACCAGGAGAATTTGCAGATGTTGAAGTGGTATTAACTTGGATAAATGGTGAAGATAATTTAGATTTAAAAGTAAATACAGCAGAAATATCAGAAGATGATAATGAGTATGACTTAGAAGATGAAGATTCAACACCAGATAATAAAAAACCAGGTGAAGACGATATAGATGATGCACCAGTTATATTAACAATAATAACAGGGCAAGCTCCAATGTATATAGGATTAGTTATAGGAATATTATCAACAATGACTATAGGAGTAATATTAATTAAGAGATATGTACTATAATTATATAGAATATGTTAAATAGTATATTGAAAACAATTTGCCAAAAGGAATACCTTTTGGCAAATTTTAAATATATAGTGAAAGGAAAAAGAATGGGAGTAGACAGATTATTAATAAATGAAGTAGAACAAGATATTGAAAGTTATATAAAAAAAATAGATAATATCTGTTCAATAAATAGTGAAAAAGTATTAACTGCATTTCAAGAATGTAGTTTAGAAGAAAGACATTTACATTCATCAAATGGATATGGAATTGATGAGATAGGAAGAAACAAAATAGAAGAAATATATAGCCATATATTTAAAACAGAAGATAGTTTAGTTAGAACACAATTAATATCGGGTACACATGCATTAAATGTCACTTTATTTGCTTTACTACGTCCTAATGATATATTGCTTAGCATATCAGGAGCACCATATGATACATTAAAAACTGTTATAGGTAATGGAGAAAAACCAAGCAATAGTTCGTTACATGCATTTGGTATTAAATATGAGCAAATAGAATTAAAAGAAAATGAATTTGATGTAGAGACAATAGAAAATAGATTAAAAAATGGAGATAAAATTAAAGTTATTGAGATTCAAAGATCAAGAGGATATTCAACAAGAAAAAGTTTATCAATGGAAAAAATACAAAATATTATAAAAACTATTAGAAATATAGATAAACATGTTATAATAATGGTAGATAATTGCTATGGTGAATTTGTTGAGGAAAAAGAACCTACTGAAATTGGTGCAGATATAATTGTTGGATCTTTAATGAAAAATTTAGGTGCAGGAATTGCAACTTCGGGTGCATATATATCAGGTAAAAAAAATCTAATTAAATTATGTGCAGAAAGATTAACATCAGCTGGAATTGGAAAAGAAATAGGGCCATCATTAAATCAGAATCCATTACTAATAAAAGGACTATTTTTTGCACCAAGTGTTGTAGCTAGTAGTTTAAAAACAGCAGTTTTTGCAAGTTCTATATTAGAAAAATTAGGATATGATGTAGAACCTAAATTTAATGAAAAAAGAACAGATATAGTGCAAACAATAAGATTAGGTTCAGAAGATAAATTAATTAAATTCTGTCAAGGGATACAAATGGGGTCACCAATTGATTCAAATGTATTACCATATCCAGCACCAATGGGAGGATATGAAAATGATGTAATAATGGCAGCAGGGACATTTACACAAGGGTCAACAATAGAGCTAAGTTGTGATGGACCTTTAAGAGATCCATATATTGCATATCTGCAAGGTGGACTTACATATGATTATGGAAAAATGGGAATACTAAAAGCAATAGAAAAGATGAAAGAATAGGAGAGATAATATGGGAGAAGTTGTAGTTGTAGCTCTAATAATATTTATTTTAATAATAGTATTAGTATTATTTTTAGGAGGAAGAAAACAAAGGAAAGAAAATAGGCAGATATTAAAAGAACAAAAAATGGCTGCTAAATTAGCAAATAGACAAGCTGAAAAAGAAGAAAAAGAAAGAAGAAAAAATAAAGAATATGTTAATATTTTAGAAGATATTAAAGAAGAAGTTGATGAAAAAGAAGAAATTTCAAATCAATCTGAGATAGAAAATTTTGAATATGAACAAGAAGCTTTAGAGTCAGAAACTAAGCTAGAATCAGAATTAGAGAGCGAAAGTAATGTTGAGTTATTGAGAAAAGAATTTGGAATTAATAATGAAGTAATAGAAAATAAAAAAGAAAATAGAGTTAAAAGAATAGAAGATTTATTTGAAGAAACTCATGAAGACGAAAAATTTGATATTCATGAAGAAGATGATGATGATTTACTAGAAATAGATGATTTAGAAAATATGGGGAAATCTGATATAGAAGAAACATTAGAAATAGAAACTATAGAAGATGGAGAAAATAACAATGAAACAGGTGAAGTTATAGAAGAACCAGAAAAATTTGAATTAGATAGTGAAATAATTGTAGATGAAGATTTCTATACTAAGGATTTTGAAAATGAAAAAATTGAAGAAAAAAATGATTTAGGAATAACTTTTAATTTAGATATAGTTGAACCTGAAATAAAAGAAGAAGTTATCAAAGAAGTAAAAAAAACACGCCAAAAAGCAACAACTAAAAAAACAGAGGAAACTAAAAAAACAACAAAATCGACAAAGGGAAAAATAGAAAAAACTTCAAAAGAACCAATTAAAAGAACAAGAACAACTAAAAAAGTAGAAGAAAAATAAAGTGAATAAAAGGAATAATTATGAATGTAATAGTAATAGGTGGAGGACCAGCAGGGATGCAAGCTGCAATAACAGCTGCAGAAAACGGAAATCAAGTAACATTAATAGAAAAAATGGATTCTTTAGGTAGAAAGTTATTAATAACAGGGAAAGGAAGATGTAATATTACATCTTCTTTAGAAATGGAAGAATTTATTAAAAATACGCCAGGAAATGGTGTATTTCTTTATAGTGCATATAAAATGTATACAAATGAAGATATTATACAATTTTTAAATAAAAATGGATTAAAGACCAAACAAGAAAGAGGTAATAGAGTATTTCCAGTTACAGATAAATCATTAGATGTATTAAATTGTTTTAGACAAAGATTAAGACAATTAAAAGTAGAGGTAATCTATAAAACTGAAGTTAAAGAAATTCAGATAATGCAAATAGGGGATTGTTATCAGATTAAAAGTGTTATAACAAATAAAGGGGAAATAACAGCAGATAAAATAATACTAGCAACTGGTGGGAAAAGTTACCCACTTACAGGATCAACAGGTGATGGATATAGAATCGCAGGGAATTTAGGTCATAAAATAACAGATATTAAGCCATCATTAGTTCCTTTAGAAATTGCTGAAAAAGAATTATGTAAGAAATTGCAAGGTTTAAGTCTTAAAAATACAGAAATAAATGTAATAGATAAAGAAACAAATAAAATAATTTATAATGATTTTGGTGAAATGATTTTTACACATTTTGGTGTATCTGGACCTATTATTTTAAGTGGATCAGCACATTTAGTTAGATATAAAAATATTGAACAAAAAATGAATGGTGGTAAAATAGCTATAATATTAGATTTTAAACCTAAATTAGATTATAAAAAATTAGATGCTAGAATCTTAAGAGATTTTGAGGAAAATAAAAACAAAGTATTTAAAAATAGTTTAGATGGATTATTACCTCAAAAATTAATACCAGTTATAATAGAAAGAAGTGGTATACCAGAAAATAAAAAAGTTAATGAAATAACTAAAAAAGAAAGAAGTATATTATTGGATTTACTTAAAAAATTCGAAGTAATTGTAAGTAAACCAAGAACTATTGATGAAGCAATAATTACATGTGGTGGAATAGACATAAAACAAATAAATCCTAAAACAATGGAATCAAAAATAATTAAAAACTTGTATTTCGCAGGAGAGATAATAGATGTAGATAGTTATACAGGTGGATTTAATTTACAAATAGCATATTCAACAGGTTATGTTGCAGGGTTATTGCAGTAAAGGAAATTTATGAACGAATTTATAACAATTAACAAAGATATACAAACAGAATTTGTAGAGAAAAAATCTAGATTTATTTCTAATATATTTTATATAGATAATGTAGAAAAAGCAGAAGAATATATTAAAGATATTAGGAAAAAATATAGTGATGCAACACATAATTGTATAGCATATAGAGTTATTAAAGAAAATCAAGTATTAGAGAAATCTAGTGATGATGGGGAGCCATCAGGTACAGCTGGTGTTCCGATATTAAATATACTTCAAAAAAACAATATTATAAATGTTCTTATAATTGTAACTAGATATTATGGAGGAATAATGTTGGGAGCAGGAGGATTAGTAAGAGCGTATTCTGAAGGTGCCAAACAAGTGGTATCAAGTACAGAGTTAGTTAGAAAAATATTAGGTCAGGTAATAGAAATTACAATAGATTATAAAGAATTTGAAAAATTCAAATATTACTGTCAAAATTCAAATATACATATACTTTCAATTGAATATTTAGAAAATATTGTTTGTAAAATAGAGTTAGAAGAATTACAAAAACAAAGATTATTGATTGAAATAGCAAATAAAAATATTAATATAGTAGAATGTATAGAAATAGATAAAAAATATATAACGATATGTAAATAAAAAGAGGGCTTTTGTAAAATACTGGGAGAATTAATTGCATTTGATAATTTTGAATAATATAATACGAATTGTAAAATATTTACAGTTAAAAATATTAGGAGGTTACAAATGAAAGACAAAATCACAGTTTTAATTGCAGATGATAATCAAGAATTTACTAAAACATTATCTACATTTATTAATACCCAAGAAGATATGGAAGTTGTTGCAATAGCTAAAGATGGTAAAGAAGCTATAGAATTAATTACAGCCGTATCTCCAGATGTAGTATTACTTGATGTTATTATGCCACATTTAGATGGTATAGGAGTATTAGAAGAATTAAATACTTTAAATGTAGGTAAGAAACCAATGTGTATAATGTTATCTGCAGTTGGGCAAGACAAAATCACTCAAAAATCAATAATGTTGGGTGCTGAATACTATGTTATAAAACCATTTGACATAGAAGTACTTATTAAGAGAATTAGAGAAATAAGGTTATATAGACCAGCTCAAATACCAAATAATTTTATGTTAAAAGAAACAAAACAGCAATATATTGAAATAAATCAATCTAATATTAAGAAAGAAGAAAACCTAGAAGCATTAGTAACTAATATAATACATGAAGTAGGTGTTCCGGCACATATCAAAGGATATCAATATTTAAGAGAAGCAATTATGATGGTAATAAATGACATAGAAGTAATTAATCAAATTACAAAAAGTTTATATCCACAAATCGCACATAGATTTTCAACAACACCATCAAGAGTTGAAAGAGCAATAAGACATGCAATTGAAGTAGCATGGGGAAGAGGTCAACAATCATCTGTTGAAAATATTTTTGGATATACAATATCTGCAGCTAAAGGTAAACCAACAAATTCAGAGTTTATAGCAATGATTGCAGATAAATTACGATTAGAATTAAAGTCAGCATAAATGTAAAAATCAGAGTTTAAATAACTTTGATTTTTTTGTATATATAACCTAAAAAGGGAAAAACTATAAGAAATACATATTAATGGAGGTTATATGGAAGAAACTAAACTTAAAAATATAATTGTTTTAAAAGATTTACCATCAAATATTATAGAAGAAGCTTTTGTAATTGTTAAATCAAATAAACATATTAAAGAATTTGAAAAAATAGAGAAAACTGAAAAAAATAACAAAATATCTGAAAAAACTAAAAATATAAATAATGATAGACATATTATAAAAGAAGCTGAATTTGTAGTTTCAAGTTATCTGAGTAAATTAGATGAATCTAAAATAGTAAATAATTCTGAATTAAATAAAAATAAGAAATATAAAAAAATAAAGATATATTCATATATTTCAACAGTTATAATATTAGTACAATTTATAATTTCGTTAATCAAATAAGTTATAAAATACATTTCTTCATCATATAGTTTAAAGAAAACTAAGGAAGAGGTGTATTTTATGGTTAGAACAATAAATATGGAAGATAGAATTAAAAGAGCAGAGGAAATAAGTAAAAGAAGAAATATGCAAGGTGAAACTACATATGAAAAAACAAAAGGAGAGAATGTTAAAAAAGAAGCTAAATTACTAAGAAAAATATTTATACAGTTAATAATTTGTCTATGTATATATATGGTTATTAATAATATATATAATTCACAATATGTATTTACAAATGATTTTATAAATCAAATAAAGGGAGTATTATCATATGATACTAATTTTTATGATATATATGACAATTCTAAAAATTGGATAATAAATTTTTTTGTTGAAGATTTAGAAGATATTCCAGATGAAAATAATGAACTTGAAGAAAATATAGATCAAGAAATCACTACGGATAACGGCAATATAGAAAGTATAGAAACTGTGATTGTAGAAAATAGTAAAGATGCTATAGGTGGAATGGAAAATGTAAGTGAGCAAAATGAAATTATACAAGATGAAGCAATTACTGAAACCATAGAAGAGGTGATATTATCCCAATATGAGCAAGATATTTTGACAGCTCAAAATACAACAACATTTATAAAACCGTTAAATGGTGTAATAACATCTGTTTTCGGTTTTAGAGAAACAACAAATCCAATCATACCAGAAAACCATACGGGTACAGACATTGCAGGTAATAGTGGAGAAAAAATAATTGCTAGTACAAGTGGTGAAGTAGTTCTTGCTTCATCAGAAGGAGGATATGGTAATCATTTAAAAATACAAATTGGAGATGTAAGTGTAATATATGCACATTGTAGTGAACTTTTAGTGAAACAAGGAGATTATATAGTGCAAGGACAAGAAATAGCAACAGTTGGATCTACTGGAAATTCAACTGGGCCACATTTACATTTTGAAATAAGAGTCTTTGAGAGAATGGTTAATCCGCAAGATATTTTGGAACTATAAAGGAGGAGACATGAAGTTTAGAATTGACTTGAAAATATTTCTAATTATCTTTTTATTTTTTTTAACTGGACAGATTGAATCATATTTTATGATGTTTATATATATTCTTTTACATGAAATTGGACATTTGTTAGCTGGAATTTTACTAGGAATGAAACCAAGAATATTTGAAGTTATTCCACAAGGATTTAGAATGGAATTCGATTTAAAAGCAAAAGATTATAATATTAAAGTTTTAAAAGGTAATTTGCTAGAAGTAAAGAAAATACTAGTAGCATTAGCAGGACCACTTACTAATTTAATTGTTATTATTATAGGAGCGAAAATTAGTGATAATATATTTGTGCAAATGGATGTAGTATATACTAATTTGATAATAATAATATTTAATTGTATTCCAATATATCCTTTAGATGGTGGAAGAATTTTAATGAGTATAATACATATATTAAGAGGAAAAAGAAAATCAGAAACCATAATAAATATTATATCATTAGTAGTTATGATATGTATTACATTTATTTCTAGTATATTAATATATACATATCAAAATATAGCTATATTTATTATAATTGTATTTTTATGGTGTATCTACATTCTGGAAGATTTTAGGTATAAAAAAAGAATGAAAATATATAAATTAATTGACAAAACTCTTGAAAAAAAAGAATGATAATAGTAAACTATACTAAAGAAAAGGAGATTCTAATGAAAAAAATGTTTAGAAATAAAAAAGGTATAACAATGATAACACTTACTATAACAATAATAGTACTTATGATATTACTTAATGTTATAACATATAATGCTGCCAGTTCAATAGAGACTGTAAAATATCAAGAGCTAGAAGCAGATATTACTACATTACAAGATAAGTCAATTAATTTTTACTCCGAATTTGGAAATATACCAGCAAACAAAAATTATGAATATACAAATATATCAGCAATTCAAGATTTGTTAGGTGCAAATGATATTGGAAAATTTTATGTATTAGATTTATCAGCAATTGAAAATTTAACATTAAATTATGGAGAAGAGTTCGAAAATTATTTAGAAATAATAAATAATAATTTAACGGATCAAGAAAAATTAGAAAAGATAAATGAACTTGAAGATATATATATAATAAACGAAACTAGTTATAATATCTTTTATGTTAGA
>CAYJKU010000028.1:0-7337 GCA_964371215.1 uncultured Clostridium sp.
GAAGTATTTAGAAATAATATGGATTTATTTGAAGAAGAAGTACAACAAGAAATAATTAGTGGGGATAATCCATTAGAGTTTCCAGGGTTGAAATTTACAAGGACAGCTGATGAATCGAAAGCATTAAATTTAGATCCTAAACCAAGTATAATAATATCTGCAAGTGGTATGTGTGAAGTTGGAAGAATAAAACATCATTTGAAACATCATATATGGAATCCTAACTCAACAATTCTTTTTGTTGGATATCAAGCACCAGGTACATTAGGAAGAACAATTGTAGATGGTGCGAAAACAGTTAAAATATTTGGAGAAGAAATATCTGTAAATGCTAGAATTGAATATATTGAAGGATATTCGGGACATGCTGATCAAGAATGGCTTATGAATTTCGTATATTCTTTTGTTACAAAGCCAAAACATATATTTTTAGTACATGGAGAAGATGATGCACAAGAAGTATTAAAAGAAAAAATCCAAGAAGAAACTGATATCGGTGTTACTATTCCATCATATGGAGAAACATATGAATTAAATGAAGAATTACAAAGAGTAGCTGTAATAGAAAGGAAAGCTCAAAAAACAATTAAAACTGAAATAATATCTAGATTACAAAAATTAAAACAAGAAATGCAAGATATGGAACAATATGTTGTACAAGATGTTAATAGCAAAGAATTAAATGATGAAGATATGTTTAGAATAAATGAAAAAATCAAAGAGTTAGAAAAACAAATAGTTAATGTAATAGAAGGGTAAAATAGGAGAATTAAATATGGAAAATAAATATTTAAATGAAGCAATAATTGGAAATAAAAAAATGTTAGCAACATTTACATCTAAAGGTGAAATGCAAAGAATATATTATCCAAATAAAGATATGAAACAATATATAAATTATTTTCATGTTGGAATGAAAGTTAATGAATCAGATTTGATATATTTGCATAATGATATGAATAATGTATATAAACAGTATTATGATTTAGATACAAATATATTAAATACAGAAATATTAAATACTTATTTTAATTTAAAAATATTACAAACAGACTATATCTCTATAAAAGAAAATGTATTAGTAAAAAAATATATTATATTAAATGAAAGTGAAATAGATTTAGATGTAGACTTTTATATTCATACAGAACTATTATCAGATATTAATAATCATGTATCATGTAAAATAATAGATTCAGGAATGATTCAATATGCATTTGATTACACAGTATCAACATTTGCCAAAAAATATAATGTAAGCAAACATCAAATACATGGAAGTAAAGAAACAATTAGAAGATGTGAACTAAAAGATAAAGACTATATAGGAATGTCTAAAGATTCTAGTATAGGATATAAAATAGGAAAAATTAAATCAAAAGAGAAAAAAGTATTTGAATTATGTGTTGCAATAACAGAAAGTGGAAATATATCTGAAATTGAGAATGAAGTAGATAGAATAAAAAAACTTGATTTGGATAAAGAGTATTCAGAAGTTAAATCATATTGGAGAAAATATGTAAAAACACATAATGGATTAAATATTAAAGAACCTAAAAATGGATATGAAGAAAAGATTTTTGATATATATAAAAGAAGTATATTATTATTCCCATTACTAACAAATAGTGAAACTGGTGGAATGATAGCCGCCCCAGAAATAGATGAAAATTTTACAAAATGTGGAAGATATTCATATTGCTGGCCAAGAGATGCAGTTTTTATAGCAAGAGCAATGGATATTTTAAAAATGCAAAAAGATACAGATAAGTTCTATAAAATATTTTGTAAAAATACACAAAGCAAAAATGGAATGTGGGAACAAAGATTTTATACAAATGGGAATATAGCACCTTGTTGGGGATATCAAATTGATGAGACTGCAAGTGTAATATATGGGATATATGAACATTATAAATACACAAAATCAGATAAGTTTTTAAAAGATAATTTACAAATGTGTGAAAAAGCAATTACTTTTTTAAAACAATATGTAGCAGATTGGATTGGCGTAAAATATGAAACAAAAAAAGATTTTGTAAAAGAAGATTTAGAAAAAACATATAATCCAAATAATGAAAAGAAAACTCATATAAGTTATGATTTATGGGAAATGAATGAAGGAGTACATTTATATTCATTAGCAAGTATATATTCAGCATTTGAATCTATGTTAAACATATATAATGTTTTAAACAAAAAAGTATCAGATTTTGAAAATAATAGACTTAAAGAAGAAAAAGTAAATAAGTCTAAAACAGAATTAGAATACTTAAAAACAGAAATTAAAAAATATGTAGAATTGAATTTTTATGATGAAACAAGAAAATCATATGTTAGAAATTTAGAAGACAGAAAAATGGATATAAGTATATTAGGTGTAATAATACCATTTGAAATGTTTAAACCAAAAGAAAAGAAAGTTGTTAATACCATAGAAAATATTAATATGACATTAAGAACATATACAGGTGGTTATCAAAGATTCGAAAATGACCATTATATGAATGGAAACCCTTGGCCTATAGCTAATTTATGGATGACATTATATTATTTGGAAAAAGGTGAAAAAACAAAAGCAAAAGAAACATTTGACTTTGTTGTAAAAACATCTGGAAAACATGAATTCTTAGGTGAACAAATAGATAACAATATATTAAAACCTAATTGGGTAATTGGACTTGGTTGGTCACATGCAATGTTTATAATTGTTCTTGAGAAATTATATGGAAAAAATAAAATTGAATAATTATAAAAAGATACTGAATTTTCAGTATCTTTTTATTTAACTAAATTCCAATTTTGAAATAATATATTTTTCGATTATATAGCATGTACTAGTATACTGGATATTTTTTATAATGATATGTAATAAATATAAAACTATTTAAATTAATTAATATTTGTGATATATTAATTAAAATTAGAGGAAAGAATTATATGGTACTCATATGATTGGTGATAATATGATTGATTTACATTTACATACAAAATATTCAGATGGAGCAGATGAAGTTATTGATATTTTAAAAAAAGCGCAAGAATTAAAAGTGAAATATATATCTATAACAGATCATGAAACAACAAAAGCATATAATGAGTTAAATAATATAGATATATCTAAATATTATGATGGTAAAATTATACCAGGAATAGAAATTAAATGTGCTATTGATGGTAGACTTATTGAAATACTAGGATATAATATTGAAGTTGGAAAAATGCAAAAACTTATGGATGAATTTTATAAAGAAAAAACAAAAGATAAGTTACAACAGAAATATTTCGATAAACTATATAATATATGTTTAGAATTAAATGTTAAAATGAATAGAAAAGAAGACATTGAATTTAATCCTAATATTCAATGGGCAAGTGTAACAATATATAATGAGATTAAAAGACATGAGGGGAATTATGAAAGATTGCCAGAAGATTTGATGGAATCATTTAATACATTTTCAAAAAAATATTGTGCAGATATTAATGGAAAATGGTATATAGATAAAAGTATAGATTATCCGTCAGTTGCACAAACAGTAGAATTTATAAGAAAATGTAATGGATATGTATTTGTACCACATATACATATATTTAAGTGGGTAGAAGATAAAGAAAAATTTGTAGATAGATTAGTTAATGAGTTTAAAATAGATGGAATAGAATGTTTTCATAGTGAATTTAGTAAAGAAGAAATGATAAAAACGATGGACATGGCAAAAAAACATGGAATATATATGTCAGGTGGAAGTGATTATCATGGAATAAACAAAAAAGATGTATTTATGAAAATAGGGAAAAATAATATTCCGGAATTAGATAAAAGACTTATACGAGATTGGATAAAAGATGTGAAATATTTTGAGAGTATAAATAGTAAATCATATTTATCAATAATATTAGATTATCTAGAAACTAAAAAAGCTAAAGTAATTAGTGAAGTATCTGATATAAATAGTGTGAGAAAAGAGCTCGATCATATAGAAGAAATAAGAAATAAAATTATTAATAATGATTTAGATGTAATTCAAAATGTTATATCTGAGATTAAAAGAAAAAATAATAGAAAATAAGAGGATGTTAAAATGAAAAAAATTAATGACTATATATTAAGTGAAAAAGATTATATTAAACATATAGATTCTATGGGAGGATTTAGAGAAGGGTATACATTAAATTATGAAGAATATAGTGAATGTGTAAAGAGAGTAATAGAGGCTGTATTTGATAAAAAATCACCAACTAGTAGACCAGAAGCTTTTTTCGGAGTAGGACAACCAGGAGCAGGTAAAACAGGACTTTTGACCTATATAGAAAGAGAAGCAAGAAATACTCCACCTATAAAATTAGATCCAGATCAAATTGGAATATATCATAGAAATTATGGGAAAATAGTAAAAGAAATTCCGGAAACATCATATATAGAATTACAAAAGTTTATAAAAACAGCATTAAATGATACAATAAGAAATATTGCAATAGATAGGAAATATAATATTTTATCAGAAGGAACTATGAATGATACTGAAGGATATATAAAAATATTAAAATGCCAAAGGGATAATCAGTATAAAATAAATATATCAGCAATGGTTGTACATGAGTTAGAAAGTAGATTGTCATGTTTAGAAAGAGAACAACACGAAGTTGAAATGGGATTTATACCGAGAAGAGTGAGTAGAGAATATCAGAAAAAAGCATATGATAATTTTTTAAAAACATTTGAAATGTTGGAAAAAGATAAATTATTTGATGAGATAAATATATATAGTAGAGGAGATGTTCAAACAGAACCGAAACATAGATATAGAGTAACAAGAGAATTATTAGAAAGAAATTTAGTAGTTTCTCCAACAGCAGCCATAAAGTTATTTAGAGAAGATAATAAAAAAGAAATATCAGATAATAACCAGCAGTATGCTGAGAGGTTACGTAAATTGCGTGAAAGGATTAATAAGAATAGCGATATGGAATTGAAAAATAAGCAATTAGTTGTATTAGATGAGTTAGAAGCTGATTTTAATAAGGAATTAAATAATAAACATGATAAAACAGAAAAAAATGATGGAGAGAGAGAATATAAGTAATGAAATCTATTTAGATAAATGATATAAATTAGTTCACAAAAAATTCACAAATAAAATTAGCACTTTGTATTGACAAGTGCTAATTTTTGGTATAATATATGTGTGTTAGCAAATAAAACACAAGAGTGCTAAAAGAGGTGATGAATTGTTAGATGAAAGAAAAAAGAAAATCTTACAGGCAATAATAGAAGAATATATTAATTCAGCAGAACCAGTTAGTTCTAATGCAATATTAAATCATTATGGACTAGAATGCAGTAGTGCAACAATTAGAAATGAAATGTCAGAATTAGAAAAACAAGGCTTCTTAGACAAGACTCATACATCTAGTGGAAGAATACCATCTGCTAAAGGATATAGATACTATGTAGATGAATTAGTAAAAGATGATAATATTAGTTTAGAAGAAATTAAATATATAAGTGATAAATTGGAAACTAAAATCAATGAGATTGAAGATTTAACAAAAATAACAGCAAATACAATATCTGAAATAACACATTATACAACAGTATCAATTGGACCCAAAACAAATACACAAGTAATAGAAGAAATTAAATTTATATTACTTGGTACAAGAATGGTTATGGCAGTTATTTTGACAGATTCAGGATTAGTTAAAGAAACAATAATTAAATTTGATGAAGATATTTCAGAAAAACAAGTTCAAAATATGAATTATATATTTAACAATAAATTAAAAAATCAGCCAATAGAAACAATAGACAGGCCATTAGAAGAATATTTATATGATGAAATGACATATAGTATAAATGTTATAAAACCAATTGTAGAACAAATTAAAAAAGTTTTACAAGATGAAAAAATATATTTAGAAGGAACAAATAAGTCATTTGAATTACCAGAATTTAATTCGCTAGAAGTAGCTAAAAACTTTGTAAATGTATTAGATACAAAAGAATTAATGACAGATATGTTGAATTCAGGATTTGCAGAAGACATAAATGTATATATAGGCGAGGAAAATGAAAAAGAAGAATTAAAAGATTTTAGTGTTGTAACATTTAAACATAAAGTAAATGGAAAAGATGTTGGAACAATAGGAATAATAGGACCTAAAAGAATGGATTATTCAAAAGTTATTTCAGTAATGAAATATATAAACAAAAAAATGAAAGATATTGAGTAAATTAATATATTAAGGAGATAGTATGAGCAAAAAAGAAAATTTAGAAAAAGAAATTGACAAAAATGTTGAGGAAACTAATAATATGGAGACAGAAACAGTAAAAGATATGGTTCCAAAACAAGATTTTACAGATATGGAAGACAGATATAAAAGAATACTTGCGGAATTTGAAAATTTCAAAAAAAGAAGTGGTAAGGAAAGAGATGTATTATATAGTTCAATAATAGGAGATATAATAGAAGCTTTATTACCAATAGCAGACAATTTAGAAAATGCATTAAAGATGCAAACATCTGACGAAAACTATAAACAAGGAGTAGAATTAGTATTAAAACAATTTAAAGATGTATTAAAATCTAAAGGTGTTGAAGAAATAGTTGCAGAAAAAGGAACAGCATTTGATCCAGAATTGCATGAAGCGGTAAGTAGTATTACAGATAGTAATTTAGGTGAAAAAGAAATAGCTGAAGAATATAGAAAAGGTTACAAAATAGGGAATAAAGTTATAAGACATTCAATGGTAGTTGTAGCCAACTAAAAAGTTATTAAATTTAGATATATAATTTATTGATAGAGTAAATATATATCAGATAAATATAATGCAAATGAAAAATAAATTAAGAATAAATTAAAATAAATATATGTAAATGATATCGATCTATCCGAAATCAAAGAAAGGAAGTTTAAAATGGGAAAAATTATAGGAATTGACTTAGGAACAACTAACTCATGTGTATCTGTTATGGAAGGAGGGGAAGCTGTTGTAATACCAAATGCAGAAGGAAATAGAACAACACCATCTGTAGTAGCTTTTTCAGCAAATGGAGAAAGATTAGTAGGGCAAATAGCTAAACGTCAAGCAGTTACAAATCCAGACAATACAATAATATCAATTAAAAGACATATGGGAACAGACTATAAAGTATCAATAGATGGAGATAAATTTTCTCCACAAGAAATATCAGCAATGATATTACAAAAATTAAAAACTGATGCTGAAAATTATTTAGGACAAAAAGTAACACAAGCAGTTATTACTGTTCCAGCATATTTTAGTGATAGTCAAAGACAAGCAACTAAAGATGCTGGTAAAATAGCAG
>CAYJKU010000028.1:7347-14449 GCA_964371215.1 uncultured Clostridium sp.
TCGTAATACAAAATTAGGTTGAGATGACTTTGATGATGCTATAATTAACTATTTAGTAGCTGAATTCAAAAAATCTAAAGGAATTGACCTTAAAGGCGATAAAATGGCTATGCAAAGATTAAAAGAAGCAGCTGAAAAAGCAAAAATAGAATTATCAGGAGTACAACAAACACAAATCAACTTACCATTTATTACAGCTGATTCAACAGGACCAAAACATTTAGATATTAATTTAACAAGAGCTAAATTCGAAGAATTAATCAGAGATTTAATTGAAGCTACAGCAGGACCAGTTAACCAAGCAATCAAAGATGCAGGATTAACAGCAAATGATGTCCACAAAGTATTATTAGTTGGTGGATCTACAAGAGTACCAGCAGTTCAAGAAGCAGTAAAAAGAATTACAGGAAAAGATGCAGATAAAGGAATAAACCCAGATGAATGTGTTGCAATTGGTGCAGGTATTCAAGGTGGTGTATTATCTGGTGATGTTAAAGATTTAGTATTACTTGATGTAACTCCATTATCATTAGGTATAGAAACATATGGTGGTGTATTTACAAAATTAATCGAAAGAAATACAACAATACCAACTAAAAAATCACAAGTATTCTCAACAGCAGCAGATGGTCAAACATCAGTTGAAATTCACGTATTACAAGGTGAAAGAGAAATGGCAACATATAATAAAACATTAGGAAGATTCCAATTAACAGGAATTCCAGCAGCACCAAGAGGAGTGCCACAAATTGAAGTAACATTTGATATAGATGCAAATGGTATAGTACATGTATCTGCAAAAGATATGGCAACTGGAAACAGTCAAAATGTATCAATAACAGCATCAACTAATTTAACAGATGAAGATATAGATAAAGCTGTTAAAGATGCTGAAGCACATGCTGAAGAAGATAAAAAGAAAAAAGAAGAAATTGAAGTTAGAAACAATGCAGAAAGTTTAATATATAACAGTGAAAAAACTTTAGGTGAATTAGGAGATAAAATTAGTGGAGAAGAAAAAGCTAAAGTAGAAACAGAAATTGAAGCTACTAAAAAAGCTCTAGAAACTAATAATACTGAATCAATTAAAGATGCAACTGAAAAATTAACAAAAGTATTCTATGATATGAGTGAACAATTATATAAACATGTAAACCAAGAAGCAAATGCAGCAGGTCAAACTGAAGATGCAAATGCAGAAGCAGGAAATGATGGAAACGTATATGATGCTGAATATAAAGTAGAAGATGAAGAAGATAAAAAATAAAGTAAAGAGGGATTAAGGAGTTATTCCTTATCCCCTTTTTAAAGTAAGGAGTAATAGATGGCAGGGAAAAGAGATTATTATGAAGTTTTAGGAGTCGAAAAAGGTGTAACTGATGACGAACTAAAAAAAGCATATAGAAAACTTGCGAAAAAATACCATCCTGATGCTAATATTGAAAACAAAGATCAAGCTGAAGCTAAATTTAAAGAAGTAAGTGAAGCTTATGAAAATTTATCTGATCCACAAAAAAGAAGAATGTATGATCAATTTGGACATAATGGCCCACAAGGTTATGGTGGAGGAGATCCATTTGGTGGAGGATTTGGAGGAGGTCAGTATTCATATTCTTCAGCAGGTTTTGATGATTTAGGAGATATATTTTCATCAATTTTCGGAGGAGGATTTGGAGGAAGAACATCAGGAAGAAGACAAAATGGACCAAGAAAAGGTGCAGATCTTAACCTGAATATGGAAATTACCTTCGAAGAAGCATTTTTAGGAATAGAAAAAGAAATTCAAATAGCAAGAAATGATGAATGTGATGTATGTCATGGAACAGGAGCTAAATCAGCATCTTCAGTCACTAAATGTCCTACATGTGGAGGAACAGGTCAAGTAAGACAAGTTCAAACAACAATATTAGGTCAAATGCAAACAACTAGAACATGTCCTACATGTAATGGAAAAGGTGAAGTAATTAAAGATGTGTGTGAAGCATGTAAAGGAAAAGGAAAAGTTAAAAAACATCCTAAAATTAAAATTAAAATACCAGCTGGTATAGATGATAGTCAAACAGTTGTATTAAAACAACAAGGTGAACCAGGTGAAAAAGGCGGACCAAAAGGAGATTTATATATCACTGTAAGAATTAAGAGACATAGCATATATACTAGAAAAGGAAATAATGTATATTGTAAAATTCCAATAACTATGACTCAAGCAACTTTAGGAGGAGAACTTGAAATACCTATGGTAGATGGTTCTATAGAAAAAGTATCAATAGGAGAAGGAACACAAACAGGTGCAATATATACAATTAGAAATAAAGGATTTAAAGGAGTAAATAACACAACTGTAGGAGATTTTGTGTTTGAAGTAAGTGTACAAACACCTAAAAAATTAACAAAAGAGCAAAGAGAGTTATTTACAGAACTTGCAAAAACAATGAATGAACAACCACCAATTAAGAAAAAGGGATTTTTTAGTTGAATTTAAAGAAGTTACTCTAATATAGAGTGGCTTTTTCTTTTATATAGTTTTTGTGTTATTGCCAGAAAGATATTAATATGTTAAAATATGGACATAATAATAAGAGGTAGGAAACATGATAAAAACATTTAAAATAATAATTCTAACATTACTTGTAGTGATAATACCAGTACTTATATATATTATATATATACTAATAGCAGATATACAGACAAAAGTTCCGGAATCAGTGCAGTTATCATATAACATACAGACAAAAATATTTGAGAACAGAAATATACATATTATTTCTAAAAAAGATGAAAATAGAGTTAAAGCAAATATGGAATTAGACTTTAATGATACTGAGCTACAAAATGTAGAGCAAAACCAAAAAGTTATAATATATTTCCATGGAGGTGCATATTTTGGAGAAGGAACAACAGATCATTGGGAATTTATACAAAATATTGTAGAAGATACTAATTCAATTGTAATATTTCCAGATTATCCACTTGCACCTAAATATTCATATAAAGATGTATATAATATGGTTATACCTTTATATGAAGCAATAATTAATGAAATTGAAAAACTTGAAGTAGATAAAAATCAGAATATAGAAATAATATTAATGGGGGATTCAGCAGGTGGAGGAATAGCATTAGGGATATTGCAAGAAATTATAAAAAAAGAAGAAGACATAAGGTTACCAAATGAAACTATATTAATATCTCCGTGGTTAGATGTTAGATTAGAAAATCCAGAAATAAATGAAATAGAAAAATATGATGACATATTAAATAAAAGAACTCTTAAGTTAGCTGGAATAGAATATGCAGAAAATGACGGCATAGAATCTAATTTTGTAAATCCAATATTAGGAGATATGACAGGTATAGAAAATTTAACAATAATGGCAGCTGAATATGATATATTAACACCAGATGCACATTTGTTAGTAGAAAATGCTAAAAAACAAGGAATTGAAGTTGAATTAATCGAATATGAAAAAGCGAAACACATATGGTTTATTGAAAATAACTCAAGTGTAGAATTAAATAAAAAAGGATATGAAGATTTAGTGAAATTAATAATTCATTAAATTTTAAATATAAACTAAGGAGGGATTAAATGAGAAGGAAAAGAACCAGATTAGACTGGAGAAGACTAGATAACTCAGCAAAAATATTCCCGATATCTGCTGGAAAAAAATATAGTACAGTTTTTAGATTTTCAGTATTGTTAAAAGAGAAAATAGATAAAAGTATATTGGAAAAAGCAGTAGATAATACGTTAGAAAAATATAAATCATTTAAAGTAAGAATGATAGAAGGTTTTTTCTGGTATTATTTCGAAGAAAATACAAAAAAAATACGTATAGAAGAAGAACGAGACTATCCATGTGAATATATAGATCCTAGAAGGAATAAAGAATATTTATTTAAAATTACATATTTTGAATCTAAAATAAATATAGATATATTCCATTCTTTGACAGATGGAAATTCAGGAATGATGTTTTTTAAAGAAATAATATACTCATACTTAGAATTGAAATATTCAGATGTATTAAATGAAGAAGAAAGAAAGTTAAGAAAAATCGAATTAGATTTTGATACAGAAGATAGTTATATACAAAATTATGATAAAGATATTAAAACAAAAATGGTTAGTAAAAAAGCATATATATTAAAAGGTAAAAAAATAGGACTTAATGCTAAAAGTGTAATACATCAAATAATAAATTTGGAAGAATTAAAAGAAGAAAGCAAAAAATATGAAATAACAATAACAGGTTACTTAACAGCAGTGTTAATATATTCTATATATAAAGAAAACTATTTAAAGAACAAGAAAAAAAATAAGAATCCCATAAAAATATGTATACCAATTAATTTGAAAAAATATTTTAATTCAAAAACATTATCTAATTTTTTTTCATATATGACGTTAGAAGCGGATATGAATAGGATAAGCGAATTTGATCAAATAATAGAATTTGTAAAAAAAGAATTTGTTCAAAAACTTAAAGAAGAAGAAATATTAAAAACTATGTCGGCAAATGTTAAAATAGGAACAAATCCATTTATTACAAGAGTGCCTTTAGTCTTAAAAAAATTATTTGTTAGGTTGAGTTATATAGAGATAAGAAAATATACAACCACAACTTTTTCAAATGTAGGGAGAATTGGTGTTATAGGTAAATATCAAGATTACATAGAATATTTCATGATGATGATAGCACCAGAGCCGGTTGAAAAGATAAAATGTTCTAGTTGTAGCTTTGAAAATAAAATGGTATTTACGTTTACATCTATATTGAAAAATAATGATATAGAAAAAGGTTTTTATGAGTTTTTAAAAGAAAGAAAAATTAATGTTAAAATTGAAAGTAATGGGGTGTTAGATGATATATCCTAAAAAAATAAGTATCCATAAAAGTGATACAATAATAAGAATACTGACATTAGTATCGGTATTAATAGCCGGAATACTAATATTAATCAATAAATTAACAACACCAGATATACCATGGGCAGCTCTTGCAAATAGTGGGATAATATATGTTTGGATTGTTGTACTATATTCAGTAAAGAAAAAAGTGCATATTGCAGGACATAGCTTATTACAACTTATAGTTGCATCAGGATTAACACTATATATTGATTATAGTATTGGTTTTAGAGGGTGGTCATTAGAAATTGCGATACCAATAATAATTATGACTGCAAATATAGTTATGTTTGTTTTAACTATCGTTAGTTTTAAAAAATATATAAGATATGCAATATGTCAATTGATAATAGTTTTATTAAGTATGGCACCATTAGTATTACTTACAAGTGATGTTATAGAAAATAAAGTTCTTAGTATAATAGCAGTATCAATATCATGTATTAATTTAGTTATAACAATTATATTATCATTTAAAGATGTAAAAGAAGCGATAGTAAGAAGATTTCATATATAGATAAGAAAAGGTTGAATAAAGATGGACAATATTAAAAATACATATGCAGAAATAAATTGTGAAAATATAAAAGAAAATGTTGAAAAGATAATATCTAAAAATCAAGATTATGAATATTATATAGGTGTAGTGAAAGCAGACTCATATGGACATCAAGGGTTAGATACAGTTGAGTACATAATTAAAGGTGGTGTTAATTATTTAGCAGTTGCCACAATTACTGAAGCAATAGAGATTAGAAAAAAAGGAATAGAATTACCAATATTATGCTTAGGACTAGTAGATAAAGAAGATTTAGGTATATGTATGGAAAAAAATATTACAATTACAATCCCTAGTTTAGAATATTTTAATAGTATAAAAGATACTAAAATGAATTTAAAAGTACATATAAAACTTAATACTGGAATGAATAGATTAGGAATATCTGATAAAAAAGAATTTTTAGAAATATATTCAGAATTGAAAAATACTACATATGAATTAGAAGGTATCTATACACATATGTATAAGGCTAGTAGTAAAGAATGTTATCAAAAACAAGTAGAAAAATATGAAGAGTTAACAAATGAAATAAATTTAGAAGAAATAAAAATAAGACATATATCTGCAAGTGATGCATTAACTAGATATGAGAAACCTCAATACATAAATGGTGCTAGATTAGGAATTATTATGTATGGCATAACAGATGATAAGAATTTGAAACTTAAAAGTACATTTGCATTATATAGTAGAGTTATTCAAATAAATAATATAGAAGAAAATGAAACAGTAGGATATGAAGGTAATTTTAAAGCAAATAAAAAAACTAAAGTTGCAGTAGTACCTATTGGATACGCTGATGGAATAATAAGAAAAAATACAGGAAGAAAAGTATATATAAATAATAGACAATATAATATAGTAGGAAATATTTGTATGGATATGTTATTTGTAGAAATTGATGAAAAAGTGAATATATTAGATAAAGTGGTAATCATAAAAGATAATAAACATATATACGAAATTGCTAAATATTTAGAAACAATTCCATATGAGATATTTTGTTCAATAGGAAAAAGAGTTAAAAGAATATATATAAAGAAGTGATAATATGAAAAAACAAGAATTAGGTTTAATTATAAGAAAAGAAACTAAATTTGAAATATTAATTAGAAAAGTTAGATTATTATTTTATTTAGATAATATAAAATTAATAAGAAATATTGACGACTTAGTAAAAGTAAATAGACCAAAACAAAATAAAATAATAATACCAAATAGAATAAATAATATAAGAAAATTAGGAAATAAGTAATATATAATAGAAGAAACTAAAATTAAGATAGTTTCTTCTTATTATATAAGGTGAAAAAACATACCCCAAATGTGCCTAAAATCACTTTGACAAGAGTTCTAGAAAAAAATGAGAAAAAAATCAAAAAAAAGAAAAAATGTATTGACAATGAAATATAATCATGTTAATATAATTAAGTACTCAGCAAACATTGAAAAAAATTAAATAAATAAACATAAGAATTAGTAACAAGACAACGAGAGAAATTACAATTTTAGGATACTGAATCTTTTATTTTTTTTACTTTAAAAACACTTCAAAAAATATTTTGAAAAATATTCGAAAAAGTGTTGACAAAGAAAAATGGTTGTAGTATAATACGAATCGTTCCGCA
>CAYJKU010000029.1:0-14033 GCA_964371215.1 uncultured Clostridium sp.
TACAATAGCCTTCTAGGCTAAGAGCAAACCACCAGTTTTACTGGTGGTTTTGATTGAAACAGATAAGTTAAATTAAGAAAAGAGAAAAACAAATATAAATAGATTAAAAAACAGTATTATATTTACATATATAATTGTATAAAAATAATTGATATGGTAAAATTATAAAAAAAGAAGTTGTGAAAAAGTATATTAATTATAATATGGAAGGAGTTATGAATATAGTATTCATAGTGAAAAAATGGAAAGAAAAATACAAACACAAGATAAAGGTATAACTATAATATCTTTGGTAATAACGATAATAGTGTTATTGATATTATCCGGAATTGTTTTAGCAATGATTTCTGCAAATTCTGGAATATTGAGTCAAACAGAAAAAGCAAAGATAGTAACTGAGTATTCATCATATAAAGAAGCAATGGAGTTAGCTGAAGCTAATGATGTATTAAAAAGGAATTTAGAGCCAGATA
Organism: uncultured Clostridium sp.; assembly: GCA_964371215.1. GTDB lineage: Bacteria > Bacillota > Clostridia > TANB77 > CAG-508 > CAG-269. The sequence goes on from CAYJKU010000029.1 coordinate 474, forward strand.
GAATTGAAACATCATTAACATACAATATATTATATGGAACAAGAATCAAAGAAGTAATACCAAATGTAGAAGAAGACATAATGGAGAGAATTATCAGTATAGATGGTGAAATTATATATATTGCAGATGAATTTAATGAAGATACTGAGAGTTTAGAAAGTATTGGATATAAAATTGTATCAACTTCTGATATAGAATATATGATAGAACTTGAAATGATAGAAAATTTAATTGCATTATCAAATAAATATGACTATCTTGAAATTGGGAAAGAAGTAGAAACAATTGCTTATCCAAGTAGTATATATATAGTAGGATTAAAATTTGGAGATGGATGGAATGTATTAGGAGATGGAGACGAAGATGGAAATAATACTAATATATTAAGAGAGATTGAAGAATTAGGGAAATTTATTTTAACAGATGAAGAGAAATCATATTTTAAAAATAGTCCATATATTATTAATTACCAAGAAAATGATTATACTCTAAGTATTAAAGGTAAAGATACACAAGGTGAAATTAATTATACATATTCATATAATTATCCTATTCCAATTGGGTATATATCAAATAATATTTATGCAGCAGTAACAGAAAAATCTGAAAAAACAGAAGAAAATTATGGGCAATTTATAGAAGTCAATAAAGCAGAAGCATTACAATATACAGAAGATAAATATGGAAATATAGGACTTGTTGCAAATGGTAACCCTGTAGCTATGCCACTTAGTGATGAAGAAGTCAATATTAATGAACAATATACATTAAGTGTTTTGATTAATGGAACCACAAATCAAAAGACAACTAGTGGAACAGGTTCTACTGTATTTTATCCTGATGGAAGAAAATATTATGGGGCAACAATAATAGCTATATCAAGTGGAATGGAAAAATATACAGCATGGATAAGTATGGCAGAAGGATATCTAAGAGTATATGTATATTCAACTATAAATATTTCAAAAGGATTCACATATGTAGATGTATCAGAATATGACAATAAATTTATGCATATTATGATAACAGCTCAAAAAGGAGAAAATGCAAATCTATATATTAATGGAGAACTTAAATCGACTTTTCCTGTAGATGATTATACTTTTAATAATACAGAAATAACATTAGGTGATTTAAGACCTGGAAGAAAGTTATTTTATAATGGAAATATATATGATGTGATTGCATATGACAGAATTCTCACAACAAATGAGATAGAATATACATGGAACTATGTAAAAAAACAATATCATATAGATGAATCAGGAACTCAATATTAGAAACTTTAAAATGAAGCTAAATTAATATGTGGAGAAATAATTAAAAAGGAATTAGTGTTAGAAGAATGATATTCATTCTTCTTTTTATATAGTGAATAATTGACAATCAAATTAAGAGGTGTTAAGATCACGTAAGTACAGTTATATATAATTAATTTTGGAGGTATTATTATGGACAAGCATGAGATTATTTTAGTACAAAGCCTGTTACCAGACAATGTAATGAAAACTGGAAATAAAATTCGGAGTGTAGCAATTTGGATAGTCGTTATTCTGGGGACATTAACTTTGTTAAAAATATTGCCAGAAAACATATGGGTACTAGTAGTGTATTTAGTAAGTATGTTAGTATGTACAGTTAAATTAATATATGAACATATTAATTTAGCTAAGAAATTAGCAGAGCAAAAAATTTTTGAATTTACTAAAAGACCCCTTGAAAATATTGATTCTAATCAAATAAGAGAATATACTAATGAAACAATAAAGATTATTATTGTAAGATCGGTTTATTTAATTACAGCTCTAATTATTGCAATGGATAGAAGTAATATAGAGTTGCAAGTAAATATAACTGTGGCAGGAATATTGGTTCTGGTTACTATAGTAATAAATCTTATATTAAAGATTAGAATTTATGACATATTTATGAAATGTGCAATATATCAAAATGAAATATCTAAAAAATGAGAATTAATTACATGTAAGAGAGTGAGATTCACTTTCTTTTCTAGTGAATCAAAAGATAAAAAGAGTATATTTTATCTTTTGATTCAAATTAATTGATATATTTTTCAATATATGTTAATATAATTGGTATTATAAAACTAAAGAAATAGAAGAGGAGAAAAAATGGATTGGATTGAAATAATTAAAGTAATAATAATTGGGATAGTAGAAGGTATTACAGAGTGGTTGCCAATTAGTAGTACAGGACATATGATATTAGTAGATGCAATAATGCCACTTAATGCAAGTGATGAATTCAAAGAAATGTTTTTTGTTGTAATACAATTAGGAGCAATACTTGCAGTAATAGGAACATTTTGGAAAAAAATATGTCCTTTTGGATTTGCTAAAAAAGAAGATGAAAATATTAATAAAGATATTGAAAAATCTGAAAATGGAAGTAAACCTAAAATGATAGTAAAAAAAGAAGTATTTACATTATGGTTTAAGATATTTATAGCATGTTTACCATCAGCAGTAGGAATATTCTTAGATGATATTTTAGAAGAACACTTTGGATCACCAATAATCATAGGAGTAATGTTAATATTTTATGGTATATTATTTATAATAGTTGAAAATTGGAATAAAAAGAGAACACCTAAAACAACATCAATAGAAACATTAAGCTATAAGACGGCATTTATAATAGGTTTATTTCAAGTATTAGCAATGATACCAGGAACATCACGTTCAGGTGCAACAATAATAGGTGCTTTAATATTTGGAGTATCTAGAGTAGCAGCAGCAGAATTTACATTTTTCTTAGCAGTTCCCACAATGATAGCAGCAAGTGCGCTTAAAATATTTAAATTTGGATTAGTATTTTCAACTGCAGAAATATTAACATTAATATTAGGGATGGTAGTAGCATTTGTAGTATCAATATTAGCAATAAAATTCTTAATGAAATATATTAAAAACAAAGACTTCAAAGTATTTGGATGGTATAGAATAGTAATAGGTATAGTTGTTATTGCATATTTTGCATTAGTATAAAAAGTAAATAAAATTAAAATAGTAGATTATCAAAGTGAAATTTGAATAATTTGCTATTTTTATTTATCTAAAACAGTTGACAAATAATTAATATAAGAATATAATAAAACATATCAAAAAAAATTGATGTGAAAGAGGATAAAATGAAAAATAATTATGAAGTAAACACAAAAATATTTAAAGCTTTTTGTGATGAAAATAGACTAAAAATAATAGAGATACTAAAAAATGAAGAAAAATGTGCTTGTGTAATAATGGAGGAATTAGGAATAGCACAATCTGCATTATCTTATCATATGAAGATTTTATGTGATTCTGGAATTATTAAAAGTAGACAAGAAGGTAAATGGATTCATTATAGTGTTAATAAAGAAAATTCAAAAAATGCAAGTCAGTTATTATTAGAGATAACTGATTCTGAATAAGCATATAATATAAAAAATATTTTGAAATAGATATTTTTTATATTTTCAGGAATACATCAAAAAAAGTTGATATATAATTATATAAGGAGGTTATAATGGAAGTTTTAAATTCAGTTTGGTCATTTTTTCAAAATCAAATATTAGGAATGAACTGGTTAAATGATTTAGTTGGCAATATGTTAATGTTATTAGGTCTAGATATTACAAGTCAAATAGGTGGAAGTATACAATTTTTTATATATGATGTTATTAAAATAGTTGTATTACTATGTGTTTTAATATTTGTAATATCATATATACAAAGCTATTTTCCGCCAGAGAGAAGTAAAAAAATATTAGGAAGATTTAAAGGTATATCTGCAAATATTGTAGCAGCTTTATTAGGAACAGTAACACCATTTTGTTCATGTTCATCAATCCCATTATTTATAGGGTTTACAAGTGCTAAATTACCAGTAGGTGTAACATTTTCTTTTTTAATATCTTCACCAATGGTAGATATAGGGAGTTTAGTATTATTAACTAGTATTTTTGGAACGGGTGTAGCAGTTATCTATGTAATATTTGGATTAATAATTGCAGTTGTAGGTGGAGTTCTTATTGAAAAATTAGGAATGGAAAAACATGTTGAAGAATATGTACTACAATCTTCAAGTGTTGATTTAGAATCACCTACACTTACAAAAAAAGATAGATTAATATATGCTAAAGAACAAACAGGTGCAACATTTAAGAAAGTATTTCCATATATATTAATAGGTGTTGGAATAGGTGCTTTAATACATAATTGGATACCACAAGAAATTATTGAAGATATATTAGGTGGAAATAATCCGTTTAGCGTAATATTAGCTACAATCATAGGTGTCCCTGTATATGCAGATATATTTGGAACAATTCCAATTGCAGAAGCATTACTTGCAAAAGGTGCAAACTTAGGGACAGTATTATCATTTATGATGGCTGTTACAACATTATCTCTACCCTCTTTAATTATGCTTAGAAAAGCAGTAAAACCTAAGCTATTAGCAACATTTATAGGAATATGTGCTATAGGAATAATATTAGTTGGATATATATTTAATTTTTTACAACCTTTTTTAATATAAATCTGATATAATAGAAATATTAAAAAGCAAAGGAGAAAAAATATGGAAGAAGAAAGAAAAGAAAATAAAGTTTTAGAAGATGGTGTAAAAGAAAATACACCCACAGGTAATAGGAAAAATAAAAATATTATATTAATAATAGTTATTTGTATAATAGGTATTTTAGTTGGTATTGTTTGGTGGATAAGTAATAATGAAGAACAAGAACTTATTGCACAACAACAAGAAAACAGTAATTTAGAATATCCATTACATATAACTAGCTTAGATGTGGAAGAATTAAAACAAAAAGGTTTACCTATGATTTTAGATTTTGGATCAGATTCATGTGTGCCATGTGTTGAAATGGCACCAGAATTAGAAAAAGTGAATTTAGATTATCAAGGGAAAGCTATTATTACATTTGCAGATGTTTGGAAATATCCAGAATTAGCTCAAGGATTCCCAATATCAGTTATACCAACTCAGATATTTATAAATGCAGATGGTACACCATATAATCCAAGTGAGGAAATATTAAATGCAATACCAGGATTTCAGCTATATGTAACACAAGATACAGAAGAACTTGTATATACAGCTCATCAAGGTGGTTTAACTGAAGAGCAAATGAGAATAATATTAGCAGAAATGGGGGCAACAACTTTATGATTGATGAAGCACTAAATACTCTTAGTATGCAGATAAGTCAAAATATGTGGCTTGCACCAATTATTGTTTTAATAGCAGGAATATTAACATCAATAACACCATGTTCTCTATCATCTATACCACTTATTATTGGTTATGTTGGAGGAACATCAAATGATACGAAAAAAGCATTTAAATTATCTATTGTATTTGCAATAGGTGCAGCTATAACATTTACAATATTAGGAGCAATAGCATCACTTGCAGGTAATTTAATAGGTACATCATCTAGTATTTGGTATATAGTCCTTGGAGTTTTAATGCTTTTAATGGCTCTACAAACATGGGATTTAATAAATATAATACCATCAACATATTTAGTATCAAAAAATAAGAGAAAAGGATATATAGGTGCATTAATAGCAGGGATATTATCTGGAATATTTTCATCACCTTGTGCGACACCAGTACTAATAGCTATACTTGCAATGGTAGCAGGAAGTGGTAATTTATTATGGGGGATATTGCTACTATTAATATACTCTATAGGACACGGAGTATTAGCAGTAATTGCGGGTACATCAGTAGGATTAGTTAAAAAAATAACTTCAAATCAAAAATTTGGAATTTGGAGTAAAGTAATTAAAATCATAATGGGTATAGGAATATTATTGATAGGACTATATTTACTATACTTAGGATTTTAATAAAGAATAAATAAAAATAAGTTAGGAGAAAATAATGGGATTATTCAATTTTGGTAAAAAAGAAAAAGGAAGTGAAAAAGTAACGGGACAATGCTCTTGTGGAGGTAAATGTGGTATAAGTGATATTGAAAATGCTAGAATAATTGTTCTAGGTGCATGTTGTAAAAAAAGTACAGAAACTTTTGAAAATGTAAAAACAGCAGTTAAAGAATTAGGTTTAGAAGATGAAGTTTTAAATATAGGAGATAATATAGAAATTGCTAAATATGGAGTTATGCAAACACCAGCTTTAGTAATAAATAGTAAAGTTGTATCATATGGAAAATCACTTAAAATTGAAGAAGCTAAAGACTTAATTGAAAAGAATATATAATGAAGCAAAAACGATATGAATTAACATATCGTTTTTGTAAATATATAATTTATAATAATTTAAGAAGAATACTCTAAAAAGCTTGATAAAAGTATAAAAGTATAGTAAAATAGATATGTCAAATAAGACAGACCTTTTACTTAGCTTAAAAGTAACACCTAAAACTATAAGCTCAGTTAAAGGATAAAAGAAAAATAGGAGGTGTAATTATGACTAAGGAAAGAAAATCAGAAGTAATTAACAATTTCAAAAAAGATGCTAATGATACTGGATCATCAGAAGTTCAAATAGCTCTTTTAACAGAAAGAATTAATGAATTAACAGAACATTTAAAAATCCACAAAAAAGATAATCATTCAAGAAGAGGATTATTAAAAATGGTAGGTAAAAGAAGAGGTTTATTAAACTACTTATCTAAAAAAGATGTGGAAAGATATAGAGATGTTGTTGAAAAATTAGGAATAAGAAAATAAGAATATAAAGTCCAATTTTTTATTGGGCTTTTTTTCTAAATTAAAACAGTATATTTAAATAAGATAAGGTTAAGTAGCTTGTATAATGTAGTATTTATTTACTAATAATATATTATAGAGGTTACAATCTAAACTTATTTAATATATAGATTATAATATAAAGGAGAAAAAATATGTTTAAAACATTTGAAACAGAATTAGCAGGAAGAAAATTAGTAATTGAAACAGGTAAAATGGCAGGACTTAGTAATGGAAGTGTATTAGTAAGATATGGAGATACTGTTGTTATGGTAAATGTAACAGCATCAAAAAAACCAAGAGAAGGAATAGACTTTTTCCCATTATCAGTAGATTTTGAAGAAAAACTATATTCAGTAGGTAAAATTCCAGGTGGATTCTTAAAAAGAGAAGGTAGACCAGGGGATAAAGCAATACTTACATCAAGAGCAATAGATAGACCACTAAGACCATTATTCCCATCAGATTTAAGAAATGATGTTGTATTAGTAAATACAGTATTATGTGTTGAACAAGACAATTCGCCAGAAGTAGCAGCAATGATAGGTTCAGCAGCAGCACTTGCAATATCTGATATACCATTTAATGGACCTACAGCAGGTGTTAATGTTGGCCTAGTTGATGGTAAAATAGTTATAAATCCAACTGAAAGTCAAAGAGAAGTAAGTGAATTAACATTAACAGTAGCAGGAACATTAGAAAAAATCACTATGATTGAAGCTGGTGGAAATGAAATATCTGAAGAAGTAATGTTAGATGCTATAAAAATGGCTCATGAAGAAATTAAAAAAATATGTAATTTCATAGATGGAATGCAAAAAGAAGTTGGAAAACCAAAATTTGAATACCAAGGATTTGAAGTTGATGCAGAAGTATATTCTTTTATCGAAGAAAACTTTAAATCTGAAATGAAAGAAAAAGTTCAAGAAGTAGATAAAGAAAAAAGAGACGAAAACTTAGATATATTAACAGAAAAAATTGAGGGAGCATATGCAGAAAAATTTGGAGAAGAAGCTTTAGTGGAAAATAAGAAAAGTATTGCAGAAGCTATTTACAAATTAGAGAAAAAATGTGTTAGAGAAATGATATTTGTTGAACATAAAAGAGTAGATGGTAGAGGATTAAATGAATTAAGAGAATTATCTTGTGAAATAGGGTTATTACCTCGTACACATGGTAGTGCAATATTTACAAGAGGACAAACTCAAGTAATGTCAGTTGCAACATTAGGAATGATTAGTGAAGAACAAATATTAGATGGAATAGATACTGAAGAATCTAAAAGATATATGCACCACTATAACTTCCCAAGTTACTCAGTAGGTGAAGCAAGACCTTCAAGAGGGCCAGGAAGAAGAGAAGTAGGACATGGAGCATTAGCTGAAAAAGCATTAGTACCAGTACTTCCTTCAAAAGAAGAATTCCCATATGCAATAAGAGTTGTATCTGAAATATTATCTTCAAATGGTTCAACATCACAAGCAAGTATATGTGGTAGTACATTATCTTTAATGGATGCAGGTGTTCCGATTAAAAGACCAGTTGCAGGTATATCTACAGGTTTAGTTACAAACCCAGAAAATGAAGATGAATATGTAATGTTATTAGATATTCAAGGATTAGAAGATTTCTTTGGAGATATGGACTTTAAAGTAGGTGGAACTGAAAAAGGTATAACAGCAATTCAAGTAGATATTAAAAATGATGGTTTAACATATGAAATAATTGAAGAAGCATTTGAAAAAACAAAAAATGCTAGATTACACATATTAAATGAAGTTATGAATCCAGTAATTGCAGAACCTAAAACAGAAATATCTAAATATGCCCCAAGAATAGTAAGCACAGTGATTAAAACAGATAAGATTAAAGATGTTATAGGTCCTGGTGGAAAAATGATAAATAAAATCATTGATGAAACAGGTGTTAAAATAGATATACAAGAAGATGGAACAGTATTTATCTATGCAACAGAAAATGAAAAAGCATATCAAGCATTAGAAATGATAGAAGATATTGTAAGAGAAGTTGAATTAGGTGGAGTCTATTTAGGTGAAGTTACAAGATTAATGAACTTTGGAGCTTTTGTAGATATTGGAATAGCAGGGAAAGAAGGATTAGTTCACATTTCTAAAATTTCAAATGAAAGAGTAAACAAAGTTGAAGATGTTCTAAAAGTTGGACAAAAAGTAACTGTAAAAGTAGTTGAAATAGATGAATCAGGAAAAATAAATTTAAGTATGAAAGACTTAAATAAAAAAGAAGAAGAAACTGAATAATTTATATAAATGAAAGAGGTATAATTATATATCTCTTTTTTATATTTTTCACAATATTTTTCATAGACAATTACCTAATTTTCTTGCAAAATAGCTACTTATATTATATAATGTACAAAAAATGTTTAGAAAGAAATAGGAGGGAATTATGGCTATATTATTACCAGGAGGAGCAGGATATATTGGAAGTCATACTGCGATAGAATTATTAGAAAGAGGAGAAGATATTATTATTATAGATGATTTCTCAAATAGTAATAGAAATATGTTGGAAAAAATAAAAGAAATATCTGGAAAAGATTTTAAATTTTATGAAATGGATTATGCAAATAGAGAAATGCTTGAAAAAGTATTTGAAGAAAATGAAGTAGATGCTGTAATTAATTTTGCAGGATTTAAAGCTGTTGGAGAATCAGTAGCAAAACCAGTTGAATATTATATAAACAATATATCTGGATGTTTAGTATTATTAGATACAATGAAAAAATATAATTGTAAAAAATTTGTATTTAGTTCATCAGCAACAGTATATGGGGATCCAGAAATAATACCAATAACAGAAGAGACTAAAACTGGTGGAACAACAAACCCTTATGGGACAACAAAATTATTTATTGAACAAATATTAATGGATTTATATAAATCAGATAATACATGGGATATATGTATATTAAGATATTTTAATCCAGTTGGAGCACATATAAGTGGTAAAATAGGAGAAGAACCTCAAGGAATACCAAATAATTTGATGCCATATGTAGTTAGAGTGGCAAAAGGAACATTAGAACAATTATCTGTATTTGGCAGTGATTATGACACACATGATGGTACAGGAGTAAGAGATTATATACATGTTGTGGATTTAGCAAATGGACATTTAAAAGCATTAGATAAATTAAATAAAGAAAATGCAGGATTATATATATATAACTTAGGAACAGGAACAGGATATAGTGTTTTAGATATGGTAAAAGCTTTCGAAAAAGCAACAGGAAGAGAAGTTAAATATAAGTTAGTAGAAAGAAGACCTGGAGATATAGCAGTATGTTACGCTGATCCTAAAAAAGCAAAAGAAGAATTAGGATGGGTAGCAGAAAAAACATTAGATGATATGTGTATAGATTCTTGGAGATATATAGAAAATAATTAATAGAAAATAATAAATTAAAATAAGGAGATGATAATAGTGTTTGAATTTAAAAAATATATAGCAAAAGAAATTTCAAAAGTAATAGAAATTGAAGAAGGTGAAATAATAAGATTCATTGAAAACCCAAAAGACAATAAAAATGGAGACTATGCATTTCCTTGTTTCAATTTAGCAAAAGTATTAAAAAAAGCTCCACAAATGATAGCAGGAGATATTAAAGAAAAAATACAACTAGATAATAGTATTGTTGAAAAATTAGATGTAATGGGTGGATATTTAAATTTCTATATTAACAAAGAATTACTAGCAAAAGAAGTTTTAATAGAAATTAATAATTCTGAAGAATATGGAAAAAGTAATATAGGAAATGGGAAAAATATTCTTGTTGAATATTCATCACCTAATATTGCAAAACCATTCCACATTGGACATTTAAGAACAACATTAATAGGAAACAGTTTATATAGAATATATAAATATTTAGGGTATAATGTTGCAGGAATAAATCATTTAGGAGATTATGGAACTCAATTTGGTAAAATGATTGAAGGATATAAACTTTGGGGATCAGAATATGATTTAACAGTAGATCCGATAAACAAAATGATGGATATATATGTAAGAATAAATGATTTATGTAAAAGTGATGAAAAAGTATTAGAACAATGTAGAGAAAACTTTAGATTATTAGAAAGTGGAGATAAATACGCAGTAGATTTATGGAATAAATTTAAAGATTTAAGTATGGTAGAATTTAACAGAATATATGATATATTAGGTGTTAAATTTGATTCATTGAATGGAGAAGCTTTTTATGCAGATAAAATGGATGAAGTAATAGAAAAGCTAGAAAAAGCTGGTAAATTACAATTATCTGAAGGTGCTAAAATAGTAGACTTAGAAGATGAAGGAATATCTACACCATGTTTAATCCAAAAAGCAAATGGTTCTACAATATATGCAACAAGAGATTTAGCAGCAATATTATATAGAACAAGAGAATATGATTTTGATAAATGTCTATACATAGTTGGTTCAGAACAAAACTTACACTTTAAACAAATATTTGCAGTTGCTAAAAATCTAGTTGATGAAAAATATATAAATGGATTAAAACATATTTCATATGGTATGATAAGTCTTCCAACAGGAAGAATGTCTACAAGACTAGGAAATGTAGTTAAAATAGAACAATTATTAACAGAAACAGTAAAAAGAGTATCTGAAATAATTGAAGAAAAAAATCCTGAATTAGAAAACAAAGAAGAAGTAGCAGAAAAAGTTGGAATAGGTGCACTTGTATTTAATACACTTTTTGCATCAAATGTAAAAGACCAAGTATTTGATTGGGAAACAGCTCTTAACTTCCAAGGAGAAACAGGACCATATATTCAATATACATATGTTCGTACTAAAAGTGTATTAGAAAAAGCAAATGGAGTACCAGATATATCTGAAGTTGACACAAAATATCTATGTGATGAATATTCACAAAATATATTGAAATTAGTATATAACTTCCAAGAGATGTTAATATCTGTAACAAACAAAGAAGAACAATCTATTTTAGCAAGATACTTAATAGATTTATCTAAAGCATTTAGTATTTTCTATAATGAAAACAAGATAATATGTGAAGATATAAATGAAAGAAATGCTAGAGTATATTTAACATATACAGTTGATAAAATATTAAAAATAGGAGCAGAGCTGTTAGGTATGAATATGCCAGAAAAAATGTAAAGGAGAAATTTGATGAAAGATAAATTTTATGTAACAACACCAATATATTATCCAAGTGGAAAATATCATATTGGTACTGCATATACAACAGTCCTTGCAGATTCAATAAAAAGATTTGAAGAGGGAAAAGGTAAAGAAGTATATTTTCTTACAGGTTCAGATGAACATGGGCAAAAAATACAAGAAAAAGCTGAAGAAGCTGGTAAAGATCCTAAAGTATATGTTGATGAAATAGCAAAAGCAGCTAAAGAATTATGGAAATTATTAGATATAAAATATGATGATTTTATTCAAACAACTGAAGAAAGACATAAAATTGTAGCACAAAAAATATTTGATAAATTCATGGATCAAGGTGATATATATTTAAGTGAATATGAAGGTAAATACTGTGTACCTTGTGAAAGTTTTTTTACAGAAACACAATTAGTTGATGGAAAATGTCCAGATTGTGGTAGAGAAGTAAAACTTATGAAAGAAGAATCATATTTCTTTAATATGAAAAAATATGCAGATAGATTAATGAAATATTATGATGAAAATCCAGAATTCATTAAACCAGATTACAGAAAACAAGAAATGTTAAATAATTTCTTAAAACCAGGTTTAGAAGATTTATGTGTATCAAGAACAACATTTGATTGGGGAATTAAAGTATTAAAAAATCCAAAACATGTAATATATGTATGGCTTGATGCTTTAACAAATTATATTACAGCATTAGGATATATGACAGATAATGAAACAGTATTCAATAAATTCTGGCCAGCAGATTTACAAATTGTTGGAAAAGATATTGCAAGATTTCATTTGATATATTGGCCAATATTTTTAATGGCATTAGATTTACCACTTCCAAAAACAATACTTGTTCATAATTATGTTATGATGAAAGATGGTAAAATGTCTAAATCTAAAGGAAATGTAATATATCCAGAAACATTAGTAGAAAGATATGGATTAGATGCTTTTAGATATTTCCTACTTCGTGAAATGCCAGTATCACAAGATTCAATATTTTCACCAGAAAGTTTTATAGAAAAATATAATTTTGAATTATGTAATGATTTAAGTAATTTAGTAAATAGAACAATATCAATGGTAAATAAATATTTTGAAGGTAATATAAATGAATATACAGGATGTATAAATGAAGTTGATTCTGAATTTGAAGAATTTACAAATATACAGATAAGTAAATTTGAAGAAAAATGGGCAAATCTTGAAATACAAAATGCAATACTAGAAATTTGGCAAATTGTATCTAGAACTAATAAATATATAGATGAAACATCACCATGGGCACAAGCAAAAGAAGAAGATAAAAAACCTTTAGAATCTACAATGTATCATTTAATAGAAAATTTAAGAAAAATAGCTATTTTAGTTAAACATATATTACCAAATACTTCAGAAAATATTTTAAACCAAATTGGAATAACAGATGAAGAACTTAAAACATATGGTAGTGTTAAAGAATATGGAGTTATTAAAAATATTAAAACAATAGAAAAAGGTGAACCTATATTTATGAGATTGAATACTGAAGAAGAAGTAGAATTTTTAAGAAACATCATGAAGAGATAAATTTAGTAATCAATGGGAGGAGTGTAGTTTTAAGTGAGAATAGAAAAAAACGACATAC
>CAYJKU010000030.1:0-388 GCA_964371215.1 uncultured Clostridium sp.
TTTTCAAGGCAACGAATTACTGAAAATGTTAAAAGAAGTTTTTCTTGTAATTCATCTGAATTTAAACCATCTAGTTCAAAAGCAATAAGTTCTTCGATTAATCCAAGAAGTTCAGTTAAATACGCGATTTTTTCCATAAAGTTTCCTCCTAAAATTTGCTTAATTAAGCTCAAATTATTCATTCTACATATTTCATATTGAAATAACATATATTATTATACCATATAATTACATAAAATGCAAAAAACAGTAAAACAAAGGTCATATTAAACATTTTAGTTTAATATGACCTTATAGATTATTTTAATAAGTAAAATTAATATGGAATTTAAATAATATTTTATTCCCACTCAATAGTTGCAGGTGGTTTTGAAGTAATATCATACGC
>CAYJKU010000030.1:399-13490 GCA_964371215.1 uncultured Clostridium sp.
AAAATATTGATTAATACTTTTGTGTAATCCAGCTTTAGCTATTTCATCTCTGAATATATAGTCCGCTTCTTTTAAAACATCTAGTTTTTCATCAGTAATATCTCCAATAATTCTAATTGCAAGACCTGGACCAGGGAATGGTTGTCTATATACAAGATTTTCTGGAATACCTAATTCTAAACCAGTTTTTCTAACTTCATCTTTAAATAAGTCTCTTAATGGTTCAACTATTTCTTTGAAATCTACATAGTCAGGTAATCCACCTACATTATGATGGCTTTTAATAACTGCAGATTTACCATGACCACTTTCAATAACATCTGGATATATAGTTCCTTGAACTAAGAAATCCACAGTACCAATTTTTTTAGCTTCTTCTTCGAAAACACGAATAAATTCTTCACCAATTATTTTTCTTTTTCTTTCTGGATCAGATATACCAGCTAATTTATTTAAAAATCTTTCTTTAGCATTTACTCTAACTAGGTTAATATCAAATTGATTTCTAAATATTTCTTCAACTTCATCACCTTCATTTTTTCTAAGAAGACCATGATCAACAAATATACAAGTAAGGTTTTTACCAATAGCTTTAGAAAGCATAACTGCTGCAACAGATGAATCAACACCACCAGATAATGCACATAAAGCTTTTTTATCTCCAATTTTTTCTTTAATAGATTTTATACTATCTTCTGTAAAAGAAGCAATTAACCAATCACCAGAACATTTACATATTTCAAATAAGAAATTTTTAATAACAACAGTTCCATTAACAGAATTATTAACTTCTGGATGGAATTGAATACCATAAAGATTTTTTTCTGCATTTTCCATTGCTGCATTAGGACAAGATTCAGTTGAACCTAAGTTCTTGAATCCGTTTGGTAATGTTTCAACATAATCTGTATGACTCATTAAAAAAGTATTTGTATTATTAAAGTCTTTGAAAAGTAGGGAAGAGTTATTTATATTAACATCTATTGTCCCATATTCTCTTTTAGTTGCTCTTGCAACATTTCCACCTAAAGTATGTGTCATAAGTTGCATACCATAACAAATTCCAAGTACAGGTATTCCTAAATCAAAAATTCCTTCTGCACATTTAGGTGAATCTTCACCATATACACTTGCAGGTCCTCCTGTAAATATTATTCCTTTTGGATTTTTTTCTTTAATTTTCTCGATTGATATATCATAAGGTACTACTTCTGAATAGACATTACATTCTCTAACACGTCTTGCTATTAATTGATTATACTGTCCACCAAAGTCTAAGATTAGAACTAATTCGTTTTTCATTTATTTACCTCCAAAAATTTTTATGTAAATATTGTACCATAGATATATATTAAAGTAAATATATGTACAAAAAATATCCTATATGATAATATATTAATACTAATTAGAAAAGAGGGAAGAGGATTTATGATAGATTTACATATACATACAACTTATTCAGATGGAAGTAATTCAGTTAGACAGATATTAGAAAAAGCAGAGGAAAAGAAATTAGAAATAATATCTATAACAGATCACAATACATGTAAGGCATATGAAGAATTAAGTAATATAGATATATCTAAACATTTCTCAGGAAAAATATTAAAAGGGGTAGAATTAAATACTACTGTACTTGGATTACCAATAGAGATATTAGGTTATGGGATAAATCCTATTAAAATGAATGAGATTATTAGTAAAACATATTTAACATCTAAAGAAAGAAATATGTATGAATTTAAAAACCTATATAATGCTTGTTTGAAGAATAATATAATATTACCTGAAAACACTTTAGAAGGATATGATGGTATTGGATATGCTTCAGCATATTTACATAGTCATATTATTAAAGATATACGAAATAAAGAAATAGGGAATATAGATGATGATGCTTGGAATAATGTTAACGGGTTTTATAGAAAGTATTTATCTAATCCTAAAAGTATATTCTTTGTCGATACAACTAAAATTGTGCCAGATATACATAAATGTATAGAGATGGTAAAAGAAGCGGGAGGTATTACTTTTCTTGCACATGTATATGAATATGGTAAAAATACTGAGAAGATATTAGATTATGTTTTAAATAATACTAATATAGATGGAATAGAAACATATTATACTACTTTTTCAGATGATAAAATTAAAACTTTAGAAGAAGCGGCAAAAAAACATAATAAATATATATCTGGTGGTTCAGATTATCACGGAGATTTAAAACCAACAGTAGATATAGGGGGAGGGTATGGTAATTTAAAAATACCAAAAGATATTATATTAAATTGGATAGATAAAATGATATAAAATATATATAGAGAGCAAAAGCTCTCTTTCATGTTATTATATATTCTACAAAACACCTGAAGTTGGTATATATGTATTATCTGGTGGATACACATATTCTTCGTTTGGAACATTTGTTCTTTTCGTGTCTGTAACTTGTATAATTGGTATTTCAATTCCTTGATAATTGCCTTTTTGTATTTCACCAGTAATAGTTATCCATTCATCATTCTCAAAATCACCAGCATTCTTTGACTCACATAAAAAACCTACAACTACAGATTGGGAGTTAGAAGAGATGATCATATCTCTTGCAAGAACAAATTGATTCTCTTTAAAATCATACATCCTATATACATAACCAGTAAAAGTAAATTTAGTTCCAATATATTCATCAATATCATCTGTTACAGCTTTTAATATATTAGTATAATTATTTGCTTGGATTTCCTGTGTTGAGTTTTTTAATATATCATAATCACTTTTATATGCACCACTAAAAACTCTAGTTATTACGACACCGACTATTATTAGGATTATTACTAATATAGCAGTAAAAAATCTTTTAAATGTTTGAGCACCATTTATCTTAAAATTATATACAAACATAAAATACCTCTTTTCATATAGCTTTTATTAAAATTTATTATATGAAAAGGAAAATATGACAAATATACATTATTAATTAAATATTAATTATATATAAAAAAAGAAACTTAGCCTATTCTAAGTTTCTTTTTTAAGTTAATTAAGCCATCCACCACCAAATGGTTCGCTAATAGGATTTTCATCATCTTCTTCATAAAATTCTTCAAAATCTTCTTCGTCTTCTTCAGTATCCTCAAGAAATGGTGAATATGCATTATCTTCCCAATAATTTGTTATTTCATAATCTATTTGAATTAAATCATATATGAAAAACTTTGTTTTAGATTTATTGAAAAATTTAAGAATACTTGAATCATATTCATATACTAGCTCTCCAAGAGAGAAGTTTTTAATTATATATTCAATATCTTCAGAACTTATTTCTATAAACCCATCAATTTCCTCATTATCATAATATGATGGGTTTTTTAAGTATTTAGTATTATACTTAGATATCATGTCATAAACTAAATCTCTATCTTTTGTTACAACTTTTCTTAGTTCTTCAAAAGATAAACTGTTTTCCTTTACATTAATACTCCAATTCGTACTCATAAAATAACCTCTTTTCACTATAGTTATAGCATTTATTTTTAATGTTTAAATATATTAATAGGATATATTTGACATTAATAAATGTATTTGCAATGTATTTTAACATGAAAGAAGTATATATACAAGAATTTCCACAAAAAAAGAATCTTACCTATCTAAGATTCTTTTTACATTTAGTTATTTTACTCTGTATATTTTTCAACTGAGTTTACTAGGAAAATATGATCCCCAAATTCTGCTTCAAACGAAGTTTTTACATTCGGTTTATATGAGATAATATCAAATAACGATTCTCTAAAAGCTTCTTGTAATTGGCCATATATACCTAGTAAATTAATGAATGAAAAGTCTACTTCATTCCAATCAGGAGTAGTTAAATAGCTTCTTTCAGGATTATCTATTTTTATGTCTCCAGATTGCATAAGAGCTACTAATTCTTTAATTTCTTCAACTGTAAGAACTGTACTACTCAAAACTTTAGGTTTTGTATTTTTAATAACACATCTAATCGTCTCTAAAAATAGCTCAGTATCTTTTTTTACAGCTTCTATTTGTAATTCAAGATTTCCGGGGAATTTATATGCATCATAAATGAATTTCATAATGTTTCTCCTTTTAATATGTTTTCTTTTATATTTATATATTTAAACACCAGATAGGGGGTGTTTTCAAAGAAATAATATATAGCAATTATCATAAGCTTCTTTGTGTTTAACTACATACAGTATCACCTGAATACACTAAATTATACATTTGTAATGATTCGTGATGTATATCTAAATCATTTTCATTTTCTTTTTCTTCAAGAAAATTCAACATATCTTCTAAGTCTCTTAGATATATAGAAAATTGATTTAGTATTAATGCTTTTACTATTTCGCAAAACCCCTTATAAATCTGTGGGGTAATTTTTAACTTTCTACATAACAATGATAAATCTTTATTCTTAATTTCTGTATCCGGCTTTGTATTTGCATATTTATCAAGTACATATTTTATTGTTTCTTTGTCTTGTCTTATTAACTGTTTGTCCATAGCAACCTCTTTTCTGCTTGTAGTTACAAGTTTGTCTGTTAGATATATGATAGGTATATCTATATGTTTAATGTTATTTGCAGATAATTATAGGATAAATTTATGCATTACACAATCCTTTTGTAAAAACACCTTGAAAAATGCATTGTTTAGTGATATATTAGCAAAGAAAAATATGATATTAGGAAGGACAAGATATTATGAGTATATTAAATAAGATATTTAAATCATATAGTGAAAAAGAAGTAAAAAAAGTAATGCCAATAGTGGCAAAAATTAATGAATTAGAAGAAGAATTATCTAAATTAACAGATAGTGAATTACAAAATAAAACTAAATATTTTAAAGAAGAATTAGCAAATGGTAAAACATTAGACGAAATATTACCAGAAGCTTTTGCAGTAGTTAGAGAAGCTTCTAAAAGAGTATTCGGAATGAGACATTTTGATGTCCAATTAATTGGTGGTATAATATTACATCAAGGAAGAATAGCAGAAATGAAAACAGGGGAAGGTAAAACACTTGTTGCAACATTACCTGTATATTTAAATGCTTTAGCTGGAAATGGTGTACATGTAATTACTGTAAATGAATATTTAGCTAAATACCAAGGTGAAATGATGGGGAAATTATATAAGTTCCTTGGAATGGATTTAGGAATAATATTAAGTGGTATGTCTCATATAGATAAACAAAAAGCATATAATGCAGATATAACATATGGGACTAATAATGAATTTGGTTTTGATTATTTAAGAGATAATATGGTTATATATAAAAAGCAATTAGTTCAAAGAGGATTAAGTTATGCAATTATAGATGAGATAGACAGTGTACTTGTAGATGAAGCAAGAACACCTCTTATAATATCTGGTAGAGGAAGACAATCTTCAGATTTATATAAACATGCAAATGATTTTGTAAAAAGATTAACACCTAAGATTATAGTAGAAGAAGATGTAAAAGATTTTGATCAAGCAGAAGATAATGCTAAATATGACTATATAGTAGATTTAAAAGCTAAGTCTGCATCACTTACAGAAAAAGGTATTAAAAAAGCAGAACAAGCTTTTAGATTAGAAAACTTTAATGATTTAGAAAACTCTACTTTAGTTCATCATGTAAATCAAGCTTTAAGAGCAAATGGTGTTATGAAAAATGATATAGACTATATAGTAAGAGATGGTGAAGTTTTAATTATAGATGAATTCACTGGTCGTATTATGTATGGTAGAAGATATAATAATGGATTACATCAAGCAATTGAAGCAAAAGAAAATGTTAAGATAGCTGATGAATCTAAAACACTTGCTACTATAACATTCCAAAATCTATTTAGAATGTATGATAAATTATCTGGTATGACAGGTACTGCTATGACAGAAAAAACAGAATTTGAAGAAATATATACTTTAGATGTTATATCTATACCAACTAACAAACCTATGGTAAGAGATGACCAGAATGATGTTATATATAAAAATGAAGCTGCTAAATTTAGAGCTATTGTAGCTAGTATTAAAGAAAGTAATAAAATAGGGCAACCTGTTTTAATTGGTACCGTATCAATTGAAAATTCTGAAAAATTAAGTTCATTACTTAAAAGAGAAGGTATCAAGCATGAAGTATTAAATGCTAAATATCATGATAAAGAAGCTCAAATAATTGCTCAAGCAGGTAAATTTGGTGCTGTAACTATTGCAACTAATATGGCTGGTCGTGGTACAGATATTATGCTTGGTGGTAATAGTGAATATCTAGCTAAAGATGAAATGAGAAAAAATAAAGTTTCAGAAGAATTAATAAGAGAAGCGGATACTCATTATGAAACAGATAATGAAGAAATATTAAAAGTTAGAGAAATGTTTAAATTTTTAGAAGAAAAGCATAGTAGTAAGATTAAAGAAGAAAAACAAAAAGTTATTGATGCTGGTGGTTTGAAAATTATAGGTACAGAAAGACATGAATCAAGAAGAATAGATAATCAGCTTAGAGGTCGTGCTGGGCGTCAAGGTGATAATGGTGAGAGTAAATTCTATATAGGGTTAGATGATAATCTTATGAAGATATTTGGTGGTGCTATGATAACTAATGTATATAATGCATTAGGTGCTGATGAAAATATGCCTATAGATACTAAGATACTTTCTAGACAAGTAGAAGCGGCTCAAAAGAAAGTTGAAGGTAGAAACTTTAGTATTAGAAAAAATGTTCTTAAATATGATGATGTTATGAATGTACAAAGAGAAATCATATATAAACAAAGAAGACAGGTTTTAGATGGAGAAAATATCCATGATAATATCTTATCTATGATTTCTAGTGTTGCTTCTTCTATGCCTAATATGTTTATTGAAGGAGATAAGGGAGAGGTTAATATTGAATCTTTAAATAATGAGATTATTAATGTGTTTGGTATTGATATGAGTGATTATCTTAAAGGTGTAGCATCTACTTCTAATAATGCTAGTATTATTTCTGAAGAACTTACAAATCTTGCTTTATCTAAATATGCAGAAAAAGAAGCGGAAGTAGGAAAAGAAGCTTTAAATGAATTCGAAAGAGTTGTAATGTTAAAAGTTGTTGATGAAAAATGGATGACACATATAGACAGTATGGATGAATTAAAAAATGGTATAGGACTTCGTGCATATGCCCAAAAAGATCCTGTAGCTCAATACAAGCTTGAAGGTTTTGATATGTTTGAAGAAATGGTTAATGCAATGAAATATGATGTTACAAGAATTGTTTTAACAGCAAAACAAAAAGAAAATTCAGAAAGACAAGAAACTGTTCAAATTACAAAAGCTGCATTAGAGCCATTAAATAGTTTAAATAATGCAACTACAAACAAAAGTTCGGAAGTAAATAAAACAGTAAAAAATGATACTCCTAAGGCGGGAAGAAATGATCCTTGTCCTTGTGGTAGTGGAAAAAAATATAAACAATGTTGTGGGAAAGAACAATAAGATTGAGAACATAAAAAGGGACCAGTACATCTGTACTAGTCTCTTTTTGATTGGCATTAAACTTTAATCAATTTAATACCTTGCATATAAGATCTTATTACCCATATTTCATGGGCAAATGAATTATCAGATACTTTATAAATGTTTCTGAAAATAGAACATTTATTTAAGTATTTAACTTTTTCTTCCAAACTTACACTTTTGCAGAATTTTTCTGGCACTTTTCTTAATTTAATCTTTTTCTCTTTAATTAATAATATAGCATTATTAATTAGTGCTTCATTCCTTTCAAAGTCTGAAAGACTTAATGCAATGTTAATAATTTCCTCTTCATAGCACGCTTCTTTAATTTCCTCGATAAAAAAAGTAAAAATAGTACTTCCCAAATTACATGATTGTTCTAATAGAGAGAGAATAATTGTGTTAAATTTAGACATTTTACGAGATTGTAAAATAAATTCTTTTTCTCGTAGCATCAACGGATACAAAATTAATATCTTTTTGATACCCATTTTTTTAATTTTTTTTAGTGACTGTTTTTTATCAATTCGTTTTTTTAATTGTTTAAAAAAACATAATATTGTTGATATTGAGATTAAATATAATTTTTGGCTCCTTTTTAAACGTTTATAATATTGTTCGCGTTCTTCTAGTAAATTCATTTGTGATCCTCCCAAAGTTAATTAACTTTGACATGTAAACATGGCTATATTTCTTTAAGTATTCGGTATAGCAACGAATAAAATATACATAATATAATATCATGTTATACATAAAATGTCAAATGTATATAGTTTCCTGTTTTCTATTGAAAAAAATCAATATTGATGATATAGTTGTAAAAAAGTATATAGGAGTGATGAAATGTTTGAATTAGAAGAAAATATGAGAATATTAACTAATTTAAAAGAAAAACTTGTAAAGCTAGGTGAATCTCTTTGACATTGCTAGTTTGAAAAATGAATTAATAGTTTTAGAAAACAAAACAATGGAACAAGGATTTTGGAATGATAGTAATAATTCGAAAATTGTTTTAGATAGAATTAAAGTAATAAAAAGTAAAGTAACACAATTTGATAAATTGGAAAGCGAAATAATAAATACAATTGAATTTGCTGAAATCATTTTATTAGAAAATGACTCAGATCTTGCAAAAGAAATAATTAAAAATATTAATATAATAAAAATAGATATTGAAAAATTTGAAATAACAACATTATTATCTGGAACTTATGATTCTAATAATGCTATTGTAACTATTCATCCTGGAGCAGGTGGAACAGAGTCACAAGATTGGGCAGAAATGTTATATAGAATGTATAACAGATGGGCAAATAAAAATTCTTTTAAAGTAAAGGAATTAGACTATTTAGAAGGTGATGAAGCTGGAATTAAGAGTGTAACTTTTGAAGTAATAGGTGAAAATGCTTATGGATATTTAAAATCTGAAATGGGTGTTCATAGATTAGTTAGAATATCTCCATTTGATTCAGGGGGGAGAAGACATACTTCTTTTGCATCAATTGAAATACTTCCAGAAATTACAGATGATATTAAAATAGATATCAATCCAGATGATTTAAGAGTAGATACATATAGGGCATCTGGTGCAGGAGGTCAACATATAAACAAAACTTCATCTGCTATAAGAATTACTCATTTACCAACAAATGTAGTTGTAGCATGTCAATCTGAAAGATCTCAAATACAAAATAGGGAAGCAGCTATGAAAATGTTAAAATCTAAATTATTCGATTTAAAAGAGAAAGAACATAAGGAAAGAATAGAAGATTTAAAAGGTGAACAAAGAGATATAGCATGGGGGAGTCAAATACGTTCATATGTATTTTGTCCATATACATTAGTTAAAGATCATAGAACAAATTTCGAAATAGGAAACGTAGAAAGTGTTATGAATGGCGACTTAGATGGATTTATGGAAGCATATTTAAAATTTGAATTAAAATAAAAGAAAAGTAACTGTAATTTTAAACAGTTACTTTTTTGTTTACAACATGTTTTTTTGTTTTTTTATGTTATAAATCAGGGTTGTAAGATGTGCATATCCTGTTTTTCCGAAAATACACCTATCCTTAGAGATACGTTGTTCTAATTCATGAACTTTCTTCGTAAAATCTTGATCGTTACAAGAGTTTAGTGTATTTATTTCTTCTTCATACTTCTTAATTAACATTAAGGCTTTTAATTCCTTTAACATGTTTTCTCCTTGTCTAATCATTACAATGATCTTATAAAAAAATAATATATATATATTATATTACTTTTTTAGTACAAAGTAAATGTTTTTGTCGAAATATGAACTATATATATATATGTTTGAATAAAATATATAGAATGGTTATAAATATAATCATTCTATATATTAGAAATAAATGAGGTTTAAAATGGAAACAATTGTTGTGAAATTCGGAGGAAGCTCTGTTGCAGATAATGAAAAATTAAAAATTGTAGCAGAGAAAATAATAGGATTATATGATAAAGGAAATAACATAGTTGTAGTGATTTCAGCACAAGGTAAAACTACAGATAAACTAATTAATGAAGCTAAAGAATTATCTAATAATATAATTAGCAGAGAAATGGATGCTTTAATAAGTAGTGGAGAACAGATATCTAGCGCAAAATTAAGTATTGTATTAAATGAAATGGGGTATGAAGCTATCTCTTTGACAGGATGGCAAGCTGGTATATATACAAATAATACAAATGAAAACGCTGTTGTTAAATATATTGATACTAAAAGAATATTAAGTGAATTAGAAAAAAGAAAAATTGTAATTATCGCCGGCTTTCAAGGTATAAATGAAAATTTAGATATAAGTACATTAGGTAGAGGAGGGTCTGATACCAGTGCAGTAGCAGTTGCTGCAAGTTTAAAGGCAAAAAATTGTTATATATTCTCAGATGTTGATGGAGTATATACATTAGATCCTAACAAATATGAAGAAGCACTTAAATTATCTGCATTATCTTATCAAGAAATGCTAGAAATTTCTAGTGAAGGTGCTAAAGTACTTCATAATAGATGTGTTGAAATAGGAGAGAAGTTTAAAATTCCAATAATAACTAAATCCACATTTAACCATAAAGCAGGAACAGTAATATCAGATATTATTGAAGAAGATACAATAAAAAGTATTGTGAAAAAAGATATCTCTAGAATCTCTATTGTAGGAAATGGTATCATTCGAAATATAACTGGTATAAAAAAAGTATTAGATATAATACAAGAAAATAAAATTGAAATATTAGAATTTAATGTTTCGGAATCTAAAATATCAATAGCTTGCAAGAATATTATTAATGATAATATTTTAAAAGAAATTCATAAAATACTTTAGAATGTGAAGTTAATATATATTACATATATATTAACTTTTGTTTTGTTCTAAAAAGACAAACTATGAATATATATAATTAAATGAAAAAATATTGAATTGGAGGTTTAAAATGACAATTGATGAAAGAAAAATGATGAATACAGGAGTTATACAAAATTTAATTTTGGAAAATAGAGGAAAACTTAGCATCTCTGGAGTTATTGATGTTCTTAGTTTTGATGACCAAATAGTAATACTTGATACTGAGTTAGGTATGCTTACAGTTAAAGGTGAAGATATTAGAATAAATAAATTAAGTATAGATACTTCTGAAGTAATTATTGAAGGAAATATTTGTTTTTTATCTTATAGTGACAAAGAAAAAGGAAATAAAGATAAAAACTCAAGCTTCATAAGTAAAATATTCAAATAAAATTAAGGAGGTTTTAAATTATGCAAAATCAAATAAATATTTTTTTCTTATTTATCTTAAATGGCATATTAATTGGGTTGTTATTTGATTTTTTTAGAATTCTTCGAAAAACATTTAATACAATAAACTTAGTAACATATCTACAAGATATAGTATTTTGGGTTTTAACAGGAGTATCAGTACTGTATAGTACTTTTATGTTTAATAATGGTGAAATTAGGCTATTTATGGTTTTAGCCATTTTTATAGGTATCATATTATATATTGTATCTTTAAGTAAATATATAATTAAAATTAATGTATTTTTACTAACTTTTTTAAAAAATATATTTATTAAAAGTATGAGTATACTTTTAATCCCAATTAAATTAATGCAAAAAAGTTTCCGCACAGTATTTATAAAACCTATATCATTTTGTATTATTAATATTCGAATTTTTTCTACAAATTTTTTAGAAAAAATCGAAAAAAAGTTAAAAAAATCAAAAAAATATATAAAATTAGAAGGAATTTCCAAAAAAATGTAGAAATATATATTGTAGTGTTTATTAATGTAAACATGTAATTTAAAATTGGAGAATACATACTTATGAAAAAGAAAAATTTAAATAAAAAAATGTTAATTAAAATATGTTTAGTACTTTTGGTACTATATACAATATATATATTATTTGAGCAACAATTCACTTTAAATGAATATTCAAAAACTGCTGAAGATCTTTCTATAGAAATTGAAGAAAAAGTTGCTGAAAAAGAGGATTTACAAGCCCAAAAAGAAAATATAGATTCATTAGAATTTATAGAAGCTATGGCTAGAGAAAAATTAGATATGTATTATCCAAATGAAAAGATTTATGTAGATAGTGGAAAATAACCTTATATAGGTTATTTTTGTTTTGTATTAGATTTTAGTGTATATGTAAAATATTTACCATTTTGATTCACTTTATGGGGTATTTATGATATAATACTAATACTCATTAAAGAGACAAGATTATTAAAGGAGGTTAATTTTGAATAATATAGAAAACTTAAGTTCAATGAATTTAACAGAATTAAAATTATTAGCAAAAGAATTAAATGTTAAAAACATTGCCAAGTTAAAAAAGGAAGAGATAATTTTAGTATTACAACAAATTCTTGAAAATACTAAGAATAAGGAAATAGAGGATACAGAAAATTTAAATAATACTACCAGAATACCTGGACTAGTTGATTATAAGTTAACAACAGATGGTGACTCCATAGTTGAAGGTATTTTAGATATATTACCAGATGGTTATGGTTTTTTAAGAGGTGATAATTTTTTATCAAGTGATAAAGATGTATATATATCTATGGTTCAAGTTAAAAGATTCAGACTAGATACTGGGGACTATGTTAAAGGTATTGCTAGATTTAAAGAAGGTGAAAAATTTTCGTCTTTAATATTTGTTGGAGAAGTAAATGGTGAACATCCAGAAAAAGCAATGAAAAGAAAAAGATTTGATGATTTAACACCTATATATCCAAATGAACCATTAAAATTAGAAACAACACCAAATGAATTAGCAATGAGAATGATTGACTTAATATCACCTATTGGAAAAGGGCAAAGAGGTATGATTGTAGCTCAACCTAAAGTAGGTAAAACTACATTACTTAAGAAAATAGCAAACAGTATAACAGCTAATAATCCTGAAGTTGAGTTAATAGTTCTTTTAATTGATGAAAGACCAGAAGAAGTTACAGATATGAAACGTTCTATAAAAGGTGAAGTAATTCACTCTACTTTTGATGAATTACCTGAAAATCATGTTAAAGTAGCTGAAATGGTATTAG
>CAYJKU010000031.1:0-12652 GCA_964371215.1 uncultured Clostridium sp.
AAATCATTTAGGTGAGACTAAATATGAAGATGTGACGAATTTCATATTAGTAGAAGAAGATTAATAGAAAAAAATGATTAAGCAAGAAGTATTTATAACTTCTTGTTTTTTTGTAAGTAGGATAATAAAAAAACAAAAGTAAAAACATAAAAGATAAAGTAACATAAATAGTGAAAGAAAAAATGATAATGTTAATAGATTATTTAAACTAAAAAAACTGTGTATAACTTATAAAAATAAAGTGCCTATTTTGAGTTATTCACAGAGTTATCCACAGTTTCCACAATGATTATCAAATGATAATAAACAAAGAAAAATGTCGAAAAAGATATACATAATGTTAAAAAATATTTTTTGTAATTAGTTAGAAATATAAAAGAGATATAACTGAAATAGTATTTGTCGAAATAAATATTAATATAAATATAAATGAAAACAGATGTATAAATATAGTAAGGTATTTTGAAGAGAAAAAAAGAATTGTAATGTTAATGTAATAATTTTGTAAAATAAACAAAAAAATATTTTCAACATAATATATATAGTTAAAAGATATTTTAAATGGAGGAATATAATGAAAAATATTGATGTGAGAATATTAGATGAAATGTTAAAAAATAATGATAAAATAATATTATTAGATGTAAGAGATGAAGAGGAATATGAGAAAAGACATATTAGAGGAGCTATATCTATTCAAAATTATGAGTTAGAGTGGAAAATAGATAGTATTACAAAAAACAAAGAAGATATAATAGTAATATATTGTAGTTCTGGAATAAGAAGCAAAACAGCTCAAAATATTTTAAAAAATTTGGGCTTTAAAAATGTATATAATTTAGAAGGGGCAACATAAAAAGTATTGTGGTTTTTATATATTTATGGTAAAATATTGGCAGAATGAATTAATGAGGAGAAAAGAAAGGTAACAATAATGAAAGATAGACAACAATATATTAGAAACTTTAGTATTATAGCACATATAGATCATGGAAAATCTACTACAGCAGATAGATTAATCGAAAAAACAGGTGTATTATCTGAAAGAGAAATGCAAAGTCAAGTTTTAGATAATATGGATATAGAAAAAGAAAGAGGAATAACAATAAAATCACAAGCTGTTAGAATGGTATATAAAGCTAAAGATGGGAATGAATATGTATTAAACTTAATTGATACACCAGGTCATGTAGATTTTAATTATGAAGTCTCTAGAAGTTTAGCTGCATGTGATGGAGCTATATTAGTAGTAGATAGTAGCCAAGGTGTAGAAGCTCAGACTTTAGCAAATGTATATTTAGCAATAGACAGTAATTTAGAAATATTACCAGTATTAAATAAAGTTGATCTTCCAAATGCAAGACCAGATGAAGTAAAACACGAAATAGAAGAAATAATTGGAATACCAGCAATGGATAGTCCATGTATATCTGCAAAATCTGGATTGAATATTGAAGAAGTATTAGAAAGAATAGTATCTGACTTGCCAGCACCAACTGGTAATGAAGATGATAAAACAAAATGTTTAATATTTGATTCATATTATGATAATTATAAAGGTGCAATAGCATATGTTAGAATAATGGATGGAAAAGTAAAAGTTGGAGATGAAATAAAATTAATGGCAGCAAATAAGATATTTACTGTCGCAGAAGTTGGATATTTTACACCAGGATCATATATGCCTTGCAAAGAATTAAAAGCAGGTGAAGTTGGATATATATCTGCGAGTATTAAAAAATTATCAGATATACATGTTGGTGATACTATAACTCTAAAAAATGATCCAGCAGAAACACCTCTTAAAGGATATAAAAAAGTTATACCAATGGTATATTGTGGACTATACCCAATAGATGGTAGTGAATATGAAGTTTTAAAAGAATCTTTAGAAAAATTAAAATTAAATGATGCATCACTTGAATATGAACCAGAATCATCAGCAGCATTAGGATTTGGATTTAGATGTGGATTTTTAGGATTATTACACTTAGAAATAATTCAAGAAAGACTAGATAGAGAATTTGATTTAGGATTAATTACGACAGCACCTTCAGTTATATATAAAGTATACAAAACAGATGGTGAAGTCGTAGAATTATATAATCCAGAAGATTTACCAACATCACAAGAAGTTTCATATATGGAAGAACCATTTGTTACAGCAAATATACTAACACCTAAAGATTATGTAGGAAATGTAATGGAATTATGTCAAAA
Organism: uncultured Clostridium sp.; assembly: GCA_964371215.1. Taxonomy (GTDB): domain Bacteria; phylum Bacillota; class Clostridia; order TANB77; family CAG-508; genus CAG-269. The sequence continues at coordinate 2,221 of CAYJKU010000031.1, forward strand.
AAGACGTGGTATATATGTAGATATGAAATATTTAGATGAAAATAGAGTAACTTTAATATATGAAATGCCACTTAATGAAATTATATATGACTTTTTTGATAACTTAAAATCTAAGACAAAAGGATATGCATCATTAGATTATGAGTTTAAAGAATATAAAAGATCACATTTAGTAAAATTAGATATTCATATAAATGGAGAAGCAGTTGATGCACTTAGTTTCATAGTTCATAGAGATAGTAGTTATGAACGTGGTAAAAAAATGGTAGAAAAATTAAAAACAGTAATTCCTAGAAAACTATTTAAAATACCGATTCAAGCAGCTGTAGGTGGACAAGTTATTGCAAGAGAAACAATATCTGCAATGAGAAAAGATGTACTTGCTAAATGTTATGGTGGAGACATTTCTAGAAAGAAAAAATTACTTGAAAAACAAAAAAGAGGTAAAAAGAAAATGCGTGAAATTGGTAATGTAGAAATACCACAAGAAGCATTTTTATCAGTGTTAAAATTAGATGATGAGTAAAAGAAAGGAGTAAAAGTAATGAAAGAAAGAAGAAATCAAGGGAATAAAAAAACGTTTAATTCTAAAAATAATAAACAAGAAAAAAGTTTTGGAAATAAAAATGTAAATATTAAAAATGATAAATTTAATGGAAGAAATGAAAAAACAAATAAAAGAAATGAGAAACCAGTTAAAAGAGTTGAAAAAAATATTGAAGCTGAAGAAAAAAGTTATGAAGATCAAGTAGAAGGAAGAAATTCAGTATTTGAATTACTTGAAAGTGGTAAAGATATTAATAAAATATTTATAACAAAAGGTGAAAAACATGGTTCTATCAATAAAATAATAGGAATGGCGATAGAAAGAAAGATAATACTTGTAGAAAAAGATAAAAGACAAATGAATGAAATTGCTGAGAGTGAAAATCATCAAGGTGTTATAGCAATAGTTCCACCATATGAATATGTTGAGGTAGATGAAATATTAGAAAATGCTAAATCTAAAAACCAAGATCCATTTGTAGTTATATTAGATGGTATAGAAGATCCACATAATTTGGGTTCAATTATTAGAACAGCTGAAACAGCAGGAGTACACGGGATAATAATACCGAAAAGAAGAGCAGTACAAGTAAATAGTACTGTAAACAAAGTATCAGCAGGTGCTACACAACATATGAAAATAGCAAGAGTAACTAATATATCTGAAACTATTGAAAAATTAAAAGAACAAGGTTTATGGATATGTGGAACAGATATAAATACAGAAAAGTATTACTATAATGAAGATTTAACAGGGCCATTAGGTATTGTAATAGGAAATGAAGGTAATGGAATAAGTGAGAAAGTTAAAAAGAATTGCGATTTCTTAGTTAAGATACCAATGAATGGTAATGTTACATCATTAAATGCTTCAGTGTCTACTGGAATAGTATTATATGAATCAGTTAAGCAAAGGATAAAGAAAAGTTAAAAAACGGAGGATGTTTTATGGATTGGAATAATAATGGAAATAATGGATTTTTTGATGAAGAAAACAGTACATTAAATAAAGGGATAGAAAATAGTTACAATAAAATTAGTGAAAATGAATTAAGTAATAATTATAATAATGAATATAATAAACAACAAAAACCAAAAGGTGTAAAGTTGTGGGTTATACTTGTTGTATTGTTATTAATAATAATTTTAGGTGTAGGAATATATGTAGCAATATATATGTTAACAGATTTTCTTAAATCGGATAAAGCTCTATTTGTTCAATATGCAGGAGAAAGTTTTTCTAAAATAAAGTATACATTTGTAGCATTAGACAATGAAGGAGATGTATCTGCAGAAAAATATAAACAAGATATATCAGTAGATATAGATTTTATTCAAGGTATTGGAACAAGTGAAGAAAATGGAAACAATAAAATTAACAATTTAAGATTAGAAGTATCTTCAAGAATAGATAATTCGAGTGGATATAATGCATATGATGTTAGTCTTGTTGGAGATACAATAGAAAAGTTTAATTTAGAATATATCTTAAATAAAGAACAAGAATATGTGTCTGTTGATGGTATTACAGAAGGGTATGTGTTATTAGATCAAATATTAGATAATAACCAAATAAAAAGTGTAGAATCTATAGACTTCTCTCAATTATCCACAATAGATATGATGACAATAGCAGCTAATTATATGGAAATATTAAATACTCAAATAGCAGATGAAAATTTTGAAACATTAGAAAACCAATCAATATTAATAAATGAAGAGCAAGTTATGGTAAATGCACATATTATGACTTTATCTGATGCAGAATATAAAAATTTAGTTATAACAATTTTAGAACAATTAAAACAAGATGAAACAATTCTTGGATTAATTAAAAATGAAGAAGTACGAGCTATATGTATTCAATATTTAGATACATATATAAATGAATTAAAAGCACAACAAATAAATGAAGAAATTGAATATAAATATACAATATATGTTAAAAATGGAGAAGTTGTTAGTACGAAATTTGAAGATGGCAAACAAATAGTTGTTATGGAATGGCTAGATGCATCGAAATTAAATATTATGACTATGGATGTAAATGAAGAAAATAAATTTAATATAAATATAATCGGGACAGAAGATAATTTGAATATAAAAGCATATGAAACTAATAGTAATGTAATTGAACTAGATTATTCAAATTCAACTGAAGGTAATGAAATTGAAGAAAAGTTATATATACAATATAAAACAGATAATGCAAGATTAAGATTGAATATAAATGTGGATAGAGAAAATAATGCTACATTTACTGCAAATGAAGTGTCACAAGGAAGTGTTGTTGGATATAATGAAGAAATGTTAACATCATCATTAGAAAAAATATCTACAGTATTTGCAACATTGACTGAAAATGATTTAACTGAACTAATGATTCTTTTTGGAACAGCTGATGAGAGTCAACTTCTGCCAGAAGAAGAAAGTGGAGTATCTGAAACTGAAAAAGCTAGATATAATGCTGAATTTGAATTACTAATAGGAGAAAATTTGGATAGTGAAAAAACATTTATATCAATTGAAGCTATTAAAAATAAAGTAAGTGATTATGAAGTAATATCAAATGAAGTATTAAGATTAAAAATTGAACCAGATAGTAGTAATTTAGATAAATATAATGTTATATCAAATGTTGTAGAAAACAGTAATAACAATTATGATATAGAATTAGAATATGATAATGAAACAGGTTTTGTTACAGGGATATTATTAACAATAGTCGAAGAAGATTAAAAGAGGGGATTAAGTAATGGAGATATTATTGCTAAACACATTATTAATTCTTATAATAATAGGAATTATAGGAAATCTAATTGAAAAAAAGATAAGATTAAATATACTAATAAAAGATATAGAGAAAGAACAAATAAAATATAGTAATATAAACAGAAATATTAGTTCGAATTCTAATAATTTATATACAAAGATAATTTTAATAGCAATAGGAGTAGTTATTGCTACAATAATTGTGATGTTTATATTAGGAAGTGAAGAAAGTTCTGGTTTTGCTTTCCCATTACTATTATTATTTGCAGCATTAGTATTATTTTCACCATATTATATTAGAATTGAAAATGATAGAATAGAGTATAAACACTTGATAAATACATTAAACAAAGTTGTTGTAATACCAATAGGGAAGATAGATAGTATCAGTTACCTTGATGAATCAATAGTTAAAAAAGATTTAACTATGAAAATAGGGCAGGTAACAATCGCAATTAATTTGAATATGGTAAATAATAGAGAACAAATTGAAAGGATATTAACAGAATATATATATAATAGAGGAAGTGTCATAGGTCAAGAAATTACTAAAGATCAATATAACAATAATATATATGTAGATAAGGAAATAAATGTTAAATCAAATAATGATTATATTTTGGGAATTATTGTTGCTATAGTAATGTGGACTGTTATGATTATTGGTGGTGTTGATATAGTATCAGGAGTAATGATGGCAATTGGAACAGTAGGACTTATATGTGTAACTCCATATAAGATAAAATTAGAAGATAATAAACTTGTATATAAACATATTATAAGAACAAAAAATCAAAGAAAAGAAATAGATGTTAGACATATAAATCATATGGATATTTCAGATAGTCATATATCATATAAGAGAAGTAGAATAACTTATTATGAATTAAAAATAGTAACTTCAAATGGAGAAGAAAAGATTTTAAGATTATTATTTGAAAAATATGAAGATGTAAAGTATTTAGTTGATACTATAAATAAATTATAATTATATAAAATAAGAGCAGGAAACAGGTTCCTGCTTTTATTTTAGCAAATAAAAAGTATCTTGAAGCTAATATTGTTGAAAGCCGTAAAGGTTGTATTTTAGATAGGTATGTGACATGATGTTGACATAAAAAAACACATTGGAATTCAAGAAGAGGTTAAATAACAACAAAGGAGAAATTACAAATGAAAAATGCAACATCAAGAATAACCCCATCCCTAGTTATAAATCTTGCATCAGAATGTAATATGAGATGCAGATATTGTCCACCAGGTGGAGAACCATTGTTAGACAAATACAATGAAAAACTAGAAGTTATTTTTGCAAAACTATTTGAGTTGAAATATACTAAAATAGTTTTAGGTACAAATGCTTTGAACTTGGATAAGTTTTTAATGAATAAAGAATCAAATATCCATAATATAAGAGAATCTTTATTATTAAAAATTAGCATGGACAGTAATGAGGACGCAGTTTTTGAAAACTTAACTAGATGCCTAGCAAAAAACTTAAAGAAAGTTAGAGAAAATATAATTCTTGCTAATAACTTAGGTTTTAGAGTAGGTATAAATGGAGTTATAACTAACGAAAATGTAGGAAATTTAGATTCTTTAATAGAATTTGCAATAGAGAATCAATTAGAGGAACTAAAACTTTTATCATTAAGTAAATTTGGTGATAAAATTAATGATGAGATATATAATTCTTTATGTGATATAAACAAAATAAATAGACATATGGAAGAATTAATATCTAGATTAAGAAAAGACAAAAATCTTTGTGAAAAAAACCTATTTTTAAATGGAGATAAAGGTATTCAAATGAAACCACTACTGTAAAAATAGTGGATCACAATATGAATCAGGAATCTATAACTTCCACAAGAACATTTGCAGAGGTTTGTAAATGTTGTGAATATTATAGAAAAGACATTTGCTCAACAGGAATTATGGCAATAACAATGAGGGCAGATGGGTATTTGAGTTATTGTAGACTCAAATCTGAAGATCCAAACAATAATATTAGCCATAAAAATTTTAGTGAAATAGAAGAGATATTCCAAAAAAATAATAATGTATTCTCATATTGTTTTACTAATTGAGGAATGGTTAAAGTGCCAAAAGCAGAGAAGAATTTCTCTGCTTTTGGTATGTGAAAAACCATAAAAAACTACTAGTACAATAAGTACTAGTAGAGGTACAAGTTTTATTTTTTATAATTATTCAAAAAAAGAAACTTGTAAGGAGGGATGTCTTCAAATGGTATATGAAAATCATATCCATATTTAGACAATGTTTTTGCTGCATGTTCTGAGCAGAACATACAATTTTTATTAGTCCGTTTCAGTCCTTTGCGGCGTATACCGAATAATCGGCGTAAAGCACCTAAGAGATTATAAGTCATGTCTATGTTTAAATCTCTTTCTAAATCAAATTTTAGTTGTAACATTTGTGTTTCGTTTAAATTTAATTTAACTTTGTATCTGTATGCATTTGGGGAAGGTTTGTTGGTTAAGCCATTCCAAAGATAGGAATATGTTTTTCCGGTAATATTAAATTCCACATGAGAAATCATAGGGATTTTGCCTTCGCCTCCAAATTTTGCTTCTAGTAGGCTTCTGAATGCAATAGCCCAGCTAAATGGGTTCCACCGTTTTGGGTATACTAAAATGATATATGCTTTCATGCATAATCCTCCTAAAAAATTAATATGTATTAATTATACCATAATAATAAAGTTATGTAAATGAAAGGACAGAATAGGAAATAAAGAATAAAATTTTAAAATTTTAAATGAATATATTGATGAACATTACAAAAATGGAGAATATAGTATTTCAGCTAGTTTAGAAATAACAAAGAAAAAATATGAGGATTGGTTAGATGAGATTATTAGAAATATTAAAGTTAATAAATTGGGGTGGGGAATATCAGAGTTACTAATGTGCTTCTTGAATAAAAAATTAATTGGATTATTACATATTAGATATAATCTATCTTTAAAATATAAAAACATTTATGGGAATGTAGGTTATGGAGTAAGACCATCTGAAAGAAATAAAGGATATGCAACTTTAATGCTAAAAAAGCATTAGAATTGTGTAAAGAGAAAAATATGAGAAGTGTAATTTTTAGATGCTATAATAGTAACATAGCATCTAAAAAAATAATCTTGAAAAATAATGGTAAGCTTATATATGAATTAAATAATGACGAAAATATAATTTCTGAATATTATAAAATTGAGTTGGAGTAAATATATAATTAAATAATAACTTTATTAAAGTTATAGTATGGAGCGAAAGAGTTAACATTTATATACAATGGTGGTTCATTGATAATCCGGATTTTTTCTTTGTATTTATAAACACTACTGGAAAAATATTGTATCAGAGCAAAATTGAAAAGGGAGAAGGTTACCTTATAGTGAAACCAAAAATATTAGAAGTAGGTACTCTAAAATTATTGGTATAAGAGAAATTAAAATATATACATATTAAGGATATAAAAAAAGTTAATTTTGAAAGAAAATTTTTATAAAAAGAAGAGAATGAAAAGAGAACGTATATATATGTCATGAAAAAGTATTGACAAAAAGAACAAAAGTTTGTAAAATTAACTCGGAAATGTAGTTTGGAAAAAGAAAGGAGAATTTTAAATGCAAAACAAATCAGAAATAATAATATATCAATCTAGTGACGGAATAACAAAAATAGATGTTAAAATGAATGATGAAACAGTATGGCTTAACCAAAGTCAGATAAGTGAGTTGTTTAAAAGAGATAGAACGGTAATTACAAAACATATTAAAAATGTATTTGAAGAAGGAGAATTGGAAGAAAAAAGCAATGTGCAAATTATGCACATTGCAAATTCAGATAAACCTGTAAAATATTATAATTTAGATGTAATAATATCAGTAGGATATAGGGTTAAATCATTAAATGGAACGCATTTTAGGAAATGGGCAAATGAAATATTAAAAGAATATTTAATAAAAGGTTTCTCAATGAATGATGAAAAACTAAAAGGTAATAGTGGTGGAACATACTGGAAAGAACTTTTAAATAGAATAAGAGATATACGCTCGTCAGAAAAAGTATTATACAGGCAAGTTTTAGACTTATATTCTACAAGTGTTGATTATGATCCTAATACAGAAGCATCAATAACTTTTTTTAAAATTGTACAAAATAAATTACATTATGCAGTACACGGAAATACTGCTGCAGAAGTAATATATAATAGAGCAGATGGTAATAAGGTATTTATGGGTCTTACAACATTTAAAGGAGAAATACCATCTATAAATGATGTGATAATTGCTAAAAATTATTTAAGTGAATCTGAGCTGAAGATATTAAATAATTTAGTTTCTGGGTATTTTGATTTAGCGGAAATTAATGCAATTGAACATAAGCCAATGTATATGGAAGATTATATAAAACAGTTAGATTCTATATTAACACTTAGTAATAGAAAGCTTCTAGACAACGCAGGAACAATTAGCAATAAGCAAGCAATTGAAAAAGCAAAAGATGAGTATAAAAAATATCAAGAAATCACTTTATCTCCAGTTGAAAAAAGTTATTTAGATAGTATAAATAAAATTGAAAAAGATATAAAAAAATAAAAGGCAGGAAATCAAGTCCTGCCTTTATGTATTCATAATAAAAATATAAAAACAAAAATCAATCTCCTACCAAACTTTAATTAAATATATGAAATATTTAATTGATAAAAATTAAATGATAACTATTTCATGTTTTGTTCATAAGATTCGATCGTTTTTTTAACCATTTGTCCACCTATTTTACCAGCGTCTCTTGCAGATATGTCACCATTGTAACCATCTTTTAAGTTAACACCAACTTCCATAGCTTTTAAAAAATATTTGAAAGTAATCGCCCTGAAACTATTAGAAGTACTGGCTTTGGAAAATGAGTATATATTATGGGGAGAAAAAGGTTGCAATTTTTAAATGATTTTTCAAAAAATGATATGTAAATAAAAAAGAGAAAATACTTGAAATTATTTTTAAAAATGATATTATTGTTATAAAGATTATTTATATTATATGTATGGAGGAAAGAGTATGGAAATGATGAGTAAAGAAAGTTATATAAATAAGCTGAAAGACTTATGTATAAATGACTTTATGAAAGAAAAAGAAATTTTAAAAAGCAATATTTTAAATAATAACAATTTGTTTTTTGATAATAAAGAAACAAAAAGAGATATTGAATTAGAAAATCTTGAAGAATTAAATAATTTAATTGATGAAAAAATAGAAGAACAAGAAATTAATACTTATGGAAGTTATATAACAGTTATACACACTCCTTTTCAATCAGCTTATGGTAGATTTGATGATTTAATTATAAATAGACAAAATAAACAAAAAATAAACTATATCGTGGAAGAAAATAAGATAATAGATTTAGTGAAATTTAAAATAAATGTTATAGATATTAAGGAAGAATACATTGTTGTTAAGTTTGAAAATAAAAAAACTATAGAGTCAGCAGCCTCTAATCCGGAAAATTTTAATAAAGAATTCTCAACTGATGCTAAAACATTCAAAATATTAAATAATGTAGAGTATCAATTTAATTTGAAAGTTTATGACACAAATGAAAAGTGGAAACTTATATATATTAATATATTTGACATTAATAAGATTATAAAAAAAGATATACAAGATCCTTTTTTTGCTGATGTATTAATTAAATATTTTAATGAATTAAATATATCTAATAATGAAATAATGCAAAAATATAATATAATAAAAAGTGATGAAAAAGTATTAAACGATTTTATCAAATATATAATGAAAAGAAATTTTGATTTTGATACAAATTTAATTGTTAATGGAAAAACAGCTAAACAAATTTTTGATGAAAATCCGAATATGAATGGATTAGAAGTATATCTAAATTTAATCAGTAGAAATAACAATAAAAAATCTTCCAAAGATATGATGATTTCTATACCACCACAGTTAATAAAATATATTTATTTCAAAAAAGGAATATTAGAGCATTCTGAGGATATGCCAGCAGACTTAATATCGCTATTTGAAAAGACTAAACTAGATTTAATAACTACTCAAAGTCAAAAAAAAGATGAATTAGAACAATTATTAAAAGTTTATAATGATAAGTTTTTAATAAAAGTAACTGAAAAAATTGGTGTGCCAACTAAACAGATTACGAGTACTGAATTATATATTGATAATGATGATATAGTTATTGATAATATTAAATTAAATAAAAGCTATGACAAAATAGAGTTATTAAATATAATTAGTAGAGCTCTACCTAGATTACAAAAAATTAAAAAACAGCAAACAGAAGAGTTTTTAGGTGAACATATTTGTTATAATAATTCAATAAAACAAATGGAATTGACAATTAAAGATAAATATATTTTATTAAATATGCAAACATCCACGGAAACGGATAAATTCTTAAGAGCACTAGTCAATGAATTAATACAATTAATATACAATTAATAGTCAACATATTGTTGTATATGCTTTTATAGATAGAAGGAAATATATATTATGGAAATTTAAAAAGAGTTAATAGATTCTTTTTAATATAAAGAATATTCAAAGGTTAATTCTATAAATATATTAATACAGAAGAATTAAATAGAATTCCAAAAGAAACTTTAAGGATGATTAAAAATAATGCAAACAATTTGGAGTTTTTTTATGATACTTCAAAGCTATTTAAAAATTATTGGGCAACGCCCGAACAGCAACAAAAAATAAAGTCGAAACAAGAATTTGATAGAGAAGAAATAAAAAACTAAATATAGTTATGAAAATTTGTTTAAAAAGAAAATAAAACATGAGAACAAAAACAAAAATGAAATAATAGTTTATAAGGAAACATTATTTCAAAAAAAAATTTTTAGAGTTTTTGAATTTTTAGCAAAAACAACAAATAATTTAGTGCATTATTAAAAAAATCAGTTATAATCAACAAATAAATATTGTGAGCATAATATGTAGTCAGTAAAATAAAAAGGCAGGAAATTCATTCCTGCCTTTATGTATTCATAATAAAAATATCTTAAAAATAAAATATAATTATAATAAAAATATAAAAACAAAAAT
>CAYJKU010000032.1:0-2088 GCA_964371215.1 uncultured Clostridium sp.
AAATCCAGATAAAGTTTTTGAAGAGTTAAAAGCAGAGATTAACAAGTTAAAGGATACTGGTATAAATAGTGAAGATTTTGAAAGAATCAAAAAGATGATATATGGTAGATATGTAAGAGAATATAATGGTGTTGCAGATATATCTAGAATGTTCTTAGCAGATTACTTCAAAGGAATAAATAGTTTTGACTATTTAGAAGAAATAAAAGGAATAAATGTAGAATATTTAGAACAAATATTAAAAAATGTATTTAAAGAAGAAAAAATGGTAATATCTATTGTTAAAAATGACAAATAAGATATAAAAATAATATGAAAAAAATAATTAAAAAACAGTGATAATATATAAAAATAAATATTGCTGTTTTTTTACTATTTTATATGTGGAAAAATGTCGTTTTTAGTCGTACGAAAGTTGTAGGAAACCATTGAAAATACTTGACTTAAGAAGTATCCTGTGATATTTTATAACTATACAAAAGAAAAAATAATTTAAAGGAGAGATGATTATGATTAATGAAGAAATATGTAAATTAAGAAACAAATTAAATGCAAGTATTGAGTCTGGGGCAGATTATAATATTATATATAAATTAAGTATTGAGCTTGATGAATTAATAGCTAAATACTATAGAAACTTATGTCCCACGAGAAAAATGACATGTTCTAATTCATAATTTAATATGTAGAAAAAGAAAAAAACAAAGCTTTAAAATTAGTATGAGAAATTATACTGGTTTTAGAGTTTTTATTTTGCATATCTATTGCAAAATAAGAAGATTTAATATATAATATTAAGCTGAATGGAGCGATAAAATGATTATTAATAAGGAAATAATAACTAATTTATCTAATGAAGCAGGTAATGCAAAAGTTACTAAAGCAAAAAAATATGTTAGAACAAATAAGGTCAAAATAGATGAAAAGCAAACTAAATATATAGATAATAATAATTTTAGATTAAATGCATTTGTTAAAGGAACAGATGTATATAATTGTGAAATTGAAATGTCAGATGGAGAAATTGAAACAGTATATTGTGAATGTAAAGATTTTTGTAGTAATGATATAAGAATTTGTAAACATTTATTAGCAACTGTTTTTGAATATAACAAAGATAACGAAATTTTTGAAGAAGATAAAAAAGAGGCAATGAAATATATTGAAAATGATAGAAGTGAATACAAAAATTTTAGACAACTTGTGAATATATTTTATAATCAAGAAGTAGAAGAAATTGATGCAAAACAAGAATTAGAAATAAAAGATAATGGAAAAATGAAAATAGCACCTAAATTACTTTTCGATAAATATAATCAAGAAATGAAAATAGAATTTAAAATAGGTGATAAAAGATTATATAAATTGAAAGATCTAGGTGAATTTTACCAAAATATGAGTGAAAGTGTTAATTTTAAATATGGTGATAAACTACAATTTATTCATAATGAGGATGCTTTTGAAGAAGATTCAAAAAAAATATTAAAATTTATATTGAAATATGCAGAAATGATATCAGTAGGAAATTCAAATATAGATAAAAGGTATTCTTTTTATCAAAAACCATTTAATGAAAGTTCAATAATTGTTGGTAAATCAGCACTAGATGAATTGTTTGATATATATGAAGAAAATACAATAGAATTTCAAGCAGATTATACGGCTAATTCTAAAATTCAATTTACAAATAGTACACCTAAAATAGAATTTATATTAAGTAAAAATCAAGATAATATAAATGAATATATTATAAAACCAAGTGTAGATATATATGATGTTATATTAGTAAAAGGGAAAGAACATACATATGTTATGATAGATAATAAATTATATAGATGTTCAGAACAATTTGAAGATTCAACATTAAAATTGTTAAAACTATTTAGAGATAATTATGTTACAGAAATAAAATTAGGTGAAGAAGATTTAACAAAATTGTTTTCAATTATTATACCTAAGTTGAAAAATGGAATAGTTATAAAAGATATAGAAGAAGAAAAAATAGAAAAATATACACCTAAACAACTTGTTGTAAAGATATTTTTAGATTTTGAAGAAAATGATTATTTAGTATCTGAGGTTAAATTT
>CAYJKU010000032.1:2098-12436 GCA_964371215.1 uncultured Clostridium sp.
CTATGAAAAAATAGAATTTAATCCATTAGATGAAAAACAAGAATTGAAAATACCGAGAGATTATATAGAAGAAACAAAAGCACTTAATCTTTTTAGAAAATCTGGTTTCATGTTGGATTCCATAAATAATAGGTTCATATTACCAAATGAGGAAACAATATATGAATTTTTAATACAAGATATAGATATATATATGAATAAATTTGATGTACATGTAACAGACAAATTTAAGACTAAACAAATAAAACAACCCAAAATTGGTTCAATTGGAATCAAAGTTGAAAATGATTTGTTATCTATAGATTTAAGCAAATTAGATATAGATAAAAATGAAATAAGAAGTATAATGGAAAAATATAGTCTTAAGAAAAAATATCATAGACTTAAAGATGGTAGTTTTCTAGAATTAGATGAAAATAAAGATATTGAATTTTTAGATAAATTAATTACAGGAATGGGAATAGAATATACAGATTTAGAAAATGAACAAGTCAGATTACCTGTAAATAGAACATTGTATTTAAATCAACTATTAAAAACAATTAAAGGAACTGAAATAATAAAAGATAAAGAATATAAGAAAATAGTAAATGATTTAAATAAAGAGCAATTAGAAGAAATAGATATTCCAAAAGGATTTGAAAATATCTTAAGACCATATCAAAAGACAGGATTTAAATGGTTAAAGACATTAGAGGAATATAAATTTGGTGGAATACTTGCAGATGATATGGGTCTTGGTAAAACAATACAATTATTATCAGTTGTAACAGATTATAATCAAAAAAACAAAACAAATAAAAAGACAAGTATAGTTGTTTCACCAAGTTCATTAACACTTAATTGGAAAAATGAAGCAGAAAAATTTGCAGGAGAACTAAATACTGTTGTTATAAGGGGGAGTTTACAAGAAAGAAAAAAACTTATAAAAAATATCGATAAATATGATTTAATAATTACGTCATATGATTTATTAAAAAGAGATATAGAATTATATGAAAAAGTAAATTATAAGTTTAAATATATAATAGCAGATGAGGCACAATATTTGAAAAATAGTAATACTCAAAATGCTAAAAGTGTAAAAATGATAAAAGCAGAAACTAGATTTGCATTAACAGGTACACCAATAGAAAATTCACTTGCAGAATTATGGTCTATTTTTGATTTCATAATGCCTGGATATTTATTTTCATATCGATTCTTCAAAAATACATATGAGCTTCCAATAGTAAAAAATGATGAAACTAGAGCAATGGAAAAATTAAAGATGTTAATAGAACCATTTATTTTAAGAAGAATTAAAAAAGAAGTTTTAACAGAACTTCCAGATAAAACTATATCTGTATTAAATAATGAGATGGGTGATGAGCAAAAAAGTGTATATCTATCTTATTTGGCAGAAATAAAACAAGAAGTAGCAGAACATATTGAAGAACAAGGAATAGAAAAAAGCCATATTCAAATATTAGCAGCACTTACAAGGTTAAGACAAATATGTTGCCATCCAGCATTATTCTTAAAAGAATATACAGATGGTAGTAGTAAATTAGAACAATGTGTTGAAATTTTAGATGAAGCAATTGAATCAGGACATAAAATATTACTATTTTCTGGATATACTTCAATGTTCCCATATATTGAAGAAAGATTAAATCAAAAAAATATTAAATATTTTAAATTAACTGGTTCTACTAAAGTTGATGATAGAATAAATATGGTTGATGAATTTAATCAAAATCAAGATATTAAAGTATTTTTAATATCATTAAAAGCAGGTGGAACAGGTCTTAATCTAACAGGTGCAGATATGGTTATTCATTATGATCCATGGTGGAATATTTCAGCTGAAAATCAAGCAACAGATAGAGCATATAGAATTGGGCAAAAAAATAATGTTCAAGTATATAAATTAATAACAAAAAATACTATTGAGGAAAAAATATATGAATTACAACAAAAGAAATCTGAACTCATGGATAATGTTCTAAGTACAAAAGTTTCTTTTATAAATAAAATGTCAAAAGAAGATATAATGAATTTGTTTTCTTAAGAATAGTAGCTAATCTATTTAAAATACTAAATTAATAAGAAAGTACTAAATAAAAAGTACTTTCTTATTTTTAATTATAAATAATTGACAAAAAAATATATTAATATATAATATTAATAGTAAAATTGGAAAAACTAAAGAAAACAAGGAGGAATTATGCACGAGATAAATCAAAATGAAGAAGAACAAAGAGTTAAATCAAATATAGATGAACTTGTAAAAAAAGCAATAAAAGCATCTGAAGAATATTTGAAATTAGATCAAGAAGCAATAGATAAAATAACAAAAGCAATGGCAATGGCAGGATTAGATAATCATATGAGATTAGCTAAAATGGCTGTTCAAGAAACAGGGCGTGGAATATATGAAGATAAAATAACTAAGAATATGTTTGCTACTGAATATGTATATAACAGTATTAAGCATCAAAAAACAGTAGGAATAATAAATGAAGATGAACAAGATGGTTTTGTAGAAATAGCAGAACCAGTTGGAATAATTGCAGGGGTAACACCAGTAACTAACCCAACATCAACAACTATGTTTAAAGCAATAATATCTGCTAAAACAAGAAATGTTATAATATTTGGATTCCATCCATCTGCTCAAAACTGTAGTGTTGAATCAGCAAAAGTGCTAAGAGATGCAGCAGTAAAAGCAGGAGCACCAGAAGGTTGTATTTTATGGATAGAAGAACCAAGTGTTTTAGCAACTAAATTTTTAATGAATCATCCAAATGTTAATTTAATACTTGCAACAGGTGGGACAGGTATGGTTAAAAGTGCATATTCTTGTGGAAAACCAGCATTAGGTGTAGGACCTGGTAATGTACCTTGTTATATAAATAAAGGTGTAGATTTAAAAAGAGTTGTAAATGATATTGTAATGTCAAAAGCATTTGACAATGGTATGATATGTGCATCAGAACAAGCAGTATTAGTAGATAAAGAAATATATCAAGAATTTGAAATATTAGTAAGAGAAGCAGGTTGTTATTTTGTTAATAATGAAGAAAAAGAAAAACTTCAAAATATGATGTTTGAATTTGTAGAAGGATATGGATACAAATTAAGAGGTTCTGTTCCAGGAAAATCTGCATATAAAATTGCTGAGGAATCTGGCTTTAATGTACCAGAAGATACAAAAGTTTTAGTTGTATATGAAGAAGGGATAGGAAAAGATTATCCATTTTCGTCTGAAAAGCTTAGTCCAGTTTTAACATATTATATAGTACAAGATGAAGAAGAAGGAATAAAAAAATCAAGTGAATTACTAGATTTTGGAGGTTTAGGGCATTCAGCAGTAATACACTCAGAAAATAAAGAAACAATATTAAAATTCTCAAAAGCAATGAAGGCAGGAAGAATAATTATAAATTCACCATCAACTCATGGAGCAATAGGTGATATATATAATACAAATATGCCATCACTAACACTTGGTTGTGGATCATTTGGTGGAAATTCAACAACAGCAAATGTATCAAGTGTAAATTTAATAAATACAAAAAGAGTTGCGAAAAGGAGAGTTAATATGCAGTGGTTTAAAGTTCCAGAGAAAATATATTTTGAATCAGGTTCAATTGAATATTTAGAAAAAATGCCAGACATTGAAAGAGCTATAATTGTAACAGATGAAGCTATGGTAAAATTAGGTTATGTAGATAAAATCCTATATCATTTAAGAAATAGAAAAATATATGTACATTCAGAAATATTTAGTGATGTAGAACCAGATCCATCATTTGATACAATTAAAAAAGGTGTTGAAATGATGAATAATTTTAAACCTGATGTAATAATTGCATTAGGTGGAGGTAGTCCTATTGATGCAGCAAAAGGAATGTGGCTATTTTATGAACATCCAGATGCAGATGTTGAAGGATTAAAACTTAAATTTATGGATATAAGAAAAAGAACATATAAATTTCCTAAATTAGGGCAAAAAGCTAAAATGGTAGCAATACCTACAACATCAGGAACAGGTTCTGAAGTTACATCATTTGCAGTAATAACAGATAAAGAGAAAAATAAGAAATATCCACTTGCAGATTATGAATTAACACCAGATGTTGCAATTATAGATCCAGATTTAGTAATGTCTCTTCCAAAACGAGTAACAGCAGATACTGGAATGGATGTTTTAACACATGCAATAGAAGCATATGTATCTATAATGGCATCAGACTATACTGATGGACTTTCAGAAAAAGCAGTAGAGCTCGTATTTAAATATTTAGAAACAGCATATAATGAAGGAACAAATAAAGTAGCTAGAGAAAAAATGCATAATGCAAGTACAATTGCTGGAATGTCATTTACAAATGCTTTTTTAGGAATTAATCATTCATTAGCACATAAATTAGGGGGAGAATTCCATTTACCACATGGTAATTTAAATGCTATATTACTTCCATATGTAATTAAATATAATAGTCAAAAACCTACTAAATTTGTAGCTTTTCCAAAATATGAATATTATATAGCTGATGAAAAATATTATGAGCTTGCTAAAAAAGTAGGTCTTAAAGCAGATAGTAAAGAAGATGGAATAGAAAGTTTAATAAATAAAGTTAAAGAATTAAACCAAAATTTAGGTATTCCACAAACTTTAAAAGATGCTGGAATAAATGAACAGGAATTTTTAGATAAAGTAGATTTAATAGCAGATAGAGCTTTTGAAGATCAATGTACAAATGCTAATCCAAGAGTTCCACTTGTTAAAGAATTAAAAGAAATATTATTACAAGCATATTATGGATAATATTAGGATTAATTAAATAGTAAAACAAACAAAAAGAGATACATAAGTATCTCTTTTTGTATATTTAAATTAAAATTCACAATTTTTTGGAGTTCTAGGAAAAGGTATTACATCACGGATATTTTGCATACCAGTTAAATACATAATAGCTCTTTCAAATCCTAAACCAAACCCAGCATGTTCACAACTTCCATATTTTCTTAAATCTAAATACCAAGAATAATCTTCTGGATTCATATCTAATTCTTTTATTCTAGAAGTCAATTTATCAAAATCATCTTCTCTTTGGCTTCCACCAATAATTTCTCCAATACCAGGTACAAGTAAATCAGTTGCTGCAACTGTTTTACCATCTTCATCTAATTTCATATAAAATGCTTTTATTTCTTTTGGATAATTAGTAACAAAAACAGGTTTTTTAAATATTTGTTCACACAAATATCTTTCATGTTCTGTTTGTAAATCTACTCCCCAAGAAACTTTATATTCAAACTTATCATTAACTTCTTCTAGTTTTTCAACAGCATCTGTATATGTTATTCTAGCAAAATCTGAACTAACAACATTATTTAATCTTTCTAAAAGAGTTGTATCAATAAATTTATTAAAAAATTCCATTTCTTCTTTACAATTTTCCATTACATAATTAAATATATATTTAATCATATTTTCAGCTAAATTCATATCATCTTCTAAATTAGCAAAACATATTTCAGGTTCTACCATCCAAAATTCAGCAGCATGTTTAACAGTATTTGAATTTTCCGCTCTAAAAGTAGGTCCAAAAGTATATACATTTCTAAAACTTTGTGCAAATGTTTCTGCATTTAACTGTCCACTAACTGTTAAGTGTGCATTATTTCCAAAAAAGTCTTTTGAAAAATCTATACTACCATCATCATTTTTAGGAATGTTTTGTAAATCAAATGAATTAACATTAAACATTTCTCCAGCACCTTCTGTATCACTTGCAGTAATAATTGGTGTATGAACATAAACAAAGTCTTGTTCTTGGAAAAATTTATGAATAGCATAAGCTAGTACACTTCTAACTCTAAACACTGCATTAAAAGTATTTGTTCTTGGTCTTAAATGTGAAATAGTTCTTAAATATTCAAATGAATGTTTTTTCTTTTGAAGAGGATAAGAGCTATCTGCTAAACTTAAAATTTCAATATCTGTTGCTTGTATTTCAAATGGCTGTTTATCACTATTTGTAAGTATAAACTTTCCTTTTACTTTAATTGCAGAACTTATAGTTAATTTAGATATTTCTTCAAAATTAGTAAGTTCATCTGAAAAAACAATTTGAACATTTTTGAAAAAAGTTCCATCATTTAATTCAATAAAACCAAAATTCTTAGATGCTCTTATTGTACGTGCAAATCCATTTATAGTAATTTCTTTATCTGTGAATGAATCTGTTTTTTTAAATAAATCTCTAACAGTAATATTTGTCATTACGTGCCTCCTATATATTTTTTTCTTATTATACCTCAAATTATTAAATAATTCAATTATAAACTTTTATATAATTGAAAGAAATTTCAGTATACATGATATAACACATTTTTAAAAAGGAAAACATAATATATATTAAATAAATATGAAAGGTGGTTTAGTAATGCTAGAGTACATAATTAAAGGAGGGAAAGTGCCAAAAGGAGAAGTTGAAATATCTGGTTCTAAAAATGCAGCGCTACCAATAATTGCAGCAAGTATTTTAAATTCGGGTAAAACAACTCTATATAATGTTCCGAAGATACATGATACAGAAATGATGTACAAAATATTAGAAGAAATAGGTGGGAAAGTAGAAAAAAAACATAATAAAGTTATAATAGATACAAGTAAGATTAAAGAATGTAGTATATCTGAAGAATTAATGAGAAAAATGAGGTCATCAGTAATTTTTGTAGGAGCATTTATTGGAAGACATAGAAAAGCAACTTTTTCATATCCAGGAGGATGTGATATTGGGGCAAGACCAATAGATATGCATTTAAAAGCATTTGAGAAATTAGGGATAAATATTAATAAAAACTATGGAAATATTATATGTATATGTGATAAAATAGAAGGTGCAAAGATTGATTTAGAGTTTCCGAGTGTAGGAGCAACAGAAAATATTATGCTTGCTACATGTTTAGCACAAGGTAGAACAATAATAACAAATGCAGCAAAAGAACCTGAAATTATTGACTTACAAGATTTTTTGAATAAAATGGGAGCAAAAATTAAAGGTGCAGGGACAGATCAAATTCAGATAGAAGGTGTAAGAAGTCTTAATGATGTAAGTTATAATATTATGCCAGATAGAATAGAAGCAGGTACATTTTTATGTTTAGCAGGTATGACAGGGGCAAATATTATTGTTGAAAATGTAAAAGAAGAACATCTTGTTCCAATAATACATAAGTTAGAAGAATGTGGATGTAAATTAGATATTAAAAAAAATAAAATAGATATAAAAGGACCTAAAAGATTAAATGCAGCAAATATAAAAACAATGCCATATCCAGGATTTCCAACAGATATGCAATCAGTATTTGCTACAATGTTAATTAGTGCGAAAGGTACATCTGTTATTAGTGAAAATATATTTGAAAATCGATATAAATATACAAGTGAATTAATTAGAATGGGAGCTAAAATAACTATTGAAGGGAAGACAGCTATAATTAAAGGAACAAAAAAAATATATGGGTCTAAAGTTGAAGCAAATGACTTAAGAGGTGGTGCAGCATTAGTACTTGCAGGTTGTGTGGCAAAAGGTGAGACAAATATTAAGAATGTTGAATATATATTAAGAGGTTATCAAGAGTTTCATGAAAAATTGAATAAATTAGGAATAAATATATCTTTGATAGAAAATAAAAATGAACTATAAATAGAGATTAAAGAGGGAGAGTTCTCCCTTTTGAAAAAGGAGGTATATGTGAAAAAGAAGAAAAGTGGACAAGTAGTACATAGTTTTGATAAAGAAACAGATGACGCAATAAAAATGTCAAATAAAAATCATATACAAAAAAAACATATAAATGCGCAACAAGAAAAAATGAAAAATAAAAAAAAGAAAAAAATTAAGAGAATAATTACATCAACACTTAAACTTTTAGTTTTTATAGGAGTTATAGCTGGACTTTTATCATTTTTATTAATATCACCAGTATTTAATATAAAAAACATAGAAATATTAAATAATAATAAAATAAGTCAAGAAACAATTATTAGTATATCTACATTAAATACTCAACAAAATATATTTAGATTTAATAAATCTGAAATAGTTGCAAAAATTGAAGAAGAGCCATACATAGAATCTGCTAGTATTTCAAGGGTATTACCAGATAAAATTAAGATAGATATTAAAGAAAGAGTAGTTAAGTATTGTGTTCAAATAGTAGGTAAATATGTGTATATAGATAGTCAAGGATACATATTAGAAGTTTCTGATGTGGCAAATGAGATGATACTTTTAGAAGGTATAGTGACAGGAGAGAGTGAAATACTTCCTGGAAATAGATTAATACAAGAGGATTTGGAAAAAATAGAAGATATAACAAAGATTATTAACTCAGCAATACAAAATGATATTCAAAATAGCATAACAAGTATTAATATAGCAGATAGTGATAACTATACAATAATGTTTACAGAAGATGCAAAAGTGGTATATTTTGGAGATACAAGTAATATAACAGAGAAAATAGTTTATACTAAAGCTATTTTAGAAGCTGAAAGAGAAGTAGCTGGTAATATATATGTTAATGGAGATTTTAATAATGGATTCAAACCATATTTTAGAACAAATGTATAAAAAAACTTAAAAGAAAGGAGATTAAAATGGAAAATAAAATTAAAATTACTATAATTTTTGGAATAACTTGTTTTGCTTTAACATTGGGGATTACAATGCAAATTAATGCGGCAAATGAAGCAAATTCAGAAGTAAGTCAAAATTATGAATTAAATAATTTGCGAGCAGATGTACTTAAATCAAAAGAAAATTATGAAAATAAATATAGAGAACTAGAAGAAGCAGAAAAAGAGCTAGAGGAGCAAAGAAAAAGTTCGATTGAAAATAATTCAGATTTAGAATTAAAAGAAGAAGAACTTAAAAAAGCAGAAGAAATAGCAGGGTTAACAGAGGTAAGTGGTCCAGGTGTAACGATAATGTTAACAGATAGTGATATTGAAATAGGGGCTGTGTTGGATGCAAGTAGGTTAATAGTTCATGATATAGACATATTAAGTGTAATAAATGAGCTCAAGAATGCAGGAGCAGAAGCAATATCTATAAATGATCAAAGAATTGTTTCAACAACAGGAATAATTTGTGGTGGAAATATAATAGATATAAATGGACAAAAAGTAGGAGCTCCTTTTGAAATAAAAGCGATAGGTCTTCCAGAACAATTAGCAGCAGTAGATAGACCAGGAGGATATTTGGATATAATGCGTCAAGATAGTATTCAAGTAGAATTTGAAAAAGTAGATAATTTAACAATACCTAAATATTCAGGTGTTACATTATTTAATAACTTAATAAGTATAGAAGAATAGGAGGCAAAATGGTTAAGTATAAGGGTAAGATAATATTGATTATATCGATTTTAGTTGCTTGTTTTTCATTAACACTTGTAATGTTTATGCAATTTAAGATTGTTAATGAAACAGATATAGAACTGATAGAAACACTAAGAGAAACAGAACTTAGAGAGCAACTTGCAAACTGGAATGAGAAATATCAGGAAACAGAAGAAAAATATCAAGAAACAGTAGCTACAATAGAGGAATATAAAATAAATACAGAATCTAATGAGGAAACAGAAAAATTATTAGAAAAAGAATTAAATCAAGCGAATCTATTGTTAGGTACAACTGATGTTCAAGGTCCTGGAATTGAAGTTGTTTTAAAAGATGTAGATAATTATGAAATTCCTAAAATAATGTCATATAATTTATTATTAATAGTAAATTCATTGAAATTGGCAGGTGCCGAGGCTATATCTATTAATGACCAAAGAATAATAAGTACATCAGATATTGTAGATATTCAATTTGATTATGATTCATTTATACGAATAAATGGTGAAAGAGTATTAGGTCCATATACAATAAAAGCTATTGGAGATCAAAGATACTTAGAAAGTGAATTACTAGGAACAGGTGGACAAGTTAATAGTATGCAAAAAATAGGACAAGATGCAACTATTAATAGAATAGATACAATTCAAATATTAAAATATGACAAGGATATAACAACAAAATATGTCGGAGATTAAAGTATAAATATAAGAGGAGGAGAAAATGGTATTTATAGCAATCATTTTAGGATGTGTATTAGGAGCTATAATTGGAATAAATGCACCAATTATTTCATATACATATTCAAGTTATTTAGCAATTGCAATAATTGCAGCATTAGATTCGGTTTTTGGAGGAATAACATCAGTTATAAAGAAAAATTTTGATTTAAAAATATTTTTATCAGGTTTTTTTGGTAATGCAATATTATC
>CAYJKU010000033.1:0-11079 GCA_964371215.1 uncultured Clostridium sp.
GGAGCTACAAGAAAAAATGCAAGAATGTTGTTAAATATAGAATTATTAACAGTAATGCATATTGCATATGGGATAATATTAACTTTTGTGTTATTAATCCAAAATGGAATAATTATAAATAATACAATATATGAATATGTAGAATATATTAAAATAATAGATTTAATTATTGTATATATAATGTTATTTGTAATATCACTTTTAATTTCTAATAGGTATGCTAAAAATCTATTTAAAGATTCAGCAATGAAAACACATAGAAATGAGGAGGTGTAGTTATGATAAAATTAGTAAAAGTAAATAAATATTTTAATAGATTTAGAAGAAATAAGAATCATGTAATTAATAATACTTCATTAGAATTTGGAGAAACAGGATTAGTATCAATACTTGGTAATTCGGGTTCAGGAAAAACTACACTTTTAAATGCAATAGGTGGATTAGATAAAGTTTCTGGTGGTAAAATATACATAAATGGTAAAAGAATAAATAAAAGACCTAGTTTTAGAATAGATAAGATTAGAAATATAAATATTGGATATATATTCCAAAACTATAATCTTTTAAATCATTTATCTGTATTTGAAAATATATCAATAGCATTAAAAATGTCAGGTGTTAAAAATAAAAAAGAAATAGAAAAAAGAGTAAATTATGTTTTAAAAGTATTAGGAATATATAAATATAGACATAGACCAGCTAATATGTTATCAGGTGGAGAAAAGCAAAGAGTTGCAATAGCAAGAGCACTTGTTAAAAATCCTAAGATAATAATTGCAGATGAACCAACAGGGAATTTAGATAGTAAAAATACTTTAGAAATAATGAATATATTAAAATCTATTTCAAAAGATAAACTTGTAATTTTAGTTACACACGAAAAAAATATTGCTGAATTTTATGCATCAAGAATTATAGAAGTTGTAGATGGAAAAGTAGTAGCGGATAAAGAAAATATCCATAACAATGATTTAGATTATAGAATGGATAGTAAAATATATTTAAAAGAATTGGAAAATCATAAAGAGTTCAAAAAAGACAATATTAATGTTTCTGTATATAGTGATAGAGATGATGAATTAGATGTTAAATTAGTATTGAAAAATGGAAATATATATATTGAAGCTAAATCACATAAAGTGGAGCTAGTAGATGAAAATTCTAGTATAGAATTAGTAGATGATGTATACAAAAAAATATCTAAAGAAGAACATGAAAAATATAAGTTTGATTATGAAAACATAATAAATCCTAAATATAAAATGAGATATACAAGTATATATAATCCATTTAATTTAGTCATTGATGGATTCAAGAAAGTATTTAGTTACTCAATACTTAAAAAGATAATGCTACTTGGATTTGTATTTTCTGCAATGTTTATAATATATGCTGTTAGTAACATAAGAGGTATAACAGACATTAAAGAAGAAAAATACATAAGCGAGAATCATAATTATTTAAATTTAATAGGTAAAACAACAGTAGATAAATATTTAGAGTACTCTAATATGGAAAATGTAGAATATATTTTACCAAGTAAGTCATTAGTATCTGCAACAATAATGTATGATGACTTTTTCCAAACTAGAGATGCATATGATAGTATATCTGTATCACTTAGTTCATTAGAATTAATTACATCAGATAACCTTATATATGGAAGAATGCCAGAAAATAGTAAGGAGATAGTTCTAGATAAAATAATATTAGACAGATTACTAAGTATTGGATATAGTAGCGGAGGAGCAGTAGGAGCAAAATCGGCTGAAGACTTTTTAGAAAGAGAAATAACTTTTGCTAATATGTATATGTCAGGTGCAGAAGATGTATTAGGTGAATATATAATTGTTGGAATATCTGGTTTAAATAGTCCGAGCATGTATGTAGAGGAATCACAATTTATACCAATATTAGAAAATGCATCAGCTGGTTCATCATTTGAAGAAGGATATTTCATGATGCCAAATCAAGTAGCTTCAACAGATAGTTATTTAGATAATATTAAAAATGTAAATTTAGTAAAAGATAAAATAACTCTTGAAAAAGGTCGTATGCCAGAAAATGATTATGAGATAATAATTCCAGAGAGTTTATCAGAAGAATTTAAGTTAAATAAAAGTATTGAACAAGAGCTTAATGGTAATCAACTAGTTGTTGTAGGATATTATTCATCATTAGATGGTTTAAATGGATATTATACAACAGAAAATACAATATTATATAAACTAATAAGTGAATCAAATAATCTTGCAATTTATGCAGAGGATAAAGAAGAGGTACTTACATATTTTAGAGATTTAGGATTAAATATAGAAGATATATTAGAAGTAGATAAAGTGAAGTATACAGCAAATATAGAAAGAACAATAACAGCAAGTGTTATTGTAGCAACAGTTATTATAGCAATTTCAATTATTGAGATATTTTTAATGTTAAGATCTTCATTCTTATCCAGAGTAAAAGAAGTTGGGATATTAAGAGCAATTGGTATGAAAAAATTAGATATATATAAGATGTTTGTAGGGGAAATAGTAGCAATTACAACTCTAACAAGTATACCAGGAATTTTATTAATGTCATCAATTCTAACAGGATTAACTCAAATACCTTTTTATACTGATACATATAAGTTAGATGTAAATACTTATATTATATCTCTTATAATTGTAATAGGTGTTAATTTAATATTTGGATTATTACCAGTATTTAATGTAATTAGAAAAACACCAGCTAGAATATTAAGTCAAAATAATGTAGATTAATATATAATAAAGAAAACTCATCAATAAATTTATTGATGAGTTTTAAGTTAATTACTATCAGCAGCTTTATCACTGTAATATGATGCAAAAATCATTAATACAGTATTATGTGGTATATCACAATTTTCAGTGATCCTGACAGTGTAATCAACACCGCCAGCTCTTGATGTATAGTCTGCTAATAAATTACCAGACATATCTAACAATTCACCTTCAGAATCTGAATAGTTGAAAGTTGCAGTTGCTACTTTTGTTCCAGTAGAATCATAAAAATCATATGATTCACCAAAAAATTCGATAAGTCCCACCATTTCGATGGAAAATTCTCCATTCAAAAAGATTGAATGTGAATCTTGACTTATCACATGATAAGTATCATCTGCTATGCCGATCTTGTTACCTTCAGGGTCATACATAGTTAACGGATCTGTTAAGAACCGTAGTATATTCCCAGAAACTTTTGCATATTCTACATTATCATCTGTATAGATGGTAATATCTGTGTGTAAATCAAACCAATTTACATCACATTCATATGCTACATATTCTTCTTCTATATCTTTTGGTGTTCCTGTAGATATAAATAGAAGTATTCCTATTGCTATAACTGCTACTAAAATCCAAACTTCCTTGAATTCTTTCATTTGTAATACCCTCCATTTTAAAATTAATATATATCTATTATAACATAAAAAGAAGGAAAGATGTATATTGATTGACAAAGAGGAAACAAATATGATATTATGTTCACCAAAGAAACAATATTCATAATTAATAATTTAATATGGAGGTAATAAAATGAAACATAGTGGTAAACAAGATTTTTTTCGGAAAGAAATTGAAAAAATAGTCTATCCACTAAGCTATCCTTCTTCATCTGAAGAGATAGAAAGATGGACGAGTACAAAAAAGTGCAATTGTTATGCATATATATTTGGTGTTATGTTCTCAGACAAAGAGGGCAGTTTCCTTATACCAGGTGCAATATCTGGCATTAATAAGGACATATATATTTATAACACGATAAGTCTTCTTGAGAATTTTCATGCTGATCTTAGATATTTAAATTTCACTTTTAGAAAATTTGAAGATTCTGAAGAAGTGCTTAAAAATGGAGAGTTTCGAGTAGCTGTCTATAAGAAAGTTATCGAAAATGGTCCTATAAATTATCATTTTGTTCGACAAGATAGAGATGGAACATGGTCTGAGAAATATTCTTGGAACTCCTCAATACATCGATTCGACCAAAAAGAAGTACCAGACTTGGAGATTCACGATTTTGACTTAGTGCAAGTTTATGTATTAAAAAAGAAGTAAAAGAAAAAGGGATGTTTAAAATTAAGCATCTCTTTTGCAAATATGATTTATTAATTTAAATGAACATAAATTAATAGAAAATAATTAAATAGAATTTAATCAATAAATAAAACAGATGTATTTTATTATCAAAAAAGTAAGCATATAGATTGACAATTAAATATAGTAAGTATATATTATAAATAATGATAATTAAAGACATAGAAATTTATGCAATTTGTGGCAAAATAAATTTTTATGTCTTTTATGATAGTTGTACAGGCAAATCTATGAATTGCAAATAATATAAATTTAGGAAAGGAGAAAAAAAGTTTTAATATATAGGAGAGGAAAGAATAAATGAAAAATAAATTAAATGAATTTAGAGGTATAACATTAATAGCACTAATTATAACAATAATAGTTTTAGTAATAATAGCAGGCATATCAATAGCTTTGTTGACAGGGGAAAATGGTATATTAAATCAATCTATTGAATCAGCACGAGCTACGGAGGTTGCTGAATTGGAAGAAGCATTAGGATTATGGGAATATGATGCTGAAATTTCTAAATATAGTTCTGAGATTCTGACAAAACTAGACGAGGTGTTGAATAAATATGAAGAAAGTGGATTGATAACAAAAGAAAATATAGAAAACCTGAAAAATGGGATAGATATAGAAGTATATGGAAGAATTATAAAAGCACCTAAAAAAAATGAAGATTCAACTTCTGGTATGCAGCCAGGAGATGTAGCAGGTGTGGGTGGAGAAGGATATATAGATACAGATAATAAAAGAGCATTTGTACCAGAAGGTGGTGTAATATCTACTGAATTATCAGAAGATAGTGTAAATGAAGGATTAGTGATGATATTAGAGCAAAATGAATATGTATGGGTAGATGCAAGTAAAGTAGATTTTTCTGAAGTAGAATCAGAGACAGATTATGTAGAAATAGAAAAATCAATAAACAATTATGTACAAGAATATATTAATACAAATTATTTAGATAATATTGAGCAATATAGTGAAATAAAGAAAGAAGTATTAAAAGGAATATACATAAATAAGGGATTCTGGGTATCGAGATATGAAGCAGGAACTTCAAGGTGGAGAGAAAGAAGAAGCGACGAACTAACACCGGTAGTTTCACAAAAAGATGCATATCCATATATATTTGTTACTAGAGAGGAAGCTCAAAATTTAATTCAAGAGCTAAAAGTAGAGAACAAATATGATATGTCTTTGCTTTTTGGATTTCAAGTGAATTTGATATTGAAGTTTATGGAAGCAGCAGGAGGGATAACTAAAGAAGAAATAACTTTAAATAGTACTAATATAGGAAATTTCAATGATAGTTCATATGAAATAAAAGATGGTAGATATGCCAATTCTCATCCAAGGGAATTTAAAGATGGGGTTGGAGCGACTAAAACAGAAGGACAAACATGGATATTAACAACGGGAACAACAATAGAAACAAGTGATGGGACAAATAAAATACTAAACATTTATGATATTGCAGGAAATGTAGAAGAAATTACATTGGAATATCATTATAGATATTTAATGACATATAATAATAGTTCAGCTGGAGCAAGTGGTAAATCTGCACCAGCAGCTTCGAGATCTGCTGTTGGAAGTGCGACTTGGAATTCTGGATCGTTAGGTTTTAGATTTGCAATATATTAATATAATGTATTAGTGAAATTAAATCAATAAAATTACCTTGTATAAATCCTGAAATAAGTATATAATAGAACTTAAAATTAGAATGAGGTAATAAATGAAGAATAAAAAAAGTAAGTTAAAAAAAATAATGTTAATATTATTAAGTGTAATATTAGTAGGAATAATAGCTGCAATATTAGTAGGATATTCAATTTTTGTAGAAACATTTAATAAAATACAAAAGGTTGAAATAAATGAACAAGATTTAGGGATATTAGAAAAAGTTGAAAATCAATTAAAAGGATATAGAAATGTAGTAATATTTGGAGTAGATAGTAGCTCAGGACTTGAAGAAGGAACAAGAAGTGATTCAATAATATTAGTTACATTAAATGAAAAAACTAATGAAGTAGATTTAACCTCAATATATAGAGATACATATGTAGAGATAGAAGGATATGGATTAGACAAAATAAATCATGCATATTCATATGGTTCTGCAGAACTTGCCTTAAAAACAATAAATACAAATTTTGATTTAAGTGTAACAGAATTTATTACTGTTAATTTTGAAACAGTAAAAGATGTTGTAGATTATATAGATGGAATAGAAATTACAATAACACAAGAAGAAGTATCACATATTACAGGAATAAGTAAATCAGGGACATATAATTTAACAGGAAGTCAAGCACTTGAATATAGTAGAATAAGATATGCAACAGGTGGGGATTATGCAAGAACTGAAAGAATGAGAACAGTTTTAGAAGCATTAACTAAAAAAGTATCAACATATAGTTTAACAGAATTAAATAATTTAATGAATTTCGTATTACCAAAATTATACACTAATTTAACAATAACAGATATAACAGAAATGATACCAAGGTTACCAAGTATAACAATACAAGACAGTATAGGTTGGCCATATGAAACGAGAGGGATCACATTAAATGCATGGTATGGAGTACCAGTAACACTCACATCAAATGTTACTAGACTACATAATGAATTATTTAATAATTTGGAATATGTACCATCTGAAAATGTAGTAGAGATTAATCAAAAGATTATAAATAGAACAGGATATACAAATTAAAAAAGAAAAAAGCCATAGAATTATCTATGGCTTTTTGAATAGCTTTTTGAATAGCTTTTTAAAACGATTTACAGGTTCTACTTCTTCAGTACTAGCACTATTACCAATACTATTTGCTAAAGTTTGGATTGAAAGGCTACTCGATTTGGCAGAGTACATAGTTAAGGGATCTGCTGGATGAGTACTTTTCAACTTGACTTTCCAATTGGAATCAAAATCCATTGAAAAGGTATATACACTAGAAATCTCACTATTTATATCAGTGATTACTATTTCTGGCGTATGATTTGTGAAGTTTGAATATCTCAAATTCAATAGATATGAGGTTTGTGACTCACACACTATTAATAGTGTGGTTGAGTATGGGGTAGTAGTTTTGATGTCTATAGGCGATAAGGCAATAGATTTCAAAATCTTAATGAAATCTTCCACTTCTAGAGAGTGGGTTATTAACCACTCGTGAAGTAGACGAGGGTAATCACTATTACCTCTGGGGCGGATTGGATAAATTTGTCTGCTCATTTTATGTCTCCTTAGGAAATAATTATATTTTCTATGTATTAATATTACAATAAAGTAATAATATAATTATACAATATTTAAAGCAAAAAATCAATTATTTAGTAATTCTTAAAAGATGATAGAGTTATAAAATAAAAGAAAGAAGTATAAATTATAAAATAATCTATACTTCTTAAGTTATTTTTTGAAAATATTTATTATAGAGTTTAAGAAATGTTTAAAAATATTTTCTTTTTTTGTAATGACTGTTGGTGTTAAGTCGATATGATGAGTTTCTATTTTTTTACTATTTATTTTTTCTTTTCTAGCTTTTAAATCAATATCAAATTGTTCATATTTTTCTTGATGTTTACTTATATATGTTTCAGCTTCTTTTCTAAGTATTTCTTTTTTTTCTTCTTCAGTACTTAAGAATTTATTGAAAATAACAGCTACAAAGCCTCTTGTTTCAGGAAGTAAATCTTGTTTGTGTAATGGTGTATCAGTAGTAAGATTAATAGTATATTCAGGATTCATATTTTCTTTTACCCAATCAATAAAATATGAAGGGATTTTTGTAAGTAAACTCTCATCTAAATTTTCTAATATATAATTTATTTCACACAATGAATTTTGGTAATTAATTTTATTATCCATGTATTTCAGCTCCTTCACCTTCATGACTTTTAAGTGATGTATTTATGAAGGTATTGCAAGAATCCAATATTTCAGGTGGTGGAGTTTTAATTAATTTTAAATCTTCTAGTGTAAATGGTCTTTTTAAAGTTTCAGCTAGAATTTTAGAACAAATTGAAACATACTCAGATTCAGCAGAATTTGCGATTAGAACAACTGATTCCTTCGTAAAAGTATTTTTTTCCATAATTTTCTCCTTTGTAAAATCCGATTTTAATTATAAATATATAATATCATAGTAAAAATAAAGATTCAATAGAAAATAAATAATAAAAAAAGTTATTTTATATAAAATAAAAGAATGAAGAAAATTGTAGACAGTAAAAATATTTTGTAGTATTATATATGAAAGAACGGTAAAATTAAAAACAAAAGCTAAAAATTAAAAAAGGAGAGTAGTATGAAAAGTGGAAAAGGTATAACATTAATCGCATTAGTAATAACTATAATCGTGTTATTAATTCTAGCAGCAGTATCAATAGCAATATTATTAGGGGAAAATGGAATATTAACAATAGCAAATGAATCTGCAGAAGAAACAAATTATGGGGCAGCAGAAGAAAAAGTAAAATTAGCAGTATTAGGAAGTTATGATAGTGCTGGAATAATGAGTGACGAGTTAATAATAGAAGAATTATATAAAATGAAAGAAATGACAAGTTTAAAAGATAAAGACAATATAGATATAGTAAAAGATACAATAAACCTAACAGATAAATACCCGATAAAAACAGTAGTAGATGGGTATGAATTTGAAATAGCAAAAAGTGGACAAGTAACAGGTAATAAAAATTCGACAGGAAATACAGGAGGGACAATTAACCCGCCAGGAGATAATACA
The DNA here is from genome assembly GCA_964371215.1 of uncultured Clostridium sp. GTDB lineage: Bacteria > Bacillota > Clostridia > TANB77 > CAG-508 > CAG-269. Next base: position 8,873 of record CAYJKU010000033.1, read on the forward strand.
TTCGGGAATGGAAGCTGGGATGGAAATGTAAATAGTCCCAATTTAGGAAGTGGAATGACAGCAGTAGCATGGAATGACTTTAATGAAGAAATTATACCAACAACAAATGAAGATTGGTATGAATATAAAGATACAGAAATAGCAGGAGTGAATACAAGCAAATGGGCAAATGCACAAACATCAGATGGAAGTTATTGGGTATGGATACCAAGATATGAGTATAAATTAGATGAAAGTGCTAAGACGATAGATATAAACTTTATAGAAATATCTCAAACCACACCAACATCAGGATATAAAATACATCCAGCATTTGAAAATGGAAGTGATACAAATTATACAAATGGAGAATGGGATAAAGAACTTGCGGGAATCTGGGTTATGAAATATGAAGCAAGTAATTCAGAAGGGAAAGCAAAATCAGTACCAGGAGTACGAGCTTGGACAGAATTAACAATAGGAGAGATATATTCACAATCATTAACATATGACAGTACAAAAGAAAGTCATTTTATTAAAAATAGTGAATGGGGAGCAGTATCATATTTAGCTTATAGTCAATATGGTAGAAATAGAATAGAGATAACAGGAAGTAACAATGGAAACACAATGTATACAGGAGGAGGAGGAGACTCTGCATACAAAACAAATGTAAATCAAACTACAACAGGAAATATAACTGGAATATATGATTTGGTCGGGAATGTTTGGGAATATGTAGCAGCATACATACCAAATGGAGAGAGTAAAGTGTTACCGAATGGAAGTCCAATGATAACAACAGATACAAGTGGAGAAAATTTGGATGGATATTTAACATATAGTACAAAATATGTAACAGCATATCCATATAGTAGTCGTAATGATTATTCATCGAATTATAATGTATATGAAGTAGCAAAAAATAACATAGAGGAATACGGATATGGAGATGCAATATTAGAAACAACAGCATCAGGTTCAGGTTCAACAAGTTGGTACAGTGATTTTTCTTATTATCCAGGTTATAGTGCTTCGTTCTTTTTAAGAGGTGGAAACTATATTGATGGGGCAGGATTATTTAGTTTCACACATGCTGCTGGTCAGGCTGGTGCAGCATTTCGATTAGTGTTGGCATTTTAGTTAATCTACTTAATTAGGAAGTGGATATATTTGATTTTTGCTATATTAAAAGTATAAATCAGGAGAAAGATAGTAAAAAACTATTCTATTAGTAAATAAATAATAGTGAAATAATATTTAAATATATACCAATATTTGAGGTTGAAAACAGTTAAAAGTTTTCAACCTTTTTTTACAGTTTTAAATTGATAGAATAAGAAAAATCAAAAACAAGTGAATATGGAGGGGATAGGTTTACAATAGATATGTCACACCTAAAAAAATAAAAAATGAGAAATACTCAAAAATATGTTAAAATGTTTTTAACGACAAAAACAAACATATGGAGGTATTTCTCATGAATAGTATAACACAAGATATAAAGTTTAAGCAATCAGTAATCAAATATTCTTTTAAAAATGGTGTAACAGCAGCAGCTCTTACATATAAATTGCATAGGAAAACAATATATAGATGGATAAAGAAATATGATGGTACATTAGCTTCGTTAGTAAATAAGTCTAGAAAACCACATAGAAGTCCAAATGCACATAATGAAGAAGAGATAAAAATGATAAAAGATTTTAAAAGAAATAATAAAGATACAGGATTAGTAGTACTTTGGGTGAAACTAAGAAAAAAAGGATATAGAAGAAGTGTTACAAGTTTGTATAGAATGATGATAAAACTAGGAGTATACAAAAAGACACCAAGTAAGAAGAAAAAGTACCAACCAAAAGAGTATCATCAAATGACATATCCAGGAGAAAGAGTACAAGTAGATGTAAAGTATGTACCAATGGAGTGTCTATCAAAAGAATTAAAAGACCAAGGAGAAAGATACTATCAATTTACTGCAATAGACGAATATACAAGGTTAAGAGTGTTGTATTTTGCGAAAGAGCATAGTACGTATGAAGCATCAAAATTTATAGAAATAATAACGAAGAAGTTTCCTTTTAAGATAGAAGAAATTCAAACAGATAATGGATTTGAGTTTACAAATAGATTAAGCCAATATGCAAAGAGCAGAGAAAAGAAGACAATGTTTGAAAATAAATTAGAAGAGTTAGGGATAAAACATAAATTAATAAAGCCCTATACTC
>CAYJKU010000034.1:0-10672 GCA_964371215.1 uncultured Clostridium sp.
CTGAATTAGCTATTAGTTTAGGTATTATATATTCAAATTTTAAATCTCCACAAAAAATTTCATTTAATTTATCCAACATTTTATGTGTAACATATTTTTCATTATTATTCACATTAATTATAAAATCAGAAATCAGTGTTGTAACACCACTTCCATTCCCCTTTATCTCTTCTGAATGATTTCTCTCTGGTCTTACATCTCTTTCAGCATAAATCCTTTTACATATCGATTTTAGTTCCATTTTGTCTAAACTCGTATAATTTTTCTTTACATATTTTAGAAATTGCATCATGTTTCTCTATTTCAATTTGAAATTCATATTCTCCACTCAAAGCTTTAGGAGATTGTAATAATAAATCAAGTTCTTTCATTTCTGTTTTTATGACTTCTCTATGAATTTCCAGTTCTTCACTCTCATAATGTTCATATGTAATATATACTTTTGCTTCCATACTTTTTAATTTTTTATTGGTATCTTGTGTCATTTCTATAACGTTTAATATACTTGATTTTCCAATATTATTTTTCCCTACAATTACATTAATTGGTTTAATATTTTCTAAAGTTACTTTGTTTGTAAAGCATTTATATTTTTCTACGGTTATGTTTTTTATATTAGTCATTTAATTACTCCTTTTTTCTTGCATAATACCATAAATATGTTAAAAAATAAATAGCTACAGTTCGTTTTCTACAAATATATGTTCTGTAAATTCTAAATGAATTTGTTTCATTTCATTTTCTTTTAGTTTTCTAAAATCACCTTCTTTTATGTTATTTCCAATAAAAATAATATCACCTTTAATTTCTTTTCCATTAATAGTGATATTGCTTTTTAATTCATCTTTTTTACTTTCTACATTGTACATTATAAATATATCTTTAGTATATTCTAATATTTCAAACTTCCCTCCTAATATCTTTTGTATTCTAGGTACTTCATTTCTAATTCGTATAATTTCAGGTTTCTTATTTGGTTCTTTTTTCAAAACTTCTATGTATAAATCTTTTAACATTAATACCAACTCATTGTAGTTATATTAGCTCTATTTTTAGCTAAATCTTTTTTAGCTTGTTTTGACATTTCACCTTTATAATTTCTATATAAATCATACTTTGATTCATTACTGTCTATTAATATGCTTAATAATGAATACAAATTTTGTATTATATGATTTATAAATACCTGATCCGAAATTTTTTCTTTGTTTATTTCTTTAATTGAATTTAAAAATTTATTACCTAATATTTTATCTAATTGTTTAATTGCTTTATTTTCCATTTCTTTTTTATTATCTTCACCATATAACTTGCCTATATTTTTTGATACTTCTATGTATGTATGATATTCATTTTTCAAGTCAACATTATAATTCATTAATTCTTTAATAAATATATTTATATTTTGTTTAATTTCTTTTGTCATATACTCATACTTTAAACTACCTGTTTTAGGTAATCCATTTTTAATATTGTTATATAGCTTCAATAACTTAGTTAAATCTTTTGATTTTATATTTTTTAGAAATGGTATTTTTTTATTACAATATCTATCATCAAATGCTTTAATTTCTTTTAATATTGCATTTTGTTTTATATTCTCTTTACTATTATCTAAAAGTTTATAATAACTATGTAATTCATTATCAAATATATCTTTTACTAATAGCTTTCGTATTTCTTCTTGTGTATTTACATTAATAAAATATCTATTTATAGTTTGTTTTTTATCCCATAATTGATAATGAATATGTGGGTTATCTTTTTTCATGTGGACTACTGCAATCCATTCCATTCCTGACATAGATAAACCTAATTTCTTTCCAATATCATAAATATTTCTATTCATCATATCTTTCCAAGTTTGCTGATTATCATAACCTAATTCTAAACAATCTTTTTCTTTCATAGATATGATACCTCTGTAAATATTTATTTTTTGCTTTCCTATTTCTGAAATATATTTTTTTAATTCTTTAATATCTGTATTTTCTACATCAATAGTTTCAATATCACCAAATGTAGATACTCCATTGTCATTATATACAGCCATATTTCTATTTGCTATATAACTTAAATGATTTACATTACCACTTACAGTATTTCTTTCTGATGGATTATAACATCGAATTTTAGATATTACTTTACTCAAAATTATCACCTGCCCTCATATGACTAATTGCTTTTTTCCTTGTAATTAATCTAATTTCTTCTATATCTTGTTTTCTAATGCTCGCTAATATTTCTCCTGAATTTATGTTACTACTTTCAGATGATATAGCACTTTTTACAACTAGTCCTATAATTCTTTCTAAATACTTATTTAAGCTAATATTAATTTGTTTATCTAAAATACTACATACTCTATCTAAACTTGTCTCAATCGCCATTTTAGACATATTAAAATCTATATAATCTCTAATTATCATAGAAATATTTTTATTCTCGTTTTCTGCTGTTAATTTTATAAAATCTAATTGCTCTTTTGTAACCCAAGCATTTAATTTTCTTTTTTCCAAACATTCACCTCCAAAAAAAGAGCTATATTTATAATATAACTCTTTAAAACCTCGTTAGAGCAGGAATAGATGTGTCCACACATCGCTAAACAGCTTAAAAGCACAGCTTTTAACTTGTATCCACTATTTTGAATTCCTACTACATTTCGGATACATAACTTATTTGTTTATTTTTACTTATTTTGTTGATTTCACCTCTATCATATAGTATAGTGTTTATATAATATCTACAAGGAGGTGATTTAGATAATGAAAAAAGTACTAATATTTTTATTAATAATTCTTGTTTTAGCTGGTGGAATATATATTTTCATAAATAACTTTTCTGAAAACACAACACCAGCTTCTTCGAATAGCGAAAATAATTTACCATCTAATGAAAAAACTTCATATAATTTAGATACAATTATACCTGCTATCGAAGATTTAGGACTAACTTGTGAAAAAAATGAATCATTATTTTCTTTAGTTGGAGCTACTAATGGTTTTAAACTTAAATCTCAAGAAAAAACTTTAGAAATATATCAATTTGATACTAATAGTGATTCATATAAACTAGCTGAATCTACACAACAACTTACTCTACAATCATTCAATAGTACATTGCCTGCTGTTGTAAAAAATGGATATGCTTATCTAATCGATTCAGACTTTCCTCAATACAATGAAGTAATCACATTATTAGATAATCTAAAATAATTTTCTTCTGTAAGTATTTTACTTACAGATTTTTTAATCAATTTCTATTTCTTCTATTTTTGCATACTCCTTAATCTGTCTTCTTATGATTTTTTCATCAAATTGACTTTGAATTATTAAATGAGGAATATTATATTTTTCATCTTTAGAATTTGTAAATTCTTCTATCTGAATATCATCTCCCATCTCACCAATTATTCCTAATCTAAATGTTAATGAGTCATATAAGAATTTATATTGTGATTCTCTTAATATTTCAGTTTCATTTGATTTAAGATTATTCCAAACTAAATAATGTATATTTCTAATTTCTTTATTTAAGTCTGCACTTTTAATTAAATCAGTGACATTTATTTTACTAGCATTTCTAGTTAAATATTCTTTAAATACCTTTAAACTTTCTTTTGTAAGTATCATTCTTACTTCTGATTTATATCCCAGTTTAATCACACTCCATTTCATAACCATCTTCTAAAGCATAAGATTTCGTACATAACTCTTGATTCCATGATTTTATTTGTTCTTTAGTTAATGATATAAATTCACCTTCTTCATTATTTACACCTGCAACTATTAAATTACCTGCTATATAATCATTACCAAATAATATATTCGGATCAAGTCCTGTTATCTTCCCTTCTTCATTACAGATAATACATATATCTTTATAATCTACACATTCTATTAAGCCTCCTACTAATCGTTGTTTTTCTTCAAGTGTATTTTCTATCTCTATAATTCTAGGTTTTTTATTCACTTCTTTGTATAGAATTTTAATTTTTTCTTTTTCGCTCATTTATTTTTCCTTTCCAACTATTGATACTCTTTTTGCTATATAATCAAAAGTTTTTTGTTTTCCCAATCTTTCTTCATCTTCATCATAATCAATAATCATATTTTCATTCTCATGTATTACATTATTTAATTTACCATTCTTTTTTAACTCATCATGTTTTTGTGGGTAATTTTCTTTAAGCATTTTATTAAACATTATTCCATATTTTTTAATCATTTTCTCACTCCTCTTTTTTCATTTTAAATTAGACAATAAAAAAAAGCGAACCCAATTTTAATTAATTGTTCACTTACATTTCTAACTCAACTTCTATTTTATTATTTTTTAATATTTGATTCTCTTTTTGTAGTTTTTGATTCTCTTCAAGTAATATTATATTTTCAATATACTCTACTTTTTCATCAGTATATTTTTCGCATATGATTCCTTCTGACATTAGGCTAGTATATCCATATTGACTTACAATAACATGGTCTAATAACTCTATTTCAAAAATCTCCAATATCTTTTTCATTTTATTTGTAAAATATTTATCACTTTCACTTGCTGTTAACTCTCCTGATGGGTGGTTATGTACCAATACAACTTTTTGAGTTCCATTAAGAATTGCCGTTCTAATTAAATCTTTTACATCTATATCTACTTGATTACTTCTACCAATTCCAAGACAATTAATATTAATAACTTTATTTTTAACATTCATTCCTATTAATAAAACATGTTCTTGAAAAGCATTTTTTATTTCTTGTACTTGTTCTAGTTCATATATAATATTTGCGTTTTTAATTTTAGCAGAATCTTTATCAATTGCATTTGTGTTTTTAATTACATCTAATTTCATTTCTCACCTACATTTCTATTTCATCATTTTTTATATTTGCATATAGATGTTCCAAGTCCTTATTTTCATATTGCCTTTGACTAAACTGTGCATTCTTTTTACTAGGATTCTTTGATATTTTTTCATTATCTATAATTAGCCATTTTTTAATTGTTGCATAATCACTATTATATTTTTTTCCAGATGACAACTTATGCAAATTTAATTTCTCTATGTATTTTTTACTTTTATCTTCACCAAATTCTTTTTCAATTTTTAAATACTCGCTTTTAGTCATATATACTTTATCAGCATATTTTGTTTTTTCTTCCTCTATATGAGTGTGTGTTATATTATTATATAGTATATTATTATACTGGGCATTTTTGTCTATACCCCCCTGACATTTTTGTCTATGCGGGTGGACATTTTTGTCTATGCCTAAAAACTTACTTAAAAAGATTTTTCTTTGTGTTACTAAACCTACTTCATTCCTTACATATTCAACATCTATATAGTTTAGTTTTTGTAATTCTGCTATCCATCTTGTTATTGTTCTAACATCTTTTTTATATAAATTAGCAAAAGTATTATTACTTGTATAGCAATAACCTAAAGCATTTGTTCTACTTGTTATTTCACTATAAAAAACCTTTTCTGCAGAACTTAATCGTTCATCATATCGAACATCTGCAGTTAAAATTGAAAAGAAACTTGGCTGTATTTCTTTATCTTCATTCAATCTTCATATCACTCTCTTTTCCTGCTATTATACACGCATATATAACTAGTGATAAATTAGAACCTATTATTAGTCCTATTAATATTCCTATCCAAACCATTCTTCACTCCTTTTTTGCATAAAAAAATTGACACTATTACATGTCAATTTTTTTCGTCCGCCGCATAAATAGATATTTTAAAATAGTTACAAACTTTATCAATATCAATTTTTTTCAAATCATTGATTCCAAGTACTGCTATAGGTGTATGATTATTTTCCAATGCATAATTAAAAATTTTTTTAGCCAACAGTTGTGACTCCTTATGCTTTTCACATTCTTTGTACCTTGAATCCTCTACTTCATATAATACTGTTCCTAGTAAAATATTTTTTTCTTTAATATTATATTTATCTTTAAATACTCCAATTATTTTAGTGTATTCCTCAAATATTTTTTCTATATCATTATTATTTTTAAAAATTTTGGGACCTATAACTAATAGTATCTTATCAATTTTATTTAATTCTAAAAATTTTTTTTCTATTTTAAATTCTTTTCTATTTACTATTGCTTTTTCAATAATCTCATCTAAATCACTAGTGCTTTGAATTATTGTATACTCTTCTTTTAGTTTTGCTTCTAGGTTTGTTTTAATATTTTTTTATCACTACTACTATCTAAATCACTATAACATAAAACAATCTTATTCATATTGTATCTCCTTCTAATTTATTCTTATTGAAATCTATATAAGTTTGTTTTATACTCTAATGAAGATTTTTCCCTTTATTTTTAGGGTCTTCATCATATCCAATTTTCCAAAATCCTATGTCTAAAAATTTCATTTGCGGATATGGAATAACGTTATTACCATTTATATACATTTCAGTAATTTCTTTATCAAATACTTCTTTATTAATCTCATAAAACTCACATAATTTTAAAATAGAATCAACATTATATGTTGCTGTAGAAATTTTGTATTTTTTTACAGCATAATTAAAATATCGATCATATGCAGGAACACAAGCTAATGTTCCCATAAGTATTTTTGTTATTAAAGTATCAGATATTTTACTCTTACTATCATTAACCTTTTCTCTAACACCTTTATAGTGTTTTCGCAGTTTTTTATTTAACTCTTCTAAAAGCTCTTGATTAGTTTTATTTTCTTGTAACTCATAACACTCTATCCCTAATAAAGCATTATATTCATTTTTCAAAATTTCTTTGACAATTGGTATATGTATTTTATAATCTTTCTGCAAAATAAATGATGACCCTCGATACATTCCCCAACTTGCCAAATAAAATGCTAAGTGTAATGCTAAATAATTGTATTTTTCTTCTGACAATTCTTTTTTATTACGAGAATTGTAAAATTCTGTATAACAATGCTCCCAAGATAAATAACGACCATTTTCATCTTTTTTTACATCTTCATAAATTTCTTTTACTTTTTTTTCAAAATCTACTCCTCTAATTTCCATATAAATTACCTCCTATCTCAATTCATTATTTTACAATTAGATTATATACTATTTTTTTTAATTAGTATATACATATACAACATTATCCTTTTATAAGAAATAGACTCCTAACTCATCTAGACAAAATAAAAAGAACATATTTCTATGCTCTTGATACTGTCGAAAATTTGTTATATTTATTTATACCTTGTTTGCGGAAACATGTCCTCCTCTAACAACCTTATTTTTCATTAGCTAAATTTTATCAAAAAAAGCCTGTTTTTTTAATATTTTATAAGCCTTTGGTAACAGGTCTCAAACCATTGATATTACTGGTTTTACTTCCTTTCAAGGACTGTTACGCACTCAACATGTGATGTAAATGGAAACATATCTACTGGTCTTATAGTTTTAATTTCATACTTATCTTCCATTTTACTAATATCTCTAATTAAAGTAGAAGGATTGCAACTAATATATACAATTTTTTTAGGGTTAACACTTAAAATGTTTTCAATTGATTTATTATCCATTCCTTTTCTAGGTGGATCTACCATTATTACATCTGCTGAAACTTTCTTCTTGTTCACCAATTCATCTAATACAACTTCAACATCACCTGCTAGAAATTCTACATTTTCAATTTTATTTAATTTAGCGTTTTCATTTGCATTTTCAACTGCTTGTGGAACTATTTCAATCCCATATACTTTTTTAGCATATTTGGACATAAACAGCGATATTGTACCAACTCCAGAATATAAGTCAAATACTGTATCTTCTTTGCTTATTTCAGCAGCTTCTACTCCTAATTTATATAACTTTTCTGTTTGAATCGGATTCACTTGATAAAACGAATTAGGTGAAATTCTAAATCTAAAATCTCCTAGAGTATCTTCAATATATCCTTTTCCAAAAAGATTTCTGTTTAAATTACCAAGTATTACATTTGTATTTTTTGTGTTTACATTTCTAATAATTGTTTTAATTTCTGGAAACTTTAAAGTCAAGTCTTTAACTAATTTACCTTCATCTTGAATGCTTTTACCATTAATAACTAAAATTACCATTACTTGTTTTGTATTTACACCTATTCTAGTAACAATATGTCTAATTATACCTTTTCTAGTTTTTTCATTATATACACTTATCCTGTTTTTTTGTATATAAGATAATATATACTTAGCTATTTCTTCTGTTTTTTCGTTTTGTATCAAACAATTATCTATTGGAATTATTTCATGTGTTCTATTTGCAAAAACTCCTATTACTGGTTTTCCTTGTTTATTTATTCCTACTGGATATTGTGCTTTATTTCTGTAATTAAATGGTTCTTCCATTCCAACTACATCCTCTACTTTAATTTTATTTTTTAACATTTTATTAGCTAAATTTTGAACTGTTTCTTTTTTCATATCTAATGTTTTAGAATATGTACAATGTCTTAAATTACATCCCCCACATCTTTTATATGTACTACAATCCGCTTCTACTCTATCTGTAGATTTCTCAATTATCTCTAAAGCTTTTCCAAAACCATAAGATGAAAGTACTTTAGTTACAACAATCTTTACTTTTTCACCTTTTAATACATTAGGAATAAATATAGCAAAATCATCAATTTTTGCTATACCTTCTGCTTCAAATCCATTATCTAATATATCTACTATATATTCCTCATTCTTTTTTATTTCCATCTAATTCTCCTTTTCATACTTACCCATTATACCATATATATATATTAATTAAAACTAGAATATTATAAAAAGTATCTACTAATTAGTAGATACTTTCGGGTTTATTTTTTTAGACCAATCCTTTCCATATAATCTAAAATTAATTGATTTTTTTCTTCACCAATAAATTTTACACTTGTAAAAGTTTTTTGTTTTTTATAAAACTCCAGCAATTCCTTGTTAGTTTGTATTCCTACTGAATACAAATTTTTGACAATATCGTATCTTAGAATTTCTAAGTTACCAATATCATCATTTAGAGAGACTCTTCTCTCTAAATTTACTCTTTCAATGAAATATACTATTTCATCATTTTTCTTTTGCGTAATTCCTGATAACTTCGAAAATGTGCCATTTTGCTCATAGTATTGCCTAAATCTACTAATAGTTGATATATTGTTACTTTTCAATATGTTAATATATCCTTCTGGTAAATGCCTTTTTAAGTCTTCAATTGACTTAAATATTTTTCTCACTTTATCAAACCCTTTCAAATTTTAATACTTATATTATAACATATTTAGGGGGGTTCATCAAATTAGCATCAAAAAAGAGCTATAAACTCTTTTAATTTAAAAAGTTACAACTCTTAATCCTTCTTGTTCTTTTTCCAGAATTTCTACAACTTCAATTACAGGGACTTTTTCTTTCCATTGATTTTCTTGTATGTGTATTATTCCTGTTACTTTTACCCACTGGTCATCTTCAAATATTTGTTTTTCTATGCCTTCTGGATATTTACATTCAAATCCAATTATATATGCATCATATCCACAACAATAGTATTCTCTTCCTACTACTAATGCACCTGATGATGGGTCATTAAATACAAAACCTTCATATTCAATTTGTTTACCTTCATATTCACTATAGTTTAAGTATACATCATTTAATTCAGTCATAAATACATTTTCGTCAAGTGATACTATATCACCATCATTTAATATTTCTTTGGTTTGTTCTATTGGCTGATCATCACCTGTTGAAAAAGCTCCATCATTAATATTTGATTCTACATTAATTTGATTAACATCATCACCTAAAACCTTTACACTTTGATTTAAATTTAGTACACCTACTACTATTGCAGCTATAAGAAGTATTAATAATATTATCAATATTACTTTTTTAATTTTCATTCATATCTCCTAGTAATTATTTCCCTTTTTATTTTTCTGGTTATTTCTTATAAATTTACGTGCATTTTTTAGTCCACCAACTTCACTAAACATTCTTTCATGTTTTTTAACTTCGATTTCTTTTGCACTTAAACCTTCATAACTATTTTCATTTTTTATCTTATTATAATTATCTAATCTTCTTTTGTCAATGATTCCTTCAATAATTGCTTTTTGTACTGCACAATCTGGTTCACCTTCATGTGTACAATCACTATATTTACAATTTAATGCAAGTTCATCAATATCTGCAAAAGTTGTATTTACATCTGCACTTACTACTCCTATTTCTCTCATACCAGGTGTATCAATAACTACTCCTCCAAATATTGTTTTAAGAATATATCTTCCTGTAGTCGTATGTTTTCCTTTATCTCCTATACCTATTTCTTTTACTTCCATAGTATTTCCACTAATAATCTTGTTAATTATACTGGACTTTCCAACACCAGATGAACCAACAAAAGCAGCAGTAATACCTTTTTCTAAATATTTTCCTATTTTTTCTTGTACATTATCTTCATATATTGATGTAACTAATATATCTGAATACATAGATACTCTTTCTACTTCAGCTACTATATTTTCTATATTATCACATAAGTCTGATTTAGTTAATATTATAACCGGTTTTGCTCTGCTATCCCATGCTATAGATAAATATCTTTCTAATCTACTTAAATTATAGTTATTATTTAATGACATACATATAAATACTATATCTATATTT
>CAYJKU010000035.1:0-9025 GCA_964371215.1 uncultured Clostridium sp.
AAAATTTTGATTTAAAAATATTTTTATCAGGTTTTTTTGGTAATGCAATATTATCTATAATATTAACAATATTAGGAGAGCAATTAAATGTAGATATTTATTTGGCAGCAATTGTAGTATTTGTTGGAAGAATGTTTACAAATTTAGCTATTATTAGAAGATATTATATAGATAAATGGACAGAAAAATCTAATAATAAAAAAGCCGTAAAGAGAGAGAATGAAAAGATAGATGAGAAAGTTTAAGTAATTTAATTGCAGTGGAGGATTAATGAAAAACATTGAAAAATATAAATTAGGAGTTATAGTAGGTAGATTTAATCATATGCATAATGGACATGAACTTTTAATCAATAAAGGTCTAGAAATGTGTGAAAAAGTATTAATTTTGATAGGATCTAGCATAGAAAAACAAACATTAAGAAATCCTTTCAGTTTTAAAACAAGATTAAAAACAATTCAAAATGTGTATTCAAATATTACTGATACTGAAATAATAATTAAAGGTATACCAGATTTGACAAACGAATATGATTATACAATAAAATGGGGGGAATTTATATTAGAGAATGTATTTCAACATACTGAGCAATATCCAGATGTATTGATTTATGGTGATGATAAGCAAATACAAAAGTGTTTTAGTAAAAAAAACATAGAAAATATGTCATCAATAGTAATAAAAAGAAATATTAATCCTATTTCAGGTACTCAGCTTAGAGGGTTACTCTTGATAGGTGAATATGAGACATGGAAAAACTATGTGCACCCAAATAATTATTATATGTATGAAAAATTAAGAAAAGAATTATTAGTAACAAAAGAATATGAGCAAATATATAATATTCTTAAGAATATAGGTATGACATTTGAAAATTATATGAACATATATCAACAATTTGTAAAAGAAGATGAGATTAAAAAAATAAAAGAGTTAAAAATAAAAGGTTAAGAGTTTTAAACAAAAAAGTTTAGAACTTTTTTGTTATTAAAATATATTACGATTTCATTACAAAAATATTTCAAAGATATTACGAAAATATACACTATTCTATTGACAATTAGATAAAAATGTAATATATATAATCATAGAAAATTAAACTGAAAATGGAGGAGTTAAATTGGCGATAGGAGATATCATTGTAGGTATTGATATTGGTACTAGCAAAGTATGCACTGTTGTTGGGGAAGTCAATAATTTTGGGCAGATCGAGATAATATCAAATACTTCTTACAAATGTAATGGACTAAAGAAGGGGAAAATAATTGATGAAGATGCAATAGCATTAAGCATTGAGAGGACTATTAAAGAAGCAGAAGAGGAAACAAATTTAAAAATCAACTCAGCCTATGTAACAATTCCGGGAAAATATATTACTATAGTGCAAAATAATATAACAAAAGATATAAAAGATAAGTATTCAGGAATATCAATAAAAGATGTCCAAAGTGCAATAATGCAAGTAAAAGATATAGAAATTCCAGAAAATAGAATATTAATAGATATAGTGACAGATAAATTTGTATTAGAAAATGGAACAATAGTTATAGATCCAGTTGGAACTATTAGTTCTAGTTTCACAGTGAATGCACAAGTTATTTTAGCACAAAGAGATTATGTAAGACAATTAAGTTCAATATTTAAAAAAATTGGATTAGAAATAGATGGTATTGTACCGATAACATTAGCAGAACGAAATTTAATTTTAGATACTAATGAATTAACAGATAATGTAATGTTATTAGATATAGGGGCAGGGAATACAGAAATAGGTATATTTGAAGGTGGTAGTTATTTATATACAAACTCTATTCATTTAGGTGGAGATAATATAACAAATGACATATCATATGTACTTGGTATTTCGGAAGAAGAAGCAGATAAATTAAAAAAACAATATGGTTTAGCATTAAAATCTTTTATAGATAATGATAATGATATAATTTTAAATACATCTAAAGATGAGAATAAAAATAGAATCATTAAGAGTTCGGAATTAATAGAAATTATAGAAGCAAGAATTGAAGAAATGTTTTCAATAATAAACAAAGATGTTATGAATCAAGGAATTAAATCTAAGATAAATAATGTAATATTAACAGGACAAGGTATAGTGAATATAAATAAAAGTGATGTTGCAGGAAAAATAATATTAAATATACCAGTTAAAATATCAACAGGTAGAGCTGTGAGTACAGTTAAACCAGCATATAGGACAAGTTATGCATTAGTAAGATATATTGCAGCTAGACCATATGCGAAAACAGTATCGAGTAGCATTGATGCACAAAATGATACAAATATATTTAAAAATATACTAGAAAGAGTTAAAGAGTTTTTTTACTCATAAAATACATAAGAAAGTTAAATAAGAAAATATGAATTATTTAAAAATAGGGAGGAATATCTAAAATGATGGATTACAATAATGAAGAGAATATTGCAATGATGGATGGTACAGCGACAATAAAAGTTATAGGTGTTGGAGGTGCAGGAAACAACGCTGTTGACAGAATGATTGAAGCAGGAATCAAAGGTGTGGATTTTATAGCTGTTAATACAGATAGACAAGCATTACAAAAATCAAAAGCAAGCACAAAAATTCAAATTGGTGAAAAAATAACAAGAGGATTAGGTGCAGGAGCAAATCCAGATATTGGAGCACAATCAGCAGAAGAAAGTAAAGCTGAACTTACAGAAGTTTTAAGAGGAGCAGACATGGTGTTTGTAACTTCAGGAATGGGTGGAGGAACAGGAACAGGAGCAGCTCCAATAGTTGCAGGTGTTGCTAAAGAAATGAACATACTTACAATAGGTGTTGTAACAAAACCATTTACTTTTGAAGGTAAAAAAAGATTATCTCAAGCAGAACGTGGAATTGAAAGTTTAAAATCAAAAGTAGATACATTAGTTGTAATTCCAAATGATAAACTTTTACAAATTATAGACAGAAAAACTTCAATTATAGAAGCATTTAAACAGGCAGATGATGTATTAAGACAAGGTGTACAAGGTATATCAGACTTAATCGCAATACCAGGTCTTGTAAACTTAGATTTTGCAGATGTTAAGACTATAATGTTAAATACAGGAATGGCACACATGGGTGTTGGTAGAGCATCAGGAGAAAATAGAGCTGAAGATGCAGCTAAAGAAGCAATTCAAAGTCCATTATTAGAAACTTCAATCGAAGGAGCTAGAGGAGTAATTATAAATATTACAGGTGGAGATGACTTAGGGTTACATGAAGTAAATACAGCAGCTGAATTAGTTCAAAGAAGTGTTGATCCAGAAGCAAATATTATATTTGGTACAGTAACTGATCCATCAATGCAAGATCAAATTCAAATAACTGTTATAGCAACAGGTTTTGAAAAAAATGAAAATATAAATTCTATTTCAAGTAGAAATGTAGATAGCATAGTATCAAAAACTTGGGAAAAGAAAATTAATTCAATTCCTTCAAGTCAAGATATGAGTGGAACTCAAAATGATTTAGATATACCATCATTTTTAAGAAAAAATAAAAATAAAATGTAGAAAAACAATATATGTTTATCGAAATATCGAAAAAATGAATTAAATAATATATAAAGAAAAAGAAATAATCGAAAATACTCGATTATTTCTTTTTTTCGCATATAAGAAAAGACAGTATTTTTAATTTGAGAAGTATAAAATATCATCAGCAGGTGATCATATGACAATTTATTTAGATATAGTATTTATAGAAAATTTAATCTTAAATTATATAATTATATATAGTGTGAGTGTAATCTTAAAAAAGCCGAAAAAATATATTAGAATATTTTTTGGAAGCCTTATTGGTGCAATATATACAGTGGTTACATATTTTACGGGAATTACTGTATATTCAAATGTTATATTTAAATTTATATTATCTATTGTAATAGTATACATATCTTTTTCTCCACAAAATATAAAAGGTTTGTGGAAAGATTTATTATATTTTTATTTGATAACATTTGTTTTTGGAGGCGTAGTTTTTGGATTTATATATATTGTAAGACCACAAGACATATTTTTAGAAAATGAAATAGGTATTGAGGTAATAATTGTTGGTGCAATTATTGCATTTGTATTAGTAATTTTAGGATTTAAAATTATTAAAAATAGATTAAGAAAAAAAGAAATGTTTTGTGATATTAGAATTAAAATAAATAATAAGATGATTGAAACAAAAGCGATGATAGATACAGGGAATTTTTTAAAAGAACCAATAACAGGTAAATCTGTAATTATAATAGAACATACTTTGTTATATGAAATTATTCCAAAACAAATATTGAATAATTTAGAAGGTATTATTGGAGGTGATTTTTCGAATGTAGCTGAAGAAATAAAAAATGAATATATTACTAGATTAAAATTAATACCATTTTCATCTTTAGGTAAACAAAATGGTATGTTAATAGGTATAAATGTCGATAATGTTGAAGTGTTACGTGAAAACGAGAGTATTAAATTAGAAAAACAAGAAATAATGATAGGAATATATAATAAATCATTAACTAAAAATGGAGAATATAGAGCATTAATAGGAATCGGCATATTAGATAAATAAACAAGAGAGAAAGGTGTTGAAAATATGAAAATAGCTGAATTTGTTAAAAAAAATATAAATACAATATGTGCTAAATACATAAATGAAAAGGAGGAAATAGAATATTTACCAATATTTTATATAGCAGGAAGTCAAACACTTCCGCCACCTTTACCACCAGAAGAAGAATTGGAATTAATAGAAAAATTATCTGATAAAGAAAATTTAGAAACAAGACAAATATTAGTAGAAAGAAATTTAAGGTTAGTAGTATATATTGCAAAGAAGTTTGAAAACACAGGTATTGGTATTGAGGATTTAATATCTATAGGTACAATAGGACTTATGAAAAGTGTGAATACATTTAATTCAGATAAAAAAATAAAGTTGGCTACATATGCTTCAAGATGTATAGAAAATGAGATATTGATGTATTTAAGAAAAAGCAATAGACTTAAGGGAGAAGTTTCGATTGATGAACCATTAAACAAAGATGGAGATGGTAATGAATTATTATTATCAGATATATTAGGAACAGAAGCAGATATAACTTCTAGAGGATTAGAAGATGAAGTAGATAAAACACTACTAAGAGCATCTATATTAAATTTAAATAAAAGAGAAAAAAATATAATGGAAATGAGGTTTGGATTTATAACTGGAAAAGAAAAAACACAAAAAGAAGTTGCTGATGAACTTGGTATTTCACAAAGTTATATTTCGAGATTAGAGAAAAAAATAATTAGTAAAATGAAAAAAGAGATAAATAGTAAAATTGGATAAAAATAAAATATAAAAAGTATAGCATATTAATATATTTTTTTGATATAATATCAATGGATAATAATGGGAAAACAAACGAAGAAGAGGAAATAAACTTGAAGAGAAATAAAAAAAATAAATTTAATAAGAAGATAATATTAGTAATAGCAATACTTTTACTAGTATTCTTTTCATATGTAAATTTAAATAATTTCTTATTAGAATCTAATCAAAAAACAGTATTGTACAATTTAAATGGATATAGCCTTAAAAGTTTAAATCATAATATAAAAAATGGAAAGATAGAATTACCATATCCAGCTGAACTTGGAATATTACCTACAACTGGCGAAAGCTTTGTAGGATATGATATAGATAATGATGGAGAAGTAGACTATAAGCCAGGAGAACTTATGCCAGTTAATGCAAATTTCAGTAGTCTTTCAATAAATGCAATAACAGCAGAAGATGATATCCCATTTACAGCATGGTTATATGATGAAACAAATAAAGTTAGTGGAGTAGAATTGAAAAATTTAGAATATACAGTATCAACTCCATGGGATTATAATGATAATGTTAAATATTTAGTAATTCAACCAACTTTTACAGAAGCTTCTGGTGGCACTATTGAAATAACACTACCAGTAGGAATGCAATGGTATGACAATGATTCAGATGTAAATACAACAACATGGACAGGTATAACTGGGAATATGGATTCTGTTATATTTGAAAAATTGTCTGGACTTAGTGGTACAGGTGGACAAGGTGTAGGAGTATATAGTAACCCAAGAACTGGAAAGATTATATATACATATAATAACCTAGCATTAGCAGAAGAAGAAGTGGTTATACCAGTGGCAGTTGATACTAAAATTTGGGATGGTGCTGTAGGTACATCTTCTCAATTATCTGGAGAAAATGTTAATTTGATAGAAGTTAAAATGACTGAAAACGGAAGTGAATATACAAAGAAATTATCAAATATAAATTTTGAAAAATCATTAGCACCTTTTATATCATCACAATATCTTCCAAGAACAATTTCTCAAGGTGTCGATCATTCAATGAATTATTCAAGTATAACTAATGGAAATAAATATTATAAGGAAATAGAGATAATAATTAAACTTCCGACAGATGGAACAAATTATGGAGTATATAAGGGTGAAAGGACAGATCTATATCCAGGATCAATATCAATGACTTATGGATTTACAATAGATACAAGTGATCCAAGTAAAGTTGTATATACAAAAAGTGATGTATTAATAGGTAGTCAAACAGGTATAATACCTATTATTAATTGTGCAGCAGATGAATTCCATATAGGTGAAATTGTAACTATGGAATATGAGGTTAGACTTACTTCTTATGGAGGAACAGTTGCAACAGATATAGAAACTATGGCAAATTTTACTATTACAGATAGTGTTAATATAACGTCAACATTAAGTGGAGGAAGAGTAGAATATAATTATAATACTAACTTAGAACCTAGGTTAGGAGGTTTCTATTTTAGAAACCAGGGAGCATTAGATAGTGGGAATTTAAAAATAGAATACATGTTTAATTCAGACAAAGCGTTGAATAGTAATCAAGAAGCAGATATTTTAGTAAGAAGTATAAATATTGCAGAATTATACGGTAAAACTGTTAATTTAGATTATATACTGATAGATAGATATAGTAATGAAGTTGGTAGAGGTACATATACATTTGTATCTGCGGCAACAGTTGGTGGAACAGGAGTAACAATTGTTCATTTGGTAAATGATTATAATTCAGATAATGCTTCAATTGAAGGTTTTGTGCCACTTGACCCTCAAGAAGTATCGATGAAACAGGTTAGCTATGTAATAGATTCGTTAGCAGATAGTACAGCACTATATCATACTGGTGCATCAGCAGCACCATACTCGGCAGGTAATTTTTACGGGAAATATTTAGTAACTACACCAGTTAAAACATCATTTAGAATAACAGAATATAATTTTGATGGTACAGAGAAAAAGGTAATTGATAGATCTTTGAATACAACTGTAACATCACATACAGGAAATACATTAGCACTTAAAAAAATAACTTTACCTCAAACTAATTATCAGGCAGGGGAAGAATTTTTTATAAAAATGGAAATATATATGTTTCCATATCCATATAGAACATCTCAATATTCTGAAGATCCAGTATTATATGCTATACTTCCAGCAGAAGTTGAACTAAATGAAGAAGAAATATTTGGAGAATTTGATGGTGAAAGAGTAGAAGTAAATATTGAGCATAAATATGATGCTGAAATTGATAAAAATATATATACGATGACATTTAATCCGGGAGATATTTATGTTGGTGGACAAATAATTGACCCAGTAACAGGAAAATTTTTAAGAGCGGATGCAAGTCCTAAATTATATATATATTGTCCGATAGTTTCTGATCCATCCTTAGGGTATACACCTATAAATTTATTTAACACATTTTATGTAAGTGAAAGAACAAGTGGAACATATGCTATGACAGAGCCATATGACTTTGAGGGTGATGGGAAATTAAACAAAATAGTTACAGGTTATCCAGATAAGACACAAACAATAGCAATTAATCCAAATGCAAATCAATTTGAATTTGTAAGTGAAATTAAAATAAATGAAAGAGAGTATACAACAACTGAACTGTCATATATACCAAGTGATGCATTTGGTAAGATTATAAAAGGAGCTGCGAATTATAGGTTGAAGATTCAAAATAATTCAGAAGGTATGATTGCAGGGGAAGATTTCTATTACTATATACCAGTCCCAAAAGCAAATGTAGAATATCCAGTAGATATGGGAATAGCGAATAATATAATAGATTTTGACCTAACAAGTGAACCTAAAATATTAGGAGATAATGGACAGATATATGAAATTAAATATACAACAAGAACAGATTTATTAGATGTAAGTGGAAATCTACAGTTAATAGATACTGATTGGAAGAGTATAAGTGAAATAGCTAGTTTATCAGATATAACCATGATAAAAGTAACAGGACTTCCAAGGACAATATTACAGTCACATACAGAAGATATAATATCAATGAATTTTAATTATTCAGTAAAAGAAGGATATATAGATGAAGGATATGATTCAGGTAGAGTACTTTCATTTAATTGTTATGGATGGCAAAGATATTTAGAAGGTGGAGTTGAAAATACAGAAAATATATATACAACATCTAATGCAGTAAATGTAATGTTAAGATATATAACAGAATATGAAGATGAAATATTAGCAAGTCATGAAGTTGGTGCAGATAATACATTAACATTTGAATTACCGACATATTTTGAAAATAAAAATATGCATATATTAAGTGTAAAAGAATTTAATATGAATTTAGTACCATCAAGTGAAATATTAGCAAATCCAGATATATCTGATACAAATATAACAGATAACAATTTTGCTATAACGGCGAAATTAGGAAGTAATAGTAAAAAAGAACTATCAAGCTATGTAGATACACCAATATTATTAGGAGAAGTAACAGCTGATACACAATCAAACATAGTGTTTGAAGTAACAAGATATGACATGCTTGCAGATGATTCAACAAGAAAATATGCTGAAATAATATTAGGTGATGACCAAGGTATAAAATATAAATTGATAATAGATATAGATAGAACAATAATACATGTAACAGTAG
>CAYJKU010000036.1:0-7804 GCA_964371215.1 uncultured Clostridium sp.
GACCTCATGGTCCCAAACCACGCGCGCTACCAACTGCGCTACGCCTCGATATATTGTCTTTCTTACAAAAGACTTATATATAATATCACAATTTTTCTAGTTTTGCAACTTTTTTTGAATATTTTTTTATATTTTCTTCTCACCAGAAGTAATTAGCATTTTACTATATCCTTTAACAACATCATGCATAGTCTCTGCTACCTCTTCCATCTCATAACAATCAATAATTTTAAGATCTTTTAATTCAGTAGTCCAATTCTCTAAATTTGTATTAATACTATTAATATAATTTTGTTTTCCTTTAATAAATACAATAACATCTTCTTCTAAACTTTTGATGTATTTAAATTTTTCCACATCATTGTTACTCCAATTAATATCTAAAATTTTATCTTTTTTCTCACTGCTCATATTCAAGTTACCTAATAATTTATTTATAGTTCCTTGTAAATCTTCATCAGTAAATATTACAACTTCCTTATTTTTTTCCATATTTTCATTAATATATGGTAAGCTTATCATCTCAAAGTGATAATCACTTGCATAAAATGCACATAACTTTTCTCTACTATTTTGATTTTTCAACATAAAATCATTCCTTTCAAGATTATTTATTTGTACGGAAATGGGCTTTGTTGTATCTTTTGTACTGGTAAATTTTACCATTTACTTTTACTCATGTCAATACAATTTGAAGTAAAATTCATCGTGTTTTTTCGACAGTTTCAATATTTTTATTTAAATGTATAATTATTCTATTTTTGTAAATAATTAAATTAAATGGATATTTTCTATAAAATTAATTGGAGGTACATAATGAAAAAATTATTTAAAATTATTAATAATAAAACATTTAAAATAACTATCACCATATTCTTTTTACTATTTGCATATACTACAATCTGTGCTATATCTTATGCACAAAATATTTCTACAAATATATCGGACTCTGTTTTTAGGTTACATGTAATTGCTAATAGCAATTCTGATGAGGATCAAAATTTAAAATATATTGTTAGAGATGACCTTATAGAATATATGAACTCAATCACTAAAAATATTACATCAAAAGATGAAGCCATAAATTTAGTTAATCAAAATATAACTAGATTTAAAGAAATTGCAAAAAATACAATCTCTTCCCAAGGATTTAATTATGATGTAAATATATCTATTGGTAAATACGATTTTCCTACAAAAGATTATGGAGATATTTCATTACCTTCTGGAATTTATGATGCACTAAAAGTAGAAATCGGAAATGCAACTGGTGAAAACTGGTGGTGTGTTATGTTCCCACCATTATGTTTTGTAGATCTTACAACTGGATACGTAGATGAAGATTCTCATAATTTAATGAAAGATAACTTAAATCCAGAAGAATTTAGTATAATTTCTGAAGATTCAGATCCAACAATTCAATTTAAATTTAAACTTATAGAATTTTTCAGTGATTCAGGGTTAATTACTGCTAAAAAATAGCTTGCATTAGTAATATTTTTATGGTATATTTATGTAGTAGTAGAGTGTAGAATACACTCTACTTTTTAAATGATAATTGAAATATAATATATACTTTATAGGGGGAATTACTTTGGAAAAACTAGTAATAAAAGGACCAACACCTTTAAAAGGAACAATAACAATAAATGGAGCAAAAAACTCTGCTGTTGCGATACTTCCAGCAACTTTATTAATTAACGGTATTTGTACGATAGACAATTTACCTAATATTAGTGATATAAAAATTATATGTACTATCTTAGAAAAGTTAGGTTCTAAAATTACTTGGAATTCTCCTAATAATATAACAATAGATAATAGAAATATACATACAACTACTGCTCCTTTAGATTTAACAAGCAAGTTCCGTGCTTCATACTATTTAATTGGTGCTATGCTTGGTAGAAAAGGTGAAATAGAAGTTGGTATGCCTGGTGGTTGCATGCTTGGTGCTAGACCTATTGACCAACATATCAAAGCATTTGAGTTATTAGGTGCAACTGTTTCTTTAGATAAAGGAACTATCTATGCAAAAGCAGATAATTTAACAGCAACTCATATATATCTAGATATCGTCTCTGTAGGAGCTACAATAAATGCACTTCTAGCAACAGTTCTTGCAGAAGGTACAACAGTAATAGATAATGCTGCAAAAGAACCACATATAGTTGATGTAGCAAACTTTCTAAATGCAATGGGTGCAGATGTTAGAGGAGCTGGTACTGATGTTATTAAAGTTCATGGTGTTAAAGAATTACATGGTGACTGTACTTACTCTGTTGTTCCAGATCAAATAGAAGCTGGTACATTTATGCTTGCATCTATAGCAACTAAAGGTGATATAACTTTAAAAAACTGTATCTCTGAACATTTAGAATCTGTTACAGCTAAAATATTAGAAATGGGTGGAACTGTTGAAGAATCCGGAGATAGTATACGTGTTTCTATGAATACAAGACCTCATAAAACAACTGTTAAAACTTTACCTCATCCTGGTTTTCCAACTGATCTTCAATCACCAATAGGTGTTGCTTTATCTTTAGCCGATGGGACAAGTATTATTAAAGAAAGTATTTGGGATTCAAGATTTCAATATACTGACGAATTAAATAAAATGGGAGCTAAAATAACAGCACAAGGAAAAACAGCTTTCTTCGAAGGTGTTGAAAAACTTCACGGTTCAAGTGTGTACTCATCAGACTTAAGAGCTGGTGCCGCTTTAGTAATCGCTGGTATTGCAGCAGAAGGAATTACAGAAGTATATAACCTTGAATATATCGACAGAGGTTATGAAAATATAGAAGAAAAATTTAGAAGCTTAGGAGCAAATATACAAAGAATTAAAGAATAACAAAGGAATGAAGAAATATGATGAATTTTTGCAGTTTATATAGTGGTAGCAGTGGTAATAGCTTATTATTACGAACAGACAATACTAAAATATTAATTGATGCTGGAGTTAGTTCTAAAAAAATACAAACTTCTCTTGAATCTATGGATATAGATCCAACAACAATTGATGGAATACTTATTACTCACGAACATATTGACCATGTTCAAGGTCTTGGAACTTTTTCAAAAAAATTCAATATCCCTGTATATGTTAATGAAGAAACTTTAAATGCTATGCCAAAACAAAAAGAAAAAATAAATTTCGATAATATTAATCTTATTAAAGTATCTCAAAAATTTAAAATTGGTGATTTTGATATATTACCTTTTTCAATTCCTCATGATGCGGCCAATCCATGTGGTTTTAATATTTTTAAAGGAGCTAAAAAAATTAGTATTGCAACAGATATTGGACATATGAATACAGATATTTTAAAACAACTTGAAGAAAGCCATTTTGTTATGCTAGAAGCAAATTATGATCCTGAAGTTTTAAAATGTTCTTCATATCCATATCATCTAAAGTCTAGAATTGCTGGTCCCGTAGGTCATTTACCAAATCAAACAGCTGGTGAAACTATCTCTCATTTATTAAAATCTGGTTTAAAATCTGCTATGATTGGACATCTTAGTAAAGAAAGTAATTTCCCAGAATTAGCATATAAAACTGTTTTAGATGAATTAATATCAAACAATTACAATGAAAATTCTCTTCAACTTTCTGTAGCAAGTAGAGATATTAATAGTAAACAAATAATAATTTAGGAGAATATAATGTTAAGTATAGATATAATATGTGTTGGAAAAATTAAAGAAACATATCTAAAAGATGCAATAAGCGAATATACAAAAAGATTATCTAAGTATTGCAAATTACAAATACTAGAACTTCAAGATATTCCTATTCCAAATAAATCAAATGAATCTATAGATAATGATATAAAAAATAAAGAGTCTATTAATATTATGAATCAAATAAAAAAAGATTCTTATATTTTTGCTTTAGATTTACAAGGTAAATCTTTTTCCTCAGAACAATTTTCTGAAAAAATACAAGATATAACTATGACAAAAAGCCATATAACATTTATAATTGGTGGTTCTCTGGGGTTATCCAATCAATTACTTCAAAATTGTAATGAAAAAATCTGTTTTTCAAAAATGACTTTCCCTCATCAATTAATACGAGTATTCTTACTTGAACAGATTTACAGAGGATTTAAAATACTAAATAACGAATCATATCATAAATAATTTTATTTATGATATTTCTTTTTTTAATTGAAGAAATAATATTTCAATTACTATTTTTCTTACAATTAAAAAGATACATATAAATACTAATATATTCATTAATCACACTCCTTTTATTGATTATACTACGCAATTAATGAATATACAATAACACTTGCAATAATTCCTACACAATCTGCCATAAGTGCTGCACCTAATACAAATCTTGTTTTCTTAATCTTAACGCAACTAGTATATAAGGCTAAAGTATATAATGTTGTTTCCGTTGAACCCATTATTGTAGAAGCCATCATTCCTAATGTACTATCGACTCCTTGATTTTTCATTATATCTGTAGCTATTGCTATTGCACCACTTCCAGATATCGGTCTAATTACTGCTAATGGCATTAATTCTGTAGGGAAGTTTATTAGGTTTAATAATGGACTAGCTATATTTGTTATTAAATCTAATATTCCAGAGCTTCTAAGAGCACCTATTGCTATAAATAATCCTATTAATGTAGGAAATATCGTAACTATCAGACTTATACCTTCTTTTGCACCATCTAAAAAATTATCAAATACTTTCTTTTTTTCTATAACACCATATACTACTATTACTAATATAATCATTGGCATTGCAGCATTTGAAATAAAATTAATAATATCCATTATCTCTTCCCTTTCTTACTAATATATATACATATTTTTGTCACAATTATTGCTACAGCTGCTGCACAAATAGTAGCTATCCATACTGGAAATACTATGCTAGTTGGATTTTCTGCTCCAAGTGAAGTTCTAATTGCAATAACAGTTGTAGGTATTAATTGTATAGATGCTGTATTTATTACAATAAACATTGCCATAGAATTACTTAATATATCTTTATTCTCATTTTCTTTTTGCATAGATTTCATTGCCTGTAGTCCTAGTGGAGTCGCTGCATTCCCTAGTCCTAAGATATTTGCAATCATATTCATAGAAATTTCTTTTTCAATTTGTTTATTTCCTTTAATCTCTGGAAATAACATTCTTACAAATGGATTCATTATTTTAGTTAATTTTTCTAAAATAGAAGATTCACTGGCAATTTGCATAATTCCATTCCATAAACAAATTGTACCTAATAATGTCATTGATAATTGTATTACACTTTCTGTACTTTCAAATATGGATGAATTTAAACTTTCTAGATTACCAGCAAAAATCGCATATGTAAAAGAAATAATAATAAATAATGGCCAAATAAAATTCAACATAATATCACCTAACAAATTCTATTCTATTTTCTTTTTTTTATTACTTTTAATTGACCTAAACTTTTTTATATGATATATATTAACTATAGTGTATTAATATTTAAGGGGGGGTAATATGAAATCAACCGGTATCATTCGTAAAGTAGATGAACTTGGTAGAGTCGTTATACCTATCGAAATTAGACATCAATTTAAAATTGAGGAAAAAGACCCTATTGAAATATATGTTGACGGTTCTTCGATTGTTTTAAAGAAGTTCGAGCCAAATTGTATATTCTGTAATACTACTACTAATTTATTAGATTATAATGATAAATTAATTTGTACTAAATGTTGTAATAAGATTTTAAAATTGAGTCAAGAAAAAGGTAAGAACTAAACATTCTTACCTTTTAATGAATTTAATATATATTTCATTTTTATTTACATTTCTATCTTTAGATATTTTTTTAATTATCTCTTTTTTCTCTAACCCCTTTTTCTCGTAATATTCATAATGTTCTTCTATTGTCATTTCTTCAAATATATTTACTTCTTCTACTTTTTTAGCACCTTCAATAATTATTACTATCTCACCTTTTACATTTTCCATTTTAGATGAAACTTCTTCGATATTACCTCTAACATATTCCTCATGAATCTTAGTTATTTCTCTAGCTATTACTATTTGTCTCTCCCCTAATATTTCTCTAAAATCAGTTAATGTAGCTTTAATTTTATGTGGGGCTTCATATACAATAAGAGTTTTTTTACTACTATTAATTTCTTCTAATTTAACTTTTCTTAATTTTTTATTTAATGGTAAAAAACCTAAAAACGTAAATTCATTAGTATTTAAGCCAGAGCAAATTAGTGCTGGTACAAACGCTGTTGCTCCCGGTATTGGAATAATATTAATTTCATTTTCTATTGCTGCTTTTATTACTTCTGTTCCAGGATCTGAAATCCCTGGTGTTCCCGCATCAGAAACTAACGCAATATTTTCCCCTGCTTTTAATTTTTCTATTAAATAATCCTTTTTCACATCTTCATTATGTCTATGATAACTAATTAGTGGTTTTGATATCTCTAGCCTATTTAATAACTTTAAAGTATGTCTTGTATCTTCTGCAGCTATTACATCCACATTTTTTAATGTTTCTATCGCTCTTAAAGTTATATCTTCTAAATTTCCTATTGGTGTTGATACAATATATAGATTTCCCATTTAATTACTCCTTTTTCTTATTATATATTTCTAATAATTGACTTGTATATTCTCCATTTTCTTCATAAATATATATATTTTCTTCTACATTTAAAAAAGATTTTCCACATTTTACACCTTTCACTAATATTAATGATGGTTGCTTCGAGACATTTGGAAAAACATATTTTAATCCTTTAGGTTCAATCTTATACTTTCTCATAAGACAAAATATATCTACTAATCTTTCTGGCTTATGAACCATATATATTTCACCTTTATCTTTTAGTAAATGAGATGTTACTCTTATAAAATCTTCTAAGTTAGCTTCTACTTCATGTCTTGAAATCAACTTATTATCTGTCTCATTTACAATTCCTCTTCCCAACTCTTTATATGGTGGATTTGTTACAATTACATTTATACTTTTACTTGGATATATATTTACCAATTCTTTAATATTTGTATTCACTATTTCTATTCTATCTTCTATATTATTTAATTTTAAATTTCTTTTAGCTAATTCATATACTTCTTGTTGAATTTCTATTCCTATTATTTTTCTAGCTGATGTTTTTGCAGATAATAAAATTGGAATTATTCCATTTCCTGTTCCTAAATCCATTACAATATTATTTTCTTTAATATTTTTTGCAAAATCAGATAATAATACTGCATCTACCCCAAAACAAAAATTATTACTATTTTGAATTATTTTTAAATTATTTATTTCTAAATCGTCTATTCTCTCATCTTTATTTAATTTAATTTCCATTTTTCTTCCTTTTGTTTTTTCATATTATATCACTTTTTTATTTATCTGTATATAGATATACATTATTTTAGTTTTCAATAATCACATTATGTAATGCGATTAAACAACACTTAACCTATCATTTTCTATCTCTTAACATACTAAATACCTAAGTCTTTATATGATTAGTTTATATATTTTCATTTATCTAATATTTCCTTGTTTCTATTTAAAATAAATTAGTTAAATTTTTTTATAGTTAGTTCATTTAATATTTATTTAATATTTATTTATTTTTTAATATCTATTTATTATTTATTAAATATTTTTTTAATAATAATTATAATTTATTTAGTATATCTTAAAGTAACAAATTATATTAGATGTTTTTTTAATTAGTTTATTTTTTATTTATTTATTAATTATTTATTATTTAATTGTTATTTATTTTTAATTAATTATTAATTTAATA
>CAYJKU010000037.1:0-2206 GCA_964371215.1 uncultured Clostridium sp.
CCATAGCTAGAAGCTTTCAGAACCCCCAGTATAACTGGGGGATTACATTTCACATATAAAAAGAGGTAGTATAAACTACCTCTTTACCTATTTTATGCTTATTCCACCAAATATACATGTACAATTCACTTTAACTTTTTTCTCACCTTCTGAATGTGTCTTATTTTCTATTCCTCCAAATATTGGAATTCCTTTTACTTCAAAATATACATTTGGTGGTGCAATTATATCTATCCCTCCAAATAAGCAAGTACAATTAATTGTTATTTCATCTTCTGTATTTGCTTCTCTTAAATCTAAGTCCACTCCTCCAAATATAGCTATTAATGCTGTGTTTTCTAACTTTCCAACAATTTTACTTTCATTTCCTGAAAATATTGCTACATATTCTTTCTTAATTGGATCTACTTTTGTTTTTTTACTTCTAAGTCCAATAGGTAACATGATATTTATGCCTATCGCAATTATTATTATTGGCCATACCATATTCCAAGTTATAATATCATTTACTGATAATAACAATACTGTTCCTATTAATATTCCTATTATTCCACTTATAAATTCTTTTCTAAATAAACTTACAATAGAAGGAATTATTATACATAAAGTCCACCATCCATTAAAAAACAAATTTACATCCCATATATCTAACTCATTTCCACCTATTATTATTCCAATTGCCACTATTATCATCCCTATAAACACATTATTTTTCATATTTACCTCCATATTTTTTATTTATTACATATATTTGAAATTAATACTACTGCATCTTCTATACTTATTTTTGATGTATCTATTGTTAGGTTATAGTTATGTACATCATTTATTTTCTGTCCTGTAACATACTCATAATATTTTTTTCTTTGTTCATCTATTTTTAAAATATTTGATTTCATTTCATTGATTGATTTACTTTTATCTTGAGGAACTTTAGTATAACATCTTTCTATTTTCTTTTTCATATCTGATGAATATATAAATATTTTAAATGGTTTAAGATCTTTTAAAATATAATCTGAACACCTTCCGACAAATACAGAATTACCTTTTAAGGCTAGTTCTTTTATTATGTCAGACTGTCGTTTTTGCAAATCTATTTCTAATCTTTCTTGATATTTTATAAATGAATTAGCTATTTTTATTGGATAGTTTCTATTACAATTTATCTCACTATATTTATCTATATATTCTTTATCTAGTTCACTATTTTTTGCTATTTCATTTATTATTTCTTGATCATAATATGCATATTTTAATTTTTCTGCTATTTTTTTTGCAATTTCTCTACCACCACTTGAAAATTCTCTGTTTACTGTTATTATTATGTTTTCACATATCTGATTATCTACTTCTTCTTTAATCTCTTTACTATACATATATTTTTTCTTATATTTTAATATAAAGATTATTGAAATAAATGAAGTAATTGCTTCTGCTATAGGAACAGCTAACCACACACCTGTTATACCTATTATTTCTGGTAATACAAGTATTGAAACTGTTATTAATACAAATGTTCTTAAAAATGAAATTGTTGCAGATACTATCCCATTTGAGTATGCTGTAAACATCGCTGATGCGAATATATTAATTCCTGCAAATATAAAGCTTATAGCAAAAATCCTTAATCCTTCTAATGTCAAATTATATACTCCTGATGAAGTTTCTGTAAATATCTTTGTTATTGGTTCTGCAAATATTACTGCTGAGATAGCACTTATAACTGAGAAAATTAAAATTAATTTAATACTACTCATTACAAGCTTTCTTAAATTACCTGCATTTTTTTCACCAAAGTTGTAACTAATAACTGGAGATATTCCCATAGCATATCCCATAAAAACTGCATTTAAGAATAGTTGAGAATATAATATTACTGTAATTGCTGCAACTCCATCATTCCCAATTAATCTTATCATAGTTATATTAAATAAGTATGTAACAACTGCTGTAGCAATATTTCCTACCATTTCAGATGACCCATTTGCACTTGCTTTCCCTAATGCTTTTAAATCTAATTTTGGTAGTTTTAAATATAAGTCTTGTTTTCTTCTAAAAAAGAATATTAATCCTATTATTGCTGGTATTGATGAACCTATCCCTGTTGCAATTGCTGCCCCTTTTATTCCCATATTTAAAGGTCCTAAAAAAATATAATCTAATATTATATTTGCCATTCCACCTAAAAACATTGTTCCAAATG
>CAYJKU010000037.1:2216-7114 GCA_964371215.1 uncultured Clostridium sp.
ATAACCCCGGTTTATTAACAGTTATAAAGGCTGTTTGGAATATCATCTGCAATATTAAAAATGGGAATGACCATGATATATATCTTAAATATTCTTGACTATATCCGATTACATTACCTTCTGCTCCTAATAAACCTATTATTGAATCAATATTAAAATATATTAATATCGAAGATACTATACCTATTACTCCTCCAACTATTGCAAATAAAGAAAAATTGTCTCTTGCTTTTTCTTTGTTTCCTTCACCTAATAACTTAGCACAAAGAGCATTTCCACCTGTACCTAACATTAATCCTAATGCAACTATTATTGATATTGCTGGATATACTATATTTATTGCAGATAATGCTTCTTCATTAATTAAATTTGCTACAAATATACCATCAACCATTGTATATATTGACATAAACAACATCATAAATATTGTTGGTATTGTAAATTTAATTATACTTTTTACATTTATATCCTTTATCATTTTTTACCTCTTTCATTGATTTATTTTAAATTTTCCAAATACATTTTAGCTAATTTACGAATATTTTGAATAAAACTTATATCTTGTAATTTATTATATAAATCTACTTTACTTTTATTAGCCAAATTGAATTCTTCCATTTTAATTAACTTATTATTTAATGCTTCTTCTAATTCTTCTTCATCTAATATTTCAATAACATTATCATTTGATACAACTATATCAACATACAAGTCATCAATATATGGTAATTGCTTTTCTATTCCAGTCTCTTTTATAATATCAAAATATAACTGAACTAATTCTTCATTTTGGCCATACATTACTGTTATTGCATAATTTTTATTATATTCATATATTGATATAAAACTATAGCCTGAATCACAAATACATATTTCTTCTCCAGTATTTCTTTTGACTATCACAGGATTTTTAACTTTATTTATTTTTAAATAACTAACTGTTCCTTTAAATATTTCAGAATTAATTTCTTCATATATAAATTCTGTATTTAAAAAATTGCTATTGTTTTCATAATTAGAATATTTTCTTTTCATTTAATTCTCCTACTTAAATATTTTAATCTAATTTCACTATATTTAATCTTAATGCATTTGTAACAACAGACACAGAAGATAAACTCATAGCAAGTGCTGCAATCATCGGGTTTAATGTTGGACCTCCAAATACATATAATATCCCACAAGCAATCGGAATACATATAATATTATAAATAAATGCTAGAAATAAATTTGTTTTAATATTATTTAAAGTTTTGTTACTTAATTTTATTGCAGTAGTTATTGTTTTAATATTATCATTCAAAATAACAATATCTGAACATTCCATTGCTATATCTGTACCACTAGAAATAGCAATACCAATATCTGCTATAGCCAGTGCTGGCGCATCATTTATTCCATCTCCAACCATAATAACTTTATCTTCATTTTTTTGTAATTCTTCAATCTTTTTAGCCTTTTCTTCTGGCAATACATTTGCAATAACATTTTTAATACCAACTTCATTTGCAATGGCATTTGCTGTTATTTCATTATCTCCTGTTAGCATATATATCTCTAATCCTAATTTTTCTAATTCTTGTACTACTTCTTTACTCTCATCTCTTAAAGTATCTGCAACAGCTATTATACCAATTAATTTATCTTCTCTAAAAACTGTTATAGGTGTTTTCCCCGCTTTTGCTAATTCTTCAACATCTGTATTTTCAGATTTTCCTATATATATTTTTTTACCTTTATATATGAACTGAATGCCTCTACCAACAAGTACTTCAAATCCATCAATTTCTATACTCTCTATTCCTTCTAAACTGCTACAAATAGCTTTTGCGATAGGGTGTTCACTCAATTTCTCTCCAGAATATATTATTTTTAAAAGCTCTTCCTTTTCTATTCCCAAATTTAATATATCTGTAACTTTAGGTTTGCCTTTTGTAATTGTTCCTGTTTTATCAAATACAATTTTTTTAGCTTTATGTGTTGTTTCTAAACTCTCTGAATTTTTAAATAAAACACCTAAATTAGCGCCTCTTCCAGTTGCAACCATAATTGCAGTAGGTGTTGCAAGTCCTAATGCACATGGACATGCAATTACTAATACTGATACAAAAATTGTAAGAGTAAATTCTAACCCTACACCTTGTAATCCCCATACTATTGCAGCAATTATTGCAATTAATATAACTATTGGAACAAATTTACCTGATATAATATCTGCTAATTTTGCAATTGGTGCTTTAGTTGCATTTGCATCTTCAACAAATTTAATAATTTTAGCAAGTAATGTATCTCCACTAACTTTTGTTGCTTTTATATTAATAGCTCCATTTTGATTTATTGTCCCTGCTGAAACATTATCTCCTATTTTTTTAGTAATCGGCATACTTTCTCCTGTTAGCATGCTCTCATCAATATATGTTTTACCATATATTACTTCTCCATCAACAGGTATTTTGCTTCCTGGTTTAATGATAAGTATCTCTCCAACTTTAATGCTTTCTGTTGCAATTTCTTTTTCTTCACCATTATTATCTACTATTAAAGCTGTTTCTGGTGCCAATTGCATTAATTTCTTAATTGCATTTGATGTTTTAGATAAAGCTCTTGATTCTAATGTTTTACCTAATAAAATTAATGTAATAATTGTTGCTGAACTTTCAAAGTACAGGCTATGTACTGCATGTATATCTCCATTAAATATTTTAATCATAGAATATATACTATATATAAATGCTGACAAAGAACCTATCGAAACTAATACATCCATATTAGGATTTTTTATTTTTTTAACTGCTGATATATAAAAATCTTTACCAATTAAAATAACAATAAATGCTAATATAAATTGAGTTATTGCAAAATTTAATGGATTTCTATTTATATTTATAATATCTGGCATAGGAATATTTGACCAAATCATAGGTCCCATTGCTATATATAGTAAAATTATTGTAAATATCCCACTTATTATAAATTTATTTCTATATGATTTATATTTTTTGCTTTTATCATCAAATTCCAAGTCATAACTTACTTTGAATCCTAATTTTTCAATTATTTTTATTATTTCTTTTTCATTTTTAAGGTTATGTTCAATATGTGCTTTACCTGCTATTAAGTTAACAGTGCAACTTGAAACACCTTTTATTTTAGAAACTTCTCTTTCTACTGCTCCACTACAACTAGCACAACTCATTCCTTCTATTTTTATATCCATATTTACTCCTTCTGGCTCTATAATAAATAACTATTTATTATTTTTACTGATAATTTCTTTTATTTTTTTATCAATCTTTATTATTTGTATTATTAAATTTCCAAGAATGAGAATTGCTAATATCCAAAATACTATTGCAATTACTAAATTGTTTATATTTGTAGCAATATATATTAAAATCAAAATGAATATAACTTTTTTAATTTCAATCATTACTTGAGTAAATGTTTCAATTTCTAATTTATTCTTTTCTCTAAATTCTTCACTACTTTTTTCATATTCTTTAATTGTTTTATATTTATTTGAAGAATATATTAATATTCCTGTAAGTCCTAGTAATATAATTATAATAAGTATAGGATTAATACCCGCAAATACTAAAATTATACCTACAAATAGTACCATTAATATCATTGTTATTACTTTTTTAATTATTTCTTTATTCCTCATCTTTTCCCCTTATCTTTCCATTTAATTCTTCTCTAGTATATCACTTAGTTATTACTTAAACAATCATATTTTTATTTTTTAACATATTAAATAAATCTATAGTCTCTAATTTTTTCTTAAAAGCAAAAACTAAAAGACTTAACAAATTGTCCTTTAGTTTTTTAATTTTATTTATTCATTTGTTACTTCTTTTTCATAATGCAAACTGTTTCAACATGTGATGTATGCTTACATCTGCACTGTTAAAAATGCTAGTTTGCTCTCATCTGTAATGTCTAAATTATATCACATTTTACCATCACATGTACATTTTTTATATTCTTTTTTTCTAAATATCCACTATCGTTTCTTTCAAAGCTAGTAAAATTTGTTTTTGAAAAGAACTCTAAAACATTTAAACCTATATTATCTTCTTTTATATTTTTAATCCAATCATCATTTTTACTTAGTTGTTTTTTATTATTTTTTAAAACAATTTTTATTGTATATGGATTATATTCATTATCTTTTGTTTCACCTACTATAATAAAATCTACTAATGCATTGAAAATATCAGAATCAAATTCTTTCAAAATAACACCTTCTGTAAATTGCTCTTGTAATCTCTTTAAACCATTCTCTATAGATTTATCATCTTCTAATAATAACTGTAATTGTAGTATTTTTTTATCAACCACCTCTACCTTTTTATCATTTTCTTCTTTCTTCAATTCATATGTTTTATTATCTATTTTACCTTCCAATATTAAATCTAGTAAATTATTATTAATTTTTAAAAGTCTATCTTGTTCTTTGTTTAATGTGTGAATTTGATTTTCTAATTTTTTATTAGTAAAAGCTTCTTTTACATTATCTAAAAATATATTAAATCCTTCTTTATCTTCTTTAATTGATAATATATTATCTTATAATCTTACATTGGGGACACAATTTTTTACCGTTTTTTGCAGCACTTTGACATAACCATGCAGGATTTATTTTTTTCTTATTTGTATATAAACTTCTTCTTGATAAAACTTCACCACAAAACCCACAAATCAATTTATTACTAAATGTAAATTTTTTTCCTATATTACCTATTCTTCTTCCTGTTTCTCTTGCTCCACATTTTGATTTCATTATATCTTGCACTTTATTAAATTGTTCATCCGAAATAATAGCGTCATGGTTATTTTCCATGTAATATTTATCTTCTTCACCCATATTAACTAATCTCTTATGTGTTATTGGA
>CAYJKU010000038.1:0-4437 GCA_964371215.1 uncultured Clostridium sp.
CAGGTATATAGTAATAGAAATCCTCTCCTGCTATAAAACCATCAGAATTATTTTGTATCTTCAGCCTATAATTTGCTGCACCTTTAACTATTTTTCCAAATGCATCACTTGGTATATATGACATATTTGTAGTTGTGTATTCTTTTTCATTAATTTTTATTTCACTCGCAAATTCAAATTTATTTGCATTTGGATATATGTTCAGTACTAATGATGATGTTGTTTTTACAACTGTTCCTATAACTCCATCATTTTCAAAGTCAAATGGCTCATTCACTATATATGATGAATGAATTGAATTTGTTGCATATAAATCTTTAACAAAAAACATATTACTTAATCTTTCACTTAAATATCCTGATGTTGGAACAGATATTACTTTCATATTGACTTTTAAATCTGTATATGCATTACTTGCTTTCATTACTCCGTTTTCATCGAAATATGATCCTCCAAAAGCTGCTTCCGGATCATTTATATATATTGTATATAATGTTTGTCCAGAATCTCCCACTTTTCTTTCTGCCAGTTCAAACTCGTAAGACTCTGTACCTCTAGTCACAGACATTGTATCTGGTACAACTTCAACACCATTTGGCGCTAAGAAATATAATGTAGGCACTTTAATATGTTGTGAATTCCCGTATGGATATGCATTTGTATTAATATATGTTGCTACATTTATTTCTTCTCCTGCACTCGGATTATAGTCACTCAAAACTACATTTTTTAAATATATAGAGTTAGAATTTATTGTTGACCCTCGCGTTGATGCCTCTTTGCTTGTTCGCTTCTTTTCACTCCCATCAGCATTGTATTCTATACATTCTATTTTATGATATGCATAATTCGTTGTTCCATTATACTGACCATAAACATTACCTGAAGCTAAATTACTTAATTGTGCTGCATTTTGATATAATTTAGTATTTGCCAGTATTGATCCTATTTCATAAGAAATTTTTTTGAAAAACACTTCATTCTGATCTAGCTGATTTTCTGGATTTTCCAAATTATATTTTTCTACTACCATAGGTATTGTTATCAATCCACCGTTATGATCAAGGTTTCCTGATGTAATTTCTATTAGCTGGTTTTCGACAACTATATTGTTATATCTATCTACAAGAGAATATGTAACTTCAAAGGTTGTCTGTTTACTATGTGGTGCTGAAAAGGCTGTTACATCTGTTATGTTTCTTGTATTTGCTGCAGTTTGATAATCAAAATCAAATATTAATTCAACTTTATCTGAATCTTCTAGACCTGCATTTAATACTGATAAATGAGCTAAGTGTGATTCTATGTCTTCAGGTACTCCAGTATATACAAAATCAGATATTGCACTTATAGATATTTCTGCTCCTGCTGATATCTTCACAGTATGATTTGCTGACATCTCAATTACACTTCCACCATAACTTATATATCTAATTTTAAGATTACTAATCAACGATTCATTTGGCTCGAATTTAGATGATTCAAACATTAAATTAGGAGCAACATACATATATCCTAAAGGATAATAAAAGTCTTCTAATGTATATATTATTTTTGTAGGATCCGATGTATCTATTGTTGTAGCTTCTGGATATTTTAAAAATGTTGATGCTACACCTTCATCTATATATGTTGCATATTCTCCACCACTATTTGGTAATGTGTATTCTATTATGATTTCATCCCAATATCCATTAGGCTGTCTTATCTCTTCTCTAAACATATATTGTGCTTCATCTAATGATACTCTAGTCGGAGAGTACCATCTTACAAGCTGCATTCCTAAATTCAAATATTTTTTCCCGAACGCTACATCATCTAAAGTCTTCGTATATATATTGCTACCTTCTGTCATAGTAACAGTTATCAGTGGTAATCCATTTGTAAAATTAGTATCCGTCAATGTTGTTTTATTCCATATATTTGTATCATAAGCTATATTTACTAATATTGGATTTCCATCTGTAGCTAGTTCATTAAATGTATATGTTAATGTACCTGTCCAGTTGTTTTTATATGTTCCAACACCTTGACCTCCTGTACCACTTAATCCTGTCAATGTTTCGAAACTAACATCAATAATATCTCCTTCTAATCCTGTATATGAATCTGGATCATATACATACATACCAACAGGTAGTGTTATCTCTACAGTTCCACCTATTGTTTCTGTAAATTTAGTATCTATAACTAAATATCTAGCTGTGTTGTCATGATTCCAAGGTGTTGTTACATCATTAACTCCTGATGTCAATTCATCACCTTGTATATGTGAATTATCTTCATATAGCCAAGCTGTAAACGGAATCTCATCTTCAGTCATTAATAATTCTATTTCATAATTAGTAGAATATAATGATACTGGCATTAAATCTCCTTGTTCAAAATCTGCTATCCCATCACTATTAATGTCATATCCTACAAACTTTTCACCAACTTTAGGTTCTATTCCTAATGTTTTTATATATGGTAATTCTACATACCCCTCTACTGATTCTTGACTAATGGTTTTTAAATTATATCCATCTAATATATAATCTATTTTTTTTGAATTTTGCTCTAATAATAAATTGTTAAGGTTCAAAAAAGAAACTACAATAAGAATAGCTAATAACAATAATATAATATTTTTTTTGTTTATCAAATTAATTCTTCTTGTAGTTTTCATTTGACTCCTCTCTTGTATATATGTATTACATATTTAATCGTTCTTTATAATAATTGTATACTGTTCTAATTTCATAATCTTCTAATATTCTATTATATAAAGTAAAATTATATATATTTCCTATAAAATATAATCCTCTATTAGGTCTTAAATCTCCAATTGTAAGTTCTGGTTCATTTTGAAATTCTAATGTTCCAGAATTAAATGTTCTAACTAAATCCCCATTTATGTACACATTACTTTCTCCACCATTTTCACCTGTTAAAATTATATTTAAATATTGATTATTATATTCTGTTATATCTATTGAAACATATCCATTTCCTTGTGCTAAACCTGGTGAATAATATTGATAACTATAGATTTCTAATACATTTCGTTTAACAGCAATCCATGCAATCTGTTGTCCCCAAACTGGTGATATGGCAACTACTGTCCCTCCTAAACTTGCATCTAATGTATTTGCTGTTATATCTGTTCTTATTGTAACATTTATTGAATAATATTCATTAACTGGTTCTGATACTGGTATTTTATTAGTCATAGAACTTCCAGGACCACTTTCATATGCTACATTTCCATTTTCATCTGTTACATATGTTAAATCACCTTCATTTTTTTCATACAATCCCCATTTATTTGGATCTTGAACTGTTTGATCATCACATCTACCAATAAGTGCATCTGTTGGTAATCTTTCAGTTCCTACAACTTTAGCAACTATCTGGAAAGGTTCTGTATCGTGCATTCCATACAAATCATCTAGATTTATCTTAAATAATGTAAATTCATATACTGAATTCTTTTGTGCTATAAATTTAAAATATGTATCTGTTGCTTCAGTTATTCTTTCATCTCCTAAATCCGGAGCTAACGTTGCTGGATAATTAACTGTGATTTCGCCTTCTTTTCCTTCTGACGTTACTGCTACTGCAACAGTATATGAATTTAAATTGTCTACAACTTCCATATATGCATCTTCAGCAAGTGCTGCTTGATATACATTGAATGTAGCTGATAACATCTTTTCATATGGTGATTTGGATTTAGCTGTTAATGTAAACGAAAAAATTCCATCTACGAAATATTCTTTCTTTACCTTTACTTTTACTTCGGAAACTTTCAAATCTGTTCCTACAAATTCTGCTTGTATAATATCTTCCGCTGGGATTCTATCACTTATAACTTCATATATTACATCGGTCGTAGTGTATCTTAATTCATCTTGATAATTATATACCTCGATTGCTATCTCATCTCCATCAGAATAATCTGATATTGTATATATATTGTCACTTTCTTCTGTCAAATAATTACTTGAAAAGTAAAAATTTTGTGCTTCTAATAATTTCTTTTCACTATTTGTTTCAATTATATATCTTGCTAATGTAAATCCCATAATACTAAGTACTATTAAACTTGTTATTAGACCTATCATTATTAATTTATTATTTTTTTTTATCTTTATCTTCTTTTCTTGTTTCATTTGTGTACCTCCAACTTTTCAAAATATATTATATAATAACTCTATTTATAATTCAATAATTTCAGATAATTTACTTAATAATTCACACTTATTATACTATATACACTTGTGACTCTAGATACATATATTTGCAGAAGAAATATTTAATTTGAAGTCACAAAAAAAGAGCAGAAAGTTTTCAAATCTTTCCACTCATGTTATTGAAATTAATCCTTTTTTCTAATCTTTTTCTACTAATATGAAATTCGTCACATCTTCATATTTAGTCTCACCTAAATGATTT
>CAYJKU010000039.1:0-4076 GCA_964371215.1 uncultured Clostridium sp.
ATGAGACATTATAAAGGATTTTTAGAATAGAATAATTAAATTGAAACATAGTTAAGGTTTATAAAACAAGAGCTATGTTTCAAGATAATTTTTATTATGTTTTCTTATACAAGTAAATATAATAAAGATTATTGGAACATTTAAGTAAGTAACATATTCTGGATAATCTTAAAAAATAAGCGGAGGAAAAAGTTATGGTAATTATAATGTTAGGAGCACAAGGAACTGGAAAAGGAACAGTTGCAGGAATTTTAGAAGAAAACTTAGGAATACCACAAATTTCAACTGGAGATATTTTTAGAAAAAATATCAAAGAAAAAACAGAATTAGGAATAGAAGCAGATAAATATATATCTAAAGGTAATTTAG
Organism: uncultured Clostridium sp.; assembly: GCA_964371215.1. Lineage (GTDB taxonomy): Bacteria > Bacillota > Clostridia > TANB77 > CAG-508 > CAG-269. The sequence continues at coordinate 370 of CAYJKU010000039.1, forward strand.
TACCAGATGATATTACTGTACCAATGGTAGTTAATAGATTAAATCAAGAAGATGCAAAAAATGGAGCTATATTAGATGGTTTCCCAAGAACAATAGTACAAGCTGAGAAATTAGAAGAAATATTAGATGGATATAATAAAAAAGTAGATTTAGTTATAAATTTAACAACACCAAGAGAAGAAACAATAGAAAGAATATTAAATAGAAGAGTTTGTTCAAACCAAAACTGTAAAACAACATATAATTTAGTACTAAAACCTTCAAAAGTACCAGGTATATGTGATAAATGTGGAAGTGAATTAATACAAAGAAAAGATGATATGGATCAAGCCGCAATTGAAAATAGATTAGATATATATGATAAACAAACATCACCATTAGTAGATTTTTATACTAATAAAGGAGTTTTAACAAATCAAGAAGTAAGTCAAAGAATAAATAGATTTGGTGTAGATGTAGCAAAAGATATTGTTGAAAAATACAATAAATAGATAATGAAAAATAGAAAAGAGGAAAGTAATTGGTAGATATAAAATCAAAAAAAGAAATTGCTTTAATGGAAGAAGTCTGTAGCATAGTTGCAGAAGTATACAAGGAAGTAGAAAAACATATCAAACCAGGAATTTCTACTTGGGAAATTGATAAGATTGCCGAAAAGAAAATGAGAGAATTAGGAGCAATTCCAGCTCAAATAGGATATGATATTGGAATTAAAGGAATACCACCATATCCAGCAGCAACATGTATTTCTGTAAATGATGAAATAATTCATGGAATACCATCTAAAAAAAGAATATTAAAAGATGGAGATATTATAAGTATAGATACAGTAGCAAGAAAAAATGGATTTCATGGAGATGCAGCAAGAACATTTAAAGTAGGGAATGTTACAAAAGAAGCAGAAAGATTAATAAAAGTAACAAAACAAGCTTTTTTTGAAGGTATTAAATATGCAGTACCAGGAAATAGAGTTGGAGATATTAGCTCAGCAATTGGAGAATATGTACAATCAAATGGATACACTGTTGTAAAAGAATTTCAAGGACATGGAATTGGAAAAACAATGCATGAAGAGCCAGGAGTACCAAATTATGGGAAACCTGGTAGAGGAATTAGATTAGAACCAGGTATGACAATAGCAGTAGAACCTATGGTAATAGTAGGAAAAGATGTAATAATGGAACTAGATGATGGATGGACAATAGTAACTAAAGATGGATCATTATCTTGTCATTATGAAAATACAATATTAATTACAGAAAAAGAGCCAAAAATATTGACTTTGTAACAGAGTTATAGTATAATATAGTAGTTATTATGAAATTAATGATAAAATTGTTAAAAAACTCTATTTAGGAGGGAATAAAATTGGCAAAAGAAGACGTTATTGAAATCGAAGGTACAGTTGTTGAAACTCTACCAAATACTAATTTCAAAGTAGAATTAGATAATGGACACCAAATACTTGCTCATATTTCAGGAAAATTAAGAATGAATTATATTAAAATTTTACCTGGTGATAAAGTTAAGGTTGAATTATCACCATATGATTTGACTAGAGGAAGAATCATTTGGAGAGGAAAATAGAAGTACAGTAGGAGGTGCAAAGAAATGAAAGTAAGACCATCAGTAAAACCAATATGTGACAAATGCAAAGTAATAAAAAGAAGATGTGTAATCAGAGTTATCTGTGAAAACCCAAAACACAAACAAAGACAAGGATAGTCTAAAATAGCTAATAACACAAATTAGGTAGCGGCTGTGAAAGTATTTGTATAATTTGATTATATAAATATATTTACATATCGATTTGTGTTTATATATATGTCTGTAAGTACTAGAGGAACTAAAGTAAACGTTAGTTGCATTTCACCTTTAGGAGATAAGGACAAACAACTATTATATAGGTTTAGTATAATATTTTATCTATATAATTTTAATATTTTAATTTTAATAAAATGGAGGTGCTAAAATGGCTCGTATATCAGGAGTGGATTTACCAAAAGAAAAAAGAGTAGAAGTAGGATTAACATATATTTATGGTATAGGATTATCAACTTCACAAGAAATCTTAAAAACAGCAGGTATAAATCCAGACACTAGAATTAAAGATTTAACAGACGACCAAGTAAATGACATAAGAAAAGTAATCGATGAAAAACATGTAGTTGAAGGTGATTTAAGAAGAGAAGTTGCTCTTAATATTAAAAGATTAACTGAAATTGGATGTTACAGAGGATTAAGACATAGAAAAGGTCTTCCAGTTAGAGGTCAAAGAACAAAAACTAATGCTAGAACTAGAAAAGGTCCTAGAAAATTAGTAAGCAAATTAAACAAAAAATAGAATTTAAAAATAAATTTCAAACTCAAAATTAAATTTTGAAAGAGGAGGAAACAAGCAATGGCTAAAAATGTAGCAACAAAAAAAGTGGCTAAAAGAAATAGAAAAAACATTGAAAAAGGTGCAGCGCACATTCATTCAAGTTTTAACAATACAATAGTTACAATTACTGATGTGCAAGGAAATACAATTGCATGGGGTAGTGCTGGTGGACTTGGATTTAAAGGTTCAAGAAAAAGTACACCATTTGCAGCTGGGCAAATTGCAGAAACAGCAGCAAAAGCAGCTATGGAACATGGTTTAAAATCAGTTGAAGTATATGTTAAAGGTCCTGGAGCAGGAAGAGAAGCAGCAATTAGATCTCTTCAAACAGCAGGATTAGAAATTAGTGCTATCAAAGACGTAACACCAATACCACACAATGGTTGTAGACCACCAAAAAGAAGAAGAGTATAATAAAGGTCATATATATAAGTATAAGAAAGGAGTAATATCATGGCAAGATATAAAGATGAACAATGTCGTGTATGCCGTAGAGAAGGACAAAAATTGTTCTTAAAAGGTGAAAGATGTTATTCAGATAAATGTAGTATTTCAAGAAGAAATTATGCACCAGGGCAACATGGACAAAAGAAAGCAAAATTATCTGAATATGGAACTCAATTAAGAGAAAAACAAAAAACAAAATCATATTATGGAGTTGGAGAAAGACAATTTAGAAAATATTTCGAAATGGCTTCAAACAAAAAAGGAATAACAGGTGAAAACTTATTACAAATATTAGAAAGTAGATTAGATAACGTTGTTTACAGATTAGGATTCGGTACTTCAAGAGCACAAGCAAGACAATTCGTAAACCATGCTCAATTCGAAGTTAATGGTAAAAAAGTTAATATCCCATCATACTTAGTAAAAGTAGGAGATGTTATTACATTAAGAGAAAGCAAAAAAGACAATGGTACTATTAAAATAAATGTACAAGAATCTAGTAAAAGAATAATCCCTGCTTGGTTAGAAAAAGATAGTGAAAAAGTAAGTGGTAAAGTAATTAGATTAGCAAACAGAGACGAAGTTGACGTTACAATCGAAGAACATTTAATAGTAGAGCTTTACTCAAAATAATAACTAAAATAAAAATTATAATAAATATAATATTTTATCAAATAGTTTTAAAAAGGTTGAGATATATTCTCTAATATTAGGAGGTAAAGATGATAGAATTTGAAAAACCAAATATTGAATGTTTAGAAATTAATGAAAGTTGTAATTATGCAAAATTTGTATGTGAACCATTAGAAAGAGGTTATGGAGTAACAATAGGAAATTCTTTAAGAAGAATCCTACTTTCTTCACTTCCAGGTTGTGC
>CAYJKU010000040.1:0-3142 GCA_964371215.1 uncultured Clostridium sp.
CCATAGCTAGAAGCTTTCAGAACCCCCAGTATAACTGGGGGATTACATTTCACATCAGAAAAGAGAGTGAATATCACTCTCTTCTCCATAATTTTTAGTCAGTCCCTATTATTTCCCAGAAGTACCTTTCGTACTTCATAAAAGCTTCAAAAGCCAACAATTTTAATATGAAGTATGCTATTATTGCACATCCCATCATACATATACCAATATATAGTATTAATTGAATTGAAAATGAGCTTATAAGCATCACTAAAATCAATTGTATAACTGAATAATACATAAATATACATATAATATTTGTCGTCTTTTTTGCCTTACCTATTGCATTAGAAGTTATTTCTGTTAACTCACCTTTTGCTTTACTTTTCATTGCATTTACACTACGTACGATCATCAACTCTTTAGATATTTTCATATGTTTTAATATAAAATACCCTTTAAGTATTAATGTTATTGATATATAACCAATTAATACTCTGTTGTCTGATGGTAACACTTTAGTTAATACTAATAATATTAATATAAATATTATTGTATTTTCTAAATTCCGAATTTTAGCTAATGTTTTATTAACTGATTCTGGTAAAAGTGTTGCTGCTAAAGTAATAGGTCTTCTTTTCATGACTGCACCTCAAAATTAATTATTCTACAAAAGTAGTTCTTTAATTATACAACTTTTTACATATTATGTCAATTCGTATATTTTGATTTTATTTCACTTTAAATGTTTTAGGAGCTAATCTATATGCTAATATAGTCCCTATAATTATATATATTAAGCAAAATATTGTTATAATAGATCCGAATAATATGACTGGTATCTCTTTACCAAATAATGTATAAGATATTATATATACAATCATAGATACTACTGTATATACTGGACTTTTGAGTTCCATATTTTTGTTATATGGTTGTAATATATAATACATAATTAAATGATGTACAGAGAAAAATGTTGACATTGCAATTATAGATATTACTAACATTATATAATTAAAATTATTATCTGTTCCACCAGATATATATAGTAAAATAGGTGCAAATATTGCAATAACTAATGTTGGTACTAAATTTATAAGTACAAGTGATTTTAGTCTTTCTTTAAATAATTCTAATATAGCTTTAGGGCTTCTATAAAAATTATATTTAAGCATACTATAATCACAATTCATGTACATTGCTTGTGTTACTCTCATTGCTGGATTTATAAAATACATTATAAACAATACTGATGGTATTAACATTATTAACATATTATTTATACCTGTTTTTACTTCTGGATATATATAACATGCCCCTAATAACATAATTCCTATTGCCAAAGCTATCAATGTAACTATTTTTGAATATTTTGTTAATATCTTTCTATGTCTTTGAATAAATAAGTCATTAAAATATTTATATCCAAATTTATTACTAGTTTGACTTTCATCCATATCCAGTGCTTTTTTTGATGCTTCATTTATTACATTTTGTCTTGCTTTTTTACTTATTACAACTAAAGATTTCTCACTACTAAATAGTTCTTTATATAAATATCTATAATCTTCAAATGTATAGATTTTTCTTAATGTATATATATTTGTTAATATTAATATCACTGCTAATATACAAATACCAATTAATGGTATTTTCACACCAAAGTATATTAATATAAATGGTAATACCATAAAGCCAATAGATAATATCCATTCATGTTTTAATAATTCATTTTCACTTACATTTACTCTTTTCTTTGCAAATCTTTTTATTCTAATTACATTATATATATTTTTAATTGATAATATATATAATGGAGCTAAAATTGCAAAAACTATAGCTTGCACACTTATTCCAAAAATTATTATTCCAGAAATAAGCATAACAGTAAACATTCCTATGAAAAAATTAATAAGATAGAATGTATAATCTGATATTAAATATCTTTTTGCATCCATCTTCATTAAAATTATTGCATAATATTTATCCATAGTGGGATTAAATAGTTTTGTATTTGTAATTGCTCCTGCAAGTGAAAAGAAAAATAGTACTAAAATAAATGTATCAGCATTTAAGCTATTAAACGCCAAAAGTGGAGCTGTAATACAAATTCCTACATATGCAATTTTTCCTAAAAACGTTTTTAATATTTTACCAATCATTGCAATTACTGTTATTACATTTTTGATAATAGATTTATCATATAATACTTCTGGTAATAAGTTTTTAACAATTGGTATTGTTTTCAAAAAGTGTAATATACCATTTACTAGATATGTAATCCTAAGTCTTGATGCAATTTTAAATGTCTCAAACATTTTCATCACCCCTTAATGCAGAAATAATTTTTTGTTTATATTCTTGATCACCAATATCTTCTTTAACCATTTTTGTTAATTTCCCATTATTTAATAATACTATTTCATCACATAAATCCACTGCTAATTCCATTATATGTGTTGAAAAAATTATAATATGATCTTTTTTAATTTCTCTAAGTAATTGTTTCATCTCATCTGCAACAACAACATCAAATGAAGTTAATGGTTCATCTAATAATAAAATATTTGGTTTTGAAATAAAATTAATAAGCATTTGCATTTTGTTTTTCATACCATGTGAAAAATCTTTTAATAATTTATTTCTATCTTTATCTTCTATTTTTACAAAATCTAAATATTCATCTGGTGTTTTCAAGTCTTTAATTGTTTTTTTATTTATATCAATAAAAAATTTCAAAAATTCTCTTGCAGTCAGAAAATCTGGAACAATCGGAGTTGATAGTACATAACCAATATCTTCTATAGTTACATTTCTTTCCTTCTCATTTTCTTTTATTTTCATTACTCCATTATCTACTTTTAAATCTCCATTTAAACAATCAAAAAAAGTTGTTTTTCCTGCACCATTTCTACCTAGAAGTCCATATATTTTCCCTTTTTCAAATTCGTAATCTAATCCATTTAATACTTCGTTTTTCTCAAATTTCTTTGAAATTTCTTTAATAATTAATTCCATATTTCCCCCTTTATTTCTACTTAATATATATACATTCTATACCTCTATACTCTTCAAGTCAATTAATTTTCAAAATATTATTATAATCAAAACCACCAGTAAAACTGGTGGTTTGCTCTTAGCCTAGAAGGCTATTGTA
>CAYJKU010000041.1:0-2232 GCA_964371215.1 uncultured Clostridium sp.
TGCGGAACGATTCGTATTATACTACAACCATTTTTCTTTGTCAACACTTTTTCGACATTTTTTTAAAAAATTTTAGAATTTATTTTTTGAGTAAAAAAATAAAAGATTTAGTAGTTTTCTTATCTGCATTTACCTAGTTGTTATTTACTAATTTCTTCCGTAATTTACTATTAATATTTTCCATTTGCTGAGTACTTAATTATATTAACATGATTATATTTTATTGTCAACACTTTTTTAAAAATATTTCAACTTTTTTTTAATTTATAAAATATACTCTTTTTTCCCTATATCATATCTCTACTAATATTAAATCTTCTCCTATACATTTTATTCTATTCCATGGGATTACTATTTCATTATTTTGAGAAAATATCTTTAACATTTTATTACTTCCTGGCACTATTATAGAAGTGATCATTCCTGTTTCTAAATCAGCGCAAACATCTTGCACATATCCCAACCTTTTTGCATTACATATATTTATCACCTCTTTATGCTTAAAATCTAATCCTTTATCTGTCATTTTTTCACCTCACTTTTCAACTTTCTTCTATATAATAAGAAATAACTCTTATATGCGTATATTCCTTCATAGATAATATATTAAATAAAGAAGTAAATTATTCTTTTAAAACAATTTACTTCTTTATTTAATCATAATATTTTTTTATATTCTTAATGGCACTCTTTTCTAACCTCGAAACTTGAGCTTGAGATATTCCAATTTCATCAGCCACTTCCATTTGTGTTCTTCCATCAAAAAACCTTTTTGCTACGATCATTTTTTCTTTCTCATTTAATCTAATCATAGCTGCTTCAATGGCCATTTTTTCCGTCCACATCTCATCTGTATTTTTTCCATCTTTCACTTGATCCATAATATATATACTTTCATTACCATCATTATATATTGGTTCATGTAATGAAACTGGATCTTGGATTGCATCGAAACTAAATGCTATTTCTTCTTTACTTACTTCTAATTCTTTTGCTATTTCTTCTATGGTAGCTTCTTTTCCTTTTTCTCTTAAATACTTTTCTTTAAATTGAAGTGCTTTATATGCCAAATCTCTAACAGATCTACTTACTCGTATACTATTATTGTCTCGTAAATATCTTTTAACTTCACCTATTATCATCGGAACAGCATATGTGCTAAATTGTACATTTTGGCTTAAGTCAAAATTATCTATTGCTTTTATTAATCCTATACAACCTATTTGAAATAAATCATCTGCTGTTTCTCCTCTTCCATAAAATTTTTGAATTATACTAAGTACCAATCTTAAATTCCCATTTATAAATACATCTCTTGCTTCTTCATCTCCTGCTTTTATTTTTAATAATAATTCTTCTTTTTCTTTTTTACTAAGTAGTGGTAATTTTGATGTGTTTACTCCACATATTTCTACTTTATTAATCAAAAGAAAAAACCTCCTTTAGAAATACTTTATCTTAGTATTTCCAAATTTAGTTTTTTTATGCTTTTCCCTATTTATATTTAATTTCACTACGTTCTTTTAACTCACATCACTTTTGTATAAATTTCAATTTTCATCAAATTAATCTTTTTCAACCAATATAAAGTTTGTTACATCTTCATATTTCACTTCACCTAAATGATTTGTCTCTATAATTACCCTGTATGTTCTATCCTCATACATCAGCAATTCATCTAAATTCAATATAATGTCCATAGAATTATTTAAATCCTCCGGATTAAATGTTACTACCCCTTTAACAGGATTAACTATTGTTGTTCCATCTATTACAATATTTTCAATTGTATCAAATTGCTTTACATATGCTTCTCCATTTTTTTCAAATATATATAGTTTGGTTGTAAAATTCGTATATTCATCATAATCTATATAATCAAAATGTACATGTACTGTTGATGCTTCTTCTCTTGTCATTAATATTTCATTTGTTGCTATACTTAATTTCATTGCAGGTGGCGGCGGGTCTATTACAATAAACGATGTATTTACTTTTGCGAAGCTTTCTCCCAATGGTTCTACATCTAACACCAGATCATGTATTATTTCTCCATCTACCAAACTCTCCATTGGTGTATATAATGTATATTCCATATAATTTATATTTTCTACATTCCCTAGTGGTATTAAGAAATAGTTTCCTTTATTTAATATAAGATCACTTTCTTCTAATAAATATATTTTATCATCTATCTCAATATAGCTTCCTTCTGGAACTTCTTGATTAAAT
>CAYJKU010000042.1:0-2063 GCA_964371215.1 uncultured Clostridium sp.
TATTTGTCAAAGGAGTATTCTGCATTGTTGAATCATACCATAAAAAAGATTCTATTTCATCAGATGTTTGGAAATCATTTTCAATTATTCCATTATATTTATATACATAAAAATATATTTTTGTATTTACATCACTAGTCGCTATTTCTTCAAATTCCATTACTAATTTTAATTTTGATTTATCTATAACAACACTATTAGAATTTAATTCTTCATATATTTCTCTAATCGCCGCATCAAAAGGTTCTTCTTCTATTTCTACTCTGCCACCAACCATTTGAAATGTTTTTCTTTTTCTTGGTTTTACTATTAAAAGTTTATCTTCATTAATAAATATCGTTCCAACTACTTTAATCATTTTTGCTATCCTAAACCTTTCTTCTATTTTTATAAATCCATTAAAACACACTAAATTTTTTCTCTTTAATCCTATAGTTAATCCACCTAATTTCCAATTTGCTTAAATTATACCATATTTTCTTTAATATATAAAGGTATAGCCTGTGAATATTCACTTTTACCTCTTCAAGTAATACGCCAAGTCAAATACTTGACTTTATACATTATATATTATATATATGAATAAAATACGATTTAAAAGGAGTGTTATTAAAATGAAGTATGATCCAGAGTTAAAAAAGAAATATCTTGTTCCAGAATCTAACGACTCAGACTATAAAGATACATTCTATTTATCAAAAAAAACAATTGATAGAATTAATGAAGCCGCTAGTAGTAGAATACGCCGAAACAATGAACAACATATTATATCACATGCTCGAGCTAAAGACTTCTATTCTAAGTAGCTAAAACTTTATATCAAATATAAAGTAAAACAAATTTATCACATTCTCTAAAACACTATCTAATTGATAGTGTTTTAGTTATTCTTCTTTACTTTTCTTGTCCAATATTTATGTGGTAAAATCATTGCGCTCTCTGTCTTTTCAAAATTTGTAATTAATGGATATATTCTTTTTCTTAAATATCCTTTATGTATATGTTTCCTTATAACAATTAATGTAACTATATAAATTGTTACTATATTCCCATTTTCAAATTCTATTTCATTCTTATATCTTCTAAAATCATGTTCATTTTGGATACATTCAACTATTTTCTTTAGATTTTGTGGAACAAATTCTATTTCACTCTCTTTATATTGATATATATCGTCAGCAAGAGAACATAGAATTTCTGGATTATTATTAATATATTCACTATTTGATGTAATAAATGTTGCTGGACAATCTTGTTTATCTTTTTTATCAAATAAAAGAGTATTTGCTTGTAAAATGCATCCATAATTTATATTAGAATTTTCTAATATTGCTAAAGTATTATCATATATATCATTTAATACATTGTCTTTATCTATTAACCAATTTGGTTTAATTGCATCAAACTTTTTTATAGGATATTTTAAATATTTTTTTCTCATCTTGTTTAATTCTTTTATATAATCTAATTTCATATTTAATATTCCTTTCAATATTTCTTTATTTTAGTTTCTCTTTTTAAATTTAATATATGAATCTATCAAATCCATATCCACTATATTTGAAGGCAACTTAATTTTAAATCATCATATATAATTAAAATAATGATGTTTGATTTAAAACAATACTTTTAGTATCTCTATTTGTAATAACCGCTTCTGCACTAACCTCTCCTATTAATGTAGTAGACTTAGGATTATGTTTTTTCATTGTTGCATATGAGCTTTCTTCACTCATTAATGCATAACAATAATTGCATCCATTAGCACAACAATTGTATGTTCCTATTTCAATACTTTCAACACATCTACATTCTTCTCTTTGATTTTTATCAATTTTAACTTCGATTTTTCTGTTTAATATTTCCTCAATTAATTTTTTATCAATACACGCACTTTTCTTTATATTATATTTTTCTAAATCTATTGCTTCACTACATGTATATAACTCAATATTATTTTCTTCAGCGATTTTAGAAAAAATATCTGCCAATTTATGTATCTTCTCATTTGTCAATAAATAAGTTGGATTTCCTCCCATTCGTCTAGTAACATTTTTATAATC